>CAZSQS010000070.1:0-18858 GCA_964608995.1 uncultured Smithella sp. | reverse complement strand
AAAAAGCAAACCAAAAATGTCGGTTGATTTATTCCAAAAGTAGCGTATTTAAAATTCATCATCTGCGGGCGGGAAGGTAATAAGCACAGCATACCCTGTGTTTTTTATAGAAAGGAAGATTTTTATGGAAAGAAAATCATTTCAAAAGTTTTTGGTTTTGTTCGTTGCATGCCTGTGGTTAACGGGCCTTACGCTATCAGTCGCTGATGCACAGTGGTGGAACGCCACGTCAAGCAGCTCTTCGAGCTCCTCGACATCTTCATCCAGTTCGTCAAGCTCGGGGGCGTGGTGGTGGACGACTTCTTCATCTTCATCGTCATCGTCTTCATCAAGCGGTTCTTTCCCGGCGACGGCGGATCACGGAACGCATCATGCCAATACCGAATGGTGGTACTTCACGGGCGATCTCCAATCCATCAAAGGAAAGCGTATCGGTTATGAGTTTACGGTTTTTAAATTACTGGATGCCGGCGGAGGTAGCGTGACCTATGTCACGCATCTGGCGTTGACGGATATCAGCAACCAGAAGCACACCTTCAGCCACATTGTTAAACCCGCGGCCGCCATTCCGAAGGAGGGCGAGCTGGCCATCGATGCCAATGGGGTATCCTGCGTTTTTTCTCCCGTAACCGGCTTCAACATAAAAGGCAGCGCGGAAAATATAACGATGGACCTGCATTTACAACCTCAGACCAAACCTGTAAGTCACGGCGTAGATGGAAAAATTGTCATGCCGGACAAAAAAATATCCTATTACTATTCTTTCCCGAATTTAAAAACATACGGGAACATCAAGCTTAACGGCACTGTATATTATGCCACCGGAAGAAGCTGGATGGACCATCAATGGGGGCCATTTACGACCTATTATTTCAACTGGAATTGGTTTTCGATTCGCTTAAATGACGGCGGTTCGCTGATGCTTTTCGATTTTAAAGACGGCCGGACTTATTCAACGTATCGCGACGCAAAAGGGACGATTATCAGAAATTTCGCCTTTTCTTTGGAAGCCAATGATACAACGCGGTATTATTACGACGGCTATTCCCGATACACTCTCGGGTGGACGATCAAGATCCCGGCAATAAACGCCAATATTACCGTCAACCCCCTGATGGATGAACAAAGCATCTATGGAATCCCCTGCTCACCTTACTGGGAAGGCCTGAGTGCTGTTCAAGGAACGATCGGCGGCAAGCCAATCAGCGCCTCCGCCTATGTGGAACTTGTGACCTATACAGGTGATCCCCCTCCTGAAGCCATCATCCGGATTTCTGATCCATTGAAGAAATATTGATCCGGGACAGCGTTTCTCAGAAGGAGGGACAAAGGGACGCTTGTCCCCCTTCGCCGCCGTGATCGCGCTTGGCGATTCGACACGGAAGGTGCATTTCAGGATTCCGGCTTCCGCTGGAATGACGATGAGGCCAAAGCGCATAGGCACACCTCATCCTGAATTCATTTTACGGGATTGTTGGTTTTGCCTGTAAAGGAAATTGACTGCGGCATAATGCCGCCATGGCGATTCCTCATAAGCCTGCCGGTATTTTTCAAGCATGCACGGCAGTTCATGGAAAGCCAAAAAGCGGTTGCCGGTTTGAAAAACGCGCTCTATAATCGCCGGCAACGGCAAAGTCCGGACGGACATCCATGGATAAAGAAACGGAGCTCAGAAATTATGATTGTCGATCAACTGCATTCCTGGAATAAGTACTTTTCCCATTCGGTCTGGAAAACGATATTTGATGAACTTTGCGCCCTTCATGAAAAAACCCCGGAGGGCGAAAGACATGTGTCCGGCAATGATATTATTCTGAAAGTTTTCAGTTATGACACCCTCGATGTGCTGGACGATCAATCTTATCCGGAATCGCACAGGAAGTATCTCGATATTCACCTTTCCCTCAGCCAAAGCGAGCGCATCGACTGGTCTCCGGCATCGCTGCTGACCCCTGTCAAACCCTACGATGATCTGGAAGACGAAATCGTTTATGCCCGGCCGCCGGCGCCTTCTGCGGGGCTGATCATGACTCCCGGAATATTTGCGCTCTTTACGCCGGAGGATGCCCACCGGCCGCGCCTGCATCCGTTCGGCACGCCAATGCTTGTCAAAAAAGCGGTCATGAAAGTTTCCTCGCATATCGCATTTTAGAAATGAGGACTGTCGCATCTTTTCAGGAAAAGAAAAAATCGCAAAGGATGCGTATCCCTGGCTGCGGGCTTTTTAGGTGGACTATTTTTGAAAGGATTGGTGTTCTTCGGCCAGATGGCCGATATAGTCGCTGAATGTCCACGTTCGGGCCGTGTCGGTAATGACGGCAAAAATCAGATTCCGGGGGTCGGGTAAAACTGCTTTGAAACTGCGCATGACGCGCAGGACCTGTTCGCGCTCCGGCGTATTCACCATGACGACCCGATAGGGATGCGGGTTGCTGAGTTGACTTCTGCCGGAGTGGTCTGTTGGATGAACTCTGGTGGTATCCGGATTTGCCTCAAGGCGGTCAAGGGTGTCGCCAACCGGCGCAAAGAGCATGGCGTCTGTGAGAGCGACGATGGTCAGCTCAGGTTTGTCCTGATCAAGGGCGTCATAGGCCGCCTGGCCTTTTTGAATATCTTCGCCAGACAGGCCCAGGGTGAAACAAATCATATTTTCATTCATAAGGCACAGCCCCCTCCCGTTTATCGACGTAAAGATTTCCCGGTGCACATCATGCCGCCGGGAAAGCCCATCTGACGCCGCCCTTCATGCCGTTTTCAGACGCTCGGCTTTGTCCAGACAGTTCTTTTTCATTTTTTGCCAGAGCTTCACGCCCATGCGCCGGTGTTCGTTAAGAATCTGCTTGAGCATTTGTGTTTCGGTGTTGGGGTTGATGGTCACGGCCCTAAGCACGACGATTTTTCGCGGCGCGTATCGGGTGGACTCAATCTGCGTGCGCGACACGAAGGACATGTCGTGGTCGCGAATGGTCTTGTGCAGTTCAATGTTGAGTTCGTTAATCAGCGTATTGAGCTCGGTGATGCGCCCGGCATTTTTTTGCGGGTTTTTCATCAGCGACTCAAGGATGGACCGGAGTTCCTCGGGGATGAAGCGGTAGATGATGATAAAGAGTTCCGGTGTGTTCATGAGCTCGAAAAGCGGATCGCGCAACAGCAGTTTGACGAAGGTATTTTGCAGATTGCGCGCATGATCAAAAAGGTGCTTGTAGCCGGTTTTGCCGAATATTTTGATGGACGCCCAGGGTTTGAGGCACGCAAACGGGCGCGAGCCTTCAATGGTGAATCGCCCCTGATCGACGGAGCCCTTGCGGATGATGTAGTTGGAGGTGTGGTAGAGATATTTGGAATCTTCCACATTTTTAAAGACGCAGATGCCCATGCTGTTGGGCGCATAAAGGAGTTTGTGGCCGTCGATGATGACGGAGTCGGCCTTTTCGATGCCCCGCATCATCTCCCGCGCGCCGTCCATCAAAAGCGCTCCGCCGCCCCAGGCGGCATCCACGTGGAAGTGGGCGCCGATTTCTTGAGCGACTTGGGCCAGGGCCTCCAGATCGTCGATGTTTCCGGTTTCCGTCGTTCCGGCGATGCCGACGACGGCGACAAACCGGGTCGGTTTCCCGATGCGCTGGTCATCCTTTTGAATTTTTCGCACGATCGATCGCAGTTTATGAACATCGATTTTGTTGATGCAGGGCAAAACGGGAACGCGCACAACGCCCTCGTCACCGATGCCGAGGATGCAGCCGGCTTTGCTGATGGAGTAATGCCCGCGCCGGGAGACAAGGATGACGGCCTGGCGATAGCCGTAATGCTCCAGCGCCTTTCCGAGGCCCTCGGTCCGGATCCCCCGAAAACCCCGGCTGTCAGGCGGAAACGCCTTGGCCATGGCCAGCGCTAATGCGGTGATGTTCGCGACCGTGCCGTCTGACGTGATATTGCCCATTGCAATTTTCGGGTTTTGAATCTGCTTTTTATAGAAATCCGGCGTGTTGTTGTAAATAAGCTGGTGGATCCAGCATAAAAATTCCCGCTCCACAAAGGATGAGGCTTTGGCGCTTTCAATTTTCACCTGATTCTGGTTGAGGCTCACCACGATCATTTCCAAAAGGATCATGAAATAGGGAACCGCGCTGGTCATGTGGCCGATATAAAAAGGATTGGCCACTTTTACGGAATGATTAATGACGTTTTGCTTGATTTCGTCAATGACATCTTTGATCAGGTGGGGGTTTTGGGGCATTTCGATGGTGTTGAAAATTTCCGCAAGGTCTTCCATGGAGATCGAAGAATGAATGCCGCCCTTTTCTTTGAAAAAATCGTGTATTAAATCCAGCAGATGAACGCCAAACTCCACAAGCCTGTCCGACGAGTCGGGCATGATGAAGAGTTTTCTCATGTATTCCGGTGTGCTTTCAATTTTCTTTTCAATGAATTTTCCGTCGAGCTTGAGTGATTCCATGTGCGATACGTTCGTCCCTTTCAGCAGTCTTGCCCGTCAACATATCACAAGACAGGGATGGTGATAAACGGAAATATGTCTTTTCTCACCAGATTTCCGCTTGGTCTGATTCCGCAAGAAAACGCATGAGGATCAGGGGGAAGGGTCCCTGAAAGGCCGAATTTGAATTTCATTTCCGTCTGTTGAGATCATAATCGCCCCTTGCTGATCCGTGCGGAAAAGGGGAATGCCGCGCGCGCTGTAGCGCTCCAGCACCTTCGGGTGGGGGTGGCGGAAAAGATTGTTTTTGCCCGCGCTGACGAGGGCATATTGCGGCAAGACGGCATCGAGAAAGGTTTCTGTGCTGGAATGGTGCGAGCCGTGATGCGGCACGAACAACACATCGCTGGCCAGTGGGACGCCTGATGCGATCAATTGCGATTCGACGGTGGAGGTAATATCGCCGGTCAGAAGAAAGCGCGTTTGTCCGAAGGTGATTTGAAAAACGAGCGAGGTGTCATTGAGGTCGTCATAGGCCGTGACGGGTTGGAGCCCGTCGGGCCAGTAAAAGGTAACTGTTGCACCGGAGAATTGTCGGGGCGCGGTCCGGGCATTCACCTCAATGACTTTGACCCGTTGGTCGCGCAGCGTTTTTTCCCACAGACGATACAGATCGTCATCCGCTTTTGCCCCGGTCGTCCAGACTTCGCGCACGTTGAAGTGGTTGAGGATGTAAATCAGGCCCTGCAAATGATCGGGGTGCGGGTGCGTTAAAACGACAATGTCAATGGTGCGGATGCGTCTGGCATGCAGAAACGGCGCAAGGACGTTTTTGCCGATGTCGAAACGGCTGTCATAAAATCCGCCTCCGTCAACGAGCATTCGGACGCCTTGTGGAAATTCGATGAGCGTCGAGGCCCCCTGGCCCACATCAATGGCCGTGAGCTTCACCTCTTTGGAAAAATAATCCCGCGCGTAAAGATACGCGCCGTTGGCCGTCAGAATCAAAAGCACGGCGGCCAGAGAGGCTTTCATTACCAGCGGATGTCGTGCCGCAAAGCCTTCTTCGTTTTTTCGGGCGGCGGGGGTCAAAAGCTCAACGACCAAAAACAGCAGAAGATAAAACAGGATCATTTCCAGAAGGTTGGGTTTGATAAACGGAAACGATGCCCAGGGAAGCGAGGCAAGATACCCGATGATCTTCAGCGTGATGCCTGCAAAAAAAGAGGCTATCTGAATCAGCCCGGAAGCCAGAAAAGATGAAAGCGGCGCGATGGCCAGCGCGGCCAGCGCCGGGATCAGGGTCAGAAAGCCCAAAAGCGGAACGCACACCAGATTGGCCAAAAGTGTGACGGCGGAGATGCGGTTGAAGGTGAAAGCGATGATGGGGAGCGTGCCTGCCGTTGCGGCGGCGGTGACCAGCAGCATCAGATAAATACGGCTAAGCGGGGCGCTTAACCATTTTGGCCATCGTTCCGGAAAGGGCAGGGGAAAAGGATAAAATCGTGGCATGATGGAAATCAACGCCGCTACCGCGGCAAAGGACAACTGAAAGGATAGGTCAAAGAGCGCCTCGGGGGCCAGGGTGAGAATGATCAGCGCTGCGCCGAAAAGAATATTAAAAAGGTCCCGGGGGCGTCCGATGGCCAGCGCCAGAAGAAAGGCCAGCGCCATAAAGGCGGCGCGCATCACGGGCGTTCCCATGCCGGCCATGAGCGCGTAAAGCACAACGGGAATCAGCGCTCCGGCCGCCGCGATTTTCAAGATATTCAATCGGAGCATCAGATATTCGGAAGACTTGAGCAACAGGAGGATGACAAAATAACCCGCCGCCGCGACAATGCCCACATGCAGGCCGGAAATGGCCAAAAGATGAGAGGTGCCGGTGGCGGCAAACTGATCGGCCAGGTCAGCAGGGATCGTTTTTTGGCCCAGCGTCATCGCCTTTAAAATTTCGTTTTGCGGCGCCTCCGCCTGCGCGTCGATGAGGCGTTGAAAATGCAGCCGGTAATCTTCCAGGCGCTGCTTGAAACGATTGGCCTGATGGTGGCGGATGAGCAGCATATCCGCCTCAGTGTCCACGTAGCCGGTCACCCGGATGCCCTGCCGGTAAAGGTAGCGTGGATAATCGAATCCCCCCGGGTTGGAAAAACCGGACACTTCCTTAACGGTGGATGAAAACCGGATGAAGTCGCCATAGCCGATGCTCATGGCCGCCGGAATCACCAGGCGAATGTCGCCGCGGACGGGGGTGTGGGTTGAGGCGTTTAAGGTGCGCACACAACGCACGATCAGCGCCTGACGATCCTGTGCGATGGGTTTGGCGTCCATGACCGTGCCTTCAAGCGTGAGCCTGCCTTTGCCGGCCAGATGCGCAATGTGCCGAAGGTCTGCACTCTGATCCTGATACCGGGTGATGTTGAGCGCGCCTGCGACAAACATCAGCGCCAGAACACACATCAACGCGCCCGGCCTCCAGTGCTTCACAGCGCAGATCAGACAGGCGCAAAGGATCAAAGGCAGTGCCGCTGCCATAGACAGACGGGGCAGGCCGAGCGCGTCGCCTGCGTAAAGGCCAATGATCAGCGCCAGTAAAAGATATCCAAGCGGTCTTTGCATCGAAAAGCCATTTCAAAAAATATGCAACGCCTGTTTCAAAGGCATGGCGAAAAGAAAACAAATATTATAGAATCTCCGCACAAAAACCGGGCAACCCGAAAAAACCGCAGGCAGGCGCAATGTTTGTTAACGAAGAGATCGAACACCGAAACTGGCAGAGGCTCAAACTGCTCATTGTCAGCCGGTTGGTCATCCTTTTTGTCTTTTTTCTTGTCATCTTTTTTATGGGGTCTGTCTCACCCGCGGCTTCCGTTTCACCAGTTCTGCTGCATGGCATCTACGCGTTTATCATCGGGGTGTTTGTGTTGTCGCTCTTTTATACACTGCTTTTGAGAAAAGAAAAGTACTTTCGATTCAATGTTTATATTCAGCTCTTGATCGATATTGGCCTTATTACTTTTCTGGTTTATGTCACCGGCAGCATCGGCAGCAACTATTCACTGTTGTATTCTCTGGTCATTATTTATTCGGCCATCTTTCTGGGACGGCGCGGCGCGCTGGTGGTAGCCACCTTTTCGGCTCTGGCCTACGGCCTGATCATTAATCTGGAGTACCTCCGGATTATTCCCACCTCTTACGGCACGGGCCGCGACTGGTCGGTCGTTACGGGTGATCTCGTCGTGCGCATCATTGTGCATGTTTTGTCTTTTTACGTTTTGGCTTTTCTGGCAAGCATTGTCGTCGAGCAGGAAAAGAAAACACGCTCGCTGCTGGAAGAGCGTGAATCCGCGTTTGATCAGCTCGATATGCTGTTTCGCAGCATCGTCGAATCGGTGGACACGGGCGTTATGACCACGACGCTGCAGGGACGCATCAAAACCTTCAACCGCGCCGCGCAAACGATTACGGGGTATTCCCTCAAGTCCGTGGAGAACCGCCTGATTTCCGAGGTGTTTCCGGATTTGTCGGGCATGCTCAACCTGACCGATCAGGCGCGCGTGCGCAGCCGAAGCGAGGTGGATATTTCCAATGGGGATCGCCGTATGGTGCATCTGGGCTGTTCGCTCTCGAGCCTCAAAGACCGGCGCGGCAAACACATCGGCTATATTCTCATCTTCCAGGATTTGACGGAAATCAAACAGATGGAAGACAAGCTTGAAAAGAGCAAAAAGCTGGCGTTGATCGGCGAGATGTCCGCGGGGCTTGCCCATGAAATGAGAAATCCGCTGGCCTCCATCACCGGCTCCATTGAGCTTCTGGGGCAGACGGCGAATCTCGAAGAGACGGACAGGCGCCTCATGCAGATCATCCTGCGCGGCAAGGAGCAGCTCGAGCACTTCGTGCGCGACTTTTTGCTTTTGGCCCGTCCTCTGCCTGAAAAGCGCGAAACCGTTCAGATCAACGCGGTGATGGATGATATCCTTGAACAGATCAAGCTGACCGGCCAGTGGCCTCCGGATATCGAAACGGTCAAAGTCTATGATGCCCGCATGGATGTGGTGGCCAACGAGGAGTCGATCCGGCAGATCATTCAAAACCTGATTCTCAATGCCGTGCAGTCCATGGAAGAAGGGGGCCGCCTGACGCTTGCGGTTAAAGCCGTGAGCGGCGATGAGAAAAGGGCGTATGCCGAAATCCAGATATCGGATACCGGATGCGGCATAGATGAAAAGGATATGAACAAAGTCTTTGAACCTTTTTTTACGAATAAAGACAGAGGCACGGGCATGGGGCTGGCCATTGTCAATCGGCTGGTTGACGGGTACGGCGGAAAAATATCCCTTGAAAGCAAGGTTGGGCAGGGCACCCGGGCAACGCTCTGGCTGCCGGTGGAATGATTTTATAAAGGAGCGGGCGCAGATGGCGAAAATTCTTGTCGTCGATGATGATTCGGGCATGAGGGAATTCATGGAAATCATGCTGACCAAGGAGGGCTACGATGTGACCACGGCCGATCAGCCGGCCAAGGCCATCAGTTTATGCCGCAAGACGGCCTATGACCTGGTGATTACCGACTTGAAAATGCCCAAGATGGACGGCATTGAGTTTCTCAAAACGATCAAAGACGATCGCCCCGAAACCATCGTGATTCTAATTACCGCTTTTGCGTCCGGCGATACGGCCGTCAACGCCATGAAGGAAGGCGCCTACGACTACGTCGAAAAGGGCGGCAGCATTGAAGAGCTCAAACAGATTGTACGGCAGGCGCTTTTGAAAAACGGTCTGGTGAGTGAAAACGCGGCCGGGCAAAGCGACGCGCCTGAGAGCCATTTCTTCGAAATGATCGGCGCCAGCCGGGAGATGGCCAAAATATTCAAAACCATCCGTAAGGTGGCCGATACACCGGCCAACATCCTGATTCTGGGCGAAAGCGGAACCGGCAAGGAACTCGTGGCGCGCGCCATTCACGCCAACTCGTCTCGCGCTAAAATGCCGTTTATGGCCATCAACAGCGGCGGCATTCCGGAAAACCTGCTCGAGAGTGAACTCTTCGGCTACATGAAAGGCTCGTTTACCGGCGCCTACGCCGACCGGGCGGGGCTTTTCGAACTGGCGCGCGGCGGAACGGTCTTCCTCGACGAAATCGGCGAACTCCCGCCCGTTTTGCAGGTTAAGCTTTTGAGAGTCGTTCAGGAAAAGACCTTCCGGCGCATCGGCGGCGCCGAGGACATCAAGGTGGATGTGCGCATTATTTCCGCGACCAATCGCAACCTCAAAGAGCGCGTGAAAAAAAACGAGTTTCGCGAAGACCTGTATTTTCGACTCAATGTCATTCCCATCCACATGCCGCCGCTTCGCGAGCGCAAGGAAGACATTCCGCTTCTGACGAGGCATTTCATTGAAAAATACGCGCGTGAGTTTGGCAAGGAAGTGCGCATGATCTCTTCTTACGCCATGGAGCTTTTGATGAAATATCCCTTTCCCGGCAACATCCGCGAGCTCGAAAACATCATCGAGCGCGGTGTTGCGATGGAGACGTCCAACATCATCTTGCCGGAGAGTCTGGTGCTGTCCGAAACGGAAGATCGTCCCGATTCGGACCTCAATGTTGTTATTCCGGACGGCGGTTTGAATCTGAATGTCGCGCTTGAACGCTACGAGCGGCACATCATTGAGCAGGCGCTGCAAAAAACCAAGGGCTCGAAAACCAAAGCCGCCGAGCTCTTGGGCGTCACCTTTGATTCCCTGCGCTACCGTATTGAAAAACTGGGCGTGGAATAGGGAAATTGTTGGGACTGCTGCACAGGGGCAAAAAAACAGCGCGGGGTCGATTAGACGTCCCCGCGCCGCAGTTTGATGAAGGTGCATGTTAAACCAACGCGGCCTTTGGCAGGCGCCTCTGCGTTGGAGCGCCGTGACCTTGCCGTGCCGCGTTATCGTGCATGCAGTGATTAGACAATCAGCTTTTTGGCCATGCCTGTAATAATATCTTCCGCCTCTTTCGCGACGGCCTTGACCATGTCTTCTACCTTGGGCATGTCGTTGATACGCTGAGCGCATTCACCGGCAGCCATCATGGCTTTGGACTTGTCGTTTTCGTAAACGGCCTTGATGGATTCGTTTTCGAATTCAATGAGGGAGTTATCCTCCATGGTCATATAGCTGTCCGGCGTGCCGAGGAAGACGCCGGGAGACTTTTTCAGGGTGTTGATCGCGTGTTCTTCACTGCGGGGTGTTCTCAGCCAGCGGGCCGGACCCACATAACCACGCGCAACCAGCGTGCCGCGATCCTGGGCTTCCACCACCGACTGTTTCCACAGACCCGGGAAATCACTTTCCTGGGTGGCCAGGAATCGGGTGCCCATCAGAACGCCGTCACAGCCCATGGCCAGCGAGGCCGCCAGGGTTTTGCCGTCGGAGACGCCGCCGCCGCCCACCACAAGGGTTTTGGCATCGGAGACCGCTTCCACTACACCGGGGAACAGGATCATGGAATGCAGCGGTTCCCAGTGCGTATGGAATCCGCCTTCATGGCCGGACGCCACAATGACATCCACGCCCGCTTTCTTGCAGCGCTGTGCGGCCCGGACGGACGGAATAATATGGATCCAGACGAACCCGGCTTTTTTGATCATATCGCCCCAGCCCATCGGATCGCCGGCGGAGGTGTATATGACTTTGAGCGTTTTTTTCATTTCAGGATTTTCCTCCCGAACCTTGATGGCCGTTTCGATCATGATTTTGGAGTATTCTTTCAGCTCAGCGGAAACCATGACATTGGGGCCGAAAACGCCACCTTTGTCTTTCACCAGGCGATGCGTGCGCTTCAACACCGATTCCAGAACCTTGCCCATATCGTCGTCCGGATTGGCTTCGCCGGTTTCGCAAAAGGCATTGTAAATCCAGGGCTGGTCATTTTTGTTGAAGAGGCCACTGGTGGAAAGCAGTCCCAGGCAACCGGCGTTGGCTGCCGCTACACACAGGTTATTGTTGGAAAAGGGGCCCATTCCCGCCTGGATAATGGGGTACTTGATGCCGAGTAATTCTGTTAATCTGGTTTTGATCATAAAACATCTCCTTATATATTTTTTTTATTCGTACGGAAGTCAATTCCTTTTATACAACGAACGTTGGTTGTGTGCATAAATGGGAGAGGAAGGTTTTGTCAAGTCCTTTTTAAAAGAGATCAGTAAAATAAGGGACTTGGAAAGTTGTCGCCGGCAGGCGGCCTTTTCGGCGCCGAAAAGATAACCTCTTGACAAATGAAACGCCTGCGAATATACAACCAACGCTCGTTGTAAATAATAAGTCAAAGGAGGTGAATGCATTCAGCTTTTATATCATCCGTCAAATTTTACGGATTCTGCAACCGGGCACGAAAAAAAACAAAATGTTAAACAAGCAAGGAGGCTTTATGCTGTCGAAAAGTAGAGGTATGTTTATAACGTTGTTGGTGGCGGTTCTGTCGATGACCGCCTGTGTTCTGGCCCATGAGGCATCGGCTCAATGGTGGTGGATTTCTTCATCCTCAAGTTCGTCTTCATCGTCGTCATCGTCATCATCATCATCCGGTGCGGCTTTTATGTCGAAAAAATATATTTATACGTCACGCGGAACGTTTGCTTACCGGACGTCGGGAACGAGCTCGGCAACGCCTGTGGTCATGATCCATGGCTGGCCGGAGAACTCTTTTTGCTGGGACGGGGTTGCGGAGAATCTCAACACCAGCCTGCGCGTGATTGCTCCCGATCTGCGCGGCTTGGGTGACAGCCCCCGCACGACGACCGTTTCGTCCTATACGAAACTGGAACTGGCCAAAGATGTTGTCGCGATGCTCGATGCGATGGGCGTAAGTAATTTCTTCCTGGTCGGTCACGACTGGGGCGGCGCCGTGGCGCAGCACATCGCTTTTCTTTACCCCAACCGGGTTAAGAAACTGGTCATCATCAATTTTCCCATCCTCACGAACGTCAAAGGGGCGGCGGCCGTGAAGGAATACATGACGTCTGTCGGGTACAAGCCTTACTGGTATCAGTATTTTCAGCAGCAACCCAATCTTCCGGAAGCCATGATCAAGGGCAATGAGGAACTCTGGGTTAAATTTTTCTTTGGCACGAAAGCAACAGACGGATCGATTCCAGCCGCCGCAATCAATGAGTACGTCCGCTGCTATAAGATCAACAATACACCGGCCACCGCCGCCAACCTGTATCGTTCGATGGCCGATGACTACAAAAACTGGGCAACGTTTACGAGCAAATTTGCCATGCCGGGGCTCTATATTTATGGTAATCAGGACACCGTGATCATCAAGGCGAATACCCAGAATCTTGAAGATTGCTTCAATTCCATCATCGTGAAGGAACTCGAAACGGGACATTTCGTCATGGATGAAAAACCCAGGGAAGTGGCCACACTTCTCAATGAGTTTCTGTATTAGTCCTGAAGGATAACGACTTTGCCGCCTTTCGTGCGCGGCTTAGCGGGCTGATGCATTGGCCGAATCCAGTGAAAAAAAATGAGGGGAGTAAACATGCGTTTACTCCCCTCGTTTGCGTTGAGCCTTGTGGCTTTGCGGCAGGTTACGGATTCATCTCATATTCACCGTTGAGCACGGCGACGTATTTTTCCCAGACGCGGTTATACTGGGCGTCATCGCCCTGGGTCTTGAGCATCATGATCTTTGTGCAATAGGCACGCTGGTCATCGGTGGTGTTGTGCATGCCGTAGATTTGCAGCGCGAAGCGCGCGAAATCCCGCACCATGAAATCAAAAATCTGGTTGATGATGTCCGGATCCAGGCCGCCCAGTTCACACTGCTCTAAAATGAGCTGGCCATAGACGACGACCGAGAACATTTCGCCCAGAGGAAGCGAGAAGGACGAATCCGCGTCCTGAGCCTTATCCGGTCCCGCTTTTTCCAGCATATCTTTAAATTGCTGAATTTGTTTCATGAAGACGGCCACGTTGGGCAGATGGGCAAACGCTTCGAAAACCGGCCGGTAATCATGGAACTGGACGCTGCCCAAGCCTTTGGTCGGACCCTGGTTGAAGACAAACAGATCGTCTTTGGCGGATAATGCGGGCAGAACCTTTTCGTAAGCTTTGGGATTGAAAAAATAGCTTTTCATGAATTTGCGAATGAGCTGAACGTTGACGTGCACCGTGCCTTCGAGCTTGGACGGGCCGCGCACTTCGCTGGTGGCCGTGAAAAAATACGTGTCTTTTTCAAAGCCGCGCGCGGCGATCACATCCCACATCAGGTTCATGACTTCTTCGGATTGCAGCGTCACTTTCATTTTACTGGTTGGATTATACAGCATGTAACGGCGGTCGGTCCCCGAGGCGTTGCGGAAGTAGTCCGTCGCGCGCCGCTGATAGAGCTTCATCCCCACAAGCCTCAGCCACGCTTCCATGAAATTGTGGCGAACATGCGGCATGTCGGTGACGGGTTTGCCGTAAAGGATGCGGTTGGAGGCGTGGGTGATCGCTTCATAAAAACTGTGCTCGTTCATGGCGATGGAGCAGGGCGCAATGTTAAACTTGCCGATATTGACGGTGTTGAGCGAGCAATCCCACGCGTGCGAGCCGCGCGATAAAATATCTTCTTCGGTGATCGGATAATCATGCAGGGCGAAGTTGGAAACGTACTGCTGGTGCGAGATGACATTTTTTTTCAGCTCGTAGGCCTTGTTGAGGTAATTGGTCACGAAAAACACATAATCATCTGTGCCGTCTTTGACTTTGCCGAAGGTGGAAACCATTTCCGATTCATTGCCGTTGCCGATATAGTATTTCTCGCCGTTGGCCACCCAGGTTCCGTCTTTGACCGGGGTCAGCGTGGTTGCCGTTGCATAAATATCCGCACCGTGCTCGCGCTCGGAGAGTCCAAAAGCGAAAATCGCGCCTTTTTTAAGCAATTCGGCTGCCTTCTTTTTCGCTTTTTCGTTGGGGCTCATCCAAATGGGGCCCAGGCCCAAAATGCTCACCTGAAAACAATACCAGTAGCCGGAGCCGTAAAAGGCCAGAAGCTCACTGTATTCGCCATTGCGCGCCGTGTCCCAGCGGCAGTCCGGATCGCCGCCGCCATAGGCGCTGGGCGTGAGGAGTTTGGCAAAGATCTGTTCGTGGCCGATAAACTCAACAAAATTTTTATACCAGACTTTTTTGTGAAAATCGTCAGTGAGCTGGGTTTTGCCAATGCCTTCAAAAAAGGCAATCGTTTTATCCATAATGGCGCGGGAACCGGGGTCGGACATCAGGGACTGAAATTTCTTCGGTTGCAATAAATAGTTCATGTTCTTCTCCATTTTATGTTGAATAATGTTGGACATTTTCTCACGCGAATGCGGCGCGTCGGTGAGCAAATTCTACATTGTGCAAATACTGTTCGGGTGGAGTCTTTGTCAAGGCCTTTTTGTTTTTTATACTGCCGGGGGGGCCAATGGGCGGGTCCATGGGTGCGATCTTGCCAGCCACCAAACAAGGATGGCTAAGGCTCAGAATGAAGGGTAAAAAGAGCTTGACAGGCGGGGGGCGTCGATCTAATAAATACAACGCTCGTTGTATCTCATCGGGACTATCTTCAAAGGAGAACCATTATGACTATGAAAACGCAAAAAATCACCACATCAAGAGGAACGTTTAATGTCCGGGACCGGGGCAATAAAGACGGTTACCCCGTCGTCATGATCCACGGCTGGCCGGAAAGCTCATACTGCTGGGAAGGCGTTACCCAGTTTCTTGATCCGAAATGGCGCGTGATTGCGCCGGATTTAAGGGGCCTGGGCGACTCTGAGCGCACCCTGGACGTCAACGCCTACCAGAAAGTGGAACTGGCTAAAGATATTGTCGAAGTTCTCAATACGATGGGCGTTCAAGACTTTTTCCTGGTCGGTCATGACTGGGGCGGTATTGTCGCCCAGGAACTGGCCTTCCTCGTTCCCAACCGGGTGAAGAAGTTCGTCATTCTGAATATCCCCATTCTGACCAACCTCAAAGGGGCGGAAGAAGTGGCCAAAGCCATGATCGCCATTAAGTATTTCCCCTATTGGTATCAGTATTTCCAGATGCAGCCGATCCTGCCGGAAGTCATGATCAAGGGAAACGAAAATGTCTGGGTGCGTTTTTTCTTTGGACAGAAAGGCAAGGACGGCATTATTCCGAAAGAAGCGCTCGACGAATACGTACGCTGCTACAGCATCGAAAACACCCCCACCACTGCCGCGTCCCTGTATCGCGCAATGCCGCTGGACGGACCGCACTGGGCCACGTTAATGGGTAAGCGGTTCACCATGCCGTCTCTGTATATTTACGGCAATCAGGATACGGTCATCATTCCGGCCAACGTTACGCATCTGGAAGACTGCTTTGATTCCATCCGGGTCGAGCAGGTCGAGGCGTCACACTTTCTTCAGGAAGAAAAGCCTGAGGAAGTTGCCGGACATATGAATAAATTTTTTAAGGAGTAAATACGATGTCTGGTATTGAATCCAATCAGGATCAGTTCAAAAAACTCGCGGCCAGTTCCAGTGAAGAAGCCTTTGTCATGCTGAACCTGCTGAAGTTTAAAAAAGAGGGCGGCCGGGAAGCCTATTTCCAGTACATCAAGGAATCCGGCCCGTTCGTCGAGGCGGTGGGTGCAAAGGTGATCTATTTTGGCATTCCCAACGAATTGCTTCAGGGAAAAGATGATTGGGACGTGCTGATGCTGGTGCAGTACCCGTCGCGCAAGGCCTTTCTTCAAATGGCCAGCGATCCCGGTTATCTTAAAGCACACGAACACCGGGTGGACGCGGTGGAACGAGCGGTTCTGTACGCGACGGACCCTGTCAAATTCAAGGCGATTCTTCCCTGATTGCGGGAGGTCCATTTTATCTTCGCAGCGTTTGGTGACACAGGTTAAGCAAGTCTGTTCCAGCCGGGCGGCCTGAAAAGCCGCCCGGCGTCTTGAAACGGGGAGGGCGATATGACGTTGCTTGGAAAAATGTGGCCGGCGGTGTGGACGCTGATGGTTTTGCTGATCGGCGCGCCGGTTTTTGCTCAGGAGATTGTCATTGGCTATTCCGGACCGCTTTCCGGCCTTGCCTCCGAATATGGCCATGATGCGTTTAATGGCATTGAACTGGCCGTAAACGAAATCAACGCCGCCGGCGGCGTGAGAGTGGCCGGAAAAAAACACACATTCAAACTCGAAAAACTCGATGACCGCGCCGATCCCACGCAGGCGGCCAACAACGCCCGGCGGCTTCGCGCCAACGGCGCCATCGCCATTTTCAATCCCGTCTATAACACCGCCGCCGCCATGATGAACTTCAATCAGGACAAAGGCAATGAATTTCTGGTGCTCGCCTTTACCAGCACACCGCGCATCACCGAGGCGGGAAACAAACTGCTTCTGGCCGCACCCGGTTCATTTGCCTCGCTGGTTGAAATCAGCGCGCAATGGGCAATGGAAAAGGGGTGGAAGAAATGCGCCATGCTGGCCACCCTGGGGCCCTATGGCGAAGAGTGGCGGCGCGTTTTCCGAAACATCTGGGAAAAGCGCGGCGGCGTGATTACGGCGGATAAACCGGCCAACTATTATACGGAAACGGATTTTTCCGCGCCCATTACCGCCGCGCTCGCCACGAAGCCGGATGTCCTGCTCATCGGCGGCCCCTCCGACACCACGGCTTTGATGATCGAACAGTGCCGTCAGATGGGCTACAAAGGCGGATTCATTTTAATCGATCAGGCGACGATCGATTACATCATCCATCTTCTCAAAGGCACGAAGCTTCTGGGCAATCTGATCGGCTCGGCGGGCGCGGGAATCCCTTCGCCACAGGGACGATTGGTTGGCGCCCGCTATCGGCAAGCTTACAAAAAGGCGGCCAATCCCATCAGTACCTTTAATTTCGCTTTTGTCCATGTTCTGGCCCGGGCCATATCTGCGGCCGGGACGGCGACGGATGTCTATAAAATACGCGAAGCGTTTCCGCAGGTCTTCCCGATGTATATTGACGAGTTTCCGATGGAAGTTTACGGTGTCACGCCCAGCGGACGTCTGCTGGTCACCACGGGAACGCAGACGATCACCGATGGAAAAAAGGACACGCCCGAGATTTACTTCTGGTGGCCCAAAACGAAGGAAGAATACGAAGCCGTCGAAAAAACCGCCCGCATCGACCGGAGTATTCCGCGCCGGTGGCTGAGGCCCGAGTCAAACTAAGACGGCAGGCTGACCCAGGCCATGAAGCTTCCGCGCGCTCGTTATGAAGCAATGATCAGGCGCAAACAATCCCCTGGCCCTTTGCAGAGCATTTTGCGGTATGTCGCCGATTACTCTGTCTTGTGAAGATGCACATCCTGTTGCGGGAACGGAATGTGTATTCCCTCGGCATCAAATCGCTTCTTGATGTTTTCCTGCGTCGCAAAGAAGACATCCCAGTAGTCTGCTGTTTTGACCCAGGGACGTACGGCGAGGTTGACGCTGCTTTTCCCCAGTTCCAGCACGCCGATGGTCGGGGCGGGGTCCTGCAGGATGCGTTCGTCTTTAGACAGCAGGTCCATCAGGACCGTCTTGACTTTTCCGAGGTCGTCTTGATAGCTGACGCCCGCGACGATATCCACCCGGCGGATTTCCTTCGACGTGTAGTTGACGATATTATCGCCGGTGATCTTGCCGTTGGGCACAATGATCTTCTTGTTGTCGGGCGATAGTAACTCGGTGGTGAAGATGCCGATCTCTTCCACAATTCCGGCGACACCGCCACCCTCGATGTAGTCGCCCACCTTGAACGGCCGAAAGATAATCATCAGTACGCCGGCGGCAAAATTGGCCAGCGATCCCTGCAATGCCAGGCCAATCGCCAAACCGGCGGAGCCGAGAACAACCACAAACGACGCCGTTTGTACGCCAAGCTGCCCGAGCGCGGCAATGACGACAAACGCCAAAAGTGCCACGTAGCATACGCTGGATACAAACGACACCAGCGTTTCGTCAATTCGCGACCGATGCATCATCCGGCGGATGATGCCCCGAATGCCTTTAGCGGCAATATAACCAATCAACAATATGACGATTGCCGCAATCACCTTCAACCCATACATGGCGATCCATTCCTGAAGTTTCGGCATGACCTGTTCCATTGACTTTCTCCTTTCCGTGTTTTTAGGTTGTTAACGAAACGCTCACCGGGGCGGATGTTTCTCTGCGAGTTCCTCAGGCAAACGGGACAAATGATGGATGTATTGCTTAAGGTTAAAAGCCTTTTTCTTTAATCCCGGTTTGAAGTCAATGGATGCCAGGTTCGGACGTTGTTCGTGATCACGTTGTATTTTATCGCACGATGAAGGCAGGTTGTCAATACCTTGCCCGATCTGTCCCACGGTAAATTTGTTCTCCATATCATGTCCATGATGCGCAAGTATTTTTAGTC
>CAZSQS010000069.1:2451-19179 GCA_964608995.1 uncultured Smithella sp. | reverse complement strand
ACTAAGTACATATAATTAACAAAAACGAGTATTAATTATGCTTAGTAAAAATATCACCCTTTTGCAGGAATTAAGCAAAAAGCTTTATTTTACGCTTGATGATGTGGCGCAGCATTTCAACCTTCAGCCCGCATCCGCCCGTGTCTTGTGCAGCCGTTATGCCCGTCAGGGGGTGCTGGTCCGGGTTAAAAAAAATATTTACACAACGATCTGGTGCTGGGAATCTCTGACGCGTCTGGATTTATTTAAAATTGCCAATGTATTGCAGGTTCCGTCCTATATTTCCCTGATGACGGCGTTGTCCTATTACGAAGTCACAACGCAGGCGCAAAATAATTTCCAGGAAAGCGTCTGTCTAAAACGTTCGATCTCTTACTCGGTGCGGGAAGCTGTTTTCAATTACGTCAAGTTGCAGCCCCAATACTACGGCGAGTTCGTCAAAAAGGATGGCCTCTTCATAGCGACAAAAGAAAAAGCCTTTCTGGATGCGGCCTATCTTTTTTCATTCGGCAAATACAGGTTTGACCTTGATTCTCTGGATATGCGCAAGCTGGACTTAAAAAACCTGAAGCGCCTGTTAAAAAATTATCCTCAAAAAACTCAAGACACGGTGAAAAGGTTATGCGGGATTTAATGCTTCATGAGCAATTTGAGTTGGACGTTCTCGACAGGCTCAACAGCGGACGGTTTCTTGCCAACCTGATCTTCGGTGGCGGCACGATGCTGCGTTTATGTCATGGGCTGGATCGCTATTCGGTGGATTTGGATTTTTGGGTGACAAAAAATATCGACTGGGCAAAGCTGCACAGCAAGATGGAAGCGTATTTGCAGCAATTCTATAAGATCTCCGATTCCGCCAACAAGCATTTTACGATTCTGTTCGAATTGAAGTCTCCGCAGTATCCGAGGGTGTTGAAGATTGAGATCCGCAAAGAAAAAAAGATGATCAAGACTGAATCCGGCATCGCTTACAGCCCGAATTCTAATGTTCAGGTATTGCTGAAAACGGTGGCGTTGGAAGAGATGATGAAGTCCAAAATTGAAGCCTTTCTCAGCCGCCGGGAAATTCGCGACGCCTACGATATTGAGTTTTTACTGAAAAGAGGTATCGCTCTTGCCGCGCCAAACGAAATCCTGGTCAAACTTCTTGACGGCTTGGAAAAGCTGGGCAAGAAAGATTTCTCTGTAAAGTTGGGGTCGTTACTCGACGCACACGTGCGACAATATTACGTTGAAAATGGATTCCGCATTCTGGAAAGGCATCTGAAGGCCTAAGAGAGTGGAGCGAAAAAAATGAAAAAATGGGGTCAGGTCTAGAAATATAAGTTAATATTCATGAATCATTCTTCATCTTCTGGGAGGGGAATGGGGTTGTCGCGTAAATAAACGTGACCGAACATGGTCATAACAGAGGCTCAATCATGCTCTCAATTTCTCTTAACAGGTATGTTCCACACACACGTGGGGATAACTGCGTGTCGCGCAAAGCATCAAAAAAGGCGGCTTAATCGTTTATTAACCCTTTCGTGTCTTGTCTATTTCATCCGGCTAAACAGCACGCTTCCCAGGGCGATCATGGCCAGGGCGAAAAGACTGATGATGCCCAGGTCAAGACTGAGCGGATGCGTGTGCACACCGATCAGTGCGCCGCGCACGCCGTCCACCGTGTAGCTTAACGGATTGATCACCACGAGTTTTTGCAGCCAGGCCGGCAGCCGCTCATCAATGGGAAAAAGCGCGCCGGATAAAAAGAAAAGCGGAAAAATTACAAAAGCGGAAATCACCTGAAATCCCTCCAGACTCTCCAAGAGCGATCCCAGTGCAAGCCCCAAAGAGACCAGCGCCATCGCGGTGACCAGCAAAAACAAAAGCGCCAGCGGAATGCCCCAGGGATTGACGCCGGGAAACAAAAACGAAAAGACAAACAGTACGCTCACCTGCATCAGCACATCAGTGCAGCCGCCCAGCACTTTGCCGAAAAAAATACTGATGCGGCTCACGGGTGCAACCAGCACGGCTTTGAGCACGTCGAGCTTTCGGTCCCAGATAATATACAGGCCGAAAAACACCGAGCCGAAGATGACCGACATGGTCAATATGCCCGGATAGATATAGTCGCGATAATGGACGTTGCCCACCGAGAGGCTTGCGCCGATCCCGCTGCCGAAGAGAAACAGCCACATGAGCGGCGAAACTACGCTTGAGACAATCCTGCTTTTTTCGCGCCAGAACACCTTGAACTCCCGCCACCAAACGGCGGTCATCCCCATCCATTCCTGTCGTAAATCGGCGGCGCGCATGCGGTTACTTTCCTTTCTGCTTAAAGCGGGCCATCGTTTCCACCCAGCTTCCACTGTCCGGGGCCGCCTCCTCGCGGATGTCGCGGCCGGTCAGTGCGATAAACACATCGCTTAGCGTGGGCTTTCGCATCTCCACGCTGGCTGCGTTCGGGATGAGCAAAAGGAGTTCGGCCAGATGCAGGTGGGCGGACTTCATGGTGATTTCAACGCTTTGTCCCGCGCCTTTGACGGACGAAACATAAGGCAGCGCGCCAAGCGTTTCAAAGGGGATTAAAGGCGCGCGAATGTTCACAATGTCGCCGCCCAGCGCATCAATCATGTTGGCGGGCGTGTCGAGCGAAATGATGCGGCCTTCGTCGATAATGCCGATGCGGTCGCACATGGCCTCGGCTTCTTCCATGTAATGCGTGGTGAGCACCACGGTGGTGTTTTCCTTTTGGGCCATTTTGCGGATATAGTCCCAGGTGCGCCCGCGTGTTTGCGGGTCGAGCCCCAGCGTCGGCTCATCCAGAAACAAGACGGCGGGCCGGTGCAGAAGGCCCCGCGCCAGTTCCAGACGACGGCGCATGCCGCCGGAATAGGTTTTGGTGAGATCCGAGGCCCGCTCCGAAAGATCGACCAGTTTGAGCATCTCGTCGATGCGGGAGGCACGCTCGGTGGCGGGAATTCCGTAGAGGCGCCCGGAAAGTTCGAGATTTTCGCGCCCGGTGAGAATCGTGTCAAGTGTCGGGTCCTGAAACACGATGCCGACCTTGCGCCTCACCTGTCCGGGGTTACGGGCAATGTCAAAGCCTGCGATGCGGCCTGTCCCGGAGGTGGGGCGGACAATCGTGCACAGCATGCCGAGCGTGGTCGTTTTGCCCGCGCCGTTGGGGCCCAAAAGCCCGAAGATTTCTCCTTCTTCAATATCCAGATCCACGCCGCGCACGGCCTGAATTTTGCCGAAGGTTTTCGCCAGCGCGCGTGTTTCGATCATTGCCATAACTTCAAAGCCGTTTCTTCATCGTTATTCAAAATTCAGAGCGTCGGGCCACAGATAGTAAAATCCCGCGCCGGTGGTGAAAATGTCGGGAAGCGTAATGTTGATCAGCGACACGTTAACCGTCTCGGCCGACGCCTGCGCGGCCCGGTAATAATTTTCTTCCGGCATGTCCTTGCGCCGGTAAACAATCACCCGCGCATCTGCGGGAAGGCCGGCCAGTTCACGCACGGCAGAAATCGCATCGGGAATGTAGCCGATTTTGTCGATGAGTTTTAGCTTCAGCGCCTCATCGGCCAGAAAGATGCGGGCGGTGGATACCTGAGTAAGCGCCGCCGCATCGAGTTTGCGGTGTGTGGTGACCAGTCCGATGAATCGCTTTCCCAGTTGATCGACAGTGTTCTGGATGAGCGCCCGTTCTTCATCCGTCGTCGGACGATAGGGTGTGCCCATGTCTTTGAGGTTGCCGAATTTCGTGATTTCCACGCCGGCGCCGACCTTGTCTAAAAGCCCGCTGACCTTGGGGCGAATCATGATGACGCCGACCGAGCCGGTGATGGTTGTGGGATGCGCCATGATCATCTCTGCGGGAAGCGAGATGTAATAGGCGCCGGAGGCGGCCACGTCCATCATGATCACGCCAATTTTGTTGCCGGTCTTTTTCTTATAGGCCAGAAGCTCGTTATAGAGAATGTCGCTTGCCGTAATCGTGCCTCCGGTGGAATTGACTTTTAAAAGAAGCGCCTTAATGTCTTTATCCGCCGCGGCTTTGTTGAGTGCGACGACGGTCTGCTCGACGACGCTGGGCTGTGAGCCCAAGAGTCCCTTTTGGGGCGAACTCGAGATCATGCCGTTTACGGACAAAAGGAGAATTTTATCCTTGCCGGTGCCTTCCAGTGAATATTCCGAAAGCGGCCTGGCCTTCGAATCAAAGATACTGACTTTGGGAAGTGAGCAGGCGCTTAAAACCAGAAGCGCGCAAAGCGCCATTAGAGATACCCGTTTGTTCATAATATTTCCTTTCCAGAAAATGGGTTATTTGATGATCTTCAAAATGAATTTCAAGAGGCCGCCCCGGTGCGGGGCTGCTGCATCCACCGGATCGGCCAGGTTGTAGCTTCGCAAAACGCTTTTGGTGTGCGAAAACGCCTCGAAGCTGTACTGCCCGTGATAGCAGCCCAGACCGCTGGAACCCACGCCGCCGAAGGGGAGCTCGGTCGAGACGATATGCATGATCGTGTTGTTTACCGCGCCGCCGCCGAAGGAAATTTCACGAAGAATCTTTCGCCGGATGGCTTTGTTGTTGACAAAGGCATACAGCGCCAGCGGCTTGGGGCGCGCGTTGATTTTGCCGATCGCGTCATCCAGATCGGTATAGGTTAGAATCGGCAGAATGGGGCCGAAAATTTCATCGCGCATGACCGGATCCTCCCAGTGGACGGGATTGAGGAGCGTGGGCTCGATGTAGCGCTCACCCGCGTTAATCCTGCCGCCATAGACGATTTTTTTCTCATCGATGAGCGTGGTCAGGCGTTGAAAATGCCGGTCGCTGATAATGCGGCAATAGCGGGGATGCGTTGAAGCGTCTTCGCCGTAGAATTTTACAATCGTTTTGATCAACTCATCGATGAAGGCGTCCTTGACGGATTCGTGCACCAGCAGATAATCCGGCGCGATGCAGGTCTGGCCGGCGTTTAAAAATTTTCCCCACGCTATGCGGGAGGCGGCCGTTTTCAAGTCAGCGCTTTCATCGATGATGGCGGGGCTTTTGCCGCCAAGCTCCAGCGTGAGCGGCGTGAGATGCTTGGCAGCGGCGGCCATCACGGCTTTTCCCACCGGCACGGAGCCGGTAAAGAAAATATAATCCGGCGGCAAATCCAGAAGCGTCTGCGTTTCTTCGACGCCGCCCAAAACGACGCGAATGTACTCTTTGGGAAAGGTGGCGCGGATGAGTTGATCCACCAGCGCCGCCGTATGGGAGGAGACTTCCGAGGGTTTCAAAATGACGGTGTTGCCTGCGGCGATCGCGCCGACCAGCGGCGCTATCAGTAGCTGAAACGGATAGTTCCAGGGCGCGATGATGAGCGCCACGCCATAGGGTTCTTTGTAGATATAGCTTTTCGACGGCATCATGAAATAGGGGGTTGGCACCCTGCGGCGCGCCGCCCAGTCGCGTACGTGGGCAATGGCGAGCTTGATCTCTTTATAGACGACGGAAATTTCCGTGGCGTAAACGTCGAGGGCGTCTTTGTGCAAATCGGCATACACGGCGATCTGGATGTCTTTTTCATGCGCGTGGATCATCTCTTGAAGTTTTTTTAAGGCGTCAATGCGAAAGGCGATGTCGCGCGTTTTTCCTGAACGGAAAAATGCTTTTTGATCCTGGAATAAAGCGGTTAAGGCCTCATTTGGCATAATTCCTCCTGTGGGGAAGTGTTGACGGGGTTAAATATGAAGGTAGTATAAGCGCCGCCGGGTTGACTGTCAAGCCGTCAAGCCGGGCGGTCATCGCTTACGTGTTTTTGCGTCTGCTGAATTCACTCTGGTAGGCGGCGATCAGGTCATCGTGCCGCAATATGCCCAAAACAAGGTTCGGATCATCGGGACTGACCACCAGCAGTTCCTCCACGCCCGTGTCCATGAATTTCATCAGCGCGTCATAAAAATGGTCTTCGGGCGTGATGGTGCGCGCAGGAGTCATCAGATCCTGGGCAATCACCAGATCTTCGAGGCCTTCCTCAAAAACAATCGACCGGGCGTGATCCCAGTTGACGGCGCCGATGAGGAGATGGTCATCATTATAGACAGGGTAGCACTCCACGTTCGAGGCGGCAAAGATTTTTTTGAGCTGCCCGTAGGAGGTGGTTTCCCGAATCGGCGTGACGTTTTGCGGTTTGTAGAAATCCCGCACACGGGTTTCTGCAAAGAGGTTCACGGTGAAATCCGCCGTGTGTGCGGGGGAGTGCCACTTGCTGATCACCTGCTTTCGATAAATGGAGTGCTTCCGGGTGAAAAGGATGGCAATGATGGAGACCAGCATCAAAGGCGCAATCAGTCCGTAGCCTTGCGTCATTTCCGAGCACATCAGCAGTGTGCCGATGGGCGCATTGGCCACGCCCGCAAAAAACGCGCCCATACCGACAACGACGTAAGCGCCGGGGTGCTCGACGATTTCCGGAAACAGCATGGAGGCGGCCAGGCCCACCGCGCCGCCGATCATGCCGCCAATAAAGAGTGTGGGGCCGAAGACGCCGCCTGTCCCGCCGGATGAAATGGTAAAACTGGTGGCAATCATCTTGGCCAGAATCAGGCCGATCATCACACCCATGCCGAGTTTTCCCAAAATAGCCATTTGAATCCAGCCCCATCCGTCGCCATAGACTTGCGGATAAATCAGGCCGATGAAGCCCACCGCGAGGCCGCCCAGGGCGGGTTTGAGGTAGCGTGGGATCTTCAGGGGTACGAAAATCCGATCGCGGACCGCGTGAAACATGCGAATAAACAGGATGCCGGCGGGAACGCACAAAAGGCCCAAAAGCACATAAAAGAACAATTCGCGCGGGTCGGAGAATGTATAGGCCGGAAAATAGAATATCGGTGTGTTTCCGAAGAAGTAGGTAAAAACGATATAGGCGGTGATCGAACTGACCACAGTGGGGATGAGCGCTTCGGTTTCCATATCTTCCTTGTAAAGGATTTCAATGGCGGTAAGCGCGCCGCCCAGAGGCGCGCGAAAGATGGCCGAAAGCCCGCCGCCGCAGCCGGCTAAAAGCAGGATGCGCCTCTCCCGGTCGCTGAGCTTTAACAGGCGTCCAATGGCGGAACCGATGCCCGCGCCCAGGTGCGCGATGGGGCCCTGCCGTCCGGCGCTGCCGCCGGTGGACAGGATGACCAGGGAGGTCAGCCCCTGAATAAACGTCACGCGCGAAGGCATGTTGCCCTTATAATTATGAAAGGTGTCAATCATCAGATCCGTACCCTGTCCCTGGGTTTGCGGCGCGAACCGGTAGGTGATCCAGCCGCAGATCAGGCCGCCTATGGTTGGAAGAAGAAAAAACAGCCAGGGACGGAAGGTGGCGGATAGCGCTGCGTCGAAGAGGTGATCGCCTGCCGCATCGGGCATGGCGTAGCCCGCCAGCAGATGAAACAAGAGGTGTCGGCCGGTTTGCAGCAGGTAGTAAAAGGCCGAAGCGGCAAGTCCCGACGCAAGGCCCACCAGCAGGCCGAACACCAGCCACCGGGTGATGTTTTCCAGGAAAAAGCCGCGAAGCCATCGGTAGATGAGATTGAGTTTGTTTGAAACCATTTAACCCTCTTGAGGTGTCTGCCGAAATGGCTGTAAACTTATCGTGATTTTGTGATCGATGCAAATAAATTCCGAAACGTCCACCTTTTATCCGCTCAGGTGCGTCAGGGTTTATCTCTTAATTCCTGTTGCAACGGGAATGATATTTTGTTATTTTCACGCAGGTTTTCAAAATTTAACGATTAATGGACGTAAACCAGAAGGAGGAAAATATGAAGTCGAGACTTGCATTCATGATCGCACTTGCGGGACTGTTTATTTTTACGGCCGGGCAGGGATTTTGTCAGGATTCAGTCAGTATGTCTGATTGGGTGGAAAAGGTCGGGCAGGGGGCGGTCAACTGGTCGGCAGGTTATATTGAAGCGGTTGGCATCGGCGCGCCGTCTCAGCAGCAGGCCGGGTCGCCTCAGGCGCGTCCCATGGCGCTTCGGGCTGCCCGGGTGGACGCCATGCGTAATTTGCTGGAGATCACCAAAGGGGTGCAGATCGATTCCGCAACCACCGTGAAAGATTATACCGTAGAAAGCGATGTGATCAATACGCGTGTGGAAGGCCTGATTAGAGGCGCGCAGGTACTCAAACAGGAATACATGTCCGACGGGACGGTTGAGGTGACCATGCGCATGCCGCTTTTCGGCGAACTGTCTAAAGTATTGATGCCGGTGGCTATTGATAAACAAAAAGACGCGCCGGCGCCCGAACCGGCTAAAGAAACGCCTGCCGCGCCCGCACCTGCGGCTCCGGCCCCGGCCCCGGCGCCTGCCGCACCCGCGACTCCGGCTGCGCCAGCGCCAGCAGCACCGGCGCCTGCCGTTACACCTGCCGCACCTCCGGCCTATACGGGTCTGGTGATTGACGCGCGCGGTATTGGCGCACGTCCGGCCATGTCGCCGCGCGTATTTGATGAAGACGGCAAGGAACTCTACGGCTCGGCCCAGGTGGAGCGCGAATACGCGATTTCGCAGGGCATGAGCGGCTACGCCCGCGATCTGGCGGCAGCTCAGGGCAACGCCCGCGTGACGGCCAATCCCGTCACCGTGAAAGGTGCGAAAGTCAGCGGCGCGGGCCGTGCGGATATCGTCATCAGCAATGCGGATGCGCAGTTGATTCGCGCCGCCGCGGAGAATGCATCGTTTATGAAGAAGTGCCGTGTGATGATCGTTCTGGATTAAACGGCATGTTTGAATGAAGTCAACCCGGGCCGCGGCCACAGAAGCGATCTCTGGCCGCGGCTTTTTTTTGGACGGATGGAAAATATCGGCAAAGCGGGAGAGTGTGTGTCCAAGCGAATCGTTGTTTTATCCGAAGAGGTGGCCAACCAGATCGCCGCGGGTGAGGTCGTGGAGCGGCCCGCGTCGATTGTCAAGGAGCTGGTGGAAAATTCGCTCGACGCGGGCGCGACGGATATTCGCGTTGAACTGGAAGAGGGTGGGTGTAAGTCGATCCGGATTGCCGATAACGGCTCCGGCATTGAGCGTGAGGATGCCGCCCTGGTGTTTGAGCGTCACGCGACCAGTAAAATTTCCCGATTAGACGACATCTACACCGCAGGCTCATTCGGCTTTCGCGGAGAAGCGATGGCCAGCATCGCCTCGATTGCCGAAGTGGAGCTCCTCACGCGCCGCGCCGAAGACCTGGCGGGCACTCGCGCCCTGGCGCGAGCGGGCGCCATCGTGGATATTGCGCCTGCCGGATGTCCGGCCGGAACGCAAATTACCGTAACGCAGCTTTTTGCCAATGTTCCGGCGCGCCGGAAATTTCTCAAAACGCAAGTCACTGAGCTTGCCGCCTGCCTCGACGCGGTTAACCGGCTGGCGCTGGCGCATCCGGAGGTGCGTGTTGGCGTGAAAGCCGACGGGCGGGAGGTGTTTTTCGCGCCTGCGGCAAACAGCATCTCTGAGCGCATCGCGATGATCCTGGGCGCAGATTTCACCGGCCAGTCTCTGGAGATTAGCGAAGCGCGCGCGTCGGTGAAGCTTTCCGGCTGGATCTCGACGCCCCGGTTCACCCGTTCCAATTCCAAAAGCATTTATCTTTTTGTCAATGCGCGGTTTATCCGCGACACGTCGCTCACCCATGCGCTTTTAGCGGCCTACCGGCAGGTGATTGAGCCGCGCCGTTATCCCGCAGCCGTTTTATTTCTGGAGCTGCCGGGCGACGAGGTGGATGTCAATGTCCATCCGGCCAAGCTGGAGGTGCGTTTTAAAAATGCCCGTGACATTTATGCGCTGGTGTCTCAAGCCGTGTCGCAAAGACTCGCCGGCCTGCACAGCGCATCCGCGTCGGTTGGCTATCGTCTGGAGGGGCGCGAAACTTCGTCGGTGGCGTCCGGGTTCTGGCGTGCCAAAGCGCCGTCTGGGCCGTCCGGACCCGCCCCACGCCTGCCGGATATTTTTTCGCTTCAAAACATGAAGCAGGCCATCGAGCACGATCTGGTTTCGCGTAGTCAAACGATTTGCGACTCCGAGGCTGTTTATTCGGCAGGCTCTGACGTTCCGGGCGTCTGTTTTTCAGGACAAACTTACCTGGGGCAGTTTGACGGCACCTATCTGGTTTTTGCCGGGTCCGGGGGCCTTACGCTTGTGGATCAGCATGCGGCGCATGAACGGATTTTGCTTGAGCGCCTCAAGGCCAGAAGTGGGGGCAAGGCGCTGGGGCAGCCGCTTTTGATGCCGGAAGTCGTCAGTCTTTCCGCCGCAACGGTCAGTCTTTTTGAAGAGGCGCGCGAGCTTCTGGAAGAACTGGGCATTGAAGTGGAAATTTTCGGGCGCGATGCGCTGGTGGTGAAGTCTTTGCCCGCCTCGTTGCCGCAGGCCTCCCCGCGCGAGATCATCGCCGATCTGGCCGATCAACTGGCGGATTCGCATACGGGAGTTGGACTTGACGCGCGCAAGGAAAAAATTCTGGCGTCCATGGCCTGCCGCGCGGCGGTCAAGGCCCATGCGCCGCTGTCCCCGGAAGATGTTGCTTCTTTGTGCCGCGATCTGGAAGCAACACCCTTTAACGCCACCTGTCCGCACGGGCGTCCCACGAGCGTATGCTTTAGCGTGTATGAAATTGAAAGACTCTTCAAAAGAAAATAAAATTCCGCTGGTGGTCATCGCCTCGCCCACGGCGAGCGGCAAGACCGATCTGGCCCTTGATCTGGCTCGAAAGTTTGGCGGCGAAATTCTCAACGCGGATTCCCTGCAGGTTTACCGCTATCTGGATATCGGCACGGCCAAACCCTCCAGCGACCAGAGAAAAGCCGTCCCACACCATCTGCTGGACGTGGTCGATCCCGATGAAGAATACAACGCGGCCATCTACTCCGACGAGGCCAGGAAAATCATTGAAACGCTGGCCGGGAAAAACAAGCCGGTCTTCGTGGTGGGCGGCACGGGGCTGTATATCCGGGCGCTTGAGTCCGGCATGATTGAAACGCCACCGGTGGATGAAACGCTTCGCGCCTACTACAAAGAGCTGGGCCGTCAGCATGGGCGGGAATATCTTTACCGCCTGCTGGAACAGCGAGATCCGCTCTCGGCGGCGCGCCTTCACCAAAACGATGCCGTCCGCATCATCCGGGCGCTGGAGGTGCTCGATCAAAGCGGCCAGTCGATCGTTTCGCTTCAGGAAAAGCACGCCTTTGCTGAAAGCCCCTACGATGTGCTGAAAATCGGTCTTTGTGTCGATCGCGAGGAATTGAAAAAACGCATATCGCTTCGGACGCAAACGATGGTCGCGTCCGGGCTTCTCGATGAGGTGCGCGGGCTTCTGGAGCGAGGCTATGCTGAAACCCTCAAACCCCTGCAATCGCTTGGCTACCGGCAAATGATCGATTTCATCCGGGGGCGCTCGGACTGGGAGGGCACGCTGAACCGAATCAATCGCGACACGTGGCAGTATGCCAAGCGCCAGATGACGTGGTTTGGCGCTGATAAAGCCATGGTCTGGCATGATCCAGGCCAGAGGCAAACCCTTGAGGATGCGCTTTGGGTGTTTTGGGAAAAGTTTAAATAATTCAGATATGTGGAGCGTTGGCTTGGCTGTGTAAAACCGATGCTATGCTAAGCCAGCATCCGCAATATTGGCTTGACTTAGCCTGTCAGTAAAGCTAATAATGCCCGAAGTCGCGAAGCAGTTTGTGGATTGAACGAACAACCTTTGTCATGAAAGGAGCGCAATATGTTTTACGGTTATAAAATGAATCGACCTCTGATGTTGGTTTTCTTGTTTGCCTGCGCGCTGATGATTGTCGCCTGCGGCCCCAAGGCCCGCGCGCCCGAAGGCCAGATGGACACCCCGCAGCACCACACGTTTACCGGTATGAAGATGCTCGATCAGGAAAAGTTTGAAGACGCCAGGCGTTCCTTTGATCTGGCTCTGTCGATGGATCGCAAATATTCGAAAGCTTACACAGGCCTGGGGCTGGTGGAGACCTTCACGGGAAATTATCAGGCCGCCCTGGACAATCTGGATAAGGGCGCCAAATACGCGAAAACCGACGATGAAAAACTCGTCAGTGCCACTGGAAAAATGCGCTATCACCTCATAGGCAAGCAGGATAAAAAATGGCTGGATCTGTGCAAGGAAGAATTTGATGCGGCTGTGCGCATCGATGAAAAGTATTCCGCCGCGTATTATTTCATGGGCCTGGCTTACAAGCAGGCGCACGATTTCAACGCGGCAGGTCTGATGTTTGCCAAAGTGCTCGATCTCAAGGGCGATTATGTGGGCAAGGCTGATGCGGAATGGAAATTCATTCAGAAAGTCCAGCGCGCCATGCCCGGCTCCGAAGCAGGCAAGCAGATTGCGCTCGTTGAAAAAATATCGCGCGCGGACGCGGCCGCCCTGTTTATGGAAGAGCTGCGAATTGACGCACTGTACAAGAAGAAAACCCCCAAAACGTTTGACACCTCTTTCAAGGATCCCGAAAAAGCGGCCCAAGGCTCAAAACCAGTCGTGATCACGGCCAAGGACATTGCCGATCATCCGCTGAAGGCGGATATTGAAGGCATTCTGGCCATTGGCGTTCGCGGTCTGGAAGTGGATCCGACAGGCAATTTTCAGCCAGCCGAGGTGTTAAGCCGCGCCGAATACGCGATGATGCTGGAGGATGTTTTAATCAAGGTGACAGGCGACAACGCGCTGGCCACTAAATTCATCGACACCAAATCACCCTTTCCCGATCTGCGCTCGGATCTGCCTTACTTCAACGCCGTGATGGTCGTGACATCGCGTTCCATCATGGAGGCCTATGACATGTCCACGGGTGAATTTGCACCCACCCGGCCTGTGCCGGGCGTGGATGCGCTTTTGATCATCCGCAAGATCAAGGAGCATCTGAAAATCGATTAAAGAGGGATGACGGCAAGACATTTCAAGGCGGGACGAACATTGTCCCGCCTTTCAATTTTGTCTTGTGGTTTGATACTGATACGACCCTGAAAGGCAAGAAGCCTTTTTTTATATGAGAAACGCGAAGGAGACCACCATTATCATGACGACAAAAGAGTTGGGCAAGGCCTTTGAACCGGCCGAAGCCGAAAAGCGAATTTACGACGACTGGTTGAAAAACGATTATTTCGCGGCCAAGGACAAAAGCGACGCGCCGGCCTTTGCCGTTGTCATCCCGCCGCCCAACGTCACCGGCATCCTGCACATGGGGCATGCGCTCAACAATACGCTTCAGGACGTCATCATCCGGTTTAAAAGGATGCAGGGATACAACACCCTGTGGATGCCGGGCATGGATCATGCGGGCATAGCCACGCAAAACGTGGTGGAGCAGCAGCTTTCGAAAGAGGGCTTATCCCGCCATGATCTCGGACGCGAAAAATTCATTGAACGCGTCTGGGAATGGAAGGAAAAATACGGCGGCGTCATCATCAACCAGCTCAAACGTCTGGGCTGTTCGTGTGACTGGAAGCGCGAGCGCTTTACGATGGACGAGGGCCTCTCCAAAGCCGTGCGCGAAGTCTTCGTGCGCCTGTATAACGACGGTATGATCTACCAGGGCGACTACATTGTTAACTGGTGCCCGCGCTGCCATACCGCCATTTCCGATCTGGAAGTGGAATTTCAAACCGACTCGAGCTTTCTGTGGAACATCCGCTATCCGTTTGCCGATGGCGACGGAGAAATCGTCGTTGCAACCACCCGTCCCGAAACCATGCTGGGAGACACGGCCGTAGCCGTCCATCCGGACGACGCGCGCTATAAAGACAAAATCGGCAAATTTGTTATTTTGCCACTTATGAACAAAAAGATTCCGATCATTGCCGACGACTACGTCACCATGGAGTTTGGCTCCGGCGCGGTGAAGATCACCCCCGGCTCCGATCCCAACGACTTCGCCATGGCCCAGCGCCACAAACTGGAAATTATTTCCGTCATCGACGGGCAGGGCGCCATCAACGCGCACGGCGGCGCATATGAGGGGCAGGACCGCTACGAAGCCCGCAAAAACGTTATCGCTGATCTGGAAAAGGGCGGCTATCTGGTTGGCACAGAACCTTACGCCCATAACGTAGGCCAGTGCTACCGCTGCAAGACCGACATCGAGCCGATGGTCTCCAAACAGTGGTTTGTCAAAATCAAGCCGCTGGCCAAACAGGCCATTGCCGCCGTCACGAAAAAGAAAACCCGCATCGTGCCTTCGTCGTGGGAGGCCACCTATTTTGACTGGATGAACAACATCCGCGACTGGTGCATCTCGCGGCAGCTGTGGTGGGGGCATCGCATTCCCGTGTGGTACTGCGGCAATTGCGGCAAGGTTATCGTCTCCACGGTTGATCCGAGCGCCTGCCCGATCTGCGACGGAAAATCCTTAAAACAGGATGAGGACGTGCTCGACACCTGGTTCAGCTCCGCGTTGTGGCCCTTTACCACGCTTGGCTGGCCCCGCAAAACCGAGGCGCTTAAAACCTTTTATCCAACCTCCCTGTTGATCACCGGGTTTGACATTCTCTTTTTCTGGGTGGCCCGCATGATGATGATGGGTCATTACGTCATGAAGGATGTTCCCTTCCGGGATGTTTATCTTCACGCGCTGGTGCGCGATGAAAAAGGCGAGAAGATGAGCAAGTCCAAGGGCAACAGCATCGACCCGCTGGTCATGATCGACCGCTACGGCACGGACGCCTTCCGCTTTACGCTTGCCGCCTACACGGCGCAGGGACGCGACGTGCGCATGTCGCCGGAACGCATTGAAGGCTATAAATTTTTCGTCAATAAAATCTGGAATGCGGCCAAACTGACCTTTTCCAATCTCGCAAGCTTTGATCCATCTGCCAACCTCTCCGCACCTGATTCCCTGCCGGAAAAATGGATCAAGGCGAAGCTCAATGAAACGATTGCCGACGTGACGAAGAGTCTCGATGAATACCGGTTTAACGATGCGACTGCCGCGGTTTACAACTTCATCTGGCATGAGTACTGCGACTGGTATCTGGAAATCAGCAAGCCCGCACTCTACGACAAAGTCAGTCCCGAGCAGAAGCACGCCACGCAGCGGACCATGAAGGAAGTCTTTGGTGTCATGCTGCAACTGCTTCATCCCTTCATGCCCTTTGTCACCGAAGAACTCTGGCAGACGCTGGGCGAGGGCGACGTCCCCTCCATCATGATCAGTAAGTTTCCCGAAGTGCGCGACGACTGGAATGAAAAGGATGCGGAAACTGAGATGGAATTGCTCATGGCGCTCATCACCGCAATTCGCAACATCCGCGGCGAGATGCGCATCGCCCCGTCTTTGAAATTGACCGCGCAGTTTTCAGCGGCCGATGAGACGGTTAAAAAAACGATCGAAGCGGGAAGCGGCCACATTATAAATCTGGCCAATCTGGAAACCCTCACCGTCGAAGTCAATCTGACCGAACCCAAAGGCGTGGCCACAGGCGTCGTGGGGCAGACGAAAATCTTTGTTCCGCTAACCGGCATTGTGGATATCAGCGGGGAAAAGACACGCCTGGAAAAGGAACTGGCCAAGGTGTCCAAGGATCTGGAACAAAGTTCCCGAAAGCTGGCCAATAGCGATTTCCGGGATAAGGCTGCGCCGGAGATTATCCAGAAGGAAGAAGATAAATTGAAAAGCTTCCAGGATAAATATGCCGCGCTTGAGGGTGCGCTTAAAAAATTAAAAGAGATTGCCCTGTAGGGTCGGGAATGGTTTCAAAACAGATTAAGCAGATCATTTCGGCCGCGCTGGCCGAAGACATTGGCCCGGGCGACGTTACGACCAATGCCACGGTTGATCCCTCAAGACAGGGCAGGGCTCAGGCCGTGGCCAAGGCCGACTTTATCGTGGCGGGCCTCGATGTTTTTGAGGCGGTTTTTAAAGCGCAGCATCCAAAAATTAAAGTGCAAAAACACATCGCCGACGGCAAGCGCGCCGGGAGAGGCGACATCATCGCCGACGTTTCCGGGAGCCTCTCAGGCATTTTACAGGCCGAGCGCGTCGCGCTGAACCTGTTACAGCGCATGTGCGGTATTGCCACGCAGACGGCCAGATATGTTGAAGCCGTGCGCGGCACGAAAGCCAAAATTCTCGACACGCGCAAAACCGTGCCGGGACTGCGCGTGCTCGATAAGATGGCCGTGCGCCAGGGCGGCGGCACCAACCACCGCATAGGCCTCTATGACGCAGTGCTCATTAAAGACAACCACATCGAAGCCGCAGGCGGTATCACCGCCGCCGTGGCGGCTCAGCGGCGCTACCTGAAAAAACCTCTGAAAATCGAAGTCGAAACGTCAAATCTCCAGGAAGTCCGCGAAGCCCTGTCCTGCGGCGTCGATATCATCATGCTCGACAACATGACCAACCGCGCCATGAAGAAAGCCGTTGAAATAATCGCCGGACGGGCGCTCACCGAAGCCTCCGGCAACGTCAGCCTGCGACGCATCCGGGCGATTGCCGCCACAGGCGTGGATTTGATCTCTATCGGCGAACTCACGCACTCCGTCCGCGCAGCGGATATATCGTTGAAGGTCAGGGGCGGGTGACTGGTTGATAGTTCATGGTTGATGGTTCATGGTTGATGGTTCATAGCAGATGGTGAATGGTGGATGGTGGATGGACGCCACCACTTATTTCTCCCCGCCCTTGATGGGCGGGGCCGGGGGCGGGTGAGGATCAAACAAATGTAGGGAACCGTCGCGAC
>CAZSQS010000069.1:0-2351 GCA_964608995.1 uncultured Smithella sp. | reverse complement strand
ATGGGCGGGGCCGGGGGCGGGTGAGGATCAAACAAATGTAGGGAACCGTCGCGACAGTTCCCTACCGCATGAACGTTGGGCGCGTTCCCCGAACGCGCCGTTTAACGGCGATGATCCGTTTTAATGTAGTCCGGGTCTTTAGACCCGAAAAGAGAAATAACCGGAAACCGTCAACTGTAAACCGTCAACCGCACATAGCTCATAGCAGATGGTGAATAGTGGATAGTGGATGGACGCCACCACTTTTTTCTCCCCGCCCTTGATGGGCGGCGCCGGGGGCGGGTGAGGATCAAACAAATGTAGGGAACCGTCGCGACCGTTCCCTACCTCAAAAACGTTGGGCGCGTTCCCCGAACGCGCCGTTTCACGCCATGGAAACAAGGAATAATCTGGCCGTAAACGGCGATGATCCGTTTTAATGTAGTCCGGGTCTTTAGACCCGAAAAGAGAAATAACCGGAAACCGTCAACTGATAACTGTAAACCGTCACCCCCCCCGCTGTAATGCCCGAGGGTCTTTTGTCGGGCATTCATTTCCCTTATTTATCCCGACTGACGATTCTCTTATCGATCTCAACAGCTTCACCAGGTACGGGTGAGGAAATCAAAATTTTTCCAGCCGCACTTGATTGCAGACGGTCTATGGGCTCTTTACATGAATGGGGAGCTAAATCGAATGTTCCCCAATGAATAGGCAATAAGAGATTTCCTCTCAGTGCCAGATGAGCCTGGACGGCCTCTTCCGGAAATAAGTGGATATAAGGCCAATCTGGATTATAGGCGCCAATCGGGATGAGCGTGATATCAAAGGGACCTCGTTTTTCACCGATTTTAGCAAAATCGGGGGACATCCCTGTATCTCCGCCAAAAAATACCCGGTGATGAGGTCCGACAATGGTCCAGGTTGCCCACAAGGTGTTGTTGCTCCCCAACGCGTTGCGACCGGAAAAGTGACGAGCAGGTGTGGCCGTTAACAGGAGATTGCCCACTCGTTCATCTTCCCACCAATCAAGTTCAACGATCTGATCGGAAGACACACCCCAATGCTCCAAATGCGCGCCGACGCCTAGCGGCACGAAAAATTGCAACTTTTGTTTGGCCAACGATTCGATACTTTTATGGTCAAGGTGATCGTAATGATCGTGCGAAATTACTACCGCGTCGATATGAGGGAGATCCTCTATCGCGATTGGACTTGGGAAAAATCGTTTGGGACCTATCCACTGTAGAGGTGAAGCTCGCTCACTAAACATAGGATCTGTAAGCACCCGATAGCCATCAATTTCCAACAATACCGTGGCATGGCCCAACCAAAAAACGCGCAACCCGCTGCTTGGCTTTTGCAAGAACATTTCCTTGGTCATTGGTTTTATGGGCAATAAAGCGCATGGTTTAAACTCCGCAATATTTTTTGACTCCGCATCATTTTTTGTCTGAGGTCCAGTCCAGATGGGGGTTGGAAGAGTGTTTCTAAATTGACCATTGCTCACATCATACTGAGGTGATGATGATATACGTTGAAGCCGTTTACCTTTTGCTGTGCCTCCAACTCCAGCAACGCCATAAACTCTGGCAATGTCACCGCAACCAATGATCACCCAAAAGCCTAAAATAAAGAACAGTAAACAAAGCTTTATGGTAATGCGGCACTTCCGAGAAAAACAACGGTTTGATAAGGCTATACCCTTTTGCTTTCCGAATCCTCCTTTTTTGAACCTGAATCTTCCTCTCAATCTTTTATCTCCGATAAACTATATTTTCTATTAATATCTGAAGGCGTTGTCCCGTCTGGTGACGCTGCAAATTCCGCTGAAAAAGGCAGGTGATTCCGGAGGAAGGCGGCACCCTGCCGAGTAGTGAAAAACTGACCGTGGTTTAAACAACACACCTGCCTTCATCAATCAAATCAGTCATCACCCGTTTCAATAATCGACGACAAGTGTGAGTGATACGTTAATAATATCAGTATATTGCAGAGAAAGTTAATAAGGGATTCCTGAGAAGTAAGCCACCTTTTTTGAAAGTTATAAAACGGTCATACACCTGAAAAATGGTTTTCGAGCACAGACGCTTGAGCATTTCTAAAAAGAGTCTTAAGCGCGTATATAAACCCCTGAAAAAGACCTTTGAAAAACGCAAAATGGGCCTTGGCCCATCTCTTCACATTGCAGGCCATCAGTTTCCAGGACACGGCAAAGAGGACCTTGACCATCCTGCGGACACGGAGCTTCCCAATTCCGTGAGATCGCTTCAACTCAGAATTGGTCGCCTCTATGCCGGAACGGATTTTGTAACGTTCTTTCCATTGCGGCGTTTGTTGATCGGCATACATCTGATCTCTTAACCGCAGTT
>CAZSQS010000068.1:0-19668 GCA_964608995.1 uncultured Smithella sp. | reverse complement strand
TGTTTTGCGAAGCTGGAATGGGGGCGCCCAGACCTGGGGCGCAAGCCTCGTCAATGGGGCAGGCGGGTTTAACGGCTCCACCGCTTTTTCCGGCGGCGCGGCGGGCGCCATCAGCGGCACCTCGATTACCGGAACGGCGTCGGGGGTTGCGCACTGAGAAGGCTTTAAAAAAAGTCTCGCCCGGTCAGAGGCTGTTTAACCCTCTGACCGGGCGAGAAGCGTCATCCGTTTTTCGGAGAGCCGTCAGCGACTACAGGGAATAGAGCTTTTCGCCCGGCACGACCGTAAATGAATTTTTCATGAGCACCTCAATGGCTTTTTCCGGCGCATCGACGCGGAAAATAATCACGGCGTTTTCGCCGCTTTTTTCAACAAACGCATAAAGATATTCCACATTGATGCCGTCTTTGGTCAGGACTTCCATAATGCTGTGCAGCCCTCCCGGCTGATCCGGCACTTCAACGGCAATCACCACCGTTTTGGTTACCCGAAACCCCGCATCCTTAAGCACTTGATTGGTTTTTTCCACATCGTCGACAATCAGGCGCAGGATGCCAAAATCAATTGTTTCGGCGATGGAGAGGGTGCGGATGTTGATGGCGTTTTCCTTTAACACGCGCGTGGCGTGCTCCAGCGAACCGGGTTTATTTTCGAGAAATACGGAAATTTGTTCAACCTTCATCGTTTGAATCCTCCAGAGGCCGTATCAGACGGCGGACACGGGCCGCTGCCTGATACGTAGGTGTTAAATGGTCCGGTTGTCGATCACTTTGCGGTCTTTATCCCTGAGCGTCTGCGGGGCGACCAGCTTGACGCGCGGCGAGATACTCAGGTAATCCTTCATGTCCTTGACGATGCGTTTTTCAATGGCCTGCAATTCCTTGACGCCGCCTGCCTCGCCGAAAAACTTTTCTCCGACTTCCACCTGCAGCTCCACCGCATCCAGCGCGCCGATCTTGTCGAGCGTCATTTGATAATCGGCTTCCACGCCTTCAATATCTTTCAGAATTGCTTCCACCTGCGACGGGTAGATGTTGATGCCGCGGATGGTGAGCATGTCGTCGCTGCGCCTGAGCGGCCGCTCCATGCGGATGTGCGTGCGTCCGCAGCGGCACGGCTCGGGTATCAACCGCGAAATCACGCCGGAGCGGTAACGGATGAGCGGGAAGGCCTCTTTGGTCAGACTGGTGAAGACCAGTTCGCCCTCTTCGCCTTCGGCAAGGGTCTGTCCGGTCGAAGGATCAATCGTTTCGACGATGAAGTGATCCTCAAAGATATGCATGCCGTTTCGCGCCTCCAGGCACTCGGCGGCCATGCCCGGCCCCATCATTTCCGACAGGCCGAAAATATTGAGCGCTTTGATGTCGAAGGCCGCCTCGATGGCGTCGCGCGTGGCGGCACTCCAGAGCTCCGCGCCAAAGAGGCCGACGCGCAGCTTGAGGTTTTTCATATCCACGCCCATCGCCCGGCCTTCCTCGGCCAGATGCAGGGCATAGGACGGCGTCGCACACAGCACCGTCGGGCCGAAGTCCTGCAACAGCAGAATCTGGCGCTTGGTGTTGCCATCGGACATGGGAATGACGCTCGCCCCGATTTTTTCCGCGCCGTAATGGAGCCCCAGCCCGCCGGGCAGCAGGCCGTAGCTGAAAGCATTGTGCACGATGTCGTTTTTCGTCAGTCCCGCCGCCACCAGCGAGCGCGCGGTGAGCTCCGTCCAGATGTCGATGTCGCTTCGGGTGTAGCCAAAAACCGACGCGCGCCCCGACGTGCCGGACGAGGCGTGCAGCCGGACAATATTGCTCAGAGGCGCCGCAAACAGACCGAAGGGATAATTATCGCCCAGGTCCTGGCGGGTGACAAAGGGGAGCTTTTGCATGTCATCGAGCGACCGCAGGCTCTCGGGCGCCATTTTTACCGCATCAAACGACTTTTTATAAAAACCGACCGTATGGCAGGCGCGCTGCAGAACTGTCGAGAGTCTTTTGAGTTGCAGGGCCTTGAGGACTTCGCGCGGCAGGGTTTCAAATTCTTCGTTGTAGATCATGATGGCGTCTTCCTTTCGATTCCGGCCGTCCGGCATCTTCATGGGCATGCCTTCTTAAGCGGGGTTATGAGATTGTGAAAAAAAAGCTGCTTCTCTTTGAGGCGAAGTCTAACAAAACTTTGGCCCCGAGGCAAGCAGGTTTGCTTGAAAAAAAGGGTTGAAAAATAAAATAGTCTTTACGGAAAGCCGCCGCCTGTGCTACTTCAGAAGACAGGGGTTTATGGAAACCTTGAGTGGCAAAATTGCAGCACAACCTGCCGGATTCTTAAAATGAAATTATCGATCAGCCGAAAATTATTGCTCGGTTACCTCCTGATGGCGCTCCTGACCGTAATGGCGGGGGCCTACGCCCTTTACAGCCTGCAGCAATTGAGCTCCGTGGCGACTAAGATCACCGCGCATCACTACGTTCTTCTGGAAAATTCGAAAAAGATGATCGATCTGCTTTTAGCGCAGGAGAATGCCGAAAAGAAGTATTTGATTTTAAAAGACCGCGTGCTCGAAGACATTTTTCGTCAGAGAAGCCTTGAGTTTCGCGACGAACTGGCAAGAATGCGTGCGCTGAATCTGGACGGGAAAACCCTTCGCGCGCTGGCCAACCTCGACGTGCTCCACCGCCGGTTGCAGGAGCTTTTTGGCGAAGAGGTCGCTCTGGTGGAGCAGGGGCTGGGCATCGACGCGCAGGCCCTGTCCGACACCACCGGCAAAGCGGTGGTCGAGGAAATGGCCCTGGCGCTTAGACATATCCAAAAGACGGCGGAGATGGCCGTCAGCCGCGACATGACCGCGATTGCCCGTCAAGGCGCAACGGCGGTCAATATCACGCTGGGACTGGGACTGCTGAGCCTTCTTCTGGGCATTACGCTCGCGCTGGTGATCACGCGCAATATTTCCAAGCCGCTTCAGCAGTTGCAGCGGGCGACCGCGCTCATTGCCGAAGGCAAGCTGCATCATAAAATCTCCGCCCGGCGCGACGATGAAATCGGTGCGCTGGCGAAATCGTTCGCCCATATGACCGGGCGGCTTCGGGAGCTTGAAGCGCTCAATCTCGACGCCAGCCCCCTCACCGGACTTCCGGGAAATCTCGCCATTGAGCACAGGATACAGGCGCTTTTGACTCAGGAAAAACTTTTTTCCCTGGCGCATGTCGATCTTGATAATTTCAAACCTTTTGCCGATAAATATGGATATGCCTGGGGCAGCGAGGTGATCAAGGCCGTTGCCAATCTTTTGCAGGGCTATATTCCGCCCGAAGAGGTTGAAAATTATTTTGTCGGGCATATCGGCGGAGACGATTATGTCGTCATCGGCGCGCCGGAGAGGGTTTTGGATCTTTGCCAGAAACTGGTGCGGAATTTTGAAGCGCACATTCACGGGTTCTTTGGCCCCGAAGACGCGGCCAACGGGTTTTTGATGGGTAAAAACCGCCAGGGCGTGCTTCAGAAACATCCGCTTATTACCGTGACGGCGGCCATTGTGACGGATGACGGCTCGCGCTTTCAAAATCCCCTGGAGATGGCCCGGGTGGCGGCCGAACTCAAGGAATACGCCAAAACGCTTTCCGGCAGTAACTGCGTGACGGAAAAAGACATGGAGCCTGCGTGCGCATCGCCCCACGATCTGACGAACGGGAGTTGAAAACGAGTTTATGGGTGATATCAAGAGATTGTGTGTATTGCTGGTGTTAATGTGTCTGAGCGGCTGTCTGATCAAAGACGGTCTTCCCAGGGAGACGCCGGATGCGCCAAATGACCGGGCATCTGTTTTTGAGCAGATTCCTGCGGATCAGCAAAGGTATGAAGACATCCTTGCGGCATTAGCAAATAACGAAAAGAGACCCAAATATCCGGAGGTTAAAAGCGCCCTCGAAAGCCTGGTCCTTGAGCATCCTCAGAGCAAATGGGCGCCCTCCGCGCGCGCTTTGATGATGAGCCTCGATAAAATCATCGCACTGGAGCATCGACTGTCGCTTGAAAAACAAAAAGCGCTCTCCAGCGAAACGAAATCTGCCCGGGAGCTTCAGGCCGCCAAAGAGAGCCTCCGGCAACTGGAAGAAAGATATGTCTCCGACATGGCAAAGCTTTCGCAGGAAAATGAGCAGTTGAAAAATGATCTTCAGCAGCTCAAACAGCTGGAAGTGCAGATGGAAAAGAGAGAAAAAATGCTGCGCTGACGCGTTTGGCCCACCCTTTTGCCCTTCTGGAATTGCAGCGCCTTGCCGCGGGAAGTCTATTGCGTGATATGAGTAAAACCATCAAAATCAGCGAACTTCAAATCGGCATGTTTATTCATCTGCCCAGCGCCTGGCGGGCCCATCCCTTTTTGCGAAACAGCTTTACCATCACGTCTGAAAAGCAAATCCGGAAGCTGATCGATTACGGCATAACGGATGTTGTCATTGACGAGCTCAAAGGCCTGCCGGCTGAGGCGGTTACGGCGGAAGTGGAGGAGCCGGAAAAGGATTTCTCAAACGACATCAACAATATTTCGGAGTTGCTCAAAGAGACGCTTTCCGATCGCGCTATTGCCCCGGAGCGCAAAGCCCAGGCCATTCATCATCACTCGGTGGACATGATGAAATGTCTGTGGCAAAACCCCACTCCCGAAAAAATTGCCGAATTTAAAAAAGGCGTGGTCAGTGTGGTGGACAACATTCTGTCCGACGATAACACCACGCGCCACCTGCTGAATCTGACGGCGTATGACTACGACACCTATATTCACTCCGTTAATGTCGGTGTGGTTGGGCTGGCTTTGGCTAAAGCGCTTTTAAAAAAAGAGGACAAGCATGATATGCACGCCCTGGGCGCGGGATTCTTCCTTCACGATCTGGGAAAAATCAAAATCGACGACGCCATCATCAACAAACCGGGCAAACTGACCGAAGACGAGATGACGATCATGAAGCGCCACCCGGCCATGGGCTTTCGTTTGTTGCTGGATGCGAAGCAAATCACCGAGGAGAGCCGCCTGATCGTCCTGCAGCATCATGAACGGCACAACGGCACGGGCTATCCCAAAAAACTGCGCGGTGAAGAGATCCATATGTATGGCCGCATCTGCTCCGTGGCGGATGTTTTCGATGCGCTGGTGTCCAAGCGCCCGTATAAAAAACAAAAAACGCCTTTTGAAGCCTTAAAGATCATGAAAGAGGAAATGCTGGATCATTTTCACAAGGATGTGTTTCAAACCTTCGTCATGCTGTTTCGATAGGCCAAGGCCAGCTGGAGGCCCAGAACGGTTTTGGCGTCGATGATCTCACCTTTGGCAATCATCTCGGCCGCCTGGTCAAAACGGGTGGGCAACAGTTCAATGAACTCGTCTTCGTCGGGATTTTGCGGCGCGTAGCTCAGATCCTCCGCCAGAAAAAAATACATGAACTCGTTGCAGTAGCCCGGCAGCAGGTAGCCTGCGAAAAGCCGGGTCAGTCTGCCCGCCGTATAGCCGGTTTCTTCGGCCAGTTCCCGAAGCGCAGAGGCTTCGGGCGACTCCTGGCCCTTATCCATCGTGCCTGCCGGAATTTCGAGCAGGTGTTGCCGCACGGCGCTGCGGTATTGACGGATGAGGAGGATTTCCTCTTTTTCATTAACCGCAACAAGGGCCACCGTTGGTTTGTGATCAATCCAGCATTGCCGGGTCATCCGGCCATCCGGGTGTGTGACATCCTCTTCCCAGACTGTGAATATTTTACAGGCGTAAGGTGAGCATTTGGCTTGTGTCATGGCAATTTTATCCGTTTTCAGTTGGTGGAAATAATGGCCAGCAGATGCTTTTCGATTTCCTGCTTAGGATGCGCGCCGACCAGGCGTTCGACGAGCTTGCCTTCCCGGAAAAACAGCAGCGTGGGGATGCTGCGGATACCATACTGCGAGGCGGTTTCAGGGTTTTCATCGACATTGAGCTTGACGACCTTGACGCCGTTGGCGTAATCCGTCGCCAGCTCGTCAATAATCGGCGAAAGACTTTGGCAGGGGCCGCACCAGGGCACCCAGCAATCCACCAAAACAGAAGTTTCCTGCGACAGCACTTCCCGGGGAAAGGAATCGTCCGTGACGTCGATGGGCTTGACGCTCTCGCGCGGAATGACCAGGGGCTCCCGGCATTTCCCGCACAGGGGTTTGGCGTTGAGCCGCTCTTCGGGCATCCGGTTTTTGGCGCCGCATTTCAGGCAGCGGATAATCAGGTCATCCAGCGGCGCGTGGCAATGCCCGCACGACGGACGGCCGTGGAATTTCTGCTTGGGAATGCGATTCTTCGTGCCACAGGTCAAACAGCGGATAATAACATCATCCGGCATAGTTCCCTCCTGAAGGATTTGTCGTCATTATGACCTTTTTTTCAATAGAAGGCAAATGCTATCGCGGCGGGTTTAACGCCTCGGCCCGCAGGCTAGGGGAGTTTAAATTTTCTCTTTTCCGGGGCGGGGTTTTGCCGGTATAAAATGGCGATATTGCCGATCAGCCCCACCAGTTCGCTTTTCGTGGCCGCCGCAATTTCCGCGGAGATTTCCTTTTTGGCGTCTTTGAACTCGCCGAATTTGACTTTGATCAGCTCGTGATCTTTGAGCGCCAGATCCACCGAGCCCAGAAGTGTTTCGGTCACTCCTTTGGCGCCGATCATCACCAGAGGTTTCAGATGATGCGCCTGCGCGCGCAGATATTTGCGTTGAGAGCCTTTGAGCATTTCCATGAATATTTCCTTTTGGCGAATTTTGCCCTCTATAGCACAGATAGAAACCGCTCGCCACAGGCTTTCCCGGTTTGGGCGCCCAAGCCCGTGCCCCCCGCGCGGCTCAAAGGATAAATTCAGTAGAAATGTTTGACGAATAATGTCATGATTCCAAACATTCAACCGAAGGGAGACGCATTCAGGCATGAATAAAAAAACCGTTTCTTTTGCGGCGCGCGGCCGCGCCAAATTCGATCCGGATTTTGGCGATGCCACACAGGCCGTCCGGGCGATCCGGGCGGGTGTTATTTCATCACGGGAACTGACGCGTCATGTTTTCAAACGGATTACAAAGCACAATGAAAAAATTAACGCCTTTGTCACCTTAAACGAAGAACAGGCGATCAAGCGCGCCAAGCGCGCCGACGACGCGCTGGCGGCCGGTAAAATCTGGGGGCCGCTCCACGGGCTGCCCATTCTGATCAAAGACCAGTTTGCTACTGCGGGCCTTCGCACCACCTGCGGCTTTCCGGAACTGGCCGATTACATTCCCCGGGAAGACGCTGTCGCTGTCTCCCGGCTCACTGATGCGGGTGCGATTATTGTCGGCAAGACCAACACGCCCATCGGTGCAAGCGACATTCAAACCTACAACAAAGTGGCGGGAACGACGAATAACCCCTGGGATGCCGCACGAACATCCGGCGGCTCGACCGGTGGTGGCGCGGCGGCGCTGGCCGCGGGTTTCGGCTTTCTGGAACTGGGCGCGGATCTGGCCGGATCGATTCGCACACCGGCCAATTTCTGCGGTGTGTGCGGTCACAAGCCGTCGCTCAATCTCGTTCCGTATCAGGGGGCCATTCCACCGCTGCCGTCTTTGCTCCCACCGACGATCAGTCTTTCGGGATTAAACGACCTGGCCGTGGTCGGCCCGCTGGCCCGCTCGGCGCGCGATCTGAAGCTGGAGCTGGAGATCATCGCGGGCCCCGCGCCGGAAGACGCAACGGCCCTGAGCTGGCATCTGCCCAAAGCAAGGAAGGCAAAGCTTAAAGACTATAAAATCGGTTATGTGCTCGATGACCCCTTCTGCCCGGTGCATCCCGATATTTCCGCCGTTCTGCGCCGAAGCGTCACGGCGCTTCGCAAAGAAGGCGTAAAGATGTCCGAGGGCTGGCCTAAAGGGATCGCGCCTGCGGAGAGCTTCGAGACCTATTTCAAGTTGATGGCTGCCTATGTGTCCCAGTCGCCGGTTTTCACCGACACGGTGATCAATATGTTGAAACTCCTTTACTTCACGCCCTATGGGGAAACGCAGCGCATGTTTGTTGAAGGGCTGACGCTTTCCCACAAACAATGGTATGCGCTGGGTGTCCAGAGACTCCGCGCGCGCAAGGCCTGGCGGGAATACTTTCAAACCTATGACGCCTTTTTGATGCCCGCCAACTGTGTGGCGGCCTTTGCGCACAATCACGACCGCAACATGTGGGGGCGCGTGGTGGAAGCCACCGACCGGTCCCGTTACTACGCCGAGACCTTTAAATGGATATCGATCGCCACTTTGGCGGGTTGCCCCGTTACGGTGATTCCTGCCGGCAAAACCGCTGAAAACCTGCCTGTGGGCCTTCAGATTCTGGGCCCGTATATGGAAGACGGCGTCTCGCTGGATCTGGCCATGAAGATGGAAACCCTGCTGGGCGGATTTGTGCCGCCGCCTGCGTTTATTTAAAAAACGGGGGAAAAATGTTTTGTCCAAACTGCGGCGCCGAATACCGGGAAGGCTTTACCCGGTGCGCCGATTGCCGGGTCGATCTGGTGTCCGATCCGCCGCTTGAACAGATGGATGACCGGCCGATCCAAATGGTCGAGGTCTTCTCCACCTACAATCAGGGAGACATCGCCTTCATTAAATCCCTGATGGAGGGCGAGGGCATCCATTACTTTTTTTCCGGAGAGAGCACGCTCATGATGATCGCCGCCGGAGCCTACGCCCGCCTGCTGGTCGCCTCCGACCAGGCCCCCCGCGCAAGGGAGGTTCTTAAAGAAGCGGGCCTGCTGGGGCAAGACGCGCTGTGAAGGTGAAGTGTTTATGTGTCAAAAGCGTTGATAATGATATCATCCATGGCTTTTCCGTTTCAGATGTCTTAGATAATACTGACTCCGCCAACATTAACGTGAACATCCATTTGCGTCATGATTAAAAACCAAAATTACTGGCTGAATAAACTGGCAACACTGCGGATTGATCGTGCGAGAGGAAATCCGGCACCTCACAAGCCTCTTCTATTATTGGTCATCCTGGAAATGATTGAAAAGGGAGAAATTACAAAAAAGTATGTGATGCTTTCGCCTGATTTAGCGTTCAGATTCAGTGTTTTTTGGTCAATCGTTGCCAAACGTCGTAACCAATCCCCGGATGTACGATTACCTTTTCATCATTTAGGTTCTTCCGGAATGTGGCGCCCATTGATGGCAGATGGTCAATCATCACCTGATAAAAAACTGACAAAAATTATCAGGCTTGAAGAAACTTTTCTTGATTGCCTTTTCGATTCTAAATTTCGGGATCAAGCGAAAAGGGTATTAATTGAAACGGAGCCATACTTTCTGCCTGAAGAAAGAGCATCGCTGTATGGCTTACTTAATATACAGCCGAGGGTGCGTGGCATTAGAGAAGATGAGCAGCTTTACAAAGCAAGTGTTCAAACGGGACGTGATGGGCGTTTTCGTATTGAAGTCGTTGTCATTGCGTATAAACATACCTGTGCCCTTACGGGTTATCGTCTGACGACTCTGGACATGGAAAGCATAGCGCATATTCATGCGTTTGTTGATTCTCGCAACAATGATCCTCGTAATGGTTTAGCGCTTTCTAAAAATGCACACTGGCAATTCGACCGTGGCCTTTGGTCATTGGATGATCATTTCAGCGTTATTGTGAACAAAGAAAAATTTATCGAAGACGGTCAGCCGGGACAACGTCTTGGGGACTTTGCCGGACGAAGGATCTTTTTGCCTGCCGACTCAAAATACTGGCCGGACTATAAGTATCTTGATTGGCATCGTCGCAGGCACGGTTTTGTTAATCCGTAAGCACCTTCATCTCACCGGAGATTATAATCTTCGTTCTGGGGAATAATTTTTTTTCAATTGTCTCGACGACGTTATGAATGGGTTTATGGTGCCGGAGCTCGGAATCGAACCGAGATGCTCTTGCGAGCGGAGGATTTTGAGTCCTCTGCGTCTACCAGTTTCACCACTCCGGCACGGGCGCGATTATATAGACGGGGGGCAAAAAGTCAAGCTGAAAAACAGTTGACAGCCATAAATGCGCATGCTAAAGGGCCAGAACATTGCCGGTCTAAATGGGGTTGTAGCTCAGCTGGGAGAGCGCTTGAATGGCATTCAAGAGGTCAGGAGTTCGATCCTCCTCAGCTCCACCAAAATAAAAAGGGAAGATTCTCGAAAAGAATCTTCCCTTTGCTTTTATGGCGTCAGGTTCTGCCGGCCAGCCGGTTTTTATAACTGGCTTGCATCCTTGTTGATGACCAGCCGCTTGTTCTGGATCATGGCCATTCGGTTGCCGCCCAGCCAGGATTTCATGGTTTCTTCGCGTTTGAGATTCATCAGCGCTTTGCGATAAGCCTCTTTGTTGGCTTCAAATTCGGCCATGTTAACCGACCCTCTGTCTTTGAGTTTAAAGACCACATACGTATTGTTGATGTTCAATGGCTTTGCCGGATACGGCTGGTTTGGGGTAAGCGACATCATCAGGCTTGTGGCTTCGGGGTGCGCGCCGAGTTGTGGAATCTTGTCGCCCGGCAAAAACATGCCGGTTTCCGAAATTTTAAGTCCTTTTTCGGCGGCGAGTTTTTCCAGTGAGGCCTTCCCCCGCAGGGCTTCAATCAGGCCCTCGGCTTCTTTTTGCGCCAGGGTATCGGCCTGATCCCGCAGGTAATGGGCGCGGACGGCCTGTTCAATGTCTTTAAGCGGCGGGGTGAAAGGCGCTTTTTTGTCTTCGATATAAATCAGACAGTAGGCCGTCCCGGTGGACAGGACCTTGGTGATATCGCCTTTGCTTTCCGCGGCCAGTTGCAACGCCAGTTCGGGAATGGGGGCCAGCGCCTCCGGCGGGTTGTTCAGCGGGAAAAAATTCACCGCCTGGACATTTAACTTGTTTTGAGCGGCGTATGCGTCAAAGTTATTGTTTTCGTAGATGACGGCCCGCGCTTTTTTGGCTTCTTCGAAAGCGTTTTGCAAGCCGCGTTCTTTGGTGATTTCCTTTGCGATCCGTCCTTTGACTTCGTCAAGCCCCTGCGGTTTGCCGTCCTGCGTTTTAAAATTTTCTTTTCTGCGTTCGTAATAATCTTTGATGTCGGATTCTGTGACATCCGCCGATGTATATTGGTCGGCGCTGAAGGACAAATATTTGATTTTAACCTGCTCGGGAATCCGGAACAGGTGAGTGTTTTTCACCCGGTAGCTTTCCAGATCCTCCTGCTTTGGTGCCGCGGGCTTCATGGCGCGTGGGTCAATCTGGACGAAGTTTAGGTTGAGAGTCTGGTTCTGCATGGTGTAAAGATCCAGGACTTCCTGGTCGGAGACCTTGGTGCCTTCGCGGATGATCATTTCAATTTTCACGGCCGCCAGATTGACTTTCTGCCCGTTTTCAAATTCCTCCGCCGGTGTGCGGTTGTAGCGCAGCATGTGCTGGTATTTGTAGTTGTCGAATTGTCCGTCTGTTTGCAGTGCGGGAATGGACAGGATCGTTTGCCGGACTTCCTCATCCGAGACCTGAATTTTCAAATCCTTCGCCTTGGCGATGATGACATAGCGGTTGATCAGGTTGTCAAAGGTGATGGTCTTAACGTCCATTTGTTTGATCATATCCGCTGAAAGCTGTCCGCCGTATTGCTCTTTGAGCCGGTCAACCATTTTTGAATACTCGTTGTAGTATTCCGCCTCGCTGATGGCCGTCCCGTCGATGACCGCGATGCTCCCGGCGACGCGGGCGCCACGGTCGGTTCCGAAATAGAGCACAAAGACGAATATGATGATGGCCATGAAGATTAGCATGAACCAGCCTCGTGCGTTTTTGCGGAAGAATTTCAGCATATCATCACCTCAAACTTAGTCGTTGGATTCGCAAATCAATTAAAATATTTTGCGTTATTATTACAGTCACCTGCAAATTGCAAACATAATTTAAAAAGGCGTTGCTTAGGGTGGGGAAATACGCTATACAAAAAAACATTTCTAAGTGCTATAAATTGAAGGAAAAACAGGAGGCCCCATGCTGTTCGATTATATTTTAGGAAAGTTTTCCAATGACCTGGCCATTGATCTGGGAACGGCCAATACGCTGGTGTATGTCAAGGGAAAGGGTATCGTTTTAAATGAACCGTCTGTCGTTGCCGTTCACAAGGACAGCCGGGGGATGAAAAAAGTTCTGGCCGTAGGCAACGAAGCCAAAAGCATGCTCGGACGCACCCCGGGCAATATCGTCGCGATCCGGCCCATGCGCGACGGGGTCATTGCGGATTTTGACATTACCGAAGCGATGCTCAAGCATTTTATTTTGTGCGTCCATAACCGCAAATCGCTGGTGCGTCCCCGGATTATCGTTTCGGTGCCGTCGGGTATCACGCAGGTGGAACGCCGCGCCGTGCGCGAAACGGTGGAGTCGGCGGGCGCCCGGGAAATCTATCTGATCGAAGAGCCGATGGCGGCGGCCATTGGCGCGGGACTGCCGATTGCGGAGCCCACCTCTTCGATGGTGGTGGATATCGGCGGCGGGACCACCGAAGTGGCGGTGATTTCACTGGCCGGCATTGTTTACGCCAAATCCGTGCGGGTCGCAGGCGACAAGATCGACGAGGAAATCGTTCAATATATGAAGCGAAAATACTCGCTGCTCATTGGCGAACGGACGGCTGAAATTATCAAGACGGAAATCGGCTGCGCCTATCCGATGAATGAAATCAAAACCATTGATGTCAAGGGACGTGACTTGATCTCCGGAATTCCCAAAACGATTGAAACCAGCTCCGAAGAAATCCGGGAAGCGATTATCGAACCGGTCACGCTGATTGTCGATGCCATCAAAGACGCCCTGGAGAATGCGCCGCCGGAACTGGCGGGCGATATCGTGGATCGCGGCATTGTGCTCACCGGCGGCGGGGCGCTTCTGAAGAATATTGACGTGCTGGTGCGCGAGGAAACCGGTCTGCCGATTACGATTGCGGATGATCCCCTCTCCGCCGTTGCCCGGGGCGCGGGCATGGCGCTGGATCAACTGGATGTGCTCAAAGAGGTGACCATTCAGGTGTGAGTGTGCGCCTTGAGGCAGGACGGACATGTTTTTCAAGAATTATCGAACCGTCATCTTTTTAGCCGCGGTGTTTGCCGCCGTGCTTCTGCTTCTGTCGTATCATCTCAAATACGACTCCGATGGCGGCGTGGCAAAAAAACTGGTGCTGCAGGCGGCAACCCCGGTTCAGAATTTTTTCGGCGCTGCAATAACAAGCATCAATGATGCCTGGCTTCGCTACGTCCGACTTGTGGGCCTCGAAGACGAAAACCGCAGGCTTCAGCACAAAGTCGCCGATCTCCAGTCCCAGCTGCTGCGCTACTCAGAAGGATATGCCGAGGCTAAGCGGTTGCAAAAACTCCTCGCGTTTACCGAGGCGTATCCCCACGAATTTGTCGCGGCCCGCGTCATTGGCCGCCAGCAGGCGGCGCTTTCCAAAACGCTCTGGATTAACAAGGGCTCCGTCCATGGACTGAAGTCGGGTATGCCGGTGATTGCGCCGCCGGGGCTGATTGGGAGGCTGACGGATGTGACCTGGCGTAGCGCCAAAGTCCTGCTGATGATTGACGAGAACTCGAATGTGGATGTTCTGATTCAGCGGACGCGCGCCCACGGCGTTATTCGCGGCGCAGGTTCTCGTGGCGGTGTTCTGAAATACATTTCCAAGCTGCAGGATGTGAAAGAAGGGGATGTTGTCCTGACCTCCGGCATGAGCAGTATTTTTCCCAAGGGGCTGCTCGTGGGAACGGTCAGCTCCGTTGATCGTATGGATGTCGGGTTATTTCTGCAAATTGAGGTTGTGCCGTTTGTTGACTTTGCTAAAATTGAGGAAGTCCTCGTCTTGATGGCAGATGTACCGGCGGCGACAGCGGAAAAGAAAAAGCAAAAATGATTTATTATCTTTGTTTGCCGTTGATGACCGTTTTTCTGATTGTTCTGCAAATGACACTGGCCGATATCCTTTTTTCGGGCTGGCTGACGCTGGAGTTGTCTCTGATTGCGATGATTTACGCCGGTTTTCGTCTGTCTTTCGTCAAAGGGATGATGCTGGCCACGACGACGGGATTTATTCTGGATTGTGTCTCCGGTGCCCCACTTGGCCTGTTTACGCTGATCTACCTGCTGATTTTCTCTTTGTCTTTCTTCGTTTCGCCGAGGATGGCTTCAGGAAAGTATTATCTTATTGCTCTTTTCAGCTTTTTCTGCTGCATGCTGGAGTCACTGATCGTGATGGCCATTTATCGCCTGGCCCTCGGGCACGAGATGCCGGATCACGCGCTGTTGATTTTCGTCCCGCAGGCGCTGCTGCTGAGTGTGGTGGCCGTGGGCTTTTTTTCCGGCATGCGCATACTGGAAGGATGGATGGATGGAAAATCCGTGCAATCTCCTCAACGGCCCTGAACCGGCGCAATATCGGCAGAGACTGAAGATCATTATTATTCTGGCGGTCTGTGTCGTGTCGGCGCTGGTGATGCGCCTGTGGTATCTTCAGGTGATCAAGGGCGATGAATTGCGGCAGCGTTCGGAAAACAATGCCGTTCGCTTTCGGAAAATTCAGCCGCTGCGCGGCCTGATTCTGGACCGGTACGGATTTGTCATGGTGGATAACCGTCCGTCCTTCGACGTGATGTACATGCCGACCAAAGGCGTGGATCATGATCATCTGGTTCAGAAGCTCAAAGAGATCTATCAGAAGAAGTCGCTGGAGTTTTCCTCCGATCAGCCCTTTCCCCGCACGGTGAAATCCTACCTGCCCATCCGCATGGAAAAGAACGTCAGCATGGAAAAAGTGGCGCTGGTGGAAACTCACGCGCTTGACCTCTCCGGGGTTTATATCGACGTCGCGCCGGTTCGTCATTACGTGGACGGAGACATGATTGCGCCGATTATCGGCTATACCGGTGAAATCAGTAAAGAAGAGCTCGATCGTCTGGCGCAGGACTATGCCGCAGGCGACGTGATCGGCAAGTATGGTATCGAGAAGGAACTCGATGCGTATATCCGGGGCCAGCGGGGCAATGAACTGGTCGAAGTCAATGTCTACGGGAAAATCATTAAAAATCTTGGCCGGATTGATCCCGTGCCCGGCGCCAATGTGGTGCTGACGATTGACGCACAGCTGCAACGGACGGCCTGGGCGGCGTTTGAAGGCAAGCCCGGCGCGGCGGTTGTGATGGATCCGCGAAACGGCGCTATTCTGGCGATGGTCAGTGCGCCGTCTTTCGATCCGAATTTATTCAACAGCGGCATTGGCCGCGAGGAATGGGACAAACTGCAGAAAAATCCATTAAATCCTCTCTCCAACCGCGCGATCTCCGGGCAGTATCCTCCCGGTTCAACGTATAAGCTGATTATTGCCGCGGCGGCGCTGGAGGAAGGCCTGATCACGCCGGAAACCCGGATTCATTGCAATGGATCTTTTGAACTGGGCAACCGGGCGTATCGCTGCTGGAAAAAACACGGCCACGGTTTCGTGAAGCTGCACCGGGCGCTTGTTGAATCCTGTGACGTTTATTTTTACGCGATTGGCAAGACGCTGGGCGTGGATAAAATTGCGCAATACGCCACACGCTTCGGTTTTGGAGAACCGACGGGCATTGATCTTTCGCACGAACGAAAAGGACTGGTTCCCACGCGCGACTGGAAGCTGGCGCGCATGCGGGAGCCGTGGCAGCTGGGAGAAACGATTTCCGTGTCGATCGGGCAGGGCTTTAATTTGACAACGCCGCTGCAGCTGGCGCAGGCTTACGGCGCGCTGGCCAACGGCGGCACCCTGTGGCGGCCGCATCTGGTGGATCGTATTGAGTGGCCGGACAAAACGCTCGTGAAAAAGTATTCGCCCGAAAAAAGAGGCGATCTGGGCTTGCATCCGCAGACCATGGCGCTATTGAACAAAGCGCTGTGGGGCGTCGTTAATGAGCCGGGCGGCACGGGAAGCGCGGCCAGGGTCCCGCAGGCGGATGTCTGCGGTAAAACGGGAACGTCGCAGGTGGTGGCCCTTCCGCAAAAGGACAGTCCCCGCCGTATGAAGAAGCTGGCGGCCATCCACAAGGACCACGCGTTGTTTGTCTGTTATGCGCCCATGAAAAACCCGGAAATTGTCATTTCAGTCATTGCCGAAAACGCGGGCGGCGGGGGCGCAGTTGCCGCCCCGATTGCCCGGAAAATCCTGGATGCCTATTTTAAGGCCAAAAAAAAGGATAAGGCAGGCCATCTGGCGTCAACGGCAGGGCCGGGCGATCCGCCGGAAAAAGACGAGACACCGAAGGTGAATTGAGGGAAAATGATCTTTTTTAAGTTCGACCGCCGGATATTCCAATATTTTGACTGGACGCTTTTTGCGCTCGTGATGTGTATCTGCGCGATCGGCATCATCAACATCTATTCAACGGGGTTTAGCCTGAGCGATTCGCAGACGCCGCTGTATGTCAAACAACTCCAATGGGTTGTTTTCGGGATGATTTTAATGGTCACAGCCTACCTGGTGGATTACCGCGTGATCAACCAGGCCGCTTATGTGATTTATGGCCTGTCGATTCTGTCGCTGATTTATGTAGCTCTGTTCGGCCATACGGCCAACGGCGCGCAGAGATGGATTTCGTTTGGTTTTATCATGTTCCAGCCTTCCGAATTCATGAAGGTGACCATCATTATCGTCCTGGCCAGATATTTTGACGATCACAAATCCAACGAGCCCTACCTGCTTCGTGAGCTTCTGATTCCCTTTTTTCTCATCGCGGCTCCCTGTTTGCTGATTCTCAAGCAACCCGATCTGGGGACGGCCCTGATGATTGCCATTATTGCGGCATCGATTGTCCTTTTCATCGGCATGAACTGGAAATCCATTGCCATTGCGTCGTTTGGCGCTCTGGTGGCGCTGCCTCTCGCCTGGGTCTTTATCTTGAAGGATTATCAAAAAGACCGGTTACGCACTTTTTTGTCACCGGAGACCGATCCCCTGGGGACCGGGTATCATATTATCCAATCCATGATTGCGGTTGGCACCGGTGGCCTGTTTGGCAAAGGGTTTCTCAATGGTTCACAAACTCAGCTGAAATTTCTACCCGAACAACAGACGGACTTCGTCTTTTCGGTGTTTGCCGAAGAGTGGGGGTTTATCGGCTGCCTGATTCTGATGGTCATGTTTATCTCCCTGATTATCTGGGGATTAAAAATTGCCTTGCATTCAAAAGATTTATTAGGCACGATACTGGCCTTTGGCATCACCGCGCTCATCGGCTGGGAAATGATGATTAATCTGGGTATGGTGTTGGGACTGCTTCCGGTTGTGGGCATCCCCTTGCCATTCATAAGCTATGGCGGGTCGGCGATGGCTTCGCTACTGGCTGCCATTGGATTGCTGATGAACGTGAGTGTAAGACGGTTCATTTTGCAGCGGTGACGAAAACCTCATGACGTATGCATTAGGAGGAAAAGATGTGGGAGAAAAAAAAGCAGGTTGAAGATACCAAGGCATTTCTCGGCAAGGGGGCCGAATTTGTCGGCAAACTGATATTTAGCGGAAATGTCCGGATTGATGGAGATTTTCAGGGAGAGATTGTTGGCGAAGGATCCGTGGACATAGGCCAGGGCGCGCAGGTGAAGGCCAATATGACGGTCGGCAGTGTTTATATCGGGGGAGATGTGCAGGGCAGCATCCAGGTCAAGGAAAAAATCAATATCCATTCCACCGGAAGGTTGTATGGTGATGTAAAAACACCGGTTTTTGTCATGGAAGAGGGCTCCGTCTTTGACGGCCGGTCACACATGGTGGATCAGAAGGCACAAATTCCCGCAGACAAAGAAGTGGATTAATTTTTTTATGCCATTGTTATTATTATGGTATTATTTTATTGCTCATTTATAGACCGACGGTCATAAAAAAGCTTGACAAGCTCGTCAGGGTATGATTAGTTCGCTGCCGTCTTGGTGGCGTGATCAAGGGTTTTAAGTCAGTTTTCCGATTCGTAAAGCCTCACGGTCCAAGATAACCAGATAAGCGAAAATAAACGACCTGCCAATCCTGCAGCTTAAGGGATCAAGACGGTCTGAAAAAATCAATGAGGTAAGTTGTGGTTACCGTAATTCCTGATTTGACGCTTGTAGTTCAGATGGTTATTTTTGTAGCCCTGATATTCATCCTTAACTCCCTTCTTTACAAACCGGTTCTGGGCATTCTTGAACGACGCAAAAAACAGCATGAAGAGCTCCAAAATGAAGTAAAGCTCTTTCGTGAGTCTGTCGACAAGAAGGTGACGGAGTATGATGAAAAATTGGCCAAGGCCAAGGCCAGCGCCTCCGATTTAAAGAAAGAAATTATGAACGAAGGTGTTGAACAGGCCAAGGGCATGGTTGACGCGGTGCGCGCTGAAATACCTCTGATGACGCAGGAATTTCAGAAAAAGATGGATAAAGAAATGCAGGCAGCCCGTGAAATCCTGACCGGTCAGTCGCGCAAGCTTTCAATGGAAATTGCTGAAAAAGTGATGGGGAGGAGCGTGCAATGAAGGTTCTTCTGAAATCCACCCTCAAGAGTCTGCTGCCCGCCATCCTGTTTGTGTTTTTGTGCGCCGCTGTTTCCTTTGCCTCCGAACAAGGCGGCGGTCATACGGCTGACGACTGGAAGAAGCTGGCATTAAAGACCTTTAATTTCGTTATATTGGTTGGTCTTCTCGTTTATTTCCTGGCCCCCAAAATTAAAGCCTTCTTTGTTGACCGCCAGAAAGAAATTAAAGAGTCTCTGGAGCAGGCATCAACTGAAAAGGCTGAGGCTGAAAAGCAATATCGTGACTATTCTGAGAAAATTGACAAGGCATCGGCTGAGATTGACGGCATTTTTGAAATGATCAAGGCCCAGGGCGTCACCGAGAAGCAAAAGATCATTGAAGACGCTCAAAAGGTTGCCGCAAAAATGAAGGAAGATGCCAAGGCGCGCATTGAACAGGAATTGTCCAAGGCCACGATTCAATTGCGCAGCGAAGCAGTTACCCTTTCTGTTCAGATGGCCGAGGAAATTCTTAAAAGAAACATCACGCCGCAGGATCATGAAGCGATGATTAAAGAATACATGGACAAGGTGGTGAACAAAAATTGATCAGCAATATTTCCAAACGTTACGCTCGCGCTTTTTTTGAAATCGCCGAGGAAGAAAAGAAACTGGAGCAATACTACAATGAACTCCAGCAATTTTCGTCCATCATCAACGGCAATAAAGATCTCGGTGTATTTCTGGCCAATCCGATTTTCGAGCAGGACAGCAAAAAGAAAGTTTTGGAGCAGATCATCAGCAAGTTGTCTTTGTCTCCCATGACCGTCAATTTTCTGAAGGTACTGGTCGATAAGAAGCGCATTGACGTACTTGCGGATATTGAATCCTGCTACCGGCTGTTAATGGATGAAGCGCTTCAAAAACTTCGGGTGAATGTTAAAACGGCTTTTCCCCTGTCTTCCGAAATGGTGTCTTATATTACCGCCAATCTCGAGAAAATGACAGGCAAGCAAGTTAACGTGACCGTTGAAAATGATGCGGGGCTCTTAGGCGGCATAGTAATTGGCGTTGGTGATACGTTGTATGACGGCAGCATCAAAACCCAATTAAACAATATGAGGAATCTCTTAGGGGAGGCAAGATAAGGCATGGAAACAATCA
>CAZSQS010000067.1:0-19837 GCA_964608995.1 uncultured Smithella sp. | reverse complement strand
TTTTCTTCCAGCATTTCTTCATACGATTTTTCAAACATATCCTTCTGTTGCTCAGGAAAGATTTGAACCGTGGAGGATGATTTATTTTTCATGCGTATCTACCCGTTTCTCGGATCTAAGCCTCTATTTTCAATGGGCTTTATTAATTCAACCTTAATCTGCGCATTTCGCCTTCATTTAATGCGCTATTTTATGCAAATGGGCATCGTGTCACGCATAGAAAGCGCGTCTATGCGATTTTCTATGCGCAATTTATAGAAAATACTCATAGCGCGCCCACCGCCGTTTCCCCATCTGCCTGATCTTTTTGTTTTCATTAATCAATTCAAGAATGAGCCGTCGGGATTGATTGCGGTCGAAGTGCGTAATCTGTCTGATTTCTTCATTGGACAGGCCCGATTCGCCGCGTTTTTGTCTCTCGATCAACACGCTCAGCACCCTGGTTTTAGCCGCTTCCCAATCAATGCGTAAGTCCCGCTCCGAATGTTCGGCCGCTGAAAAACGCCGATGCAAATTGCGCCTTAAAATCCAATAGGTGCCTCTACCCGTGCCACCGCGTTCCAAATAACCAAGTTCCGATTCCATACGACTCAACATTTCTCGTGCATCATTTTCGCTCTGTTGAGTGATGCGCGCGGCGGTTGCCGTATCCAGTTCAGGATGCCGCAACAGGTGCTGAATAATAAGAAGATGCTCCAGAGGAAGTAACCGGCCGCGGTCCGATTCCTCTGCCACAAAGGTCCGAATTGTTGGGGAAAGCGGGGTAGCGCGAAAGATAACGCGAACGGCGTTTCCTTCATCGAGAATCGTGGGTGGCTCCTTGCCCTCCATCAGAAGCGCTTGATACATCCGCCGGACCCCCAGGTTGCTCCGATTGACCAGGCGCAGCCGCGTCAGGGCATCTACCAATGCTGGATTTCTCGGCACCGGCTCATGGCGGAGAATGTTTTCCGGCGTAATCCCGCCCGGAAGCCCACCGGGATTGCTGATTTCCAGCCGTCCCTTGAACTGTTTAACCAGTATCGGCCCCGGAATCCGGTAATCACTATGAACAAGCGCATTTAATAATACCTCTCGAAGAGCGATTTCCGGATATGTGCGGATTTCAAAATGAAACAGCCCCTGTTTAATGGTTGTAATCGGGTTGTCGGCCATAATCCGATCAAGGATACGCTCCAGCGTGATAGGGATCGCCTCGTTTCCGTCTGCACGGTCAGTATAATCTGTATCACTCGACATGCGCAGGTGAGTCCAGACATAGCCAGGGAAATATTGTCGAATTGCTTCGTTTGTCCCAGCCAGAAAAAGACCGGCCCGCAAAAGGCGGCCACGACGAATGAGACCCACTGCGCCCAGAAGATCGCGATCCGTTTGGTGCAGCAGGTCATCCGGCGCTTTCTCTCTTGAGGCTGCTTCACGAAGCTTTTCCATGGCAGAAGGGGAAATCAGGGATTCCAATGGTTCAGGTATTTCCGTTCCAGTGAAATCGGTTTCTCCGGTTTCAATCATGATCTTGCGGCGCATCGTTCCTGTAAGCGGCTGACAGTCTTTGCCAATGCGAATGGTTCCCTGGCCGCTTGTATTGGTGTAAGGTGGAAGTCCCGGATAAACCTGCATGGCAATCAGGCGCCCCGTACCTTCTGCGACGCTTAATTCTTGAAATACCGGTGTAAGTTTTGGATCGGTGGAGTCATAAACCGCTTTTTTTAAGCGATTGAGATCTACATCGGGCGGTACACCGAAAATAGCCCTGGCGCGTCCCACCGCCTTGTCGTTGACCCCGAAGACAACCGTTCCGCCGCCTCCATTGGCCATACACACGGCCATCTCTACAACCAGACGTACAGAATCCGCCATACTGCGGGAGTTCCACTCTTTAAAATCTAAGTCCTGATCTTCCAAGTCACATGCCGGATGGACATTCAATTCATCCAGCAGGTCTCGAATCTCCGAAGTATTTCTCATTTTCGTTACTCCAGCACTATCCGGACTTTGCCCGGTTCCTTGCCTTTGGTGAGTTTTTCCAGGTATTCCTCAAACCGCTTTCTCATCTCCGCCGGTGTGGCAGGCGATCCGCCTGTAAGCAGGGCGTCGCGTAACTGGGTCACTCGCTGTCTCCTTCGATTTCCTTTAGCGCCTTCCGGCCCTTATCTGTTAGTTTGTATTTTTGCTTGCTGCTGTGCGGTTTATCCGGGATTGTCATTTCGATGAGTCCGGCGTCAACGGCTGGCGCTAAATACAACTGCCTGAAGTTTTTGCGGGCCTTTAGACCAACCGCCTGCTGAAGATCATCTCGACCTGCTTCACCCTTGACGACACGAAGCAGACGTTCGACTTGGGGTGTGACTTGGGGTGCAACATGGGGTGGAACTTGGGGCCTAACTTCGGGAGCGCCTGATTTTTCAACCGTTGTGCCGAACTCAGGCACCTTGATAACGATTTGAAATACATCTCCTTCGATCAATTCGGGATTGGCGCCACCATAAGCTTCACCGTACTTCATCAACTTGCGCATGCCGGAGCCAAGCTCGTCGGCGCGGCCGATCTGGCGGAAGAAAGCAGCGATGACCGGATTCTTGGGGAAGGGCGTGAAGGTTTCCGGATTTAGAACGCCAAAGCCATGAGGTTTATTGCTGTTTTCGGTACGTACCTGGCCGCGCTCGATAATCATTTTAGCGGGAAAAGCGTTGGTGTATTCCCGATGGATCAGGACGTTCGAAGCAACTTCGCGGAAGATTGCATCACGGATGCTGATGCTGGTCGTGCCTTCAAGATAGAAAGGGTCGGGCAGATGTTTGGCGACAAAAGCCATGATACGTTCGTAGCTCTCGACCAGATTGACGTCCACGAAATCCCGGTCGTCATAGCGGTCCAGGTTGACCTTGCGCAGGATCAGGTCGGTGCGGTGGTGCGGCACTGCCGACAGTAACGGTGACCGTTTGCCAAGGAGTAACAAACCGGCAAGGGTCACGCCGCTCTTTCCGGTTTCAGGATTTGTCTGATAGAGTTGCGCGCTTTTGAGCAGTTCCATATCGCCCATATCCCGCCAGGGATGGTCCTCTCGACGCAACAGAGCTATCTTGCGACACTTTGCAAGCAGTTCAATATCCAGTTCGTCCAGCCCGGCATATGGGTAAATCTTGTTCTCTGAATAATGTGCCTGCTTACGCTGGTAAAGGTCTGCTACCTGACGGGTGTTGTCTGTAATATCAATATCACCGTCCTCATTACGGTCATAAATGCGGCCATTACAACGGTGGACCTGGGAACTTTCCGGAACATAAATGCGAAGAATTGGTTTACCTTCCAGCATCATTTCATCTATTGAAAGATAGGCGGGCGGGTGCAGCTTCTGCGGGTCATTAATGGCCGTCACGAAATCTTTTTTTATCTGTCCGATGGCGCCGGGGACAATACCTATCACTTCTCCCGAATCCTGAACACCCAATAGAATCGTCCCGCCATGCCGATTCAAAAAGGCGCAAACCGTCTCATAAATATCCCGGCTAAGGCTGTTCCGACAGGTTTTAAACTCGGTCGAAATGCCTTCACCCCCGCGGATCAGTTCCTTCAATTTTCGTTCATTCGCGTCCATTCGTGGTTTCTACTCCAGCACTATCCGGACTTTGCCAGGTTCCTTGCCTTTGGTGAGTTTTTCCAGGTATTCCTCAAAGCGCTTCCTCATCTCCGAAGGTGTTGCAGGTGACCCGCCTGAAAGCAGGGCTTCGCGCAATTCATTGATGCTGATGGCGACCTTGGTGAGCCCGGAGAGCACTTCCTTTAAAGCATGGATGAAATCCTGGCTTAAGTCATCAGGCAGGCTTCTTTTTTTAATAAAACTATCTATCAACTTTCGCTCGGCAGGTTTGAGCAGATTGATGTTTTCTTTCGTGGTTGGATCTTCAAGATTGGTAAGAAGGGTTTGTGTCCAGCTTTCCAGCATTTTGTCCAATTCATCATCAAAATTATTTAAAGTAGTTGAAATCGGCATTCCTCCGTAAACGGATTCTACGCCGGGTTTGAATTGGCAGTGAGGGCACAGGGGCGATGCATTCAATTCCTGTTCAATAAGCGTAAAGCAGCTCTTCTGTGCGGCCAGCCGACTTTGATAATCGGTAAGGTGCTGGCGCGGCATCAGGTCAATTGTGGAAAGTTTCTGCAATGTTTTGAGGCGATCATCATTCATAAGCTGGACCTTGCGTTTGTCCTCTTTCAATCCCAAACGCGCTTTGGAATGCATGGACAGGTAAACGGCCATGTAATCGCGTTTTAGCTTGGTAAGCGTAGAATTCAGCGTTTGCCGTAATGTGCTTTGATCCTTGGCTTTGAAATTTTCAATCGAAGTGAAGATATCAGACCGAATGGTTTTCATTTTATCAACCCACTCATGATCTGACGGAAGGAACGCTTCCGCCTGGGTCAGATAACCCGCTGTTGGCCCAAAGTCCGTAACGATCTCCTGAAGGGTTTTGGTTTCTAAAAGCGCGCCCAAGCCATCGCGATGTACTTTCACCTCAGCAGCATCGTATCGGAAATTCTTGAGTTTTCCTGTTGTATTGTAAGCCTGAAGCGATTCGAGAAATGTCTTTGTGGCATCAAGTTTTGATCTCAGTTTGTTCGCGTCATCTTCTGAAAGCAGGTTGCGCCCCCAGAAGGTCAATCCTGTTTGAACATTGTTTTGCGTGACAACAATGCCTTCCACAAGTCTTTGGATGATGGTCTGAAGCTTGGTCACAACGCCTTCCGCTTTTTCACCGCCCATGGTGATAATCTGAACTTCGCCGGCCGCCAACATAACGCCCGCGGTGCAGTATGGCTGAAGCAATTCGAATAAGGCCGCAAGTCCCGGCAGATTCCAATCTTTGGGTTTTTCAATATGTTTGAAGGGAATCAATTCATCCACTGCCGTGCCGGCCAGTTGCTGCAATGCGGTAGCATCAAATTTTTTACCGGTAATGGACAGGACCACTTCGCCGGCATAGACCAGCGCGGCCAGCAAAATCACCATCCACTCGGGTTCAAGCCGGTAACCTTTGTCCGGCGCAAAATATTCAACGCCGTAAACTTCCTGAATCAGTTCTGATCGGTTGACGACTTGTCCTTGCCCTTTGCCTTTCATAATATCAAGAATATATTGAACATATTTTGACCGGCCTGGGTCGAGTCTTTCCCCGTCCAATAACTCCAGGGCATCCAGCACCGCCGTGGCCTGCTTTGTGGGTTTTTGCCCGGCGATTACCCGCAAGGCATCCTGTGCCGCCTGTGTCCGGTTTGCGGTTGTAATAAGAACCGAAAATGTCGGGTATTGGGGCGCCTGATCCTGGAATTTTACGCCCAGACAAATCCCTGCCACCGTGTTCACCAGATCCCGAAAATTGATGCGCTCGTGGGGGCTGATGCGCGACAATTCCCGAATGTTCTTCCCTTTTCCCCATTCAGATATGGATTTTGTCCGATTCTGATAGGTAATTTCAAAAGCGGTCGTCATATTTTTCTGCAGCCACTGCACCAGGTTTTGGAGAAATTTGGATGCCTTGGCTTCGTAAGTCGCTTTGGTGTTTCCCGAAGCAGTAGAAGCAAGGTCCAACGCGCCGGCATAGTTGCGCACCGCAGCGCGGAATTCATCATCTGTATGGGCCAGCTTGAACACCAAATCCTGCGCATCCGTTGCATATTTTTCTTTTGGCGGTTCAAACGGCTGAAGGAAGTAAATGTAAAAATCCCTGGGCGGCACAGCCGTAGAACGTTCATTGGGTGCTCCAAAAAAGAGGTAGCCTTGACGCGCCGCTTTGCGCTCCTGCCATTCGATTTCGTGCTGCCAGATTTTATATCCGGTCACGTACGTTACATCCGTGCATTCCATGACGCGGCGAAGCGCATCATAATAATAGCGGTCGAGATTCGACCCATCAAGGCTTTCAGCGCGTTTTTCGATCAACGCGTCGTAGTCATCCGTTTTCTTGAGGTCAAGAAAATACTGTCTGTTATCCGCATTGGATGAAATAAACTGGCCGCTGACGGTCTTGTGGATTTCCTTTAAGACAACTTCCACCTGCGACAACAGATCATCGGCAGGGTCGCCGCCAAGGTCTTCAACACCGGGCTGAAACAGGCAAAGGGTGTCTCGCAGCTCTTCGGGTGTGGCGCCCAGGTTGGCATTGATGTCAACGGTTGTCAGCCGATGCACGGAAAGGGCGGCAATTAAACGCAGGGCCATGTCTTTGTAAGCCGGTCGCGTAAATGCCTGTTCAATTCGTGATTCAAGCACCTGGCTACAGTCAATAACGGCTTTAATGTCCGGGACGGCACGAAAAGAGGGGTTTGCCCTTAAGGTTGCCCAATAACCGTCGTAGGCAATAACGCCAGGCCGATCTGCCGGAATGTCTTGGTTAAGCATTTTCTTCATGGCCTGTGATAGGGTTTTCAGCACTTCTCGCTTTTCTACAGCGGTAACCCGTTCAAAGGTGTCAATGTAATCGGGATGTATGGGAAACAGGTGGACAAATTCATCCATGCGCTCGTTCATCCGACCATAGAATTTGGAAAAAGGTGTAAGGTACTCCCGAATTTTTACCTGCTGATCGGCCGTCTTTTTAAGTAAGCGCTCCGCCACGACAAATTTGACGTCTTTGCGCGCAATGAGAATCTGCTCGAATCGATCTTTCACACGTCGAATGCTGTCGGCCACAAAGGAAAAACGTGGACTGTCGAAAATCGCTACCTGAACACCGGCAATAAAACGGAATTTCAAATCCTTGCAAACTTCGCCAATCTCGCGAAGGAAATTCAGATCGAGGATGAGATTCTGATCCTTGCGCGTCTGCAAGTAATCGAGAAGTTCGTCAACAACCAACAGAAGGCCATGGTCAGGGTATTGCTGATGGAACATGGCCATCATGTCTTCCAGAGCACGTTTGTTGTTCGATACCTTATTGGCAGGGGGAAAGGTGTAAGTCACGCCCATCTTTGCAAGGTTTTCTTCCAGTTCGGCCACAAGAATTTCACGCAGGGACATTGTCGTGGAACCAATTTCTGTCCGGACTACCTTAAAGCGCCCGCAGATTTTACCCATGGCTTGCGCCACTTTTTTATCATTCAGATCGTTTGCCAGACCACTATGCTCAGCCAGAACGGAAATAACAGACATCAGGTGCGATTTACCGGTGCCGTAATTTCCCACAACCAGTAATGCTTTATTGTCAATGGGCTTGTCGAATTGCAGCTGGGGCACAACCAGATTGATGAGCCTCTCTGCCATTTCTTCGGAAACAACATAAGTCTGTACGAGCTGCCGGGCAGTTGCAGCTTCACCGGAAGAACGTAACTCAATAACAGATTCAATCGGTTCAAACTGAATCAGGTCGCCATATTTTAGATCTCTAATTTCCGATACTGACAATTTGCTTTCGTTCACTTTTGTCATTCTGCATGCCCCCGCATGAAAGTAGTTCCGGTTGTTCCATCAATGTGCTGTAATGCATTCGATCAGCAAATCCCGTGTAGAATATCTTTTATATTCTGGATGATCCGGCTGAGCATAGACCAGATATTCACCATCAATCATTCCGCTGTATGACGCGACGATCGTTTTATTTCTGGATAGCCCCTGTAACAGACGCAGTGGATCTTGTTTCAAAGACACAGAAAAAAGAATCTCTATGTTATCCAGCAAGATGATGCCTGTCTTTGATTGATCAAAAAGATCTGAAAGAAGTTTCGGCAATTGCAACATGCGCTGGCGTTCGCTCAGTTCAAGCATCGCTTTGGAAAGTTCGAGATTCACATTGATAATCGGGGCACCGGTTCGTTCATGGACATCACGCAAAACCTGCGTTTTACCGGACCCGGAAGCTCCCACCACGAAAATCAACTGATAATATAACTGAGTGGCATCTTGTATCTTGTTTATAATTCTTTCTGCGGACAGCTCCATGCGCCTTCCTTAATCACACTATTTCTTTTCTTCCAGCCATTGATCGATGGCGCCTTTTCTGAAACGCCAATGCTTACCGATTTTCTGAGAGGGAATTTTTCCCTCCCGAACCAGTTTATAGAGGGTCGATTTGGATATTTTCAGGTAAGCGGCTAATTCATCGATAGTCAGAACATCGCTTGGCTTTTCTTCCATTTCAATCCGCCTCTTTTGCTTCAAGGTAAATTTAAACATGAAATCTTTTAATGGAGGCGATTATTGCAGTTACTAACAGTTACTGTCAATTGCTTTTTGATAAATTGGTGCGTGTGTTCGCTGTTGAACTTTGAACAGACAAGATGAAACTGAAACCTTTTCCCTGACATGTGAACGAAGAAACCAACATACGAGGCATCAACTGCCCGGCCAGTTCTTTGGTTTTTGAGCTAAATGTGGAAATGGGGCGCAAAAATTAACCAAATTCAATCAGCTGAATATTGGTAAGTATTTTATATTGACATTCGTCAGCGTTTGCCTTGATATTTCCCACACAACTATCTGAAAGAGGCAGCAGAGGGCATCCGGCAAATGCGATGAATGATCAGGAGCTTCTGAAAAAATACCGCGCACTGGCGGCTGAAAACGAATGCCTGAAAAAGGAAAATGCGCGACTTATTGCGGAATTGTCCGCTCTTTGCCCGACCCACAACGCCGAAAACACCGTCGTTCATTCTCCAAAAGTCGAACAAAGGACTCAGCCCATCGCACAGATGTCTGCGCCCGCTCCGGAGATTTCGCCGCAGGAAAAGATCAAGCTGTTCAGGGCTCTGTTTGCCGGCAGAGAGGACGTCTATGCCCGGCGTTGGGAAAACAAGAAAGGCGCCAAAGGATATGCGCCCGCATGCCGCAATGAGTGGAAAGCCGGCATTTGTCGCAAGCCGCAGGTCAAATGCGTCAATTGCGCCCACAGACTTTATGATGAGTTGACGGATCAGGTCATCGAGGATCATCTGCGCGGCAATACCGTCATTGGCGTGTATCCGCTTCTTGCCGATGAAACCTGTCATTTTCTGGCCATCGACTTCGACAAAGACGGGTGGCAACGAGACGCCTCTGTCTTTCGGTCGGTGTGTCAATCCCTTCACGTTCCGGTTGCCATGGAACGGTCGCGTTCGGGCAACGGCGCGCATGCCTGGCTCTTTTTTGAAAATCCGATAGCCGCAAGCCTGGCTCGAAAATTGGGTTCTTCTTTAATCACACACGCCATGAGCCAGAACCATCAAATGCCTTTCAAGTCCTACGACCGGCTGTTCCCCAATCAGGACACGCTGCCCAAAGGAGGCTTAGGAAATTTAATCGCCCTGCCTTTGCAGAAAAAGGCGCGTGAAGCGGGAAACAGCGTATTCATTGATGAGAATGACCAGCCTTATCCCAATCAGTGGGAATATCTGGCCTCGCTTTCGAGAATAAGCGAAGAAACGGTGATTTCGCTTTCCCTACGTTTGAGCGGTGCGGATGAACTGGGCGACTTAAGACAAGACGATGAAGACGCCCAAAAGCCCTGGGAACCTAAGCGCCAGGTTCGACTTACAGATCAGGACTTTCCAGGTGCGATAAACATCGTCCGTGCCAACATGATCTATATTCCCATGGCGGACATTTCCCAAAAGGCCTTAAACGCACTGAAACGGCTGGCGGCATTTAAGAATCCTGAATTCTATAGAGCCCAGGCGATGCGATTGTCCATTTACGGAAAGGACAGGATCATTTCCTGCTCAGATGAAACGGACAATTATCTTTGTCTGCCCCGAGGGTGTGAACCGGATGTTATGGCGCTTCTGGCTGATGCGGGTGTGAAGGCAGGCATTTCGGATAAAACCCAAAAAGGCAAAAGCATCCATGTCGCCTTTAAAGGAATACTCCGCGACGATCAAAGCGAAGCCGCTTGCGAACTATTAAAACACGACACAGGCGTTCTTTCGGCAACGACGGCTTTCGGCAAAACGGTCATTGCGGCCAAAATGATTGCCGAGCGCAAGGTCAACACCTTGATTCTTGTCCACCGCCAACAACTGTTGGATCAATGGAACGACCGATTGAATACCTTCTTAAATATAGACGAAGCGCTTCCGCCTTTGGAAAAAAAGCGCGGGAGGAAAAAAGCACAAAGCGTCGTCGGCTTTATTGGCGCAGGCAAGAGCCGTCCTTCCGGCATTGTGGATATCGCGATTATGCAATCGCTGAATCGAGGCGGCGATGTTAAGCCGCTTGTCAAGGATTACGGCATGGTCATTGTGGATGAATGCCATCATGTGCCGGCTTCCAGTTTCGAAGAAATCCTCAAGTCTGTTTCGGCAAAATATGTTTACGGATTGACGGCGACCCCCGCCCGCAAGGACGGCTGGCACCCCATCATCTTCATGCATTGCGGCCCCGTGCGTTATCGGGTGGATGCCAGGAAACAGGCCGGTATGCGGCCTTTCGAACATTACGTCATTCCGAGATTTACCGGTTTTCGATCAGCGCTTGAAACGGACGGAAAAGACGCCGCCATCCAGGAGCTCTATTCCGAACTTGCCTTAAATGACTGGCGTAACCGCTTCATTACCGATGATGTCGTCAAAAGCCATTCCTCGGGCAGAAACGCTCTGGTGCTGACGGAAAGAACCGCCCATGTGGAAGCTTTAAGAAAATTGCTGCAAGAAAGCATTCCTGATGTGATCTCACTGACCGGCTCGGCCGGCGCCAAAGACAAGAAAGCCGCATTCCTGAAGATCAAGGAAGCGCCGCCGGAAAAACCTCTGACGCTGCTGGCAACGGGTAAATACATCGGCGAAGGCTTTGACGAGCCGAAACTGGACACGCTGTTTCTCGCCATGCCGATCTCCTGGAAGGGAACCGTTCAACAGTACGCGGGCCGCCTGCACCGTCTTTTTGAAGGGAAGGATAACGTGCAAATTTATGATTACGTCGATAGTCAGGTTCGCGTATTTTCGAAGATGTATTCCAAAAGGCTCGCTGGTTACGCAGCGCTGGGCTACAAAATAAAAGGAGAGGAGATTTCTAATCCCTCCGCAAACATTATATTTGATCATCGAAATTTCCTGCCGGCTTACGAAAATGATTTAAATACAGCCAAACAGGAAATCGTTATCGTCAGTCCGTTTGCCACGAAAAGACGGCTTCAGCAGGCGATGCCTCTGCTGATCTCTTCCATACAAAGGCAAGTTACCGTAACCGTTTTGACGCGGCCTGTCTCCGATTATAAAGACGGAGCGACGCTCCAAGCGTTATTTGCCCTAATGCAATCTTACGGCATTTCAACAATCTTCAAATCCAACATTCATCAGAAAGTTGCCATTTTCGACCGGCGCATCGTCTGGTATGGCAGCGTCAATTTGCTGGGTTATGGCCGTTCCGAAGAGACGCTCATGCGCCTGGAGAGCGCCGCAATCGCGGCAGAACTCTTTAAAAGCCTCAAGACAGAATAAAAGTGTTGTAAAAAGCTTCCGGACGAAATGATTGAATATCCTTGTTCGCCGACAAATAAAAAGCTGGCGCTTGGCCGGTTTTTTTTGTAAAAAAATGAATCGGTTCGTTTGTGCCCTCGGAAAATGACGCCTGATTCGATTTTTTCAGGCAATATCATCAAAAACCCATAAGGAGATGGATATGAAAAAACTTTTGGCTTTATTCGTGATGGCGTTACTGATCTTGCCTGCGGCCGGCGCCTGGGCTCAGTTCAAAGACGGCCAGTGGGAAATCACCACGCGCGTGGAGATGCAGGGCATGCCTCAACAGATGCCGCCTGCCACTTTTTCGCAGTGCATCACCAAGAACGATCCTGTCCCCCAAAATGCGGATAAAAATTATGACTGCAAGACCACCCATCAGAAAGTCAGCGGCAACACGGTAACGTACACGCTCGAATGTCAGGGGCCGGAAGGCACAATGACCACGACCGGCAAAAACACCTATACGGGCAACACCATGGAAGGCTCGGCCACCACGCGTTTTAAAATGAAGGGCGGGCCGGAAATGCAAATGAAAAGCAAAATGACGGGGAAGTACCTGGGGCCCTGCACGAAATAAACTACGATCAACCCTGCAGCGGCATATCCTCGCCTTGGGCTCACACCGGAGCGAGAGGTCTGTTTTTGCGGCAGAAAAATATGAATGAAGGAGACACGCATGAGACTAAAAGACAAAGTGGCTATTATTACCGGATCGGGACGCGGCATCGGCGAAGGCATTGTGCTTCGGTTTGCCGAAGAAGGCGCAAAAATCGTTGTCAATGATGTTAACGAAGCGGACGCGAAAAATGTAGTGGATCAGGTTCAGGCCAAAGGCGGCCAGGCCGTGGCGGTTGTTGGCAGCGTATCGGATCGGGCAACGGTTCAGCAGATGGTGGATGCGGCGGTCAAGGAATTTGGGACGCTGGACATTATCATCAATAACGCGGGCATCACGCGCGACTCCATTTTGCACAAGATGACAGATGATCAGTGGAATGCAGTGATCGACGTTAACCTCACCGGCGTTTTTTACGGCATTCAGTGTGCCGCGCGCGTCATGCGTGAAAAAGGCTACGGCAAGATCATCAATATCTCATCGACCAGCGCGATGGGGAACGCGGGCCAGCTCAACTACTCGGCCACGAAGGCGGGCGTTATCGGTATGACCAAAACCGCCGCCAAGGAGCTCGGCGCCAAGGGCATCAACGTCAATGCCATCGCGCCGGGCATGATCTGGACGGACATGATGAAAAACATGCCGCCCGAATCGATCAAGCAGATGGACGCGATGCTGCCGTATCTGGTGCCGATGAACCGCAAGGGCTCGCCGCGGGATATCGCCAATCTGGCGCTGTTTCTGGCCTCCGACGAAAGTTCGTTCATCACGGGGCAGATCATCTTCTGCGACGGCGGGATGAAAATGTAAATTGAGGGTGGGATGGATGACAGGCAGACATGATCGTTCCCCGAAAAAAATCTCAATCGGCCTTTTCGGTTTCGGCAAAACGGGCCGGATTGTGGCGGAAGAGTTTTATAAAGACGACGCCTTTGAGCTCAAATGGGTGGTGCGCCGCACGCACAAGGATCATCATAAATTTGCCTCCCGTCTTTTGGGGCACGAGGCAAACGACGCGCCGATTTTTTCAGTCGATGAAATGTCCGCCGATTTTTTTCGTGAGCATGCTGTCGATATCATCGTGGATTTTGCCAGCGCGCGGGCGCATGAACACTATGCGCCCGCCGCTGGTTGCGGGATTAAAATCATCTCTGCGATTTCAAAATATAAAGAACAAGACATCGATGATTTAAAGAGGCTTTCAAAGAAAACCGCTGTTTTGTATTCGCCCAACATCACACTGGGCGTGAATTTCCTTCTGGTGGCCTCGCAAATTCTTCAAAGCATTGCGCCTCACGCGGATATTGAAATCGTGGAAGAACACTTCCGGGCCAAAAAGGAAGTCTCGGGCACGGCTAATAAATTGGCGGATATTTTAGGGCTGGACAAGGCCCGGCATGTCAATTCCATTCGCGTGGGTGGCATCGTGGGCAAGCACGAAATCATTTTCGGCCTGCCCAATCAAACCATCCGCCTGACGCATGAAAGCATTAACCGGGCCGCGTTCGGACAGGGCGCCATTTTTGCTGCGAAGTGGCTGGTGAGAGCACCCATCGGCATGTATTCGATGGAAAACATCATCGTGGATATGTTCAAAAGAAATATCCCCGTCTATTAACCCTGCGCCCAATCCGTTATTTTGCCTGCTTGACAACCGTCATGGCCGTGGCCAGAAGTGACGAAATGTCGCCGAAATTGGCCGGCAGGATGAGCGTATTGTTCTGTTTGGCAAGATTCCCGAACTGCTCTACGAGCTTTTCCGCTACACGCAGCTGAATTGCCTCAAACCCGCCCTGGGCCTGCACGGCGGTGGCCACGGCTTTCAGACCGTCGGAGGTCGCCTCCGCCACGGCGCGGATGGCCTCCGCCTGGCCGCTGGCTTCGTTGATCTGTCTTTGTCTTGTCGCTTCCGATTCCAGAACGACCTTTTGCTTTTGTCCTTCGGCCACATTGATGGCGGATTGTTTTTCGCCTTCGGACTGCAAGATGCTCGCGCGCTTTTCGCGTTCGGCCTGCATCTGTTTTTCCATGGCCCGCAACACCGACTCCGGCGGCACGATATTTTTAATTTCGTAGCGCAGGATCTTCACGCCCCAGGTGCGCGACGCGTCGTTGATGGCCGACACAATTGCGGAGTTGATCGTGGTTCGCTCCTCAAAGGTTTTATCCAGATCAATTTTCCCGACTTCGCTGCGCATCGTGGTTTGCGCCAGTTGAACGATCGCAAAGACATAATTACTGATGCCGTAAGAGGCCATCTGCGGATCAAACACCTGGATGAAGACCACGCCATCGACGCCGACCTGCACGTTGTCGCGGGTGATGCAGATCTGTTCGGGAATGTCGAGGGCCTGCTCCTTGAGCGTGTGACGGTAGGCGATGCGATCCACAAAGGGGATAATGTAGCTGATGCCGGCATTCAACGCCCGGTCAAACTTTCCCAACCGTTCAATGACGTAAGCACTTTGTTGCGGTACGATGCAGACTCCTTTGAAGATGATGATCACAGCCAGAACGGCAACGACAATCAAAACAATTTCCATAATTTCCTCCCTTTATTCTGTTATGATGGTTTTCACTTTCACGCGAATGCCTTCCATGGCTTCAATTTGCGCGGTCGCGCCTTCCGGAATCATCACCGTCTCATCGCTGAAGGCGATCCAGTCCGAACCGCGGTAGCGGATTGTTCCCTCGCCACCGGGTGTTATGGCCTTAACGACCATAACTTTTTCACCCATGTAATCGGGCGGCGGGTCTGCGTGTCCGGCAAAGAGCCGTTTGGCGGTTTTTCGCAAAAGAAACAAGAGGGCCAGAGACGACAGGGAAAAGACGATCAGTTGACCGCTCAGCGACGGCGTCAGTCCAATCCAGGCGGTGAAAGCGGCAATCAACGCCCCCATCCCGATAAAGCAGAGAATGAAACTGAGCGTGGCAATTTCCGCAATCAGCAGGATCAACCCGACGACCGCCCAGACCAGGGCAGGTGAAACTGACATTTCCGGCATGTTCTTTCCCTTTGAGCCAAGCGGTTTACCAAAACCCGCCGGGTATTTTTGAAGCGCAAAACCTCTGAATGGACAGTTGGGGAATTATAAAGAGAATGCACGGGAGAGTCAATGCCTTTTCGGGAAAAGTTTCCGCCGCCATTGACTTTTCAGCTTATTTGCATTATCGCAACTGCAATGTATGACGAACGACGGATCAATTCATCTTCCCTGACAAATGTAACTATATATTGCTTGGAGGCGCCAAAATGAACGAAATACTCAAAAATGCCCGCCGGGAAAACCGGCAGACGCTTTCTGAATTCGAATCCAAAAAGCTCTTAAAACGATATGGCGTGCCGGTGGCCCCAAATGTGATCGTCACACGGGCGGCCGAGGCGGTTTTGGAGGCTAAAAAAATCGGCTTTCCCGTCGTGTTGAAAGGCCACGGCCCACGGCTGACGCATAAAACAGAACGCGGCCTGGTGCACCTTCACCTGCAATCCCCTGCCGACGTGCGGCGCGCCTTTACGGAGATTACTGAGGCCGCCGGAAAGGACGGCGAAGGCTGTCTTTTGCAGCCCTTCATTTCCGGACGGCGGGAATTTGTCGCAGGACTCATCCGGGATGCACAGTTCGGCCCGGTCGTCATGTTTGGCCTGGGCGGCATCTTCACCGAAGCGCTCGACGATACGGCCTTCCGCATCGCGCCGGTGGATGAAACCCAGGCACACCGGATGATCCAGGAAATTTCGTCCAAAACACTCCTGGGGAATTTCCGCGGAGAAAAAGCCGCCGATCTGAACCAGCTGGTGAAAGTCATCACGGGTCTTTCGCGGCTGGCCCTGGCTGAACCGGATGTTGCGGAAATCGATATTAATCCACTGATCATTACACCGAAGGGCAAAGCCCTGGCCGTCGATGCGCTGGTCGTTCTGTCCGATCCGTCGGCGCGGGCCGCTTCCCCTGTGGCCACGGATACAAAGAGAATCATCGCGGATATCGAGACGATGGCGCATGCCAAATCCATTGCCGTCATCGGTGCCACGCGCACGCACAGCGAAGGATTTCCGGGCATGTTTGCCTGCATCGTCGAGTTCGGCTACAAAGGCGAGCTGTATCCCATCAACCCCAACGCAGATGAAATCCTGGGCCGCAAGGCCTACCCGAATGTCCAGGCCATCGGCCATCCGGTGGATCTGGTCGTGGTCACGCTGCCTGCGCCCTATGTCCCGGCGGCGCTTCGGGACTGTGTCGCGGCGGGATGCAAAAATGTGCATATTTTTTCGTCCGGGTTCAAGGAAACCGGCGAGGCCGAGGGCATCCGACTGCAAAACGAAATTGAGGCCATCGCCCGCGAAGGCGGCCTCAACGTCGTCGGCCCCAACTGTATGGGGCTTTATGTTCCGGCCAACCGCATGCTCACCTGGGTGAAAGCCTCCACTGTTTCTGGCCCTGTGGCCTTCGTCAGTCAAAGCGGCGGCAACGCACAGGACTACACGGCTTACGCTGCGGAGAAGCTGGGGGTCTATTTCAGCAAGGTCTTCAGTTACGGCAACGCGCTCACACTCGACAGCACCGACTTTCTGGACTATCTGGAGCAAGACGGCGAAACAAGAATTATCACGATGTATCTTGAAGGCGTCAAAGACGGACGCAAGCTTCTGGATCAGGTGACGCGCATCAGTCCCACCAAGCCGGTGATCATGATCAAGGCGGGCCTTACCGAATCCGGCGCGCGCGCCGTAGCCTCGCATACCGGGTCGCTGGCCGGCGGCGAAAAAATCTGGGGAGCCTTTTTCCGACAAACCGGCGCGGTGCGCGTCGAATCACTCGAAGACATGGCCCAAACCGCCTGCGCCTTCATGCATCTGGGGCCCATCCGCGGACGCGGCGTGGCCGTCATCGGCACAGGTGGCGGCATTGGCGTGGAGGCGGCCGACGCCTGCTCGCGCGAGGGGTTGAATCTCGCGCCCTTTACCGAAAACGTGATGACCCGCCTGCGCACATTTATCCCCCCCGCCGGCAACATGATTCGCAATCCACTCGATGCGCATCTTATTTTGATCGAGCCTGCTCTCTTAGGGAAGGCGCTCGATCTGCTTTCAGCTGAGCCAAATCTGAACATGTTCATTATCTCGTTGCATCTGGACTGGCTTTTTTCACGCGGTCAGGGTGAAGCCATCTATCAAATCGCAAATTACATTGCCAAAGAAGCGCGCCGGCACACGGCCGGAAAACCCATTGTGGTCGCCCTGCGGCAATACACCCCCAGCGAACCGGTGCGCGAAACTATGCACAAGGTCAAATCCATTTTCCTCAAAGAGGGCGTCCCGTTTTACGAGGGCATTCTCAAAGCGGCCCGCGCGCTCGCCAATCTTGCAAAATACTATGAATTTCACGATATTAAGAAATAGGCGGCATTCGATTATCCCCTGAGGGTCCAGGGGCAAAAACGAGGCACACCGGGCGGAATTTAACATTATCTTGTTGACTTTCGGTCAACATTAGAATTATAGTCAGCAACGTTGAGACCGTGAGGTTTCCGGCCTGCTGAGAATCAGGAAGGCCACCGTCTCAGGAAGTCTGAGAAACCTCCTTGCGCCGGAGTTAAAACCGGCAAAATACGATGGACCACAAACCGGGGTATCCGCATCGCATCAGGCACAACAGACGTTTTTGAACGTTTGCAATAAAACACCACTTAAAAGAAGGGAGTTAGTTATGGCCAATTTATTAGTCAACACGCGCGATCAGCAGTTTGTTCTTTTTGAACAACTGGGACTCGAAAAGATTTTCGAATCGGAGCAGTACGGAGGTTATTCGAAAGACGACGTGCAGATGATTCTCAACGAAGCCGAGAAGCTTGCTGTCAACGACATTTTCCCGACCTTGAAGGAGAGTGATCATGACGGTTGCACCTTTAAAAATGGTGTGGTCACTGCCCCAAAGTGCTTCCATGAACCCTGGAAGAAATACAAGGAAGGCGGCTGGATCAATCCGATGGATTCTCCCGACGTCGGAGGCCAGGGTCTGCCCCATTCCGCGGGCTTCGCCGTTGTCGAAACCGTCTCTTCCGCCAATTACGCTTTCTGCATGTACCCCGGCCTGACGCACGGCGCGGCCAACATGATCAACAATTACGGTACGGAAGAACAGAAAAGAAAATACATGGACAAAATGTTTACCGGTGAATGGACCGGTACGATGTGTCTGACCGAACCGGGTGCGGGCTCCGACGTCGGCGCGCTGAAAACCACCGCCAAACGACTCCCTGACGGGAAATTCCTCATTACGGGAACCAAGTGCTTCATCTCGGCGGGCGACCATGATCTGGCTGAAAACATCATTCACCCGGTTCTGGCCCGCATTGAAGGCGATCCTGCCGGCACCAAAGGCATCTCCATTTTTATCGTTCCCAAAATTCGCGTCAACGATGACGGAACCCTGGGCCAACCCAACGACGTCAAAACCGGCGGCATCGAACACAAGATGGGCATTCACGGCAACGCCACCTGTACGCTCAACTTCGGCGAAGACGGACAGTGCATAGGCGAGCTTCTTGGCGCGGAACGCTCCGGCATGAGAGTCATGTTCATGATGATGAATGAAGCCCGACTGGGCATTGGCTATCAGGGCCTGTGTTTGTCTTCGGCCGCTTTTCAGCATTCCGTCTCCTACGCCAAAGAGCGCATTCAGAGCGTTCCCGTATGGGAAATGCAAAACCCCAACGCCAAAGCAGTGGCGATCATTCAGCATCCGGATGTGCGTAAGAAACTGATGTATATGAAATCGCTGGTAGAAGGCATGCGGTCCATGAGCTATTTCTGCGCCTATTGCATGGACATGAGCGCGATTTCCAAAACGGAAGAAGAAAAAGCCAACTGGGAGGGCTTCATTGAGCTGTTGACCCCAATCATCAAGGCTTACAACACCGATAAGGGTTTCCTGGTGTGCTCGATGGCCATGGACGTTTACGGTGGCTACGGTTTCTGCGCCGAGTATCCCGTGGAACAGTTTGTCCGCGATGAAAAGATCGCCTGCATCTATGAAGGCACCAACGGCATTCAGGCGCTCGACCTGGTCGGCCGCAAGCTCAATCAGCGCAAGGGTCTCAACGTTATGAACATGATCGGCATGATCCAGAAGGGCATCGCCAAAGCCAAAAACATTCCCGAACTGGCCAAATCAGCGGCTACGCTGGAAGAAGCCACCAACGCGCTGGTGGATGTAAGCATGTTCTTCGCCGGCGCTGCCAAGGGCGGAGACTTCCTGGCCCCCATTTATAACGCCTGCAAGTTCCTTGAAATCTTCGGAGACGTCGTCGTCGGCTACTTCCTGACTGACGCAGCTACAATCGCCCAGGCGAAACTCGAAGCCATGTACGAACAAAAAGGTCTGACCACCATTGGTAAACAGAAGGGATTCCAGAGAGAAGATCAGGAAGCCGCTTTCTATGCCGGCCGTGTGGCTTCGGCCAAGTTCTTCGCCAATGACTCACTGACCACCGTCAAAGCCCGATGCGAAGCCATCAAGGCCGGTGACAAGTCCGCGCTCGAACTGGTGGATCTGGGCTTCACAATCTAACCGTCAACCTAAAACAGCCTGGCCTTGCCGGGACAGCATCTGGGAAAGGGATTGCAGCGCGCTGCAATCCCTTTTTTCATTGCTTCCCCTTGCGGTGACACAACAGGATCTATTTAAACCGCAAAAAAATTTCTATAACCTTGACAATCCAATTTGCCTTTTTTATAATCCGCGACACGTAAGAAAATGGAAGTTCTTATTCATCACCAAACTTCCCTGTGCA
>CAZSQS010000066.1:0-19844 GCA_964608995.1 uncultured Smithella sp. | reverse complement strand
ATTGGAGATATATAATTCTGGATGCCCATTATTGTCTATTGTTTCAGCAATCCTTCTATCTATTGGGCTTATAGTTATTTTTTTCTTTTCTTGACCTAGCCTAGAGTAGAACTCAAAAGATGTATGATGGGACATACCAAGCTCATCCATAACGTCTAGCAGATTAGCTCCCAATTTTTCCAGATGTTTGATGTACGCATATCGCAACGATTTTACGGTTATATTTTCTTTAAACCCAAGTTTCTTTGATGCTCCCTTTACAGCTTTTTGTATCGATGAATAACTTATTTGTGTATCGTTTTTATTTTCAAATACCCATTTTGCCGGCTTTCTATCTCTGATATACGCATATAATTTTGGTTTTATAGATTCAGCCAATATTGCCTTTCTTGACATCTTTTTTTGCTTAATTGGGATTCTGATAATATTATTCGGGAAATCAATATCGATTTTCCGTAAATTAATAACATCTTCTAAATTTAATCCTAATGAATATATCAAAGATACAGCCAATTGATGTTGTTCTGATGAAATCTCTTCAATTATTGATAATACTTCTTTTTGCGAAGGCACAAATTGAGAGATTCTTTTAACAGTTTTCTTTCTGAGGCCTCTTATTTCCCAATTATGCTTGCCGAGAGTATTGAAAAAGAAATGAAGTGAATTTGCTGCTTGCTTAATACTACTTGCTGACAAACCTTCTTTCTCATCAATGCTTCTCATAAACTCTGAAACATCCTCTAACGTAAAATCGCTGAGTGAGTATTTTCCGAAGAAATCAGTAAGCCTAGAAATCCAAGACCCATATGATATTTTAGTCTTTGGCGCAAATCGCCGTCTGCTAAGGTGATCATCTACATACTGTTTTAAGATTTTCTTTGATTCTAGCATTTTATTATTCTCTAACAATTAATATACTTAGATAGGTTTTCCCCGATTTTTCGTTTGGAATCCTAAACTATTTCCGGCAGAAATAAAAGCGATAATCCTTTAAAAACAATAGCAAACAAAAAGCGACATGTAGTTTTTACTGTTAATAAAGACAAAAAAAACAATTGATGTATTGTATGGGAAACATGCCCACTATAAACAAGTCCGTCACCAATGCCATTTGAAACACTCCCGGTTGCGATGGGGTGTGGCTTTGGCGGATAGTGACCGAGACGTTGTGGCGCTTGGCGAAATGGCGCATAAGACGGCTAAACTGTTTGAGCCCGAAGGGCGAGTTTTTAGCCGTCGCGAAATGAGCTTAGCGCCACAGTCGAGTGCACTCCGACAAAGACACACCCCGTCGCAACCGGCACCTTTTTGAATTTCTAAAATGCAATTCCTGTTTATTCGCACTTAAAAAGATAACCGGTTTCATTCATTTATCTAAACACCCCCGGTTGCGATGGGGGGCTTTGGCCGATGATGGCCGAGATGTTGTGGCGCTTGGCGAAATGGCGCATAAGACGGCTAAAGGGTTTGAGCCCGAAGGGCGAGTTTTTAGCCGTCGCTTAGTGAGCTTAGCGCCGCAGTCGAGGGCAGTCCGACAAAGATGCACCAGTCGCAACCGGCACCTTTTTTATGGTTCAGATCGCAATGAAAAAAGCCGGGCGGGAATCATCATCCCCGCCCGGCTTGATAATTTCTCAAAGCCTTTAGCCTTTAGCCTATCGCCTCTAGCCTTAGAACGTCAGCGTCAGCTTGTTGACCACCAGAAAATCGTTGTTGATCTCATTGGCGTCGCTGGTTCCCTTGTAATAGTTCCCGGTAAAGAGATAGCCTGCGCCCAGCATATAAGACAGATTATTAGTAATCTTATACGTTGCGGTCAGATCCACTTCGTAGCCGTAGTCCCGGTGAAGATTGGCGTTGGGTTTATCCACATGCGCGTAGGAAACCGCAGCCATGATGTTAAGCGCGGCTACCGGCTTCACACCGCCACGAATCTGCGCGAAGTAGCCGTTGGCCATGCGCGTATCCTGAGCCGTACCGTTGTAGCCCTGGAGGTTGCCCGCCCAGTTGGTCCGTTCATAGTTCCACATGATCAAAGCTGGCTGCCAGTCGCGCCCGCCGGTGAGCGTGCCGCCTTCTCTTTTGTCGGCCGTGCTGTTGTCTTCACCCGAGACATACGCGAGCACACCGCCCACATAGAAGATGCCGATGTCCGCCGTCACGCCTGCGTAGGCCGAGAGGTTTTCAAGCTTAATGTCGGCCGTGCCGTTGTCATATTCTCTTTCCTTGCCGGTTACATAACTGACTTCCGCCTCGGCGCGCACCGGGCCAAACTTGGCCATGACGTAAGGCGTGAACTGGAAATAGGTTTTCTTGTAATTGTTCACCGGACGATTGGCCGCCTGGCGGATATAGCCCATATTGATACCCGCGCGTCCATCTTTCCATTTGAAAATCGGCTCAATGCTGTATTCGTCATTGTCGCCGTCGGCGTAGGTTACGCCATTGATCGCCGTGCGGCTGGCTTCGCTCAATTTGCTGATGGTCGCATCAATCGTGATCGGCCCGGTCGTAAAGATGTATTTGATCCGGGCAGCCGGCTGAATGTTGTTACCGAATGCGGTTCCCGTGGTTCCCTTGTTCATGACACCCGCGCGAAACTCGCCGATGGGGCTTTTGTATGCAAGGTAAACCCAGTCGATGGCGATATTTTCGTTTTCCGCCCGTGTTCCGGACGAATCGGTCGCCAGCGCCGCTGAGGGTTCACTGCGCTGGGCGCCCCAGGCCCGCTCCATGGCGTCGAGTCGTGTCACGAGTTTCAGGCCCGGCGTGACAATAAAATCGGTTTGCACGCGCAGTCTCTGGTAATAGAAAGCCGTTGAGGGCCCGCCATCGCCATGCGCGTCTTTTGTAAGCGTTGTCTTATCCAGATACATGCCGGCTGCGTAATATTCACCGCTGAATTTTACATCCACCGCATACCCCGTTGTGCCCAGAGCCGCCACCAGGCCCAGAGCAACCAAAACCACCCAAATTCTCTTCATTTTCTCCTCCTAAACTGTGTTTAATTTTTTAGAGGCGGGCCGTGGCAAAGGTCCATCTCCAATTCTATTTAGGAAGGCACATTACAGAGGAATTGTTACAGTATGATGACAATTGGGTTAAAGAATGTTTACAAGGCATTCAAATTATGCCAACTAAAAGACCGGCCGGAGACGGTCAATAACCCACAGGAAAGGAAGTAAAATGGAATGCCTGCGCTGCGGCCGCTGCTGTCTGGCCGATTTTGCGGCCTATGTGACCGAAGAAGACATTGCCCGCTGGAAAAACGAAAACCGGCAGGATATTTTAAAGTTGCTTAAAAGCGAACATGCCGCCTGGGAAGGCGATCACCTGATCTCAGCGGACACGGGAGAGTCGCTTCGCGGCTGTCCGTTTTTCTGCCTGGACGGAGATCAATTCGGCTGTGCAATTCATGATACACGACCCGCGACCTGTCGCCATTATGAGCCCGGATCATCGGAGTTGTGCCCCCGCTTCGGCAAAACCTGAGCGAGTACAAAAAAAACCGCAAGACGAGAAGGATCAGAAAAACACCGCTCGCCTTGCGGCTGATTGTTTTTACCGTTTGAATACGCTGAAGAGCTTGTCGAGCCCGCCTTTTTCCATGGACGAAACGGATTCCAGTTCGCCTGCGTCAAGCCAGACGCCCTCGCAGCCGGAGCATTTGTCGATTTCGATGCCTTTGTAGTCGATAGCAATCAGATCCATTCCGCACTTGGGGCATTTCATATAGTGGAGGTCTTTGAGTTTCTTTCGTTCCTCCCCCGCCATGCTGCCGGTTTTTTGCTCTTCGAGCTTGCGCTTTTTCTCATACTCCATGCGCGCGTAATATTCTTCTTCTTTTTCACTGGGTTTCATAATTTTATCCTCCTTTTGAATTATTTTTTTCTGGCTTGGGCCAGTTTTGCCTGAAGCGCGTCGATGCGCGCATGATTGTCTTCTGAACCAATATAGCTTCTAAAGAGCCATTCCTGAATCCGCATCGAGCCGTCGAGATCTTCGTTTAACACCTTGTGGGCGATGGCTTTGGTTTCCTTGAGGCAGCCGTGATCAAAGGCCGCCATCTCGCGGGCGATTTCCAGCACGGATTCCAGAAGCTTCCCTTCAGGAAAGACGCGGCTGACATAGCCCATCTTTTCCGCTTCCTGAGCGTCGTAGATGCGGCCGGTAAGCGCCACTTCCTTGGCCCGCCCCAGGCCGATAATGCGCCACAGGGGGTCCATAATGGGCGTCAGCGACAAGACGATTTCGCGCTGGCCGAATTTGGCACGCTCCGAGGCGTAGCGAATATCGCACATCATCGTCAAATCAAACCCGCCGGCAATGGCCGCGCCACCCACGGCGCAGATGACGGGCTGCGGGCAGAAAAGAATTGACCGGTAGGCGCGATGAAACAGGTCGATGTAGGCCTCGTTGGAAACCTTCTCGAGCTGGCGGATTTCGTTTAAGTCGAACCCGGCGGAAAAATACCGCTCGCCGCCGGTAAAGACGACGACGTTGACATCGGCGCGCTTTGCAATGTCCCCAAAGACGGCCGCGATTTCATCGAGCACCTGCGGGGCAAGCGCGTTTCCCTTATCCGGCCGGTTAATCGTCACGATGGCCACTTTTTCATTCACATCCAGCAGTAAATATTTCAAATCCATAGCGTCTCCTTTATGTTTAATTGACTTTATTTTTTTAAGCACCGCTTCGGGAAGATTCGCTTCCGGCAGGTCCTGGTGATCTACGGACTTTCCGGCCACTAAAATCCAACGGTGAGCCAAAGCGTTCAGTTCCGGTTTTTTCGCACAGGCGGACGTACATCCGCAGACCAGAAGGCCTGCATCGGCAGGTCCGTCGCCTGTAACCCCTGTCAGAGCGTCATCGGGGGGCAAAGCGTCTTTAATCGTGTCAATAAGATGGGATCGATCGATCTGACAGTTACAGCCGCCGCAGTACTTGAGAAGTATATCCAACGAAAACTCAACTCCATGAATGCTTTAAATAAAATCCTCTGGTGGCGCAAAGGATTTCTGCGCCGGTTATGACCCGGGACACGTTGAAATAAAATCGGCCATCTGTTTTTCGTTTAACCCCAAGCCCGGTTTGCCGTCGAGACGTTTGACGATCTGCCGTTTATCAAACAAAATGAGCGTTGGAAAAACATCGACACCGTACAAATCCGCGATGTGCTCCTCGTCATCCTCCACCAGAAGCAGATTTTTCCCGCCTTCGCGCGCCGCCTTTTCAAAAACCGGGAGGACTTTGCGGCAAAACGGACACCAGGAAGCGTAAATCAGAGCAATCACGGCGTCCATTCTTCCCAGCAACGCTTCCAGATCAGCAAGGTTGTCCACCGATGCGCATGAGGGGTTTGTGCCCATAAGCTCTCTCTTCCTGATGAACCGGCCAAAAAACGCTTTGGAAAGCAGGCACGCCATCCGCGCCGGAGACCCCCCGGCCGTGCTGACGGTAGCCTGCGTTCACACTATTTTTTTAAAGGCGCGCCCTGCACAAACCGCTGTTGAAGTTTGCGCATGCCGGAAATCCAGCGTGTGTAATCGGTGGTTTTGCGCTGCATGTACGTTTTAACTTCTTTATGCGGCAAAATCAAAAATTCATCCGCCGCGAAGGATTCGATGACCGCGTCCGCCAGTTGTTCAGGCTTCATTAGCCCGTCCACACCGGCTACGCCTCCCCCTTCGGTCGGCTTGGTCATTTCCGTATCCACCGCCTGCGGGCACAGGGCAAACACCTGGAGACCCTGATCGCCGTAGGTAATCGCCAGGCTCTCGGCCAAACCCACCGCCGCATGCTTGGTCACGGAGTAAGGCAAAGAACCAATCTGACTTAAAAGCCCCGCCGCCGATGCGGTGATCATAAACGCGCCGCCGCCTCGTTGGATCATGCCGGGGACCACCGCGCGCGCCGCATACACATGGGCCAGAACATTGATTTCCCAAATGCGCTGCCAGGCGCTGTTACTGACTTCATAGCCGCCCATTTCTATAATGCCGGCATTTGAGCAAAACAAATCTACCCGACCAAATTTTTCTTCGGTCTGCTTTACCAGACGGATGATGTCGTCTTCTTTTCGCACATCGCAGGTGACGGCGTCGCCCTGAACGGCCTCGGCCACGGATTTTGCGCCTGCTTCATTGATGTCCGCAGCCACCACGGCCTTGGCGCCTTCCTTTGCAAATCTCAAACACAGCGCGCGTCCGATGCCGGAGGCCGCTCCTGTCACAATGACTACTTTTCCGGATAGGTTCATTTCATGTCCTCTCTATGAAATAATCCGGCAGGCGTTGAACGCCCACCGGACAGATGTTTGTCTTCTGTGCTGATGTTCCTAACGACGCCGGTAAGGCGACGCATCCCAGAATGGCTGAAGCTCTGTCTGCCTCGGTTCCGCTTTTAACGCCTCGAGAATCGCCTCCTGCGTCAACTCACTGTTCGACATCGCAATCTTTGCCGCGTTGAAGTCAGCATCCAGCATAATGATTTTGGACCGGTCCGCAATATTGGACCAGGGCTCCCATTTCGGAAGGGCGGATTTTTCCAGGTTGGGGTTGCCTGTGCGCGCAAACGCAGACCAGTAGTCCATCATGGCGTTGGACAGGGCCACGCGGCCGGGCTTATTTTTATCATTGAAGACAAACGCGCCCAGCGAGGCTTTATCCGTTCCGAAAACAAAGTCGATCTCCATCGCGTGACACGCGCCTAAAATGATGTTTCGCGGAGGCGCCTGAGTGGGGTTTTTGGCTCCGCCTGCGCCCCAGAGAAACTGATAGGCATAAACCGGAGGCTGGCCGACATTGTCGCGCAGAATCCGGGCGGGCTGATCCACGGCCATCGCCTTCCATCCGTCGCTTTGATATTTAGCGGCCAGTTCCCACAATTGAAGCTTCTCGGGTGTTTTATAGATGGAACCATCGGCAAACCAGTCGCGAAAGGGCGGCGCGTTTCGCAAAAACAGTTTGGCCTCTTCCTTGTTGGTTCCCAGAATCATGGGGACCTGATTGTATTTGCCGGAAGACAGAGCGCCGTAAAAATCAGCGGGCAGGACCTTGCCATCGGCAAACGTGGTGGGGATGAGGATCATCCCGCGCGTCGGGCCCTCCGGATAGGCTTCGAGGAGTTCTGCCGGACTTTTCGATCTCATATACGCTTCAATGTCTTTGGCGGACATGCCCGCAAGAAGCGCGAATGCCGCTTTTTCATCCGCCGCCCGGCCATCCTTCACGAGCCGTCTGGCTAGAACATGGCCCACGTGCACGGCGCCTTCTTCAAAATTGGAGGGACGGATGACGCCGCTTTGCGAAATCGCGCGGTGGAAAAGCCCTTTGGCCAAAGGAGAAGCGACCAGCGCATAAACGTTTTGCCCGCCGGCCGACTCACCAACAATTGTGACATTGGCAGGATCGCCACCGAAGTTTTTAATATTGGTCTGCACCCATTTGAGCGCAGCGATCATATCCAGAATGGCAAAGTTTCCGGAATTGGTTTCGTCATCACCGGTGCGAAGCACGGGATGGCTGAAAAACCCCATGGGGCCGAGCCGGTAATTAAAGCTCACCACCACCATGTTGCCGCGCGCGGCCAAAATACCGCCGTCGAGCTTGGAGAGAAGCGGCCACTGAATGCTGTTGCCTCCGCCGTGAATCCAGAAAAAAACCGGCAGGCTGCCCGTTGCGCCTTTGGGCGCCCAGATGTTCATGGCCAGACAATCCTCATTGCCGACGATAATCTGCGGCGTCGTCGGTTTGCCGTCATGATCGACATACTGCGGACACATGGAACAAAACTTGTCGGCCATCAGCGGCTGAGCGCGCTTGAGCGCGGGCTTTGGGGCTTTCCAGCGCAAATCGCCCACGGGCGGCTGCACATAAGGAATACCCTTCCATGAAATCGTTTGGGTCGCGGCGTCTTCCTGGCCGACGACAATGCCTTCGGTCGTAATGCGCTCGAAAAGAGAAGCGGGCTTGGCTGCAACCGCCACCGCTTTTGCCTGAGTCGGCGCTTTGGCATCGTTAACGGCTGCACAACCGGACATGAGGACGACGGCGAAACACATCAACGCCACCAGCCACACTTTATAAGAACGAATGACCCTGTAACTTTTTTCCAACATTTCGAATATTCCTCCTTAACGCTTTAAATAGTATTCGTATTCATTCGTCCGCACGACCCGCCGGCACTTTCAGGCGCCGGCCAGCTCTTTCGCGCGTTTGGCCGACGCTTCAACGGCCGCCATCAGGGTTGCGCGAATTGCGCCTTCCTCCAGCGCCTTCAAACCGGCGGCCGTCGTGCCGCCCGGCGATGTGACCATGTTTTTAAGCTCGGCGGGATGCTGCGTACCGGTCAGACAGAGCTTCGCCGATCCCAGAAGCGTTTGCGCGGCCAGCTTTTCAGCCAGAGCCCTTGAGAGCCCCAGCCCGACACCCGCGTCGGTCAGCGCTTCGATGATCAAAAAGCAATAGGCGGGACCGCTGCCGCTTAAGCCGGTAACGGCATCCATGTATTTTTCATCCACTTCCACGGCGAGGCCAACGGCATTCAAAATCGCCAGCGCATAGTCTGCGTCTTGATTCAGAGAGAAATGTCCCCGCGCCACGGCGGATGCGCCTTCGCCGGCCATCGCGTTGACATTGGGCATCACGCGCAACACGCGCGGTTTTTTGGTCAGGGTCTTTTCAATAAAGTCAGTTGTTACACCCGCCGCAATCGAAATAAATAATTTCGTCCTCGAAACAACCGGACGGAGGTCTTGAAGCGTTTCAGCAAATTGCTGGGGTTTGATCGCCAGAAGAATGATATCGGCGTTTTTAACCGCCTGCCGGTTGTCTGCGGAAACATTCAACCCCAGCGAGGAACTCAGGAAGTCTCGCCGCGCGGGATCAATATCCGTTACGGTTAGATCTTTAGACGACAGAATTTTCCGGTCAATCATCCCTTTAGCGAGAATGCCGCCCATTTTTCCGCCGCCAATGACAGCCACTTTTTTTCCTGTAAACATACGATTTGTCATCCTCCGCCGTTATGTCGATTACATGCACTTTTTCCGCCCATCCTGTCAACATGAAATCCTGATTTTTTCATCTTCGGGTTGCATATCATTTTGTTTTTATGATAGTCACGATCTCGCAGTTCATCTTCCTTAAAAAGGGTATTGCATCATGTTGAAATCTTTTATGGTGAAAGACGCTGAAATCTCCTGCTGGATCAATCCGGAGGGTTTTGATCAGAAGCGTCAGAATTTGATTTTCATACACGGCTCGGGCAGCACCTCCAGCGCCTGGGCCTGTCAGTACGCGAAGCTGCATAAACAATACAATATCGCGGCGGTGAATATGCCGGGGCACGGCCAATCCGGCGGACAAGGCGAAAAAGACTTCCGTCAGTATGTCCTTCATCTAAAGGATATTCTTGAGGCGCTGGCAATGGATCACTCCATTTTGATCGGCCATTCCCTGGGAGCGGCAACGGCGCTGAGCTATGCGGCCCATTATCCGTCGGCCGTTCGCGGCGTGGTCTCGGTCGGTGGCGCTGTGCATATTCCCGTGAACCCCGCGATTCTTGAAGGCCTTCAATTTAATCCCATCGGCGCCAAAGACCTGATCGCCAAAATATCCATATCCGGCGTCAATCGCCCCAGACTTCTGACGTCCATCCGCGCCAGCCTCGATGAGGTCAAGACGGAGGTTCTCGCGGGTGATCTAATCGCGTGCAACCAGCTCAATCTTTTCGAGGAAATCAAAAAGGTTACCGCGCCCACACTGGTCATCTGCGGAAAAGACGACAAGATGACGCCCCCTGAGCGCTCGGAAGAGATCGCCTCGGCCATTGCCGGCGCTAAATTGGTTCTTATTGAAGATGCCGGTCACATGGTCATGATGGAAAAACCGGATGAAGTTAATGAGGCGCTTGCAGCTTTTTGCGCCTCCATCGCCTGAACCTCTTGAGGTCACTATGTTTGTTTTAAGCAATCTGATTCTCGCGTTGGCCTGGATTCTTGACCTGGCCCTCACCGTTTATATGTGGATTCTCATCATCCGCGCCCTCATCTCGTGGGTAAACCCCGATCCCTACAATAAAATCGTGATTTTTTTATACCGCGTGACGGAGCCCGTGCTCGGGCCCATCCGCCGCAGGCTCCCCCGCCACAACCTGCCCATCGACTTTGCCCCGCTGGTGGTTTTGCTGGGAATTCTTTTTCTGAAATATTTTCTGGTGGCCACGCTGATGGACCTGGCGCGCAGACTCTAGCAGGAGTTCAATTTTGGCTGATTGCCTGATCATTCGCGAAACGAAAAACGGCATGTGTTTTGACATCCATGTCAATCCGCACGCCTCGCGCATGGAAATCGCGGGCCTTCAGGATGGCGCGCTCAAAGTCAAAGTCACGGCCCCGCCGGTGGAAGGCGCGGCCAACGACGCCTGTCTTTTGCTTTTGTCCAAAAAACTGCGGCTGAAAAAAAGCCAGTTGGAGATTACGGCGGGCGCCAAAGGGCGACACAAAACGATTCTGGTCAGCGACATCGACAAGGCTAAACTCGAAGAAAAGATTAACGATATTATAAGCGCCGGTTGATCATTCGCGGATGCATGGAAAAAATACAGGCAGGAAGAGCTCCTTTGGAAGATCAACTACAAAATTCGGAAAAAGCCAACGTCGCGCGGGCCGCGGGCCTCGTAGGCGCCGCCACGATGCTCAGCCGCGTCTTCGGGCTTATACGCGACATGGTGATTACTGCGCTCTTCGGCGCGGGGTGGGCCACCGACGCCTTCTGGCTGGCGTTTCGCATTCCGAATATGCTTCGGCGTCTGCTGGGCGAGGGGTCTCTGACCATTTCCTTCGTCCCGGTCTTTACGGAATACCTTGAGAAAAAATCAAGGCAAGACGCCCTGGAGCTGGTCCAGAATGCCTTCACCCTCCTTTCCGTTATCTTAGCTTTCGTCTCCGTGATCGGCATTGTGATCTCGCCGGTCATTGTAACCCTTTTAGCACCCGGTTTTATCGCGGATCCGCAAAAATTCGAACTGACCGTTTTTTTAAACCGGCTCATGTTCCCGTATATTTTCTTTATCGCCCTCGTCGCGTTATGCATGGGTGTTTTAAATTCGCTCAAGCATTTTACCGTGCCCGCCCTGTCACCGGTCATGCTCAACCTCGCCATGATTGGCGCCGCCCTGGGCCTGCATCGGTTTTTTGCCCAGCCGATCACCGCGCTGGCCATTGGCGTCCTCATCGGCGGCGTTTTGCAACTGGCCATGCAGATCCCGGTTTTGCGAAAATCCGGCATCTCCTTTAAATTCCGCCTCAACCTGCGTCATCCGGGCATCCGGCAAATCGGCCGCCTGATGGGACCGGCCATTTTGGGCGCGGGCGTATCGACGATCAATGTCGCGATTGTCGGTATGATTCTGGCCTCGCTGCTTCCGTCCGGTTCTGTCACGTACCTTTTCATCGCTGACCGGATCATGGAGTTGCCGCTGGGGGTTTTTGCCATCGCCATCGGCACAGCGACGCTTCCGAGCTTTTCGCGGCAGGCGGCCGGCGGTCAGATCGACGCCCTGAAATCCAGCATTTCCTTTTCGCTTCGTCTGCTTCTGTTTCTGACGATCCCCGCCTCCGTGGCTCTGATGGCGCTGAGCCAGCCGATCATTTCCGTCATCTTCCAGCGCGGCGCCTTTGACGAGCGGGCGGCCATCCTGACCGCGCAGGCGCTTTTGTGCTACGCGCCGGGACTTTGCGCGCATTCCGTTTTGCGCATCTTCATTTCTTCCTTTTATTCCCTGAAGGATTCCAAATGGCCCCTCAAAGCCGCCATTGTCACACTGACCGTCAACGTGCTGGTCAGCCTGGCGCTGATGATCCCCCTGAAACACAACGGTATCGCCCTGGCCCTGTCCATCTCCGGCGTTGTCAACGTCGGCGTTCTGGCCGTTGTTTTAAAAAACAAGATTGGGACCTATCTCGACCAGAGCTTCTTTGTATCCATTGGCAAAATAATCATCGCATCGCTCATCATGCTTTCCGCCATCGGCCTGATCCAATACGTGATGCCCTGGAACATCGCCGCGCCCTTTCGCGAAAGGCTTGCGTACCTTGCGGTATGCATCGCGTCGGGCGGATTGGTCTTTTTCATCGCCGCCTGGTTTCTGAAGAGCCCGGAAATCAGCGCTTTAACGGCACGCATCCAGGCCAGGCTGGCGCGCCCCAATCGATGAAGTCTTTGACAAAACCATTGACTAAAAAAGGTCAAAGTGATAGGGACAGTGCGTTTAATGGCAGCGGTCATCCGACAGACGGACAGGATAAAATATGCTTGATATTAAATACTTAAGGCAAAACATCGATCTGGTTAGCCAAAAGCTGGCCACGCGCGGCCAGAATATCGATCTGAGCCGCTTCAGCAGCCTGGACGCAACCCGACGCGATATTCTCACGGCGGTCGAAGCGTTGCGAAACGAACGCAATGATGCCTCCAAGGCCATCGCGGAACTTAAAAAGAAAAAACTCGATGCCGCGGAACTCATTGCCCGAATGGGCGATGTCTCAGCGAAGATCAAAGAGTACGACGAAAAACTTCGCGCCACGGAAGAAGAGCTCGACGCGTTTGTTCTGACCGTGCCGAATCTTCCGCATGAATCCGTTCCGGTGGGCGCTTCTGCAGACGACAACCCGGTTGTGCGCAGCTGGGGCGAAAAACCTGTTTTCAATTTTGAGCCCAAACAGCATTTCGATCTCGGGGAAAACCTCAATATTCTGGATTTTGCCCGCGGTGCAAAAATCACCGGCGCACGTTTTACGCTCTATCGCGGCGCGGCCGCGCAACTGGAGCGCGCCATCACGAATTTCATGCTGGATTTGCACACGGGAAGCCATGGCTACACGGAAGTGCTGACCCCGTTTATGGTCAACGCCGAAAGCATGACCGGCACGGGCCAGTTGCCCAAGTTTAAGGAAGATCTTTTTAAAATCGAAGGGATGGAGTATTACCTGATCCCGACGGCGGAGGTGCCGGTTACCAACATCTACCGCGACGAAATTCTGGAGGAAGATCAGCTGCCGGTTTACTTTGTGGCCTATTCCCCGTGCTTTCGCGCAGAGGCAGGCTCATACGGCAAGGACACGCGCGGCCTGATCCGTCAACACCAGTTCAACAAAGTCGAGATGGTCAAGTTCGTCAAACCCGAGACCTCCTACGACGAGCTGGAAAAACTGACGGCCAACGCGGAAGAAGTGCTCAAGCGCCTGAACATCCCGTTTCGGACCGTCTGCCTGTGCACGGCGGACGTGGGGTTTTCCTCAGCCAAGACGTATGATGTGGAAGCGTGGCTTCCGGGACAAAACACGTATCGGGAAATTTCATCGTGCAGCAACTTTGAAGATTTTCAGGCGCGCCGCGCGGCCATCCGCTATCGCCGCAAGGACAACGGCAAGGTGGAATTCGTCCATACCCTCAACGGATCGGGTCTGGCCGTGGGTCGCACCGTTGTGGCGGTCATGGAAAATTATCAGCAGGAAGACGGAAGCATTCTCATTCCGGAAGCCCTGCGCCCATATATGAGAGGCCTTGAGCGCATTGCGCCTTGAGGCAAAACGATAAAATATGGAGGGATGGCCGAGTGGTCGATGGCGGCGGTCTTGAAAACCGTTGGGCGAAAGTCTCGCGGGTTCGAATCCTGCTCCCTCCGCCATATAACAAAGTGCGGTAAGACCAGGAAACACCCCTTAGCGGGTTTGGAGGGCGAAGCCCGACACCCGGCGAAGCCCGGGCGAATCCTGCTCCCTCCGCCAGATAATAAAAAACAATAACGGTCAAAAAACGTTTGACGAATTGTTTTTTAACTCATATAGGTCGAAAACCAAAACGCGGAGAGATGGCTGAGTGGCCGAAAGCGATCGCCTGCTAAGCGATTGTACGCCCTTTAAAGGTGTACCGCGGGTTCAAATCCCGCTCTCTCCGCCATTTAGAAAATACTTGTATGGATGATGAATAGGGTTCGCCCAATTGGGCACCCGGCGCATGCCGGGCAAATCCCGCTCTTAGTGCCATTTTTTTATCCTTGATGACCCATCCACCCCCAAATTCCGTCCTGCTCGAAACGCTGCGCCGCGATAGAAGCAACAAGCGCAATCTGTTATTTACCGATCCGATTGAGATCATCGTCTGCACATCGCCTTCCAAGATTTCATCCTGTTTTCGGCAAATGGAACAAAGAAGGCGCGAAGGCTTTTATCTGGCGGGCTTTTTCTCGTATGAGCTGGGCTACTGTCTCGAAGAAAGCCTGCAAAAGCGCCGTCCGCCATCGGAGTTCCCGCTTTTCTGGTTCGGCGTTTATAAAAAGCCCCTGTCTGCTCCAAAGCCACGGCAAAGCACTGGGGTCTTTTTTCTCACGGAGCCGAAGCTTGCCCAAGGGCCCCAACACTATCAAAAAGCCATCACCCGAATTAAAGAGTACATTGCAGCGGGCGATACATATCAGATCAACTACACAACACGATTTTCTTTTGAACTTTTCGGAAATGTGCCCGCCTTTTACGCCGCGCTGAAAAAGCATCAGCGCGTTTCCTATTCGGCGCTGATGTCCTGCGGATCAAACATCCTGATGTCCCTGTCTCCGGAGTTGTTTTTCCGCACCGACACGCACGGCAACATCACCGTCAAACCCATGAAAGGCACGGCGCCTCTGAACACACCCGCCGACTGGCTTCAAAACGACGCCAAAAATACCAGCGAAAATGTCATGATCGTCGATCTACTGAGAAACGATCTGGGCCGCATCTGCACGCCCGGCTCCGTCCGCGTGCGCAAACTCTTCGCCGTTGAAAAATACGAAACGCTTTTACAGATGACCTCCACCGTATCGGGGAAACTCCAAACCGGCATCCAAATCTCCGACATAATTCAAAGCCTGTTTCCCTGCGGCTCCGTGACGGGCGCGCCCAAGATTCAGAGCATGAAAATCATCCGGGCGCTGGAAAACACCCCCCGCGATATCTATACGGGCGCTATCGGCTATTTTGCCCCCAACGGCGAATCGGTGTTCAACGTGGCCATCCGCACGCTGGATCTCCGGCGGGAATCCGCCGGCAAATATCGGGGCATTCTGGGTGTCGGAGGCGGTATTGTGCATGATTCGAAACCGGAGGCGGAATACGACGAAGCCCGGCTCAAGGCGAAATTTCTTCTCGATGCCCGGCCGGATTTCGGCCTGATTGAAACGATGCTCCTCGTGAAAGGAAAAATTTCATCGCTTGCCCGGCATTTGAAACGTCTCAACAACGCCGCGGCGTATTTCGGCATTCCCTGCAACATGGCATCAATCAAGGAACGGCTCGTGTCGTACGCGGCCGGCCGGCCGGACGAGAAATTGCGGCTCCTCCTGACGGCAGGCGGCGAAATTTGCATCGAATCCGCGCCTCGGCCCGCCCGGCCCAAAGCGCCGCGCATTTCGCTCTCGAGCGTGCCGACAGACTCGCGCGATCCGTTTCTTTACTTCAAATCAACGCACCGGACCTTATACAACACCGAACACAAGCGCTGCGCCAAGAGCGGCTTTTTTGACATCATTTTTAAAAACGAAAAAGACCAGATCACCGAGGGCGCCATATCGAATATTTTCATCCGGAAAAAAAATGTCTGGTTCACGCCGCCTGTGACCTGCGGGCTCCTGGCCGGTGTTCAAAGGGAAACAACAATGAAAAAACGAAAAGCCCGGGAGAAAATTCTCTATGAAAAGGATCTTAGCACCGCCGACGAGATCCTTCTGACCAACGCCGTCCGGGGCGAAACGGAAGTGGTTTTCGAAACTTAATATTTTTATTTTGCATCGCGCCGATAATGTGCTATACGCTCGATCGTTCGTTGAAATTCATGCGCGCCTGTAGCTCAGCTGGATAGAGCATCAGACTACGAATCTGGGGGCCGTAGGTTCGAATCCTACCAGGCGCACCATAAAAAAAAGGGGCAGGTCAATCACCGGCCCCTTTTTTTTATAATCCTGCGGATATCAATCCTGATGTTTCGGCTCAGCCAACTTTTCGACGCCTTTGAGAAGGGCATTGCCGTAATCTCTGCCTGCGTTATAGGCGCGAAGGTTGTTGTCTTTCGTGGCGGCGGGAACCGATTCGAGAATGGCCTTTTTGAGCGCTTCGGCATGCACCACCGGTTCCACTGCGGAAAGAAATCCCAGCATGACGATGTTGGCCATCATCTTGGAGCCGCGCTCTTCGGCCAGGCGTGTGGCGGAAATGTGAAACGTCTTATAATGCATATCCGCCTTGCGGGTGTGGACGAGATCCGTATCCCAGATCAATGTCCCTTCAGCGCGCAGGGATTTGACGTTTTTCAGGTAGGCTTCCTGGCTCATACACACCAGAATTTCCGGCTCTTCGACACAGGGAAAAAGGATGTCCTCGCCGCTGATAATCACCTGACTGGAGCAGGCGCCGCCGCGCGCTTCGGGGCCGTAGTTTTGCGTCATGGTCGCGTGTTTGTGATCATACAGGGCCGCGGCTTTCCCTAAAATATCTCCGGCCATGACGATGCCCTGACCACCGAAGCCTGTAATGAGAATATGTCTTTCGCGTTTGTCGGTCATAACTTACCGCCCCTTGTGAGATTCAGGATGCATGGAGCGCCACTGCGGCATCTGCAGACGGTTGACCTTTTCGTAGTTGTCCACAAAGGTGGGGCGCTCGATATCGACAAACTTGCCGACAACGATTTCGCGGTCAATGTCCATCGACGCTTCTTTCGGATCTATATCGCCACGGATGACGGAGCGGCCCTGATAAAATTTCAGCATCTCCAGCGGTGTGCCCATCCGGTTTCGCCTTCCGAAAGACGACGGGCAGGGCGTAATGACTTCCACAAAACTAAACCCCCGTTTGGCCAGCGCTTCGCTGATGGAACTGCGCAGCGACCGGACCTGCATGGCGGTCCATCGGGCCACATACGTCGCGCCGCAGGCGGACGCCAGATAGCTGAAGTTGAAGGGCTCTTCGGGCGAACCATTCACCGATGTCGTGGTTTTGGCGCCCATCGGTGTGCTGGGGGACATCTGTCCGCCCGTCATGCCGTAGTTGAGATTGTTGACGCAGATGACGGTCATGTCCATATTGCGGCGCGCGGCATGGATGAAATGATTTCCGCCAATGGCAAAAAGATCTCCATCCCCGGAGACGACAATGATTTTGGTTTCGGGACGGGCCAGTTTCAACCCGGTGGCAAAGGGAATCGCCCGGCCGTGTGTGGTGTGAAACGAATCCAGACGGATATAACCGGCCATTCTTCCCGTGCAGCCAATGCCGGAGACCATCGCAATGGTGTTGGGATCCCAACCGGTATTCTTGATGGCAGCCAGGACCGCGCCGAAAATGGTGCCGATGCCGCAACCGGGACACCAGATGTGCGGAATGCGCTCCGTCCGAAGCAGAGAGTCCATCGGATGCGGCGGAACATTTTTCAATGCTTTTGATGTGGTCATACTTTCCCTCTTGCGGCCTTGGAAATCGCCTGAAGTATTAAATTCGGGTGAAGAATCGCGCCGCCATAGTTGGACACGAGACTAACCGGGCAGGCGCCGAAAACACAGCGTTCCATCTCCAACACCATCTGACCGCCGTTGATCTCCGCCATGATCATCGCCTTGACGTTTGGCGCCACCGAGCGGACCAGATCCTCGGGAAATGGCCAGACGGTTTCGAGCTTGATCAGACCCGCCTTGATGCCTTCCTTGCGCGCATTGTGAACCGCCTGCATGGCCGACCGGGCGCTGATGCCGTAGGACAGCACAACCACATCCGCGTCGTCCAGATAGAGATTGCGGGTGCGGACGATCTTTTCGCGGTTATGACGGATTTTATTGACCAGCCGAGAAACCATTTGCTCCTGCGCCTCGGCGTTCATCGCGGGATAGCCCCGCTCATCATGCGTCAGCCCCGTCACGTGAATCCGGTAGCCGTCCCCGCAGTTGGCCATGGGCAAAAGGCCATCGGCATCCGCTTCGTAGGGAAGAAAATCCTCCCGGGAGACGGTCGGTTTGCGCCGATCAATAATTTCTATTTCTTCCTCGGGGGGAATAATCACCCTTTCATTCATGTGCCCCACCACCTCATCGGCCATGATGAGCACGGGAATACGATAATATTCACTGAGATTAAACGCGCGGATGGTGAAATCAAACATTTCCTGCGGACTCGACGGCGCAAGCGCAATGATTTCATAGTGACCATGCGATCCCCAGCGCGCCTGCATCATATCGCCCTGCGCCACGGCCGTGGGAAGCCCGGTGCTGGGTCCCGCGCGCTGAACATTGCACACCACGCAGGGCGTTTCGGTACAGATGCCCAGGCCGATATTTTCCATCATCAGCGAAAATCCGGGGCCGGAGGTGCTGGTCATGGATTTAACGCCTCCCCAGCTCGCTCCGAGGATCGCCGCCATGGAGGCAATTTCATCTTCCATCTGAATGTAGATACCGCCGATTTCCGGCAGACGACGCGACATGGATTCGGCCACCTCTGTGGCGGGAGTCATCGGGTAGCCCGCAAAAAAACGGCAACCCGCCACCAGCGCGCCCTCGCAGCAGGCCTCATCGCCGTTTATAAAATGCGTTCCCGTTTTCACTTCCTTCGCAGACAAAATAAAGCTCCTTTTTCAATCCTACTCGTCGAGATCGTTGTATTCTATACTGTAAATGGCAAACTCGGGACAAAGAATTTCGCAGAAGTGACAATTGACGCATCGGGTGGTGTCAATGACTTCAGGCGGATGATACCCCTTTTTGTTAAAAGTGGACGAAACCGTCAACACCTGACGGGGACAGTTGGCAATACAAAAGCCGCAGCCCTTGCAGCGGTCTTCAATAACGATGACCTGCCCCATCTTCTTTTTGCGCCGGCCCATGTCGTCCGGGGGATTGATTGGATATTTTTTTGTTTTTTGCATCAATTCACTATATCTTTCCCGCGTGGAAAAACCGTGCGAGACTCTTTGCCGGATGGATTGAAGTTGCTTGTTTCGGGGAGTTGAGAATCCGAAGTCCCTGATGTGCCAAACTCCATCTGCCTTTTGCACCTGTGCTGTTTGGCAGATATAAGAATAAGGCGGCGCTGTCAAGAAAAATTCCACCCGGCAACTCAGAGGCTTCATGAATAAAATTAAAATGATGCATACGCAGTGGCGCTCGACAAACAAATAGGACGCCGCCTGCATCATGGGCATGACCGCGCTAAAGCAGGCTTGTTTTTTATGAAAGCGCGTATTATGGGAACGGACGAATTGAAGTTCATTCCAAGGTGGTCTTATGCAAGACGCTGATATCAATAAGATAGTTAAAATTCTCAAGAAGGAACTGGTGTTTGGGGAAATGCCGATCGTCTCGCATCTGGCCGAAAATCAGCACGATCCTTTCGTCATCCTGATTTCGACGCTTTTGAGTCTGCGCACCAAGGATGAAGTCACGGCCGAGGCGACGAGGAGGCTTTTTGCCCTGGCATCGACCCCGGAGGAGATGTTAAACATTTCTGAGGAAAGAATCAGCCACGCCATTTATCCGGTAGGATTTTATCGCGTTAAGGCGGCAAACCTCCACTTGGTCTGCCGCGAATTGATCACGCGCTTTCACTCGAAAGTCCCGGACAATCTCGACGATTTACTGAGCATCAAAGGCGTCGGCCGGAAAACCGCCAATCTGGTGATTACGCTGGCCTACGGCCGCGACGGCATTTGCGTGGACACCCACGTGCATCGCATCTCCAACCGTCTGGGCTACGTTGCCACGAAAACACCCGATGAAACCGAATTTGCCCTGCGCGACAAGCTGCCCCGCCGTCACTGGAT
>CAZSQS010000065.1:0-20148 GCA_964608995.1 uncultured Smithella sp. | reverse complement strand
ATCGCCGTTGTAAAAATGATCGAAGGCGCCATATCGCCCCGGACGCTGGGTGGGCCGATCTTCATCGCGCAGGTGGCAGGCAAGCAAGTCAAGGAAGGCATTGTACCGTTTATCATTTTCATGGCCGTTCTTTCCGTGAATCTGGGTGTCATCAATTTATTTCCCATTCCCGTGCTCGACGGCGGCCATATCTTCTTTTACCTGATCGAAATGGTGACCCGAAGGGAAATTCCGCTTAAAGTCAAGGAGTGGTCCCAGCAAATCGGATTTGTCGTCTTGCTGATGCTGATGCTCTTCGTGATCATGATCGATATTGAACGGCTCAACCTCAAGCCGGTCAACGATGTTTTAAACTTCTTCAAGTGACATGAACATTCTGGCGTTTGATACCTCTTCGAAAACGGCTTCGGTGGCTATCCTGCAAGACGACGCCGTTTTATACGACTGCGTGATCGACACGGGCCGCAAGCACTCCGAAGTGTTGCTTCCCGCAATCGATGAGGCCTGTCGTCAAACCGGCGTCAAAATTTCCGCCATTGATCTTTTTGCCTGCACGCTGGGGCCCGGTTCCTTTACGGGGTTGCGCATCGGACTCAGCACGCTTTCGGGGATGATGATGGCCACGCAAAAACCGGCGGCGGGCATCTCTGCGCTGGAGGCGCTGGCGATGAATGCCGGACAGACGGACAAAATCATCGGGGCAATGATGGATGCGGGACGCGGGCAGGTGTATCTGGCCTATTACCACCGCGAAAGCGATGGTCGCCTGAGGGCCTTGGGCGCTCAACAAGCTATTGCGCCCCAAAATATTCAGCTGCCGGATGATCAGGACGTCATCTTTACAGGCGATGGCGCCATTCTCTACGCGGATGTTTTATGTAACCTGGCGCCGGGGAAAATCGGAGTGGCGCCGGCTGAGTGTCAGCATATCCGCGCCTCTTTTGTGGGGCATCTGGCAAAAGAAAAATACCGGACGGGCGAGCTTTTAACGCCCGCATCATGCATTCCCGTTTATCTGCGATCCGCCGATGCCGCGCTTCCAAAGCCGGTTTTTTAGGCGGTGCGCCAAAGTAACAGTCGAATTCGTTTAACGACCCTCTTCGATGGTCTTGAGAAGTTTTGTGACGCTGGTGTTGCGCGGGTTGAGCGAGTGGACAAACTGCAGCCGGCGGACAATATCCTGCATTTTATCCGGCGAGTTCTTGTGCAGCTGATACTGGATATGGGCCAGATTCAGGTTGGTTTCTTCGTTAAACGGATTGATCGAAAGCGATTTCCGATAGGCCGCAATGGCTTCGGGGAATTGGGCCTGGGCTTCAAAAACCAGCCCCAGATTGTTCCAGGCGTCGGCGTAGTCGTGATCCATGTCCAGGACGCCCTGAAAATATTTCATGGCCTGATCGTAATTTCCCAGTTGATAGGAGATGCGGCCCAGATTATACAGGGATTTCACATGGCCGGGATCGCGCGCCAGAATGTCCTGATATTCACCTGCGGCCTCGTCATACATGTCGTAGCGGTCATACAGGACGGCCAGGCAAAACCGGGCTGAAACAGAGTCCGGATCGATCCCGATGGCTTTTTGATATTCTTGAGTTGCGTTTTGGTAGTCGCCCTGCAATTCGAGAATGTGTCCGATATTGATGATGGCCTCCACGTCAGAGGCGTCTTTGTCCAGCGCTTTGGTGTAATACTTCTTCGCCGAATCAAGCATGTCCATTTTTTCAAAGACATAACCGACATTATTATAACTTTCCGGATGATCCGGTTCCATTTCCAGCGCTTTTAAAAAAGCATCGAGCGCCTCGTCATAATCTTCCTTGTCCAGATAAACAAAACCCAGATTGACGTAGGCATCCGCCACATGATTGCCCTTTTCGATCATTTGCCGGTAGTGAGCAATCACAAGATGATAATCCTTCATGTGGACGTCTTGATCTTTTTTTGGCCTTTTTTTATTGAGCTGTTCTTTTCCGGCGCGATTCATAGGCATTTACAGGGCGATTTTTTTCAAAATGGTGTCTTTAATTTCATTCCAGATGCTCACGGGATCGACATCCGGGGACCGGGTCAATTGCGGATTTTTCCTGATGATCTGCGCAGCCCAAAAACCTGCGGATTTATATGCATTATCACGATTGAACGATTTGACCTGCTTGAGAATATCCCTGGGAATTCCGAGGACAATTTTGTGACCCGCAATGACAACTTCATCGGAATCCGGATCTTCCTGCGGCGGCGTTTCCAGAGGTTTCGAAATCGTTTCTTCAAGAATTGGCTTTTTTTCGGCAGGCGGCGCAACATGTGCGTCATACGGGGCGATGTTTTCCGTTTCGTTTTGAGCGATGGACAAAATCTCTTCGGGGTGGGCTTCTTCCGGCTCAATCGATGAAACCGCCGGCACGGCGGCGGAATCAAACACCTCAAAGGCTTCAATGGACTTTACGGATTCGGAAACATCATTGTCAACCGGTTTGTGTGCCGGGGCGGTTTGGGTTGTGACCTCCGGCGGCATGGGAAACGGGATGACATTGCCATTGGATTTGGGTTCGGGCGCAAGTGACGGGCTTTCATCGAACGATGCGGCGATTTCCGCCAGATGGTCCATGTTCAGCGATGGTGACAATTCGGGAGGGGCTTCGGCATCCGGCCGGCTGCGCGGCTTGCGCATCTGGATGGCGGCCGAACTCAGTTTCAGAAAACGCCCGGCGATTTGTGAAACCATATCAGCCGATATGAAATCAAATCCGTTTGCTTCGCAGGCTTTCAATGACAATTTGCAGATTTTGTTGATGAGGCGCGGCACGCCGTTTTCGGAGTATTCCCAGATGACGGGGATCGTTTCGTTTTTAAAAATTTTCCGGGTTGCGCCGGCAAGGGCCAGGCGGGTTTCCATGTAACCTTTGAGTGCTTCCGGGGAGGGAAGCTTATCGATCCGGCCATAGGTCCCGATACGCTGAAAGAGGTTGGCGCGTTTGGGATGTTCCAGCCGCTGGGCCAGTTCCGGCTGCCCCGCGAGAACCAGCGTAAATAAATTCTGGTGATCATCCTGCATGTTGGTTAAAAGTCGCAGATTTTCCAGATTGGCAGGCGAAAGGGCATTGGCTTCGTCGATAAAAATGACGATTTTTCGGTCCTCGTCCCTGCTTTGCAACAGCAGACGGTTGAACGTTTCCAGCAAATCCGTCTTGCGCGTGTCTTCGCACGCAACGCCTGTGATCTGCCCGATAATTTCGCGCATCAGCTGCGAAAAAGACAGGCTGGGATTGGTAATTAAAACGGTCTTGTAGCGATCCTGCTCCAGGGCGTCAATGATGATGCGCAAAGACAGGGTTTTTCCCAGGCCCGCCGCGCCGATAATGACAGCAAAGGCTTCGTTGCCTTCTTTGATGGCGAAAATAGTTTCCGCAATGACATTTTCCATGGATGTATGGCATTGGGCATACATCGACGGATCCGGGACATTGTCGAAGGGTGGTTTGATTAAATTCCAGTAATCGCAATACATGCTAGCTCCTCACGCGTATTGTTCCGGAATCTTCAGTGCTTTTCAGAGTGCGGCTTTCATCTTCGCGACTGATCAGATATTCGAGGATGTCTTTCAAGACAAATCGTCTCAGCCTGCCGATGTTGTAGCTTTTGATACCCCCGTAACCTATCAGGTTTTGTGGGAAAATTCTACTGATTTTAAGCATCTGGCAGACCTGATCGAAGCACAGTATTTCTATTCCTTGTTGAGTAAAAACCCCACCGTGGCCAGAAAGATGATGATCAGTCCAAATCCCATGAACATGAACGAGAAAGTCGAGACCACCGGGTCGGAGCTGTTGAAGATGGCCCTCACATTTAGGATGTTTCCCCAATAGAAAACAAATACATAGGCGAAAAACACACCCAGCCTCAAGTATCCGAACAAAAGCGCAATCGTCATGATGGCCAGCAAGGCCATGATTTGATAGACAGGCACCGTCATTTCAGCTGATATTAAATTTTCCATACGCTGTACTCCTTTCTTCAATGCAAACTGACAAATGCCGAACTCTCCTTTGAAAAAACGTGGAAGGAAAGATCAGCCTTTTTGCATTTCCGTCAATATTGTTATCGAATGTTTTAGCGGAAAACTTGACCGGGCTGCTGTGACCGATGTCACGAAACGGGTGATTTTTGAATGAACGAAGGCTTTAAAAGAAAGTATTTATGATCAACGAGTTCGATTTCGCCGGCCTTCATCAGCGCACTGATAATCCGGCTGGCCGTTTCACGCGAGACGGCGGCAAAATTGGCCAGGTCTTTGTGTGTGAGCTTGATGCTGATAATCGTGCCGTTTTTCTCCGGCGTGCCGAATTTCTGGCTGAAAACTTTCAGGGCGGTGCGGACTTTTTCTTCCGCATCGGCAAAGCCCAGGATGTTGAGCATGCCCCAAGCTTCCCGCAGGCGCAGGCACAAAAGGGCGATGAGCTGTTGAAGGCTTTTTTCATTGCTCATGATGAGCTTGATAAAGTTGCTTTTGGTGATGAACCCCACCATGCAATCATCCATGGCGGTAATGGTCGCAGGCGCCGTCCGGCCATCGAGAATGGCCATTTCACCGAAGTAATCGTAACGTTTGTGAATGGCCAGCATCAGCTCTTTGCCGGCTTCGTTGTAACGGATGACCTTGACCTTGCCCGAGATAATAAAGTAAAAATAGGCGTTTTCGTCTTCTTCCAGCAAGATGACCTGATTTTTCAGAAATTTCTTCACAATCAGGACGGATTCAATTTCGGCAAGCTCCTGCGCCGACAGGCAGGCCAGAAAAGGAATACTTGCGCAGATTTTTCGAAAATCGTCCGATGTAAATTTCATGAATCCGATTTTACTTTAAATAGTTGCATATTGCAAACACAAAGCCCGGGGCTTGTCATAAAAATCCGGGTTACATTTTTCGCAGTTCCTTTTTCAGAATCTTGCCGACCAGCGTTTTAGGCATGGCGGCGAGGATGACGATTTCCCGGGGCAAAAAGAATTTTTTCATCTTGCCTTTGCAGTATTCCAGAATTTCGACGTCCGTTTCCGTTTGCCCCGGTTTTAATGTGACAAACGCCTTGATGTCTTCGCCGTAAACCGGATCCTTGACGCCGATGACAGCCGCTTCCGCCACGGCCGGATGGGCGTAGAGGACTTCCTCGATCACGCGCGGCGAAATATTTTCACCTCCCTTGATGACAATGTCCTTTTTGCGGTCGGTGATATAGAAATAGCCGTCTTTGTCCACGTAGCCGATGTCGCCTGTGTGCAGCCAGCCGTTTCGAATCGCATCGGCTGTGGCCTCGGGCTGATTCCAATAGCCCTTCATGACCATTGGCCCGCTTAAAACGATCTCACCTTCCTGCCCCTGTGGCAACTCACGATCGGAATGGTCGAAAATTTTCATCTCCATGCCCTTCATGGGTTTGCCGATGGAGCCGGGTTTAATAACGGGCAGGCCGATGTTGGTGGCGTTGTTGGCGCCCGCTTCCGTGAGTCCCCAGCCTTCGCCGATTTCGGCTCCGAATTTTTCCTTGAACTGCTTCCAGGTGTCCAGCGAAAGGGGCGCGGAGCCGCACACCCAGTATTTGACGGAGCTTACATCGTATTTGGCGTAATCGGGGAACAACAGCATGTAAACCAGCATTGTCGGAACGATGGGCACGCTCTGAACTTTATAGTGATCGATGTTATAAAAAAGCTGTTCGAGGTTGAACTGCCGCATGATAATGACCTTGCCCTGAAGGCGCAAAAACGATCCGTTCATCATCGCCACGCCAAACGAATGGCAAAGCGGCAGCACGGCCAGCGAAATCAAATCCTGCTGAAGGTTGGTGGTTTCCTGCTGCATCCGGGCGGAATAGGCCAGCCCCGCATGTGTCAGCATGACGCCTTTGGGCGTGCCGGTGGTGCCGGAGGTGTAAATCATCGTCGCCACGTCATCATCGGCGGTCTGAACCATTTCCAGATCGTCTGCGCTTTCGTCAAGCAGCTTCTTAAAGTTGTGGGTTCCCTCCTCATCGGTGTCGGACACAAGAAGAATATTTTTGACCGCGCCGGATTGGGACTGCGCAATTTTGACCTTATCGAGATAGTCCGGCGCGGTGATCACGGAATGAACGCCGCTGTCTTTATAGATGAAGTTGATTTCTTCCTGGCCGACGAGGTAATTGATCGGTACGGCAATGGCGCCGATGCGCCAGATGGCCTGAAACGCTTGAAAGACCTCGGGGCTGTTGGGCATCTGCATGATCACGCGGTCGCCCCGGGACACGCCGAGTTTCTTCAAGGCGTTCCCCAGTTTTCGAGCGGCGCGATCCATCTCAACGTTGGTGATGTCTCGTCCCTCGAAAATGTAGCTGACATGTTCGCCGACTTCGAGATTCTTCAAAGCCAATTGAGCAATATTCATTTCGATGCCTCCTGATTTCTTGTCACCCCGGGAGGGGCTAAAGTTTTATGTGATGGGTGCCGGTTTGCGAGCCAACCCGAAAGAGCGCTTTTTTAATGTGCATCAAAATAACGCCGATGGGGTTTGAGTGCAATCAATAATTTGGCGAAGGCGAAAAAATCCCCGCAAAAGACACTGCCTCACCATTTCAATTCGCGTCATTTCCGCCCGGCATGCGCCGGGGAAACATCCGGCGGGAATCCAGTGTTTACGCAGAATTCTGGATGCCGGGTCAAGCGCGGAATGACCGAGAAGTCTTTCTGCCGCACTACACTGGGGCCTGGGGAATCCAGGGGCACACAATGGTTCCCCGCCGGATCGGGTCTTTGGCCAGAAGAAGTTCTTGACTAATAATGCCTTGTTTTCTATAAATTTTTTCGAATAAAAAAGGATGCTTTCCCGACATGACCCCAACGGATCGAAAATCCACATACATTGTTTTTGCTTTGCTGATCCTGGTGACCCTCGCAATCTATGGGCAGGTGAGGGGATTTGAGTTTCTGAATTTTGACGACGGGGTTTATGTCGTTGAAAACGCGCGGGTGCAGGGTGGCCTGACCTTTGACAATATGCTCTGGGCGTTGACAGCGCTCGACGTCGAATCCTGGCAGCCGCTGGTCTGGCTTTCGTTGATGCTCGACTATGAGCTCTATGGATTGCAGGCGGGCGGCTTTCACATGACCAATCTGATCTTGCACCTTCTTTCCACGCTCCTGTTGTTCTGGGCGATGAAGCGCATGACGGGCGCCCTGTGGCGGGCAGGCTTTGTTGCGGCTTTTTTCGCGTTTCATCCGGTGCATGTGGAATCCGTCGCCTGGATTGCGGAACGAAAAGACGCGCTAAGCGGCGTTTTCTTCATGCTGACGCTTTGCCTGTATGTTATGTATGCCGAAAAGCCGACGCTTAAACGATATGGCCTCGTGTTTGGCTCGTTTCTCTTAGGGCTGATGAGCAAGCCCATGCTCGTTACGCTGCCGGTTATTCTGATCCTGCTGGATGTCTGGCCGCTCGGAAGATTGAGCCCTGTGTCAGGCCTCCCCAACAACAAGGCCGCAGAGGTTTGCGCTGCCTCTTGGCCTGCGCTCATACGCAGGCAGGTTATGGAAAAACTGCCGCTATTCGCTTTATCGCTGTTGGTCGGCCTCGTTGTCATGAATGCCCAGGCCGCGCAGCATGTTTTTGAAGGCGTGGCGTTGCACGCGTTTCCCGAGAGGTTGGCCAACGCGTTTGTCTCCTACATCACCTACCTCGTCAATATCCTCGCACCCCATCGTCTGGGTGCCTTTTATCCGTTTAATGATCATATACCTGTGCTGATGGTGATGGGCTCTGTTTTTGTTTTGATCCTTTTGTGTTTTGCAGCGATAATGGCGGTGAAACGCTACCCGTTTATATTTGTGGGGTGGTTCTGGTTTGTCATCATGCTGCTGCCCGTCATCGGATTGATTCCCCTCGCGCAGCACGCGTTGGCCGACCGCTACACATATTTATCGTCGATTGGTATCAGCCTGATCCTCGCCTGGGGGGCGCCCCTGTTTTTTAAAAAGGACGCTTTGCGCAAAAAGATTTTGATGCCTGCCGCCTGGGGCTATCTGATCGTGCTGGCGGCTCTGGCGTGGGTGCAGTGCGGTTACTGGCAAAACAATTTTACGCTTTTCAGCCACACCCTGAAAGTGACGCAACATAACGATTTGATGCACTACAATCTTGGTAAAAGTTATTTAAAGCAAGGTCAGCTTCGCGAAGCGAAAGGGCACTTGTCGAAATCGCTTGAGATCAATCCGAATCGGGAAGATGCTTACCTCAATCTGGGGCTGGTTTATTTTTACGAAGGCAATTTCTCCGAGGCGATGCATTGTTTCGCCGATGGCCTGAAACGCTATCCCCAAAGCGGCAGCCTTCATGCCAATCTCGCCGTTGTCTTGAAGGAAATGGGCCGAATCGATGAGGCGATGATAACGTATGAGAAGGCCATTGCGCTCAACTCGCTATCAGGTGCGCCGCATTACAATTATGCGGGGCTTCTCATGGAGCTGGGCCGATTCGGCGAGGCCGAAAGGCAGTTACGCGCAGCGTTGAACATTTCCCCCCGCAATAGCGCGGCGCGCTATGATCTGGCGGGTATTCTTGTGCGGGACGGGCGGCTCTCTGAAGCCATTTTGCAGCTTGAAGAGGCGCTTCGGTACAATCCGGATTCTGCCGAAGTCAGACAGGCCTTAAGCGAAGTGCGAAAGAGGCGCGATCAACACTGAGACGCCGCGGCGCGCGGCGGTTGCCTGAAAAAAAGGATGTTCAGAAAAGAGATGACAGGAAAAAAAACGAACAAGGGCATGTTGCCAAAAAAGTTTCCCGCGCTGAAAGCAGCAGTGGTATTGCTGCTGATCGTCATTGCCGCTTTGTTTCCCGCGAAGATCAGCCGAAACGACCTGATGCGTCCCCAGTCTGACGATTCGCTGGTTCAGTCAAGCAGCGCGCCTGTCTGGCGCGTGGAGGTGGTCAAGGCCTACCCGCACGATCCCGATGCGTTTACGCAGGGGCTGTTTTTTCATGAAGGTGATTTATATGAATCGACCGGCCGTTACGGAAAATCGGCGCTTTTGAAAAAAGACCTTCAAACCGGGAAAACCCTCGCAAGCGTTGAACTGGATGACCGCTACTTTGGCGAGGGCGCCGTGTTGTTAAACGATCGCATCTATCAACTGACCTGGCAAAATGAAACCCTTCTCGTTTATGACGCCCGAACCTTTGCACTCATGAAGAAAATCCGATACTCTGGTGAAGGCTGGGGCCTGGTCACCGACGGGAAGCACTTGCTTCAAAGCGACGGCTCGGCAACCCTGACGGTTCATGACCCCGAATCCTTCAAGATCGTCCGAAAAATTTCTGTTCGCGATGGCGATCGTCCCATTGACCGCCTCAATGAGCTCGAAGTTATCGGCGGCGAAATCTGGGCCAATATTTTCATGGAGGATCTGGCGGTCCGCATCCATCCGGAAACCGGAGAAGTGCTGGGCTGGATAGATCTGTCGCCGATTCGCGCCCACCTGCCGCCTGACACGTATGTCGATGTCATCAACGGCATTGCCTGCGATGAGGCTACCGGCCGGATTTTTATCACCGGAAAATTCTGGCCGTTGCTTTTTGAAGTGCGGCTAGTTCAATAAATGGATTGGCGAGTTACCGCCTACCGCGCACGGAATTCGAGAAGCGTTTGTGCTTCCAAATGTGACAAGCCGCTAGAAAGTCCACCTATCCGTCATTCCCGCGAAGGCGGGAATCCAGAATGTCAATGTTTTCCTGGATTCCCGCCTTCGCGGGAATGACATTCGTTGCTTTGAGGCTGTTATTCAAAAGTATTGGTGACTATGGCTTTTCGCGGCAATGTCTCTAAAGCAGGGCAAGCCGTCCTCTTTCCAGTCCATGACGTTTTACTTGTGAAACATCGGCGATGCGTGATAGTGGTTTCTCATGCGTGAACAGATGGTCATAACACTATGAAGACAATCATCAGCCGCTACATATTCAAGGAAATCGCCTTTCCTTTTGGAATGATCCTGCTCATCTTTACGTTTGTGCTGCTGATGGGTAAAATTCTTCAGATCATGGATATGATGGTCAACAAGGGGATCAGCGTTCTGGATATTGGGCGCCTGATCGCGCTGGTCATGCCGCAGTTCATGCTCTTTACCATTCCCATTGCGCTGCTGGTGTCCATTCTCATCGCCATGGGCCGTTTCTCGCAGGACAATGAAATCACCGCGCTTAAAGCCTCCGGCGTGAGCCTGGCGCAAATTTACTATCCCATTGCCATCGCCTCCCTGATCGCGTTTATCCTGACGCTCGTCATCGGATATTTTGTGGTGCCCAAAAGCAATCTGGCCACCAAGAAGCTTTTGTTTCAGATCGTCGCGCAAAACGCCAGCATTGGCATCAAAGAAAAAGTATTCAATGCCGATTTTAAAGACCTCCTGTTGTATGCGGACCGCATTCCCACGGACGGCGAATACATGGAAGGTGTGCTGATATCGGATAACCGCATCCTGGGCGAGCAAAACACGGTTCTGGCAAAGAGAGCCTTTCTGGTGGCCGACCCGAAGCTCATGATCGTCAAGCTTCGGCTGGAAAACGGTTCCATCCATACCGTCGGCGCAGATCTGAAAAACTACCGGAAGGTGGATTTTAAAATCTACGACATCAATCTGGATTTATCCGCCACGCTGGGGGCTTTTTCGGAGGAGCACAAAACCAGCATAGAAATGACCATGCCCGAACTGCTGGAGCGAATGAAAAAGCCGGGTCTTACGGATTCGGCCGTCCGCGAACTGGCCATTGAAGTGCATAAGAAATTTTCTATTCCCCTGTCGTGCATCTTTTTTGGCCTCCTGGCGCTGCCTTTGGGCATCCGCAGCCATCGCGCGGTCAAGTCGCGCAGCTTTGCCGTCGGCCTGATCGTTGTGGCGGCGTATTATCTGTTGCGCATCGGCGGTGAGGCGGTGGTCGAAACCGGCTATCTGCCGCCGGCCATCGGCGTCTGGGCGCCCAACGTGCTTTTTGCGGTGGTCGGGGTGTATCTGTTTGTCATGGCCCAAAAGGAAATATCCCTGTGGCGCATCGCCTACGGGTATTTCTGGAAAAACCGCCTGCACACATGAGGGAGACGCATTGAAACTGCTGGATCGATACATCTTGCGTGAATTTTTGAAGCTCTTCTTCATGATCTTCCTCTCCTTCATTGCGCTTTACGTTCTGATTGATTTTTTTGAAAAGATCCGGATGTTTCTGAGCAACAACGCCACTGCGGGGCAGATTGCGTTGTATTTTGTTTATCTGATTCCCTTTATCGTTTCGACGATTCTGCCGTTTGCCGTGCTTCTGGCCACGCTTCTGACCTACAGCGCGCTTGCGCGCTTCAGCGAGATCACCGCCATGAAAGCCAACGGCATCAGCCTTTACCGGATGGCGCTGCCGGTGTTGATTTGCGCGACGCTGGCCGGCGTCTTTTTGTTTTTCTTCACCGAGTTGGTCACGCCCGCGTCCATCTATAAAACCGAACACTTGGTCAAAGTGGAGGTGCAGGGACGAAAATCGCTGGGCGTGTTCAAGCAGAATGAAATCTGGTACCGCGCGCCCGGGGCCATCTATAATTTTAAAATGTTCGATATTGAGAATAATACGCTGCAGGGCATTACGCTGCACTATGTGGATTCCGATTTCTCGCTCAAAAGGCGCGTTGATGCGGCGCGGGCCGTTTGGAAAGATGGGGCCTGGGTTTTTCAGAATCTGATGATGACCAACTTTGACCCGGACGCCAAACCGACGCTTTCGTGGTTTGATGAAAAAGTGATGCCGCTTGCGGAAAGTCCCGACGACTTTAAAATTATCCAGAAAGACGCAGAGCGCATGGGGTATTTTGAGCTGAGGCGCTATGTCAACAAAATCCGCGCTGAAGGCTATGACGTCTCGCGCTACCTGGTCGATTTACAGGGGAAGATCGCCTTTCCGTTTGTCTGTGTGATCCTGGTGCTCATTGGCCTGGCGTTTTCACTTCGCTCCGAGCGATCAGGCGGCGTCATGCAGAGCGTGGGCGTCGGGATCTTTATCGGCGCCTCCTACTGGATCGTCCATGCGTTTTGCATGTCGCTGGGCCGCTCGGGATTGCTGCCGATCTATCTTTCCGCCTGGTCCGCCAATCTGATCTTTGGCGCGGCGGCTGCCTATCTCATCTACCGTGTGCGTACATAAAAAACGCCACGCCGGGCAAGAGCGGTCGGCGTGGCGTTTTTTTCATTCCTTACGATAGCGATTCACATCATCTCTTCATCATCCAATTAATAACGGTAAAGATCCGGTTTATAAGGTCCCTCCGGTGAAATGTTCAAATACTGGGCCTGTTTTTTCGTGAGCTTCGTGAGCCTGGCGTCGAGGCGTTCCAGATGGAGCAGGGCGACTTCTTCGTCGAGTTTTTTCGGCAGCGTATAAACGCCGATTTCATATTTTTTGGTGGCCAATTCAATTTGCGCAAGCGTCTGATTGGTGAAGCTGTTGCTCATGACAAAGCTCGGATGCCCCGTGGCGCAGCCCAGATTGACCAGACGGCCTTCGGCCAGCACGATGATTGTCCGGCCGGATTTGAGTGTCCACTGATCCACCTGCGGTTTGACAGTTTCTTTGCGGCAGACCTTGCTGGTTTCCAGATAGTGCATGTCGATTTCGCTGTCGAAATGGCCGATGTTGCAGATGATCGCTTCATCCTTCATCATTTCCATGTGCCGGCCGCAGATGACATCGCAGCAGCCGGTGGCCGTGACAAAAATATCCGCCATCGGTGCGACCTCTTCGAGCGTCTTGACCTCGTAGCCTTCCATCGCCGCCTGCAGCGCGCAAATGGGATCAATTTCCGTGATGACGACGCGCGCGCCGAACCCCCGCATCGACTGCGCACAGCCTTTGCCGACGTCGCCATAACCGCAGATGACCACCATCTTTCCGGCAATCATGACGTCCGTAGCCCTTTTGATGCCGTCGGCAAGCGATTCGCGGCAGCCATAGAGATTATCGAATTTGGATTTCGTCACGGAGTCGTTCACGTTGATGGCCGGAAATAAAAGCTCGCCTGCCGCCTGCATCTGGTAGAGCCGATGCACACCTGTCGTCGTCTCCTCCGAGACGCCCCGGATGCCCGCTGCCATTTTCGTGAAACGGCCGGGGTACTTTTTACAGGACTGCGCCAGGCGCTCCAGGATAATGGCAAATTCTTTATTGTCAGCTTTTTGCTTGAGCAGTTGGGGATTCTTTTCCATTTTGACACCCTGATGGATAAAGAGTGTCGCGTCGCCCCCGTCGTCCACAATCATATCCGGGCCGGAGCCGTCGGGCCAGGTGAGCGCCTGCTCGGTGCACCACCAGTAATCTTCGAGCGTTTCCCCCTTCCAGGCAAACACCGCCGCCGACCCCGCTTTGGCGATGGCCGCCGCCGCGTGATCCTGCGTGGAGAAAATATTGCAGGAGGCCCAGCGCAAATCCGCGCCCAGCACTTTTAGCGTTTCAATGAGCATAGCCGTCTGAATCGTCATGTGCAGCGAGCCCATGATCTTCAGGCCCTTGAGCGGTTTTTGCCGACCGTATTTCCTGCGCACGGCCATCAGCCCCGGCATTTCATTTTCGGCAAGCTTCATTTCTTTTCTGCCCCAACCCGCCAAAGCCAGATCCGCCACTTTGTATTTCAGATTTTTATCGATTTCAGTAAAAGCCATGTTTTCCTCCGTTTTTGATTTATGGGTTTAATGTAAGGACTACGCTTTGAGCTCTTCGCCCAGAACGGAATTGTCGATCAATCGTGTCGCGCCGACTTTGACGGCGAGCGCCATGACGACTTCGCCCTGAATGTCGCTGACATCCTCCAGCGTGGCGGCGTCACAGATTTGAACGTAGTCAATGGCGGTATAGGGCGCGCCGGTGATGAGCTTTTCGGCCTCGCGGATGATGACGGATGATTTGCGCTCGCCTTCGGCGTAAAGCGTCTGGGCGCGTTTAAGCGACGCGACCAGCGTAAGCGCCGAGCGTCGTTCGTCCGGGCTTAAATAGACATTTCGCGAACTCATGGCCAGGCCGTCGGGTTCGCGGAAGGTGGGCATGCCGACGATTTCCAGATCCAGATTCAAATCCGCGACCATCCTTTTAATGGCGGCCAGCTGCTGAAAATCTTTTTTGCCGAAGATGGCCGTATGGGGTTTGACGATGTTAAAGAGCTTGCAGCAGATGGTGGTCACGCCGCGAAAATGTCCGGGGCGGGACGCGCCGCAGAGGTTTTGCGTCACTTTTTCAACGTCCACATACGTCTGATAGCCGCCGGGATACATTTCTTCATTGGACGGGAAAAAAATCACGTCCACCCCCACGCTTTCAGCCATCTGCGCGTCGCGTTCAAAATTGCGGGGATATTTTGCCAGATCTTCCTTGGGGCCGAATTGCGTCGGATTGACGTAGATGCTGGTGACAACATGATCCGCCTTGTTTCTTGCCTCACGCATGAGCGAGAGGTGCCCTTCGTGGAAATACCCCATGGTGGGCACAAACGCGATGCGTTTGCCCGAGACGCGCAGATTCTCGGAGCGGATCTGCATTTCCTTGATCGAATCGATGAGTCTCATGATTTTTCCCCATAAAAAAGCCCCGTGTTTTGAAACGAGAGGCTGCATCTTGATTGTTGGTTTTACTCCTTTTGTTGGGTGTCCCGTGGATCTGCGGCACGCGCATTTTCTATAGGGGTTATCGGTGCTTGTCAAGAAATTATTAAGACTTCAATATCGTCCAAGTTGATGCTTTACAAATAAAGCATTTGAAGGTATTTTTTCCAATAAATGAGGGAGTAATCCATTCTGAATTCACAAAACGAAAACCAAAGCCCCCATGGCGCCATAGAATTTCTTTTACGCCGTATGCGGCATAAAGGGGATCTTCCGGCGTTTTCCGAACACGTTATCGAAATCAACAAAAAGCTTTCTTCTTTGCAGGCCATCAATTTTTCATCCGCCGGTGATCTGGCCAATCTCATTCTCAAAGATGTATCACTGACCAACAAGCTGTTGAAAGTGGTCAATTCTTCCTATTACGGCAATGTCGGCGGCTCGGTCACCACCATTTCCCGCGCCGTGTTTTTGATGGGCGCCGAAAATATCCGGCTGGCCGCCGCTTCCCTGATGATTCTGGATCATCTGCAAAGTAAAAGCCAGACCGATGATTTGAAGGACGCGGCCCTGTCTTCCTATTTCAGCGCCACGATTGCCCGGGATGTCGCGAAAACCATGATGTATGGCAATCTGGAAGAGGTGTTCATCTGCGCCCTTTTGCATAATCTGGGCAAACACCTGGTCATTTGCTATTTCCCGGAAGAGTATTTAGAAATCAAAACAATTGTAACGACACGAAATATCGATGAACAGGCCGCCTCGAAAAACATTCTGGGTGTTTCCTATAACGAACTGGGCATGGGTGTAACAAAATCATGGGGGTTTCCGCCAAGCATTACCGAAAGCATGGACAGTATCCGGGGGGGCGCGGACAAGGCCTCCGACAGCGAAACCAGCCTTCTTAAGAGTATCGCCAATTATGCCAATGACCTGTGCGCGGTTGCGGCGCAGGCTGACCCGGCCAAAAGGGAAGAGGCCCTGAAAGCGGTTCGCGATAAATACCAGGCCTCCATCACCTTTCCGGCAAACCGCGCGATGGGTTTTATTGAAGAGGCCTCGGACAATATCAATCTTTATGCCGAAATGTTCAGGGTCAATCCGGCCCACAGCCCCTTGATCAGAGCGCTTAAGGTGCGCGCGTCTTCACCGGAAGCGCCAGGGCGGAACGCGAAAGCGGATGATGCAAAAAAGATGGCGTATCTGGAAGCGGAAACACCCCGCAGATCGTTGTCCGAAAAAGAGCGTGCCGATATTTTAAAAAGCTGCATTCTTGAAATCAATGAGACGCTTTCCGCCACACAAAGCATCAGCGACGCGATTTACATGATCATCGAGGCTATTTATCGGGGCTTTGAGTTTAACCGGGTATTATTTTGCATGCTGGATCAGACGCAATCCAGAATGAGCGCGCGATTTGGTTTTGGCGATAAAATCGATGCGGTTCTTGAAAAATTCAATTTTAAAATCAGCCGGTCTTCAGACTATTTCAACATTGCCGTCATGCGCCAGCGGGACATTGTTGTGGATGACCGTTTGCTTCCCAGCGTGACGCAGAATCTTCCCGAATGGTATCTGTGGTTTATAGAGGCGCGCTCCTTCCTGATTTACCCGCTGACGGTCAGGGAAAAGTGCATCGGCCTGCTTTACGCCGAAAAAAAGACGCCCCATGTCTTCAATAATTCCGACGAGCGCGATTACATGAATATTCTGCGGGACAAAGCCATCTGGGCCATTTTGCACAAGCATTGAGCGGCCGTGAGAGGATGGATTCAGATCATTTCTGTAAACATGACGTTTTTTACCGTCTGATCTTCTGAATGAAATCTACTGGTCCGAATCCGTCGATGAAGGCCAGGTTCCCAGCTGGTAATTCAAGTCGCCCAGCGGCCGGATAAAAGTGAATTCGATGGGGTCTAAAACGAGTTTTCGTCCTGCCGTACTCACGCTTCTGGAGGGGAGGGCCACAGGCAAAGCGATTACGAAGATCACCGAGCCCAGCACAATGGCCGCCAGACCCGCAGGCCGCATCAGCAGGACATCCGGAACAATTTCCGCATCCGTGGGGTTGGCGGCCATGGCCGGCATCGCGCCTGCAAGCAGGATTAACGCCGCCAGTAATGCGATTAATTTCTTTTTCATGAGCCTCTCCTCCTTCGTGGCAAAAAATATTTTTGTTTTATGTTTGGAAGTATAGGGAAGCCCTGCCGAGATGTCAAGAAATGCATGGGGGCCGCTCGCGGTGGAGGCAAAAATTATTTTTCCAGGATGACCCGCATTTTGCAGGCTTTACAGTCGAAGTCGAGCCGGTAGGTATGGTGCGCGTCATGCAGGCGCAGGGGCTCCTTAATGGAAGCGGCGCCGGAGGCCAGAAGGCAGCCTCCCAGTTCATGCCGGATGCAGTAGCGCGTCGTCATGACCGTTTTCCCGGCAACCTCGCCAAGCGTTTCAAACGCGGGCTCTGAAACTGTTGCGCCGTGGCGTTCGTAAAATTGTTTCGCCGGGCCATTGAGAACGTTTGCCCGGTAATCCAGGATTCGCTCAGGGTAGGGGACGCTCGTTAGCATCAGCGGAAATTCGGCGCGGCGATAAGCGTTTCGCCTTGCGTGGGTGAGCGCCTCCAGAGCCTCACGGCGGATGCCGTTTAAAAATCCCGCCGTCCAGAAGCCGGGTTCGGAAGGCTCGATCGTCAGTTTTGTCAAGTGGTATGGCGTGTTACCCGTGCGTCCGAGGTGTTCTTCTATTTGTGTCAGGGCCTGACGGGGATTGCGCGCAGGCTCGCAGGCCACGTCTTTTTGCGTTTCAGCACTGTTGCCGTCTTCATCCGTAACCAAAAGATGCACGGAGGATGAATCCTGACGAAAAACCATTTCGACGGCAATGCGGCGATTCCCTTCGGATCTTTTTAAAGCTTTGACGAAGGCCGTATCGGCATTGCGGAAAACGTTGACGCCCGCTTCCAGCCCTTCCATGCTTCCGGGATAGATTTTCCCCTGCTGCACGCGATTGACCCGGCATCCGATCAGTTTATGCTGGCGGGTGAAAAAGCAAAGGCCGTCGCCGTTTTGCACCTCCGGGCCCTCCAGTTCGAAGAAATCTTTTCCCACCGAAATGACGCTGCCCAGGCCTTGTCCGAGGGATTTTTGCGTATGGATCGAGGCCACGTGATCGGGGTGGCCGGAAAGAAAATATTGCGTGTATCCGCGATTGAAGGTGCGGAAAACGTCCGGGACAAACCCGGGGGCGCTTGTTCCGGCGCTTGAGCGCGAATAGCCTTGATGGGAGCTGATGAAATTATCGATAGCCTGCCGGTAGGCGGCGGTCACATTTTTTACATAGTCGATGCCCTTGTAACGCCCTTCGATTTTAAAAGAGGTGACCCCGGCGGATACCAGATCGCCAATCGCATCTATGCGACAGAGGTCTTTGAGCGACAGAAGATATTTGTTTTTGGCCAGGATTTTGCCGTCGCCGTCCGTCAGGCTGTAGTGCGAGCGGCAAGGCTGGGCGCAGATGCCGCGGTTGGCGCTTCGCCCGGCGATGGCCTGGCTCATGTAGCACTGCCCGCTGTAACAGACGCACAGCGCCCCGTGAACAAAGGCCTCCAGTTCAATTCGCTTTGCGCTTTGCCGGATGTCCGCAATTTCTTGAATCGAAAGCTCGCGCGCTAAAATGGCGCGCTGAAAGCCCGCCTCTTCCAGAAAACGGACTTTTTCGGGCGTGGCGTTGTGCATCTGCGTGCTGGCAATGAGCGCAATGGGCGGTAAATCCAATTCCAGAAGCCCCACGTCCTGGATGATGAGCGCATCTGCGCCCAGGTCATAAACCTCCCGGATGATGGCATGGGCTTCAGAAAGCTCTGCATCCGTGAGAATCGTGTTGAGCGCCACATAAACTTTGGCGCGAAAGAAATGCGCGTGCTGAATCAGGCGTGAAATCTCGGATGTGCTTGCGCCCGCCTGGGCGCGGGCCGAAAATTTCGGCGCGCCAATATAGACGGCATCTGCGCCGTGGTTAATAGCGGCGATGCCGATCTCGGCGTCGGGCGCGGGGGCGAGCAATTCCAGAGGGGTTGTCATTATTTTTTCAGACCGAAGGATTTTCTGTATTGTCTTGCGCGAAGCGCTCGGCATGTTTTTGAAGGAATCTCTCCATGGCGGCTTTGGCTTCATCCAGATTCGCGTAAAAAGTGGTTTCAATGCCGGGACTGCCTGCGATCATGGCCGAAAGAGACCTCTCCGGCGGTTGGTGGTACAGACACAAGGCGGGTTTTTTCAGCGCCACCGCCCAGCCCAGTTCATAGCCTACACCCAGAGATGGGATAGTCACTTCGGCAATCACGCAATCGCAGGATTTCAGCCAGGCCATGTCGCGGTTGTGGATATACCGGTCATGCGGCCCGTCGTTGCCCTGCACGCTAAGCGCTGGGTCGCTGACGTGTTCGGTCAGCACGGTTCCGAAAGACCGCAGCCACAAAACGATATTCTCATAAATGGGCGCGTCAGCGCGTCCGGCCCGGATCGATCCTGCAAAATAAATTTTCATCAGATTTTCCTCTGGTGTGAATTTGACATTGAAAAAAGAAATACCACCGAATTTCCGGGGGTTCAACCGTTATTCCAACGATATATTGATTTTTTAAAAAGGATGATGGTCTAGAAACGGTATTTCAAACCAAGCGCCAGCGCGTTGGAGCCGCCTTTTTCGGATACAACGCCGTAGGCCCCCGAGCGGTGATGAATGCGCGTGATCAACGCCACGTCCGGAAATTGGGGCAGGTTGAGCGACAACTCCATCATCCAGTAAACCAGAAAACGGGAGGTGTCGCCGTCTTTATATCTTTCAACTTCTGGTTTATACGTGGCATAGGATGGCCCGATGCCGAAGGCAAAGCTCGTGTCCACATATTTGTCCCAGAAAAAGGGTTCCCAGCGGGCGGTGAAAAGCGCGTTGAATTCCCAGTTGCCCTGCATTCGAAAATGCCTCACTACCTGTCCCTCAGCCTCAAAGCTCAGCAAATTCCGATAGGTGGTAATCTGCCGTGCCAGCGTCAGCGCCATGAGATAGGAATACTGGAAATCCAGCCGGTTGGTCTCGGTAAAGAAATGCTGCCAGTGATTGGTGGTCATTTGTGCGGCATAGATATTGAGCGCATAGAGATATTGCTTTGCTGTTTGAACGTTTTCTTCCTCATTTGCGTGAGCCCTGGCTGCAAAGACGCTCAGAAAAAGCATTGCCGCCATTAGAGGTGTTATTTTTAGTACATAGATCAACTGCTTCATTTTCTCGTTTCCTTTAAACCGCGAGCACTTATCATTGCAGAATCGAAATTGTCAACCGGATTGTCAGACGGAGGATCAGGCGCGCACACACCCCTCGCAGATGAAAATCTGGACACTTTCTTATCTTTGACAAAACGCGCAGGAGTGTCTATAGTAGATTCAAATATGAAAGGGGGCGTAACGGTTTCGACGGGGACATTTGAAGTTGTAGAAGCGTGCCGAG
>CAZSQS010000064.1:0-21080 GCA_964608995.1 uncultured Smithella sp. | reverse complement strand
AACCAGTGCGCAAAATGCGTCGCGCCTTTTTCCAGCGCCCACTCCTTCATGGCGTGCGCGACGACATTGGCGGTGTCGGCATCAAGCGGCTTATCGTCATTGATGGCATCCAGAAGATTTTTATAGATATTCTTGGGAAGCTTATCTTTCATCACCTTGTGGTTGAAGGTGTCCTCGCCAAAATATTGCGATATGGGGACAAATTTTTCCTTTTCGATGACATAGCTTCTCTCGGCGGCCGTGATTGGGTCTGTTTTTTTCATAGTTTTTCCATCCTTTATTTTAAAGAAATTGTTTACTCTAACGGGATATTCTCCATCATTTCCCAAACGCCTGTGGGGCAGGCGCCTGCGCAGAAACCGCACCCGATGCAGCGCTCGTCGCTGACCTCGTAGCGAAACTTGCCTCCGGAGCTCTGCACGCGGGAGATGGCCTGTTCGGGGCAGATCTCTTCGCACAGACCGCAGTCCCGGCACGCGCCGCAAGACGCGCAACTCGTCGCGCAGGAGGCGGCATCGCTCATGGCGCCGGCGCGCGGATCGAAATACTGCAATTTGACGCGATCATAGCGAATCGGCGGCAATTTGTCATAGGATTCCTGCACGCCCCGGATCGAATCGTCGATGGCGCGCGCGGCGATTCGTCCCGCGCCGATGGCGTCGGTTAAAAGCCCCGGCCGAACCGCGTCGCCGATCGCGTACACCTGAGCCTCGCTGGTGGCATACGTATCATCCACTCGCACAAAACCTCGCTCGGTTGCAATCTCCTGGGGCAGAAATGATAAATCCGGCATATCGCCCACGGCCACGATGACCGTGTCGGCGGGCAGCCGCTCTCCGGAAGTCAGCTCGACGCCCGAATCCGTCACGGCTTTTGTGAAACGCGGCCAAAGGAAGGCCGCGCCCGCCGCTTCGGCATGCTGCCGCTCGACGCCGAAGGACGCGGGCTCCTGCACATCAATTAAGGTCACACTTTTCGCGCCCAGGCGAAAAGCCTCCGTTGCCGCGTCGCAGCCGACATTACCGGCGCCGATAATGACGACTTTCTCGCCTACGTTTGCACAGTCGAGCTTGCTTTGCCGCAAAAACTCGAGAGCGGTTATCGTTTTTTCCATGCCCGGCACATTGAGCTTGCGCGGGTTCTGCGCGCCTGCCGCCACCACGACAAAGTCATGCTCGCTTTGAAGCCTGGCAAACCCCTCCCGGGTCAGTGCCTTGCCGGTTTGCGTCCGGGTCATGTTTTGCGCCAGTCTCGCAATTTCATGCTCGACCACCTCTGTGGGAATGCGGCTTTGAGGAATCGAGTCGGTAATCTTTCCACCCAATTGTTTGCGGCTCTCCACAATTGTCACGTCGTGGCCCAAAAGCCACAACTGCCAAGCCACCGACAGGCCCGCGGGCCCGCCGCCCACCACGGCAATCTTTTTGCCTGTCTCCGGCGCGCGCTTGGGCGCTTTGGCCGAAAGCGACGCTTTCCCCAGCACCCGGACATCGACCGGGTCGAGCTTCACCAGATTGCGGGTGCAGCCCTGCATGCAGAGGTTGGGGCACAGATACCCGCAGACGGTTGCCGGAAAAGGCGTATATTGCAGGGCCAGATCGACGGCTTCGTCCATTTTGCCCTGACGGATCAGCTCCCAGCGCTTCTGCACGGGAATGCCGGTGGGGCAGGCCGCCTGGCAGGGCGGCAGATATTTTTCATTGGCCCAAATCGGCACGAAGCGCCGTAACTCTCCCGTCGGGGTGAGTCCAATCGGCGAGCGGTCGAGGCTGGACAAATCACCGATCAGGCCGCCTGGGCCCAATTCAGCGTTCCAGATTTCATTTCGAAAGCGAGTCATCGGACGCGTCTGCTTTGCCAATTTTTCAGAGGGTTTGCGGGCGGCAAGCAGTTTCCAGTCTTCGCGTCTTGCGGCGAGCTCGTCAAACAAATAGGCTTTCCCGATGGCGGACAGAAATCGTTTCAGGCCTTCCTGAAGCCACCCCCATTGATCTTCGGGCAGGGGGTCGATCAATTTCGCGTCGGCCTGACTGAAGATCTCCTGCCTTCCGCGGAAAAAAATCTTTCCGCCCACCATACCCACGCAGGGTCGATAACCCAAGACGTTGTTGTTATCTTCAGCGCCCATGCCGCACACCACGGCAATGCCGCCCGCCATAAACTCGGCGAACGAATCGCCTGCTTTGCCCATCACCCAAAGCTCGGGCGGTTCAAAGCGCGGATTGTGTTTGGTCATGGTCATGCCGCGCGCGCCGATGTCTCCGTCGATATAGACGCTGCCTTGCGCCATGGCATTGGCCACGCCGTTGGTGGCGTTGCCATGAATGATAATTTCGGCGCCGGCGTTGAGCCATCCGACATCATCGGAGGCGGGGCCGAACGCTTCAATGACCGTGTTGGCAAACCCCATGGCGCCCAAGCGTTGTCCCGACGTTCCCAGAACATCGACTTTGATTTTCTCGTCGCGGGCGCGCCAGAGCCTGCCGCCGATGCCGTGCTGGCCGTAGGCCGTCACTTCAATCCGACGGAATCCGTCCGTCACGGCCTTCTGAATGCGTTCTTCGAGGATGCGCGATTCGACGCGAAGGTCATTTTCAACGCCGGCTATTTTGATGGTGTCTTTTTTTGTCATTCGTTTGACCTGTTTCTCTTTCCTGTCAGTAGGGAACGGTCGCGACCGTTCCCTACATGCGCCCGTTTCCTACAGAACGTATTTAATATTCAATCTTTGCGCCGCATCCGCGTCATTGATGCCCAGCGCATCCGACATGCCGATCGGCAGCGAGGTCGAGCGTCCCAAAGGCGCGACGATTTTTTTCAATTCTGTATCAAAGCTCACGTAGAGATCCACCACACGCTGTGCAACCTGTTCCGGATCGAACCTGCGGTCAAGTCTCGGGTCCTGCGATGTGATGCCCTTGGGGCAGGCGCCGATATTGCAGACATTGCAGCGATCGCCCTCGGAACCCAGACATCCCGCGGCCGCCTGCATGATGTATTTGCCGGTCTGAACACCGCTTGCACCCAGCATGATCAAAGCGGCGGCATTGGCGGCCAGATTGCCGTTTTTGCCGATGCCGCCGCCCGCGAAAAGGGGGATCTCGTTTTGTTTGCCCAGCTTCACCAGCGTGAGGTAGGCGTCGCGCAGGTTGCTCGCGATCGGATGGCCCATGTGATCCATTGACACATTGTAGGCCGCGCCCGTGCCGCCATCCTCTCCATCAATAGCCAGTCCCGCCGCGAAGGGATTGCGCGTGAGGTTATTGAGCACCGCCATCGAGGTGCTTGAGGCGGAAATTTTCGGATAAACCGGCACACGAAAGCCCCAGGCCATCGACATGGACTGAATCATCTTGGCCACCGCTTCTTCAATGGAATACTTCGTCTGATGCGTGGGGGGGCTCGGCAGATTCACGCCCTGCGGCACGCCGCGGATCGCGGAGATGAGCTTGTTAACCTTGTACCACATCAAAAGACCGCCGTCACCGGGTTTGGCGCCCTGACCGTATTTGATTTCAATCGCGCAGGGGTCTTCCTTCATCTCGGGCAGGTTGTGGATGATTTCGTCCCAGCCGAAGTAGCCGCTGGCGATCTGCAAGATGACATATTTCAAAAAGCGCGATTTCAAAAGCCTCGGCGGGCAGCCGCCTTCGCCCGTGCACATGCGCACCGGCATGCCGAGCTCTTCATTTAAGTAGGCCACGCCCATTTGCAGGCCTTCCCACATGTTGGGTGAGAGCGCGCCAAACGACATCGAGCCTATGACCAGCGGATAGATTTCGCGCACCGGCGGCATCCAGCCCTGCTCGCGGCTGACCTTCAACATCTCCTCCGGGGGGAGCACGCGGCCTAAGAGCGTGCGCAGTTCAAACTCGTGACGGCCCGCGTCGAGCGCCGGGTCGGTCAGCATTGAAATACGGATAAACTTGATTTTATCGAGCACGCTGTCAGGATTGTTCCGGCGGCCGCCGCGACGGCGGGGCTCGCCGCCTTGATTGACGTGAAAGCGCAGTTTGTCGATTTCATCGCCGCGCATCGGAACGATCGCGCCGTTGGGGCACACCAGCGTGCACATGCCGCAGCCCACACAGGCGTGCGCGGGATCGGTGCGCTGATCAATGCCGTGGTAAATCGAAAACAGATTGGCCGGTCTTGTCTCCAGCCCGGCCGGGACGGCCAGCGCACGCTTGCGATGCACACCCAGATCAATGGCGCGCACGGGGCACACGGTCGTGCAGCTGCCGCACAGCGTGCATTTTTCTTTGCTCCAGGCAATCTGCCAGGGCAGATCCTTGGCGCTTAGTGTAGATGGGGTAATGTGTCCCACTGGTTCCATTTTTCTATCTCCTGCCGCCCGCGGCGGATCAATACAGTTTCATATTTCATCGGCTGATCGTCTAAATTGATGTCGCGCTCGGGAATCGCCGCGTCGAGCCCGCACATCTCGGAAGAAAAAGCGAAAATACCGGGGCGCCCGCCCACTACGCCTGGGCGCAGTTTTTTGGAGTCCTGCACCATGAACATGGATTTATCCGGCAGGCAGCCGATCACGCAGTTGGGGCCGTCGATGATCAAAGGCCGGCAGGTCTGTTTCAAATTGCGAAGAAGCGTTCCGTCGGGATGACGCTTTATTTCATCATCTTTAAGCGGTGTGATGATGTGCTTGTACATCTCCATGCTCAGGCCCAGCTTGTTTTGCATGTAATGCAGGATGTGCGCGAACACTTCCGAGTCGGACTGATAACCGGCGTAGCCGGGGAAATTGCGCGACATCAGAAATTCGCGAATCGGCACGAAGGCCGTGTTTTCGCCGTTGGTCATCGTGGCCATGCCCTGAATGAAGAAAGGATGGCAGGCGTAAATGTTGATGGCGTAATTGGTGTTCTGGCGGCCCTGGCTTAAAATCACGCGCGCGGAAAGCTCCTTGCGGTCGAGCCCCAGATAATCGGCCACGGCCAGCGGGTCGCCCACTTCCTTCATCATAATGACGTCCGGCCAGAAACTGAAAATCAGCATCGAGTCGTCTTTCTCGCCCATCTGCCGCAGCTGCAGTTGGACCATCATCAGGCGAAAATCAATTTCCTCCTGGGGCACCCCTTCCCAGTCGGCGGGATATTCATACACCCGGATGACATAGTTGTCGCGCTTGGGCGTGCCGGAGGGCGTGGGTTTTGCCGGTCGAAAAGACAGTTTATATTTGACCATGAAGTCCAGGTCGATCATGAAGCGGTCGAGCGCCTTGATGCCGTCATTGGAAAAAATGCCGCAGAGAATCGGCTCGTTTTTAAATTTTTCGAACTCGCCGCCCAAATCCGTTAAAAAAAGTCCTACGCCGGACCCGTCGTGACCCTCTTTCATGACGTCCAGAGCGCGGATGGCAACCATCGGCGAGAGGGGATCGCTACTGGTAATTGAAAACAAACGGCACATGCTTCCTCCTAATATATGCGGCTGAAAGACTCAGACGGCATAGCTGTAATTGCCAGAGTCGTGCCAGCGCCTGGCCGGAAATGAGAATCTCGACATCTTAAGGCTTTTCTTCTCAAACCCCCATGATGTGTCATCTGCACAACGAACAAAAATGTACTATTGAACATAATGGTAACATTTTTGTTCTATTTCACGGAGACATTACAACGGGCCTGAGGGCGCAGGCTCGGCATTTTTGTTTTTCTTCCGGAATTTCTTGGGATCGATGCCCATTTTCGATATTTTATACTGCACGATGCGTTTGGTCGTTCCCAGAATTTTGGCTGCTTTGGTCTGATTGCCACCCGCTTCTTCCAGTGCGTCGATAATAAGCGTTTTTTCCTGCGCTTCGACGACCGACGAGAGCTTGCTGCGGTCTTTGCGGTGAAGATCCCGTTCGCGGGGCTGCAAAGACGGAGGCAGATGGACGCAGTCCACGATGTCCGACTTCGTCATGAGCACAGCCCGCTCCATGCAGTTTTCCAGTTCGCGGACATTGCCCGGCCATTTGTGGGACAGGAAGACTTCAATGGCCGCCGTGGAAATTCTTTTAACATTTTTTCCCATTTCCTTGCTGTATTTGAGCAGAAAATGATCAGCCAGTAAAATGACATCGCTTCCGCGCTCGCGAAGCGGCGGCAGATAGATGGCGAAAACATTGAGGCGATAAAATAAATCCGCCCGGAAACGCTCCGATACAATGTCCTGTTCGAGGTTGCGGTTGGTAGCGGCGATGATGCGCACGTTGACGTTGACTACGCGCGACGAACCCAGCGGCTGAAAGCGCTTTTCCTGCAATACACGCAGGAGCTTGACCTGTGCCGCGGCTGAAAGTTCGCCCACTTCGTCAAGAAAAATCGTGCCGCCGTTGGCCTCTTCAAAGCGGCCCCGCCGCGTCTGGAGCGCGCCGGTAAACGCGCCTCTTTCGTGACCGAAGAGCTCGCTTTCAATGAGCGTGTCGGGAATGGCCGCGCAGTTGACCTGCACCAGCGGCCCGCCCTTGCGCGGAGAATTGTTATGAATGGCCCGTGCGATGAGCTCCTTGCCCGTGCCGGTTTCGCCCGTGATGAGCACGGTTGTGTTGGAATCCGCCACCTGCGCAACCAAGCCGAACACTTCCTGCATGGCCTTGGAATGGCCGATGATGTCCATCGATGGCGCGCGGCTCTGGCCCAGAATCTTGCGCAGACGTTTGTTTTCTTCTTCCAGGGCGCGGATATGGACGGCTTTGGCCATCAGTTCCGCAACGGCCGAAAGCATCGCCAGTTCCTTATCCAGATTTTCCACCTGCAGGGCGACTTTATCGGCCGACAAAACGCCAACGACACGGCCGTCATACATAATGGGCACACACAAAAAGGACAGCTCCGCGCGGTTCAAATTTTTTCTGGCGCCGGTGCGGTCGAGAAAATGCGTTTCCTGTCCCAGGTTAGCCACGGCCATGGGGCGGCCCGTCTCCGCAACCATGCCGGTAATGCCTTCGCCCGGCTTATATGTGACTTCGAGACCGTCGATATCGAAGTCGTGAGCAACATCGAGCCAGGCTTCCTGCTTGTCGCGGTCCAGAAGCGAGATCATGCCGCGCTGCATGCCCAGGCGCGAGCTCATTTCCGTCAGGATTTGTTCCAGTTGGTCGCGTAAATCGCCCGGTTGCGCAAGAATTTTAGAAATTGCGTGAAGGGCGGCCAGTTCTTCATAGCTGTGAATGCTCAAGAGATGCCTTCTTTTTTAATAAAATTTAATGATCCTTAACGTTTCGCGTCGAAATCAACCTCATTGTGTTACAAAAATGTCTGCATAGCAATAAATAAATCCCATTTTCGTTATGGAGTTTGCAATTAATAAACCATTTTCGAACAAAGTTGTTAATTCTTTCCGGGGACAACTCTTATTTACCCATTAATCCCGCAGCTTAGAATCATTTTCGAGAAACATTTTCCAAAGCGTTGTAAACGTGGCGTAATCGTGAGCTCCGCGAATCACCATCACGCGATCCGGCGGCAAGAGGGGGGCCAGCAATTCCGACGCGCGCTTGTAGGTATCATTTGAACCATATCCCAGATAGATTTTTTTGTCGGGATGGTCGGCAACGGTGGTTTTAATCCAGTGCCAGAGCATCCGCTGCCAGTCGTCCTCGGGGGTGAAGTTTCCCGGATTCCAGTATTGGACGCCGCCTGCCGCCTCAATTTCTTCCAGAATATAGGGCGCGCCCAGAAACGGGGCCATCAAATAAATGCCTTCAATTTCTTCGGGGTGCGCCATGTAGTAGAGCATGGCGCCCAAGCCGCCCATGGAAATGCCGATAAGCCAGATTTTTTGGCAGCCCCTGGCCCTGGCCGGATCAATCACATCCGTTTTGAGCCGGTCAATCAGGCTGCGATCGCCGTAATAGCCGAAATGGGCATTGGGCACGGCGATGTCATACGGGAGTCCGCAGGCGCGGACATCGGTCACAAAGCCTTCTTCTGCAAAACTGTGATGGGAGCCGCCCATGCCGCGCAGAAAGACGATGAGACGCTGATTGTTTTTTTCCCGATCCGGATTCGGATAGTGCAGCACCTCAAGCGGCGTTTTGGCCGAAATGGCGCATCCGGACAAAAAGGCGGCAACTGCGAGAACCGCCATTAAGCCAGAAATGGCTTTTCTCAAACAAGCTCCGGCAGGAATGAATTTGAATCGCATCATATTATTTCCGTGGCCACCTTTTGGTTCTCCCGTTATGTCCGCCTTGAAGAAGCTTCAGTGCAATGCCTCAAGGGGTTGCAAACAAAGCAGCCAAAGGAATACTAAAACAATTGCCTTCCAAAAGGCAATAAAGATGTTCGCCCACCGGCAAACAACCTTGGGGAATGATGTGCAGAAATCCGGCGTATAAGCTTCAGTAAAGGCAGCGCGCCGGGCAACCGGCGCCCCATAAAAAAACCGGCGCCCTTTTGAGGAAGCCGGTTTCTTCTACCGCAGCATGTTAACGAAACAATGGGGTCAGGCTCATGGCGCAGCCTTGAGACAATCACTCATGAATTGTTTTCGCTCATCGCCTTTGAGGCCCTTGGTTTTAGCTTCGGCGTTACAGGCTTTCATTTTATCCTGCTGGGTTGCCGAGCCGGCGGGCGCTTCGGCCGCCGCATCCGCTTTGCCTTTAAGGCATTCGCTCATAAATTTTTTGCGCTCATCGCCCTTGAGCGCCTTCGCCTTGGCCTCGGCGTTGCAGGCCTTCATTTTTTCCTGCTGGGCCAGCTGCTTGGGAGAGGCCGCTTTTTTCCCCTCTTGCGCCGCGATCGCGCCAAACGCCATGAGCACAAAAGCGGCAACCACTGTAACCACCACTGCAAACTTCATTTTCCCCTTCATATTGACCTCCATAAAATTATTTTGGAAAAGACAGGATCCATTCCGACGCTTTGCCCAGAGAGCAAAAGCGCACTTCTCCTGCAAATCCCCGAATAAGAAATCAGCGCCGGACGGAGCCGGATTTCTTTACACACACCACAACGCCGGATGACATTGTGCACTTTACCTGAAATGAAATAATTTTTTTATGATGCGGTGCGTATATAAAAGGAGAGGCAGCGTCATGTCAAGGATATTTTTTATTCGAAATAAAGAATTCCGGGAATGCCTAAAATAATGAACGCCATGCTTCTGGAGAATCCGCAGCATCCACGCTGATCCTCTGTCAACATTAAATTCTTAGCGAATATTAAAACCGCTGCCAAAATTCTGAACAGATGAAATCAGACCGCTTGGCAGAGATTGGAAACATTTGTTCAATATGGATTATCGTTTGGTAGTCCCACGGGGAGTTGAACCCCGGTTTCCGGCGTGAGAGGGCATCCATACCACCCCACTAGTATTGATTTTATTGATTTTTCTCATTCATGAGAGTCATAAAAATCATCAAAAAACACCACGTTTTGTGTCCGCGCTTGTGTCCATGATTAAGGAAGCTAAGAACCCGATTTAGGAATTTTGGATTGTTTAAGTTGCAGTCGCAGATCAGAGGCAAGGCTGTCAGCCATCTTCTTGAAACCATCTAATCGTTTGATGCGATCCTCAAGTTGGCTTTGTTCTATCTTCTTGAGTTTTTGTGCTTCTGATAGCTTCTTCTCATCAGAGGTGAAGCGGATTACTCGAAAATCAATGTTGTCCTCCAACCCGGCTTTCTCGGCGAGTGCAACCCAAGGCCTTGACTTGTCTACGGCTGTTTGAGCAGCCTGTGTCAAGCAATAACGAATTAGACTCTTTGCAGAATAATCCAAGCCGTCGGCGAGTTTTAGCCATTTTACCGTTTCATTGCTTTCTTTAGTTTCGTTGATTGCCGTCCTTTGAGCGCGAAAAAATCTGGGAGTGTCGTCCGCTGGATCTAGGCTTTCCAGTGCCCTCAAGATCGGTTCCAAATCCTCAAAGGGCCGCTTGCCATCGGGTAACTGATGCCGATGGTCCCAAAGTTTAAGAATAGCATCGGCGCACTTGGCTAGTTTGGCTGGTCGATTTTCGACCTTGGCCGTCTTTGCCTCGTCGATTAATTCCGCGATGTAATGGGCCATCCAACGGCTCAGTGTGTCTACGCCTGGATCAAGACCCAGTTCCTTAACCAATGCACACCCAAGATCCAACACGCCCTTTGGCGTCGTCGATAGATCCGTCGGCCCGGAGGAGGAAGATTTTGTCATGTGTTTTCCTTTTTGTGTCTTCATATGACCATCCATAACCGTTTCGGAGCCGGCGTTCGATCTGCACCTCGCAGATCATATCCCAAGCTCCATTTATAAGAAAGGATTGTACAATATCGGCTTTCACCCAGAGCCGCCAGCCTTCAGAACGAATCCTTTGAGGATAGTAGTCGTCCCTCGGAGGAGGTTCGTCGCACCATGCTTCATAGATAAAAGCGCGTTCACCGGTTCGATTACAAAGCCAGGCGCGATGAATGCCTGCCTGGGGCACAAGACCAAGCACTTTGGTTATTTTGCGGCCCGGCTTGACCCTTGCCCGGCCCACTTCATATCTGAGAGGATCGCGTTCATCGAAACGATTGTCACCGCCAGCATGTGTCAGCCAACCGAGAAGGCGATAAGGCGGTTCATCAATCTGCAAATCTCTATCCTCATCCGGTATGCCAAAGTCCCAAGGGTTGCTCACCGTCTGAAGCGCGCGAACGAGGGCAGTCGCAGTTTCTGGTGACACAAGCGCCGAACTGATTCGAATGCTCGCCTCCCGCTTGGGGAAATAGACGGTGTAGTCGCCGTCGATAACGATCCAGCCCTCACGGAGTGGAGCGGATAGACCAATCTCTGACAGGAATTCTTCGCGGCGAACATTGTGGAGCCAACCGCTATCGGTTCTTGGGTCCTCACTCCATAACCGAGGTTCAAGAGGCGTTGGACCACGATTGTCGGAAAGCCAAACCGGGGGCTCTGTGGGAAGAAGCCTTCCAAGCCAATTGGCAAAACTGTCGAAAGAATATTCATCCCCTTTTGAAATCGGATGTGTCTCCAACAGCTCGCCAACAACGCAATACATGGCGTTCCACTCAAGATGTGTACCATAACGCTCGATCGTTGGCAGGGAACCGTGATCGTGAGACCATAGTCCGTAGCGCCTCTTGTCATAGCGGGCCTTTCGGGGTTCCTTGTCCCACCGGTTTGCGTCAGAAGCGGCACCCCACTTGTCAACAATCCATCGCTCTGTCATTTCAAGAAATTGATCCTGGGACACCGTGGGGAAAATGCGGAGAATGTTCTCGTACCAATATGGAATTGTATCCATGTAGTCGAACTTAAATCGTCGTTTTTCATCCCCTTCGTTTCCAAGTGATCTGTGATAGCCTTTCTTTTTTGTTGTTTGGCCCTTGAAGGCTGTGTTGACTCGCTCAAGTTGGAGCTGTTCTGAAGAGGTCAGGGAAATTGCACCGGCAGATGCCAGTTGGAATAAGGTGCGCTTCGCATATTCCCGGATCCCGACATGCGGCAATTCAGATGAGGTCGCCAGATTAAAAATATCAGCCTTACAGGAACTCAGTGCTGAAGGCGATTCGGCGCTAATTCGGTACAGGGAGATTGCCAACCATAGTTTGGCTGCCAGAAAGTAAAAGGGCCCCGTGGGATCACGAAAAGCGTCGTCCCTGACCCGGTTTGACTGTGAAATGGTGTCTTGGACAATATCGAAACGTCCGAGCTTGGCTAAACGACGGAGGGCGTGCGCCGCCTTCCAGCGGATTCGCGTGTCGATATCGCTCATCAGCGCGAAAAGGAAACGGGAAATCGCCTCGGTTATGTTATCCGGAATTTCGACAAGAGTAAAAAGGGTTTGATCTTCAGCAGGGAGGCGGCATCGAAGGCGTTGTGCATACCAGAACAACTGCTCACCCGCTTCTTTTTCATCAAGCGCACGCGCAATCTCTTCGGCAATGGCGAATAAAGTTCGGCTGCTGAGAGATTCACCGACTTGGGCAACTCCTTCGAGAATGATCTGGAGGCGGCTGCCAGCATTCGATTTGGTTTGCTCCAGGAGTTGATGCAGGATGGATTGTCCCTCCTTGAGCCATCTTGATGCAAAATCGAAATGCTCGACGATAACCGATGGGAGGGAGTTTTTACACCAACGGTCAACTGCCGGGGTTCCTTTCCATAAATTTATTGTGTCTCGCATCATTTCGAGTCGATGAGTGCCCCAAATTGCATCTTTCGGCATGTTTGCTAATGCATTTAGGAATGGTACCCTGTCTTTGGGATTGGAAGACGCATCTCTCATTTTCATGAGAAGATCGTGATTGTTGTGCGGCAGGTTCGATGCTTTCGCCATTTCCAGCACTTCAGCGATCGCTTCAGATGTCGTAAAGGATCTTCCTTGAGGATCAAACTCGAACTCCTTTGGAGATTCGTTGTCTTTTACCAATCGTGGTATCTTGTTATCAATATCAATTGCTTTTACCGCTTTGAGTTTACCATCATTGATTTGTTTCAGAACTGCGACGGTCTTCTTGAGGTGCGCGAGCCATTCACCCCCGGGACAGTCATTCGGGGATATCCGATCAATGATCTCCTGCCCTGATGAAAATCGTGCATCCTGCGGCAAAAACAGCAGAGTTTCTTTTGCCAGTTCTTCTATGATGTCAATGTATTCAAGTGGCTTTGCTGCCACTCGGTTCACAAGTTCCTTGCGAAGATCATCACCGGACCCATCAATCAGCACCGCCAGGGACGTTGCGATTTCAGGACCAATAATGTCGCGCTGCAGAGCCGTTAACAGGAATCGGTCGAGTGTGTCATATAGACTGACGGTGCCCTCATCAGCCCATCGGCAGATCGCAGCCAGTGCGGTCGTTTCGTCGACGCATGTAAGGGCGTGCGTAGCGGACTTCCACGGAAATCCGTCGCGGTCCGAGAGGCGCTTGGCGGCGCCTGAAACAAATGCATAGATATCGGCAGCTATGGTTAAACGATCGCGACGTTCCGGAATGTAGGCTCGTTCAGCCAGGACCGATACGAAATCGATCTGATCGAAAGCCTCTAGATCAATCTCCTTGGCAATACTGACGGCCTCATTGAATAGCGACTCGGAATCATCCCGACTGATCGGCAAGATGAGCCGGGAAAGATGAATGATTGCCTGCAATTTTTCGGACGAAGCTGCGCGTAGCCTTTTGATATTGTCCACGGCTTCTGCAATCTGACGCACCAATGCATCGGCCTCTGATGTACGGAGCAGCACCACACGCCAGAGGATTCGGCGATGGCTTGCGAACTCATCGCCGAATCGACCTATGACCAGCGCGCCAGCGCGCTTGAGAATCTCAGACGCCTTGATGCTTTCAACGATCAGCAAGCCCATGACGCTTTGGGCGACCATGTCGCGGAGATTAGAACTGTAGTAGTCATAATCGAAATCATATGCATGCGAGTCTATACTGCCAAGCTTATTGAGTTGTCCATCCGTGATCTGCTGGTTTTGTGCAACGCATGAAAGAATTTCGAGGCGGGCTGAATAGACCGGGAACAATGCGCGGATTTTCCTGTCGAGCTTCTCAATTTCCTGATTGTCAGTTTGATGAGGCTGAGTGCGCTTTTTTTGTCTTTTGCTTTTGCGCCGACTTCCCGGTTTGGCCGGTTCGGGCTGTGGATCGAATGTTTTTACGTACGCGATGAAGTTTTCGTTCTTTGCGGTCGTTCCCGTGAGCGTCTCCTTGAGAAGCCAGCACCTGAGAAGGCCGTCCAGGCGATTTACCTCCGAGCCATGCAGGCGCCGATGCTCTTTTCCTTCCAACACTTCCATCGTTCGGTTTATGGCACTAAGTATTGTTTGGCTATCCAGATCGAGTTTAAAGGCAAGCTCACAAGCCGTGATGAAGGTATCGAGCAAATGTTCCTTCCACCAGGCGCTATCAGACGACATCCGAAAGGCACCAGGGTTTGGGATAAAACAACGCCGGATGCGTCTTAGAGATTTTTCGATCGCAGATCCGTCGACTGACTCACCGGCCAACGCGAGGGGTACCCAAAGGAGCAAGTCCCATGGTGCGGGGGGAGAACAATCCTTTAAGATCTGTTTAACGTGGCTAACTTTTCCCGCTGCTATGAGCTGGGGCACAAGGATGAATGAAACGCGAAGGGGTACATCACGTGGATGCCATCGACTGAGTTCGTCAAATGCCGCTTTAGGCCCGGCAAGTTCCAGAATGGTCTCGACACGGGCAGCAATATCTCGATCCGTAACAGTCCAGTGCTGCTGGTGAGCCTCTTTTGCTATTTGGCGACGGCGTTCGAGCCATGCTTCGTGGAAATAAAGCTGCTCTCTGGCTGTCACGCGATCGCCTGTTCGTATTGCCCGAACCGCGTCTTGAGCCAGAAATGATCCGTGTTCACCAACACGGGCGGGATCCAGAAGAATTGTTCGCCGCAATGATGAACCGGCGAATTCCACGGAGAGATCCAAATTCTCATTGAGTACTTTATTAAGGACGCTGTCATCGCTTTCGGCTTCGGCACTAATCAAGACGGTCCTGAGGGCATCTATCGTTGATCCCATCTCCCGGCATGCTGTCAACGAAAGCTTGAGTCGTCTGACCTGGATCTGACGCCGTACAATAGGGTCTCCTATCACAGATACCTGCGGATCTTCTTCAATGACGTGCAGGAGATCACGTGCTCGGCCGGCGGCAATGAGTTTGTCCGCAACATGGATAGCGCTGTAGGGATCCGCTTGGAAGGTTGTGAAGAAGTCTTGAGCAATGGCCGCGACGATGGTATCCCGATTGGGAGAACCCATCTCCTTGATGAAAGCGTCGAAATCCTCATCGGCAACCGTTATAGAGCCGCCGTCAAGCCGAAGACCGGGCTGAAGATCAAGAGCAAGATCTTTGACAGCATCCTCGTTGCAGCCCGTGATGCGCGCCATCGATGTAACGGAGATCGGCGCGGGCAGAAAGGCAAGCGTTCCGATTAGTTTCTCAAAGAAGATTAGAGGCTGGCCGAGTTTTTGTAGTGCCGTATTGAAAGTTGATTTTAAAACGTCGTTCAGGCTTTTTCCTCCTGGCAGGAGGGCTTCGAGGAGCCGGTTCCGGTCGCCTTCAGCCGCGGCGATTGCGTAAGCTTGCACACGTGGATTTGCATGCGAAAGACCGTGAAACTGCTCAACCAGGCTACTACTTGGGGCGGAAAATGAAATCTCGAGATGCTGCCTGGATTCTTGCTCTATAAATGGTGGGCAACTGACCTCAGGCGTGTGCAAGGGCAGCCGAAGTGACGCGCGGCGGGCGGTTCTGCATGATGTGATGATGCGTATATTCTCCGGTAGGTCAGTCAAGTTGGCCTCGAAAAGATCAAAAACAAAGGGGCGTTCAGGCGGACATGCAGCAGCGGCCGCTGCAATGGCATTATCCGCCGCATCAACAACAATCAGCAGCATCGCTTCAGGAGCGAATTGCCTCAGTGCTTCGCCCGCCAAGCGCAGCTTAACAAGGAATGTTTTTATATTCGCCGGATATTTGGTGCTTCGTGGGATGAACAATGGCAGTTTGAGTGTAATTGCGAGTTCGTTGGCTAGGTGAAGGAATGCGTTTTCTGGAAGATGCCTCTTGTCATCGGAATGAATGCAGCGTCCGCCGCCGAAGCAATCGAAAAAAACTGTCACCGATTGATCGGGCAAACGATCTGCGACCTGGCGCATGAGAGTAGTCTTTCCACAACCGCCGCTACCGTGTCCTAAAATGAGGCGTTTTCCCTTTGTCAGCATTCCGACGACCTCATCAGCGGCCGCTCTTTCCACGACATGTTCCGGAATTTGGATGTCCGGCGGACAGGGGAATAAACCTTCTCGACTACTGATGCCAAACCAGAGAATAACCTTTTGTTCGGTCATGATTTCCCTGGCACGTTCCGGTAACATCAATTCACGAATTCTGACCTGGAGTTCCCGCACTTCTGACGAAACATCGTTGCCGAGAAAATCAGCAACAGCGGCAACAATTTTTTCTCTCAAAGCAAAGCGCGAACCAGAACCGCACTCGCTGAAATCCAAGGTTACGAGGAAATTATGAAACTCCTCGGTAGTCAATCCGGAAGCATCGTTCAAGCGTTTGAGATTGTCTGCCGTAGTATCGTCAACCCCAGCGCCGTCAAAGGGGCCTGACCATCGTGTGTTGAGCGTTTTCCTGAGTTCTTCTGAGAGATTTTGATTGCTGACGAGACGAAGCTTAAGCTGAGCGCCTTGTTTCATGCACTTCTTGGCAGCCTTGAAGTCATCCGCCATTTTACGGATAACGGAGTTGTTTCCTTTTTTTGCCGTGCTCGTGGATAGCCGGGCAACCGACCAAAGCGTTTCGGGATTGGCGGCGGAATATTTGAGCTGGATAAATTCAATGCGATCTGCGGTCTCAAGTCTCGTTCCTCCGTAGTACAGTGCACAATCGACACCATTCCATGTGGGATCATCAGTACTTTGCGACGGTAATTCTGTTCGGACGCCTTCGACACCGACAGCCTTGAGATCTACATTAGGACTGAGAAGGTCGAGAACCTGTTGCAGAGCCCAAAACTCGTGGAACTGGTCGCCGGTATTCGAACCGCGAGCGCCACTGAAGTCGATATTTTTTGCCAATGTGGTCACTATATGTTCACCAAAGAGTTTTTAAAATTACAAAAGGCGTAATGTTCACTCATACAGTATTTGCAGAGTTGATATTTGCTCAAGACATTTCATGAGTCGCGGCAACCTCGCCTGACTGGCGCGATCGGGTAACAGATGCCCGGGAATTGCATCGAGAAATTCACCGTTTGCCAAAAGCGCCCTGAAGGAATCGGACAGATAATCTTTCAGGTCGTCAGGTGACGTTATTATTTCAGAAACAACTTCGGGACGGCCATCCACGACAGTGATGATGTCTTCCATATCATGACTAGCCATATAGTCACCGCCGCCGCGTCCTTTGAAAGCTTCGATCTTGGTTGCAAGAAAATACGGAGGCGTTACAAGTTGAATTGTTAACTCTTTTCCAATCTCCACATGATCCGCATTCCTGATGGCAGGCAGATACCAGCGGTTGGAAAAGCCCAGAATATCTTCCTTCGTAGGCATAACATCGACTTTGATGTCATCAACCAACCAACGGCATACCGGTGCATTTTCGCTCATGTCCTGTCTGAAGCCCCGGCTTCGGAGTTCTTTTTCAAGCCTGTAGTACTCCAATCGAGAGGCAACCTCTACTATGACATCCACATCCTGTGTGCTCCGGACTTCCGGCATGGCAGGATCTGTAATAAGCAATCCTGTAGCGCAACCGCCGACGAAAACAACCTTCTCCCTTAGATTACCAAGGCGTTTGGCCACATGGATGAGCATCCTGATATTCAGAGCGTTACTATCAATCATGGCGGGCCAAAGCGAATTTTCAGTTCTTTGATGGCTATTTCTCGTTCCCGGGCTCTCCCGTCACGAAGAGCATCGACTATTGCGAGCAATTCATAGAGCATTTTATCTTGTTGCACGGCCTTTGGGACAGACTTGTACAGGGGGGGGAATTCGTAACCCCGGGTATCACCATCCGGATCGGGCCATACGGGAGGAGGCTCATTCGTTTGCGTAATTATGTTCTTGAGCGGTGGTGCGGCATATCCCGTCGGAATGCCTCGGGTCAATCCGCCATGATCTGGGGAGAACGCATATTTGATACCGTGGATGAGAAATTCTTCCAGTGATTTTTTGAGGGGGAGACCCCGCTGAGAATCCATAAGGCGGGCTGAAACAGCACGTTTGATACCGGCATGAACTTCTGAGGTGCTCATGAAAAGAGCCTTGGCCAAGGATGCATAAGACCATTGATCTTCGCCCACTATAATCAGTTTTAAAAGGATATATATGTCTTGAGGTTTGAGATTCATGGGCGCAATATATTCGCTATTCGCGAATAGCGCAAGAATTATTTTGATTGGTGATGATTTTCAAGTGACTGTTTTTAGGGATTAATGGCACCGCATGTTATTTATATGATTCACAGTTTACCCTAACGTTATTAAAAGCATCAAAAAACGCCACGTTTTGTGTCCGTTTCGGCAAGTGGCGATGGTCCTGACATGATAAGTATCGTTCTATTCCCGCAAACAATTCATTTTTTTCAATCAAATAATCCCTTCCTGCTTAGTTCATAATCAGATTTCCAGACTATAGCGCCTATAGGCGACCCTGTTCTTTGACGGTTTACGCCGAAAAATCTACGATGCCCCCTAAAAACACGACTCCGCAAACCGGAGAAAGAGGTGGGCAAGATGAGAAGCAGGGCGAAATGGACGGTGATGGTTTACATGGCGGGCGACAACAATCTTGAAAGCGCCGCCATGGTTGATCTCAAAGAAATGGCGAGGGTCGGCTCGACTTCCGCTGTCAACATTGTAGTCCAGCTTGACCGGGAACGGGACAATATCACCAAGAGAATCAGGGTGCTCAAGAAGGGGCATACGTCCCCGACGCTCATCCTGCCCGAAACAGACACTGGCGATCCGGCGGTCCTTGCCGATTTTCTCCAGTGGTCGGTCGCCAACTATCCGGCGGATCGTTACATGCTGGTTTTGTGGAACCACGGCGGCGGCTGGTGGGAAGATGAAAGATCGGGACGGAAAAAGCGCTTGTCCTTTTTCAAGCACACCCATCCCGCCATCGGCAAACGTGGCATCTGCTATGACGACACATCCAACGGTGATTGCCTGGACAATGCCGAGCTGAAAAAGACCCTCGTTGATTTCTCTATCCTCATTGGCGGGAAACTGGATATCCTGGGTATGGACGCCTGCTTGATGCAGATGGCCGAAGTCGCTTACCAGCTCAAAGACAGCGTTTCCTTCATTGTCGGCTCCGAACTGGAAGAACCGGAAAACGGCTGGCCTTACCACACCATTCTGTCTTACCTCGTCAAGAATCCCAACGTGGCTCCGGATATTTTTTCCAAAGAGATTGTGGCCCGCTATGTTCAGTCTTATTCCGGCGGCAAGGAAACGGTCACGCAATCGTCCTTCAACGCAGACAACATCATTCAGGTCAAGTCGGCCATTGACAACCTGGCTGTTTATCTGACTGCAAATCTGGATGATGACGCTTACCGGAATAGCATTGCCTATGCCTGGCGCAAAGCGGTCAAGTACTTTGACGATAACTACGTCGATCTGAAATCCTTTGCCAACGTCCTGAAGACCAAATGTCCGAAAAGCACTGACTTGAACGCCAGGGTCAACGCCCTGCTCAACAGTCTGAAAGTCGGCAAAGGGAAAGGAACGGTCATCGCGGCTGATTACCAGGGCAGTTCCATGAAACGCACCGGCGGGATGTCCATCTACTTCCCGGCTGATCACATCAACAGCGCCTACAAATATCTGGACTTCAACAGTGCGGAAGGAAGCTGGCTCCAGTTCCTGAAGAAGTTTCTGTCGTGACGCCGGAGGATAAAGAAATGACCATGACCAGAGAGAAAAAGTCAAAAGTAAAATCGCCAGCAGAGGAAAACGAAAAAGTCATTACCGGCGTTTTTGAAGGCGGAGGTGTCCGGGGAATAGGCCTCATCGGCGCCGCCGGCGTATTCCTCGAGAAGGGCTACCGGTTCAACCGCGTTGCGGGAAACTCGGCCGGGTCCATTGTCGCGTCGCTGATCGCAGGCGGGTATTCGGCAACTGAGCTCAGGCAAATCATGATGGACCTCGATTATTCCCGTTTTGCAGACAAGGACTGGAAAGACAAGCTCCCCTTCGGCATGGCCTACAGCCTCTTTGTGGAAAAGGGCCTCTATGAAGGAAAATATCTCCGGGACTTCATCAAAGAGAAACTCTTGAAGGCCCCGCATCCGATCCGGACATTCCGGGATCTGAAAGAAAAGGACGGAAGTTACCGACTCCAGATGATCGCCGCGGATATCTCCCGTGCGAAACTGCTGGTGCTGCCCCAGGACATTGCCGACTACGGCATCGATCCCGACGACCTGGAAATCGCCGATGCGGTAAGGATGAGCGTCAGCATCCCGTATTTCTTTGAGCCGGTTCAACTTCGGCATGCGGACGGAACGGAGTGCTTTATCGTGGACGGCGGAATCGTCTGCAACTTCCCCGCTTGGATTTACGATGATGACATCGAGGCGGGAAACTCTCCGGTCGGGTTCTGTCTGGTGGATGACGGGGAGACCCGTCCCATCCATGGAGTGGTGTCCATGTTTGCGGCTATCCTGGAAACTATGCTGGAGGCCAGAGACAAGCGGTATATCGCGGATGAGCAATTAACCACCGTCCAGATACCCACCCTCGGCATCCAGACCTGTGACTTTCATCTCTCCAGGGACAGGCAGGAAGCGCTCTATCTAGCCGGCAGACAGGCGGCAAACAAATACCTCGATGTCATGGCAACAGGTGCAGATTCAAGGTCGGCTACAAGCAGGAAACTGCAAATGCGGTCGCCGGAGTCCCGGAGGCTGCATAGTATTCTCAGTAAACCGGCAAAGAAACAGCCCGTCAGGAAAAGGACAATCGCCAAAACCGGCGTTTACGACAGCCTGATTCAGAAAGTCGCAGCCGACATCTGGCCGGGAATTGATTGGCAACTGATCAAATGCCAGGTCAATCAAGAATCAAGCTTCAGTCCCCGTGCTGTGTCTTCTTGCGGGGCCATTGGCTTGTTGCAGCTTTTGCCTGCGACCGCGGAGGAACTGGGTTTCACCAAGGATGAACTTTACATCCCGGAAAGAAACCTGCGCGCGGGCATTACCTATCTTTACCGGCAGTATTACCGCTTTCCGGAAATCCCAGATCCGGCTGAGAGGATCAGGTTCGCCCTGGCATCCTATAACGGTGGACGGGGATACATCAATGCCGCCCTGTCCCTGGCCCGGAAAAGCTCCGCTTCCTGGCGCGAGTGGAATTACACCAAGTCGTTTCTGGAGCATCCCGCGTGCCGGGTTGATGGCCATCATCCCGACTACGGACAGATTATCGGGTATGTGGACCGTATCTGGAGCAGCTACAAGGCATTGCCCACAAAGAACGAACTGGTGATCAAAAAAGAAGATTTAAAGCGGCCAGGCCGCTGATTAAATCCCAAAGGAAAGGAGGTGAAAAACAGATGAGCAAAGCAATCGTAGCAGCGAC
>CAZSQS010000063.1:0-21256 GCA_964608995.1 uncultured Smithella sp. | reverse complement strand
AGATGAAAGTGCCTTCTGCAATCATCGCACCATTCCCATGGAGGCATCGAAAACCGGATGCGCGCCCCCTATTGCCCTCAATGGACGCTTGCCCATCAGGATGTAATTCATTATACTCTATCGCCAAATTCCTAAATAACCGGCAAAGGAAGGATTATGCAGCCTCTTATCTCCACCCTCCTGTCCCTGATCAACAGCGTGGCCGTCATCATGGTCATCGCCTATGCCCTGACGCGCAGCGCGCTTTTTAAACGGGTTTGGGACAGGACGATGACCTGGCGCGACCGCCTGCTGTTGATGTTGATTTTCGGCCTGCTGTCCATTTATGGAACGCTCAGCGGCTTTCAGATCCTGGGGGGCATTGCCAGCATCCGCGACCTGGGACCGGTGCTTGCGGGATTACTGGCGGGACCGGTCGTGGGCCTGGGCGCCGGTATTCTCGGTGGCGTGCATCGCTATTTGCAAGGCGGATTCACCGCCCTGCCGTGCACGATTGCGCCGATCATCGCGGGGCTTTCGGCCGGAATCATTTACACCCTTCGCCGCGGCAGGCGCTTGCCCATGATCTGGGCCGTTGTCTTTATGGTTTTTGTGGAATTTTTCCATATGGGCATCACCGTCTGGCTGGCCACGCCCCGGCAAGAGGCGCTGGCGCTGGTAGAAAATGTAATTTTCCCCATCGTATCCGCCAATGCCATCGGCATGGCCATTTTTGTTTACCTGACGGAAAATCTGCTTAAGGAGCGCGCCGTCGAAAAGATAAAAATGACCATGGAAGGCGAACTGCGCGTCGCCCATGACATCCAGATGAGCCTGGTCCCCAAAACCTTCCCGCCCGTGCCGCACCGGGACGAATTTTCGCTTTACGCCGCGCTGGAGCCTGCCCGGGAAGTCGGCGGCGACCTCTATGATTTCTATTTCGTCGGAGACAACCGCTTTTTCTTCATGATCGGTGATGTCGCCGGCAAAGGCATGCCCGCCGCGCTGTTCATGGCCGTCACCCGCACGGTGATCAAGGCGCGGATGCAGCCGGCCGACGCGGGGCTGGGTGTCATTATGTCCAGGGTCAACCAGTCTCTTTGCGATGGCAATGATGCGGGCATGTTTGTGACGGCATTTTGCGGTTTTCTGGATGTGCTGACCGGAGAGGTGACCTATATCAACGCGGGGCACAATCCCCCCGCCCTGATTCAGGCCGACGGCCGCGCTTCGTTTCTCAAGATCACCCCGAATATCCCCTTAGGTGTGATGGACGACATGATCTACCACGAAGAACATCTTCATCTGGGTGAAGGCGATATGCTGGTGCTCTACACCGACGGCGTGACGGAGGCGACCAACCGGCGAAAGGAATTTTTCACTGAGGAAAATCTTTTGAAGGTGCTAGACGGATGCCGGGGCCTTTCACCGGGCGGGGTCGTGGGAAAAATTCTGGCGGCCGTTCATCAATTTGCCGCAGGTGCTGCGCCTGCCGACGACATCACCCTGCTGACGCTGAAAATGGAAGAGAAGCGCTGAAAAAGACGCTTTTTTCGCAACCGTTCTCAAAACACCACACCCGGACGGGCCGTCAGCGCGCCGCTTAACGGATCCATTCCATAAACGGAAAGCGTGCCGGAGCCTGCATTCATGACATAAGCGGCGAAGGCACCCGAGGCAATCTGCCGGAGAGTGACCGCATAGGGATTTGTTCCCGCCGTCACGGTCGCAGGTGCAAGCGGCGTTAAGCCGCCCTCTAGACCAATAGCAAAAGCCGACAGGGTTGAAGATCGATAATTGGCCGCATAGAGATACTTGCCGGTCGGATCGATGGCCATGCTGTAAGGGCTGACGGCGGAAGAGACAGCCGCGCCTGCAACCAGCGCCCCGGTGTCGGGGTTGATCGTAAAGACGGAAAGCGTATTCGACGAAAAATTCGGGCAATAGACAAACTTCGCGCCTGGATCTGTCACCAGGCCCACCGGATTGGATCCGGGACTGACCGTTGATTGAACCGCAAGCGATCCGGTCAGCGGATCAATGGTGTAGGCGTTTATGGTGCCGGAACCGGTATTGGCTGCGTAGGCGTATTTGCCGGAAGGTTCCAAAAGCACGGCGCCGGGATTAAAGCCCGTTAGCGTTTGGGCGACAGGCGTCAGGGTTCCGTCCGCCAAAACGCTATAGGTGGCGATGAAGCTGGCTCCTGCGCAGGCGGCATAGGCAAAATGACCGGCCGGGTGCAGCGTCAGGCGATGCGGGTTATTGGGCGCCAAAGCGCGCCCGAGAGGGGTCAGCGCGCCGGTGGCCGGATCGACCGCATAAACCGAAATATCATGGGATGAAAAGTTTGCGGCATACAGAACCGTTCCCGAGGGATTCAGGACAAGCGCATACGGATTCGTTCCCGCGTCCACCCGGCCCTGTGCGGCAAGCGCGCCGGTGGCCGGATCAATGGCATAAATCGAGAGGTCGTGGGATGCAAAGTTCGCGGCATACAGGTATTTCCCCGCCGGATCCACAAGAAGGTGGTTGGGCTGGCCTTGCGCCGCCACCGCAACACCGGCGGTGAGCGAACCATCCGTTCCGATGGTATAGACGGAAATTCTCCCGGCGGCGCCATTGGCCGCATAGGCAAATTTTCCGGCCGGATCCACGGCAAAACGCGCTGGGGGCTCAACACAATTGACACGGATATCGCTAATCGGCGTGTCGCCGACAACGCCCGAGCCGTTGACAACCGCACAGACTTGCGACAAAACGCCGGGCTGGCTTTTTATAGTGATCGAATAGGGATTGCCGCTCAGAATCGAACCGGAAAAACTGAAAACGCCGTTGGCGCGCACCACCAGATCACTGGCCCCGTTATTCTGCAGGATCAGGGTATCACCCGCCAGGCCGGAAACCGTGCCACTGATCGTGTAACTGTATCCGGGGCCGTCGCCGCAGGAGCAAAGCATCACAGCAAGCACTATAGCCGTCACCATTATGGCCTCACGGCGAATCTTGTCTATTCCTGATTTAATGCGACTTCCAAACGACACTGCCATGATACCCCCTGTTGATGCATTGACGCGGGCCGGTCATCCACGATGCCGCGTCTGTTTTGCGGCGCGACTATATGTAGAATCGCCGGAGCTGTCAAATCATTATTCATTTGATATTGAGGAAAAACTCGGCGGGGTTGAGGTTCACAGCGGCGCTGGAGAGCCCCCGGACGATCGAGAGGCGTTTTGTCTTATCTTTGGCGGGCTGATCGGCCAGATAAACCAGATGGTCTCGGACATAAGCGCCGGAGGCGTCTTGCCGGAGACGCAACACCAGCGGATGCCCCGGTCCGGACTCCGCAGGGTAGTCCATCACGATGCCGAGGCCTCCGTCACGGAGTTCCACCACTGAGCCGATGGGATAAATACCCATCATTCCGATAAAACTCTTGAGCAAGACCACATCAAATTTGGCGCCGCCATCGAGCCACATGGCGCGAAGCGCCTGATCCGGCAAATAGGGTTGGGGGCGATAGGCCCTCACAGAAGTGAGGGCCTCATAGACATCGGCAATGCGGAGAATTTTCCCCAACAGGCTCAGGCGATCCATAAACAGCGTTTGGGGATAACCCGTCATATCCGGATTCAGGTGGTGCTCAAACGGCCCGAGGATAATGCGGGACCTCAACGGTTGCGGGGCGTTGAGCATCAGGATTTTGCGCACGCCGATGAGCGGATGCGCTTTCATCTTATCCCATTCATCGTCCGTCAACACATCGTTTTTGAGCAGGATGTCCTTGGCCACGCCCACCTTTCCCAGATCGTGGAACAGCCCGCAGACGCTCAGATACTCCAGCGCCGTATCCGACAGCCCGATGTGCTTGCCCAGACAGGTCGCCAGGAGAGCAACATTGACGGAGTGCACATACGTGTAATCGTCATAGTCTTTAATGGTGGCCAGACCAATCATCAGCGCCGTGTCTTCCCGAATTAAATCGACAAGACCCTGCGCCAGACGGCGGGCCGCCCGAACCCCCACAAGCCCCTGGGAGGCTTTGCTCGCCGCTTCATGGACGGTTTCGATAGCGGACAAATAGGCGTTGCCGGCGTTGTCATACCGGGAGGGATATCGCGTCTCTGGCCTCTCGGCGCAGGTTTTTTTCCCCGGATCGGGCGACTCGTCATCCTGCATACGGATCACCTGCACCCAAAAGCAGTCGGCCTCCCCGAGCTTTTGCGCAAGCCAGGCGTGGGGATGTTCAGCGGCTGCGGCCTCGTTGAGCAGACGCGCAAACCCCACGATCTGCTCGAAGGGCGCGTTTCGCGCCGCCTCCAGAAAGTTGAGACTGGCGAGACCGCGTTTGGAAAAATAATCGGTCATGGCGTTCACCACGCCCGCCGTATCCCTCCGATAGGACAGTTTTTCGCTGGCCAGATGAAAACGCCCTCGCCAGAGCACCAGGTGGACATCCCCCTCCTGCGTCATTTGGTCCAGGAGCGCCTGGAAGGCGCGCACGCTTTTTCGGATGAGTTGATTGTTGTCCGAATAAATCCGGGCCGTATTGATCATCTGATACAGCGCGCGGATAAAATCGTGACCGAATTGTCTGGCGATGGAGACAGGCGCCGTCATGACCGCCTCCCCTTCCTTTTGGATGCCGCGCCCGCTTCACGAGCCAGTTTTCGAAGTCCCGGATGGAGGCTCCGCAAAGCGGCGGCAAGAACATCGTCCGCTTCGGGAATGTTCAGCGCGGCCAGCGCCTGAGCCGCCCCGGCCCGCCACGAAGACTTGTCCAATCCGACCATCCATTTCCGGTTAACCAGCGCCTCTTTGAGAAAAGAGATGGATTTGACCGATCCACATCTGCCCAGCGTTTTAAAGCAATCCAGAATGTGGCCGTCCGGTTGGGATTTAATGGCGGGATGTTGCAGGTAGCGCAACAGCAGGCCCTCTACCGTCTCGTCCCGGGCCTGCCCCATCTGCCTTAAAATCAGGCGTCGCACGGCCTCATCAGGATCATCCATCAATTTAAAAATATCCTCGGCGGGCACGCTGCGCAGGTGGAGAATCGCCTTCACCGCCAGCCGGCGCACGGCAGGGAAGGCATGCCGGGCCAGCGCAAGCAGAGACAGGGTGGACGCCTCCTGCTCCAGGCGACAAAGCAGGGGAAGGAGCCTTGCCGCCATTCGTTCATCAGCGGCATGAACCAGCGCGTCGAGATATTGTCCGTCCTGCCCGGACAGATGAAGAATCGCCTCTTCGACAATAAACTGAAGCGCCTGTTGCTGACGGCTCAAAAGCAGGGGCGCGAGGCTCTCCACCGCCCGGGGATGGAGGCGCTGAAAAATGCGCTCCACCTGGCCTGCCTGCTGAGGCGGGATCTGGCCCCAGATATCGGCCAGCGGGCGAAGGCTTTCAGGAGAGGCCAGAACCGCCAGTTCCCGCTCGATGGCTGCCTTACCCCAGGGTTCAACCATGCGGCCACTCTCGGCAATATACCTGAGCCCTTCGACAATCGTCATGCAGGCCGAAAAATCCAGGCTGGACAGAAAAGCCGAAAATTCTTCAGTTAAGACATCTAAAATGACTTGAACGCTATCTCGATCCGGATATTGATGAAGGCTGTCGAGCAGCATATTCAGATGCGCTGAAGCCGGTGCCGTTTCTTCGCGATAGATCATTTCCCGAAGCCAGGTTTTTTCGCGCTCAGTCAGTGTCAGGGCCGCCGCATCAATGGCGGGATCGCCTTTGGGCTGACCCAAACCTGCCTGTGCGCCGGGCGTGCCGCTTTGCGCCGGGCCGCTTTTTTCCCCGCTGCTTCGCGGCGCGGACGCACGTGCGATCGGCGCGCCGGGCGTCGCGCTTTGGGCCGGTCCTGCCTGGCCGGGGCCTGTGGCGGCGGGCGCAAAGGCCCTGGCCATCAGATCGGAGATGGCCGTAAGGCCGCTTTGGGCGCGCGAGGGAAAATACGCCGTGACCTCGTATTGGATATGCGCAAAACCGGCTTCCCACAACGCCGTCACAATATCACCGGTCGGTTCTCCGGCAAGCAGCTGGTGTTCGTTGAGAATCGACAGAAAATCCGAAAGTTCTTCCAGGGTGATGCCCTCGGTAAATTCCAGCCACCGGATACCGTCGCGAAACAGAGCAAATCCCAGAGAACCTTCCTCCGAAGGCCCGACGAAGACGTCTTCGCCCTGGACCAGGATGCGATCCTTTTCGATATCGAACCGAAAATCGCCATAGCGGCCGATGAAGGCTTCAAGCTTTTTGTGCAATTGCCGGATGGAATTGAGGCTGATCGTGTGACCCTCGGGGTACAACGACAGATTCTTGGCCGAAAGCAACAGATAGGCAAACATCTTTCTGGCGTCGTCTGAGGCGGGGGTTTTGGCCGCTTTTGTTTTCCCGATAGGGGAGGAGTCGTAAACGTTTGTCATAAATCGATTCTTCCGAGGGTCGCCTTCCTTGGCAGGATTATATCAATTCTGCGAAGAAAAGCCAATGGTCAGCGGGGAGGCGCCGGAGGGGCGCTTTGCGCCGCCCATCGCGCCTATGGCATAGCGCAGGGACAGATGGAAAACCACGTCGGGCGAGCGCCCGACCGCGAGGTCTTCGGTGACACCAAGATCGAGCGACGCCCGGGGGGTAAGAAAAAGCGAACCGCCCAGCGTGGTCTGGAGGGAGGCGGCGTTGATGGGGTTGAGCTCGCTGTCCTTATACAATGAGGAATGGGCATTGGCCTGGATTTTAAACGCAATCCAATCGGCGGGCTGATAGTCCAGCCCCGCGACGCCAAATCCCGCTGCGCGACGCTGCTGATCAGGAAGGACTTTTCCTTGCGTCATGACCATGCCGCCCAACGCGCCGTAGGCGCCCCATCGGCCGGTGGAAAACGCGCGGCCGGCCCGGGCCGAAAGCCACAACGCCAGATCCGTACTGCCTGAACCCTGCAAGAGCTCTGCCTTGCCGGTGGGCATCTTGAGACTGACGCCCAGCGCCAGATGGTCGTCGCGCCCCGGACCGCCATAGATCTGCCATCCGCCACGGAGGCGCACATCCCCGATGCCCTGACCGGATTGTTCCATGTTTAAAAGGGGAACGCCGTTTTTGAGGTAACGATAGCGAAGCCCGTTTCTCCCGGTTGCGCCACGCCCCCCGTCGGGGAAACCAAACGTTGAATGATAGCTGTCGATCAACCCGTCCAGAGAACCGCCACCGATGATCCACAAGGGCGCGTCAAGACCGACTTCCAGGCCGTGCCCGAGGCCGTAACGTCCGGACAGTGTCAGGCAAAGGCTTTCTCCGTCGAGGATCACCTCTTCCGTTTTGGTTTCCTCGTGGATGAAATTATTCGCCAGATCCAGCGAAATCCCCAGGGCGCCTTCCCCCTTCGAGAGCAACTTGGCCTCTGTGTCCCGGGGCAGGCCGTAAATGGCCACCAGCGGGCTTTGATTCTGGGTATAAAAAGAGGAAGGATCGGCCGCGAGGGCGCTTGCGACCGACAAGACGCACAGGCCGGCGCCCAAAAGAAGGCGAAACGTTTGAGTGATCATGGCGGATGGCTCCCCGGTTTCTACAGCATCAGCGTATGGAGTCTTTTCATCAACAGGCGGGCCGGCTCAAAATCGCTTTGGATATTCACAACGCTTTGGCAATCGGCAAGGGCCTGCGAATAAAGCTTCATCTCATAGAGCGTCTGGGCGCGTCCCCAGAAGCCGTCAATCTGCGAGGGTTTGAGGGCAATCGCGCGGTCATAGTCCTCCAGTGAGCGGTCATACCGCTTTAAAACCCGGAAGGTCAGGGCGCGGTTATTGTAGCAGCGTGCGTTTTGCGCATCAAAGGAAATGGACTTGGTAAAATCACGGATGGCGTGCACATACTCCGAAAGGGCAAAATAAGCCATGCCGCGATGATTGTAAACCAGCGATCGCACCGAATCTTTGGTTTTGAGTTTTAAAATGGAGGTGTAGATTTTGACGGCATCCTCGAGTTGCCCGTTGCTGTGGGCCGTCAGCGCCGCCAGAAGCGCTTTTTCGAGGTTCGCCTCCTCGATAATGAAATCAATGTCGAGCGTTGGCCCGGCCCCATGGCCGTTTTCCTTGAGTTCGAGGTCCGCGTCGATGCCCGGAGCTAAGGCCAGCCTGGCCTCCAGGCTTCGGCGGCGCTTGCGGTCGCGTTCGCGGATTTCCTTCTGGTAATCCCGGATTTCCTGAAAGATCGAATCCGACAGCGTCAACGTCGCATTGAGCGCCGCCAGTTTGCGGCGGATGGACTCATTGGGCAGCGTAATGTCGGATTTGTAAATCAGTTCGTGCTCGACCTCCGCCCAGGCATCCTGCAGAATCGTGCGCAGCTGCACTTCACAAACCTCTGAGGTGAAAGGCAGTTCCCGGCGGCGGTAAATGGGATCGATTTTGATGAGGAAGTGCACCGAGTCGTAACCGAACTCGCCTACCGAATGCCCCGACCCCTTGCGTTCCAGCTCCACCACGTTGAACTGGGCCTTGATCAGGCGTTCCGTGGATTCCAGATCTTCCAGAAACGGGCAGACAATGCGCAGCCCCAGAATGTCAGTAATCATCACCGCGCCGTGTTGATCGGGACGCGACAGCTTGACGAGTTTGTCGAAATACTGGTCAAAGCGTTTCACCCGGTATTTGATCGTGGGAAAGCTGCGGTTCGCCTCCAGGACGCCGCGAACCTGCCGGTAGAGGGACTGCAATATCTCGTCATAAACGGGATAGAGCTCGTCGTAGATCGCCTTGAGTTTGGCGCGATCCAGATCGCAAGGCGGAAGAAAAGATAGTTGATCGTTCATACACCGTGTCTCCCCGCCGGGCACGCCAGGCTATGGCTCCAGATGACGGCGGTCGTTGATCTGTTCAATGCGCGTCTGGCCGCGTTCAATGCGAATCATGGTTTTGGAGGCATTGTCCACACAGACCCGGCGAAAGTCCGCAAGCGGCTTCCCCGAAAACCGGCATAAAATCGCGGCAAGCGTAAAATTGTGCGACACCACCAGCGCATTTTCCCGCCTCGCGAGAATGGCCGAAATCGCCGTCCAGGCGCGCTCCTGCAGCTCACCCAGCGTCTCGCCCCGCGGCATCCGGACGGACGCCGGATCGGCGATCCATTTGCGCAGAAATTCTTTTTCGCGAAGGCGAAGCTCCTCAAAACGCAGGCCTTCAAAATCTCCCTGGTCCATCTCCATCAGCGCTCCGGAGACATGAATGGCCTGACCGTGAAAGCGATTGATGATTTGCGCCGTCGCGCAGGCCCTTTTCAGCGGCGAGGCATAGATGGCGGCAAACGGAAAATCCCGGACAGACAAGGCCAGTTGTTCCGCCTGCCGAACGCCGGCTCCGGACAGTTCAGCATCGCTTATGCCCTGAACGCGTCCCTCGCAATTCCAGAGCGTTTCTCCATGGCGGACCAAAACCAGCTGCATTGTCGCACATCCATCCGTCCGGCCCGATTGCGCCGGACGCTTTTTGATAAGGCTCAGACCCTATACGCCTGGAGCCTCTCGAGCGCAGCTTGTGCTTCACGAATGACGCGGTCAATCACCTCTTGAGTCGTCGGGATGTCCGAAATGCCGCCGCAGCACTGGCCGGCAAAAAGAATGCCGCCTTCCACGTCGCCCTCCTGAAGGGCTTTGAGATGTTTCATGTTGCCCACTGCCTGACGCGCCAGCACCAGGAGCGGATGCCCCTCTTCGGCCTTAAGCATTTCCAGAGTCAGCCCCAGAAACTTGGCGTAGGACAGATTCATCAGTTTTTTCACTAAAAGCGCACCCTTGAAGGCCTCAACCAGCGGAAAGCCTCTTTTCATCATCGCCTGGGCCTCTTTTGTTTTCAGCACGCGTCCGTCCATGCCGTCAAACACATTGTCGTAGAGGGTATCCTGTTCAGTCGCTTCGATGCAGAGCCTCTTGAAATTGTCATGAACCATGCTTTCTTTGACCACCATGAACCGGCTGCCCATGGAAATCCCGTCGGCGCCCAAAGCCAGCGCGGCCGCAAGCCCGCGGCCGTCGTAAAACCCGCCCGCGGCAATGAGCGGCACCTTGACCTGCGAGGCAACGATGGGAATAAGCACCATGGAGGTGGCCGCCGCGCCGTGCGCGGCCGCTTCGTGGCCGGTGATCACCAGCGCATCGCAGCCCAGCTCAACGGCCTTGGACGCATGCTTGGCGATGGCAATGGTGCCCACCACCTTGCCGCCATAGGCGTGCACGTCTTTAACAAACCATGGCTTTCCAAGAGAATAATTAATAATGGGAACTTTTTCTTCGATGGCCACGGCAATGTTTTCCTTCGCACCCGGCCCCACCAGGATCTGATTAACCCCAAAGGGTTTGTCCGTCATCTGGCGGATCTGGCGAATGTTGTCCCGCGTCTCCTTCGGGTTGCAGCGGGCAATGGCCAGGAGGCCCAGGCCTCCCGCGTTACAGACTGCCGAAACCAGTTTGGGCTCGGTAATCCAGTTCATTCCGGCCAGCATGATGGGATGCTCAATGCCGAACATTTCCGTCATTTTTGTCTTGAACATGATGGTCTCCTTCAATAGGGGTGCTGTGTAAAGCTTGCGCTCACAAGCGGCGCAAAGCATAAGAGAAGCCCGATCGGTTGTCAAAATAAATTTACAACGCCCGCGTCCCCTGAAAAAAAAAGCGGGCGCGGGCGTTGGGGCTTAAAAAAATCAGATTTGACAGGCGTCACTTGCCGGTTTTCTATTGCATGCGAAACCAGGTCAGCGGAAGTGTGCCCTTGGTGGTTCTTTGCACCATGTCAAATTCACTCCTGGTCTTGGCCCACCAGACATACAGATCCGTCTTTGAAAATTTGGCATGCCGCATGGTTTGAATGACAGGTGTCGAAACGGTAAGACCGTTGGGCAAAATGCCGTAAAACTCCATGGGATACTTATCGCCCAGCATCGGAAACACACCGGAGAAAGCGGCGCGGATCGAGGCGGGCTGGTCCACGCGGCCTGACAGGGCAATGGCTTTTGCCAGCGCATGCATGCTCGTATAATGCACCACACTTTCCCAGGTAATATCTCTTTTGAACTGCTCCTTATAACGGGTGACGAAGGCCTCCGTCGCCGGATAAACAATGCTGCTGGCCATGGCCACGCCGATGCAGCCTTCCATGTTTAACGGCTTTTCCATCACGTTGTGAATGGCGTCGAGCTTGGCCTGGTCGATCAGCATGAAACCGCCTTCAAATCCTCGAAGACGGGCCTGCTCAATAATCAGCGCGGTGGTCGAAGACGGGCCGCCGATGAGCATAAAATCGGGCTTGCTGGCCAGCGCCTCGGTCAGCGGCGCGGCAAAATCCGTCCGCGTGTAATAATTGGTCGCTTTATCAACGGTGATCTCGCCACCTTTTTTCAGCCATTCATCGCGGAACGCCTTGCGCCACGCGTCTCCGTAAGCACCGGCGGTGACGACAATGGCGGCCTTGCGCCAGCCTCTGTCCCAGGCCAGCGAGGTCATCACCTTATTATATGTGGTAAAGGGCATGGTCATAATGATCGTCAGCTTATTGCCCATTTCCGCCGCCTGCGGAACACTGGTGTATCCCATTAAAATAAATTCATTGTTTTTTGCCGTATTCATTTTCATCAGCGCCGTCATCGTCCCGAAAATGGGATTGAAGATGGCGACGGCCTTATGCTCTTTAAGCATCTGCTCGGCATTGGTCACCGTGAGCTTCGGGTTGACCTGATCGTCCATTTTTTCAACGCGAACGGGATACTTCTTCCCGCGAACCACAATGCCCCCGGCGGCGTTGATTTCGCCCACAGCCATTTCGATGCCATTTAAGCAGTCCTGTCCGTATTCAGCGGCGGGTCCGCTCAGGGGCCCGGTATAACCGACAACGATGGCCTGTTCCTGCGCTGCCGCCACCGTAACCCACATCAATCCTGAAATCATTGCCGCGATAAAAATAATTATTTTGTTTTTCATCATCCACTCCCCCCCTTTTTAAATTCTCGGAATTCTTCACATCAATACGCGCAGTCAATACATCTATAAAATATGATGATAAGTTATCAAAACCCAACAGCTTTTGCAAGCCATTCATCATTGCTTTTGATATTTGCCCGGGCCAGCGGACACATAGAAGGATTCAGCGCCGGCAAAACAAAATCCTTTGACAATTCTTGCCTGTTTCCCCTATAGTCTGCCAAACTCAAACCGAGGTTGACGTCTTGTTGCCAATCGCCGATGTTTTTTCAGCCTATTTCAGTGACCTGCGTCAGGTCGAGACGCATCTGGACCGGTACATCACCTCGGAGGTCAAACTGATTCCCGAGGTGGCCCACCATCTGATCGACAGCGGCGGCAAGCGTTTCCGTCCCCTGTTGCATCTGATCAGTGCGCGCCTGTGCGGTTACTCAGGCGAGCACCGCTTCCCGCTGGCGGCGGCCATTGAATTCATCCATACCGCCAGTCTGCTTCATGACGATGTGATTGACGAAGCCGTCATCCGCCGGGGAAAAACGTCCGCCAACAACCTCTGGGGAAACGCCGCAAGCGTGCTGGTCGGCGATTTCCTGTATTCCAAAGCGTTCAAGCTGCTCTCCGGAATCGGCGAGATCGCCATCGTCGAGCTCATGTCCAAAATGACCAACATCATGTCGGAGGGCGAAGTTTTTCAGCTCATGAAATGCGGCGACACCAACCTGACCGAAGCCGAATATTTAAGTATTGTCGAAAAGAAAACCGCCGTGCTGATTGCCGCCGCCTGCGAGTGCGGGGCAGTGCTGGGCGGCGCGAAGCCCGATGAGATTCGCGCCCTGGAACAGTATGGCTACAAAATCGGCATGGCGTTTCAAATTACGGACGACACGCTCGACTACATGGCCAATCAGGAGGATTTCGGCAAATCCATCGGCAAGGATCTGGAAGAGGGCAAGATGACGATGCCGCTGATTTACGCCCTGTCGAAGGTTTCACCGGCGAGGCGTTGCGACATCCGGGAGGCCATCGCGGACAAACCCCTGAGCCCGGATTTTATCCGGGACGTTTTCGGCCTGATCGAAGAAACGGGCGGCATCAACTATTCCATGCAGGCCGCGCACACGTTTATCCACGAGGCTAAGGCCTGCCTCAACGTCTTTGCGCAAAGCCCTGAAAAAGACCACTTACTTGCAGTGGCGCACTACATTCTCAACCGCAAAACCTGATTCGATCCCCAGAGGGCCTTTTGGCGACTACCGGACCGGCTCAACAATTTTCGCGTTATATTTCTTAATCAGCCGCTCGAGCTCACCCATAATCAGTTTTTCGCGGTTTTGATTATCCAGACGCACGATGATGTCGTCCTTGACTTTTTTGAAGTCCATCTGTTTTTGAGGGAGCACGTCTTCGACTTTGACAATATGGAATCCAAACGGCGTGCGAAAGGGCTGACTGAGTTCGCCTTTCTTCATTTTAAACACAGGGGTTGAAAATTCCGGAACCATTTGCTCGAATTGAAACAGGCCCAGATCTCCGCCGTTTGACTTGGTTCCCGGATCATCGGAGTATTTTTCAGCCAGGACTTCAATCTTTCCGCCCGCTTTCACTTCCGCATAAATCTTTTGCGCCTTTGCGGCGGCACGGGTCACGTTTTCGGGCTTCCAATCCGGCTTCGCCTCAACCAGAATGTGGCGGGCCCGCACAAAAACCGGCGTCATATACTCTTTCTTATTTTGATCATAATACGCCCGCACCTGTTTTTCCGTCGGCTGCGGCAACCTCGAGATTTTATCATTCATATATTCCTGAAGCAGGATCGAGTTCACCGAATCCTCAATGCGCAGGGCGATTTTTTTCTTCTTGTCCAGATGCACGGCCCGCGCCTCGGAGCCGGCCACCAGAATCTGAATCAGGCTTTCGAGATACTGCCTTCTTTCTTTGGGATTTTTCAGCCTTTCCTGCACTTCAGGCGGCAGGGCTTTCATCCGTAAATCCACATCCGCCCGGGTCACCACCGAATCCCCCCAGCGAATGACCACGTCGTCGGATGCGTTTTTGGCCGACCCTCCGGCCGTGGCAGATAAAGCCAAGGCCATCAGCACGGCCAGAATCATGATTCCTAAACCAATTCCGTTTGATACAGTCTGTCTTTTCATCTGTCGCCGCTCCTTTTCTTCATCATGTTTGAATTTTGACCCTGAAACCGGGTTTGGGGCAGGATCCCTGTGCATTTTGAGATTTTCTAACACAATCACCGGGTGATTGAAACAGTAATCTGCCAAAAACCGGGCATGACGCCTGGCCGCCCGGCGGCACTTGTCGCGAAATGGCGCTAATTTTCTTGACTTTAACCTCCGTTTTCATATACACATTCCCATATTGCTTCAAAACACGGACGCATTCGGATGCGACCGTTCAAACGGTCCAAGTTGACAGAACTGATGCTCATAATGTGATATCAAAATGAGGGATCAAAGAGATGGCAACCGAAACAATCAGAATGATTTACGGCGTATTTCTTGTCCTGGCCCTGCTGGTGTCCGCATGGATGGTCATTGTCACCTGGCGCTGGAAGCGCGTACCGGGCGCCAAACCGCTCATCGTCATGGAAGTCGGCGTCGGCATCTGGATTCTCTGCGCTGCGCTTGACTTATTCGGTTTTTATCAGCCGGTGCCCTACTTCTGGTCCAAACTGACCTTCCTGGGCATTGCGATGGTGCCGGGCGGTTTTCTGGTCTGGGCAGCACGCTTTACCCAGTCAGATGGCTGGGTCAATAAATATACCCTCGGCCTTTTGTGCATCGAGCCGATTCTCGTTCAGGTGTGGGTCTGGCTCTACCCCGCTTTCTTTTTCGGCCTGGTTTTGCTCACCGGCAAAATGGGACCCGGCTTTAATCTGCATACCCTGTATTCCTATCTCGTTTTAATGCTGACGGGCTATGTCATGCTTTTCATCTACTGGCTGCGGCTGCCGCCGGCCCATAAAAGCCAGGGCGCGGTGCTGCTTCTGGCCATTCTCTTCTCCACGGGCGCCAACGTGCTGACACTGGTCTATACGCTGCCGAAGTGGCGCATTGATCTGTCCCCGCTGGGACTGGTGATCGCCACGCTGCTTTTTACTTACGCGCAGTTACGGCACCGGTTGTTCGACATCATGCCGGTTGCCAGAAACGCCGTCGTGGAAGGCATGCGCGACGGCATGATGGTACTGGACCCTGAAGACCGGATTATCGACATGAATCCCGCTGCGCAGACCATGATGGGCGTTTCCGTTAAATCGGTCATGGGCGAACTGGCCGAATCCGCATTGCCGCCCTGGGCAGGCATTGAACGCCAGATCGGTGGCCAGGCAGAGGCCAATTTCGAACATTTTATCGAAACGGACACCAAGCTCCACATCGATTTCTCCATCAGCACGATGTTCGACAAGCGACATCATTCCGCCGGACGTCTGGTCATCATGCGCGACATCACGCACCTGAAAAAGATCGAAGGCGACCTGCGTGAGACCAATAAGGAACTGCTGCATAAGATCGAAGAAATTGAAATGCTCCAGGAGCAGTTGCGTCAGCAGGCCATCCGCGATCCGCTCACCGGGCTTTACAACCGTCGCTTCCTGGAGGAAACCCTGGGCCGCGAACTGGCTCAGGCGCAGCGCACCAACGAAGCCATGAGCGTCGCGATGCTCGATATCGATCACTTCAAAAACGTCAACGACACGTACGGCCACAGCGTGGGGGATATGTTCCTCATCGCCCTGGGCGACCTGCTGGAGCAACAGACACGCGCCGGCGACGTGGCCTGCCGGTTTGGCGGCGAGGAATTTATCGTGGTCATGCCGGGCGCGCCACTGGATGTGGCGGCCAAACGCGTCAACGAGTTTCGGCAGGCATTCTGTGCGCTGAAAATCGATGTTTCCGGAAAATCCGTCAGCGCCTCCTTCTCCGCCGGCGTCGCCGGATTCCCGCTCCACGGCATGGATGATAAAACCATTATCGCCGAGGCGGACCGCGCGCTCTATGCGGCCAAGGAAGCCGGGCGCAATCGCGTCATCGTCGCTCAGAGGGAATACATCTGAAGATGAAGGGCAAAGGCGTATCCGGCAGCAAGACCGTTCCAACCCATAAATCCCAAACAGCCCAATCCGCGCCAGGCTACCTGGCGCCGCTGATCCTGGCGTGCTTTTTCCTGTCAGGGATGACGGCGCTCACCTATGAAATCTTATGGATGCGGATGATCTCCCGGATCATCGGCGGGGCGCCTTTTGCCATCAGCACCATTTTAGTCGTGTTCATGGGCGGCCTGGGCGTAGGGAGTTTCCTGGCCAGCCGCAAAGCCGACAGCCTTGAGCCTGGACGCCTGATCCGCATTTACGGATTTCTCGAGCTGGGCATCGGCGTTTTCGCCCTGTGTGTGCCGGTGCTTTTGTGGCTGATAAAATGGGTTTACGTAGCCACCTACGATTCGCTTTTTGAATACACCCTTTTTTACAATTTGCTGATTTTCGCGGGCGCCCTCCTGGTGCTGTGCGTGCCGGCAATTTTCATGGGCGCAACGCTCCCCATCCTTTGCCGTTTTTACGTCGGAAGCCTCTCGGAGCTCGGAACGCATACGGGCCGCCTCTATGGCATCAATACCGTCGGCGGCGCCGTGGGGTCGTTTATCTGCGGGTTTTGGCTCATTGCCGCGCTGGGCGTTTACGGCGCGATGATTCTGGCGGTTGTCGTCAATATCGGCATCGGTCTGACCTGCATTTCCTTAGGCAAGGGGAAACTGCTCGGCAAGGATCATTTTCCAGCGCCCGCCGCGCAAAAAACGCAGGCTAAGCCGGTTGCGGCCGCCTCGGTGGCTCCGCCCTCGTCGCCTGAACGGACCGGCGCACTGGCCATCTTTGCCGTTTCCGGTTTTTGCGCGATGGCGTATCAGGTGCTCTGGGTCAAGCTTTTAGGGTTGATGATCGGGCCCACCACCTACTCGTTCACAATTGTTCTGGTGACGTTTATCCTCGGTCTGGCCATTGGCAATCTGGTTTTCGGCATCCTGGCCGATCGCACGCGCCATGTCTTCCTGATGCTGATCGCCACACAGGTGGGGGCGGCGCTTTCTGCACTTTTGGTCAGTCAGCTTTTGGGGCAGGGCCAGCTTTTTTTCGCCAAACTGCTCTATGCGTTTTCCGATTCCTTTGCCCTGCAGAGCCTGACCAAGGGCCTTACACTTTTTGCCTTCATGATGATCCCGACATTTTTTCTTGGCGCCTGCTTTCCGCTCGCGGTGAAAATTTACACACAGTCGCTCTCCAAAGTCGGCCATGCTGTGGGCGTGGCCTACGCCGTCAATACGGCAGGCGCGGTGCTGGGGTCCTTTTGTGCGGGCTTTGTCCTCATTCCCCTTCTGGGGAAGGAAGTATCCTTCAGTCTGGTCACCGGCCTTCAGCTGGCCGTACCACTTCTGGCGGGCCTGATTCTCTTTCGGGACAGCGTTCGCCTGCCCTCGCCGCGCCAAGCCGCAATGGTGCTTGCGCTGGTGGCAGGCATTGCCCTTTGCGTCCACTTCCCTTCCTGGAACCGGCTCACGCTGGCCACGGGCAAGTATCATCGCTTTGAGGAGCTGCGCATTCTGGAGATCGTCTCCGACGGGCCGGGCTGGATCACCAGTCTTTTTAAGGGCGCGGACATTCTGGCCGAGCTGGAACCGGGCCAACTGGTTTACTACGGTGACGGCATCGGCGGGTTTACGACCGTGTTGAAATATCCCGGCCCGATGGGCGACGTGGAATATTCCATGGCCAACAGTGGCAAGATGGACGCCTCCTCACGCGGCGACATGAAAACACAGACCCTGCTGGCGCACTTCCCGATGCTGTTTTCGCGCGAGGCCCAAAACGTCATGGTGCTGGGCTTGGCCAGCGGCATCACCGCCGGAGAGGTCCTGCACTATCCCGTAAAACGCATTGACGTCATTGATATCAACGACCGCGTCTTTGAAGGGGCGACATTTTTCAATCCCTGGAATAACGGTGTCCTGACGGACCCGCGCACACGCCTCATCGTGCAAGACGGCATGGCGCATCTGACGCTAACCAAAAATGCCTATGACGTCATCATTTCCGAGCCTTCCAATCCCTGGATGGCGGGCATGGCGACGCTTTTCACGCACGATTTCTTTACGCTCGCCAAAGACAGACTGACCGAGCGCGGCATTTATGTCCAATGGTTTCATTGCTACCAGATGGACTGGGAAACCTTTGCGCTGGTCGGGCGCACGTTTGCCGATGTCTTTCCAAATTCCCTGCTGGTCACGGCGGAACCGGCGGGGCTGGGCCGCGATTATCTGTTTGTCGGCTTTAAGGGAAAGACCTCACTGGACATGACACAGGCGCAAAAGAATATCGTCCATACGCAAAAATCGTCTAACGTCCGTCTGGCTTACCCGGAACTTTTATACCGCATGATTGTCGCCGAAGATTTGAAGGCGCTCTTCGGCGAGGGCCTTCTCAATTATGATGACCGGCCCCATCTGGAATACGCGGCGCCCAAGCTCATGTATGGCGGCGCCGAGGCGCAATCTGAAATCCTGCGCCGGCTTCTGGCCGGACGGCGCGTCAGCGCGGCCACAGCCGAAGGATATGACAAGGTGATGCGCGATGACACCGCGCGCGTGGACTACGCAGATTATGCCCTCTCGGTTTTTTCACCTTTTGCGGGAATGGTGGACGAACAGGGATTGAAGGGTGAAAAGCGGGATCGCTTTAAAAAAATGATCATCAACTACTGCGGTCAAAACATTTTGGATTTGGGTGTCCTGTCAGATACGGAATTCATCTCGCCGTGCCGCGCGGCGCAGATTGCCGGCATTGAAGCCAAACTCGAAGGCGCACCCGATCCGGCGCTGTCACACTATTTTCTGGGACGGCTCTATCAGGATAATGGCCAGCCGGACAAGGCGCTTGGCCATTATGCCGAATCCATCCGTCTCAAGACAAACGACGCGGACCGCTATAACGATTATGGCACCCTGCTTGATGAGCAAGGGCGGCGAGACGAAGCGCGCGCCCAGTTTGCCCGGGCGCTTGCCCTTCGGCCCAACTTTCTTTTAGCCACCGGCAACATGGCCTATTCCTATTTGAAAGAGGGAAAGCTTGACGAGGCGGCCCGCTATTTCCAGAGAGTGCTTGAGCTTCAACCGGATTTGGCCGCGGCGCATTATCAATTGGGATCGATCGCTTATCAAAAAGGGAATGAGAAAGAAGCGGTGCATCATCTGCGCGCCGCGCTCAGGCTTCAGGAAGATCTGCCGGAGGCCTTAAATGACCTGGCGCTGATTTTGGCCACCACCGCCGATTCAACGCTAGCCGATCCGGCGTCCGCCGTGCGCTACGCCTCAAAGGCCTGTGAACTGACGGTTTCGTCCGACCCCCTGTATCTGGCAACGCTTGCCGCAGCGCAGACAGCTGCAGGAAATACAGAGGCAGCCAAACCCATCGCAGCCCAGGCGTTAAAGCTGGCCCGCGCTCAAAACAACCAAGCGGCCATCGCCATCCTGGAGACACACGTCAAATAGCCCCCTCTATTTCCAGACCACCTGCGCCGGTTTGCGTTTTGGAATCCGGCGATACCCGAATGTCGGATACCCCAGCATAACCGCCCCGCAGCACACATGCCCCTCCGGCAGGGCCAGAATATCCATTATGGGTTTGTGAGCATTGGCGGCGGCCGTAAAGTAGCCCGCCCAGCAAGTACCGAGTCCAAGCGCACAGGCATACAATTCCACATAACCCAGCGCTGTGGCGCAGTCAGCCGCCGCAAAAGGGACATCGGAGGGTGCTGAAACCACCAGCAAGTGCGGCGCATTGCGCAGAATCCGGTCGATGCCCTGATCCCAGGCGCCTAACAACCGGCGAAAGCGCTTCGCTGACACTTCATCCACGGCCAGCGGCAGCATCTCCCGAAGAAAATCCGCAACAAGCGAGGCTAAGGCATGAACCTCCTCGGGGCAGGAGATCACCGTCCAGGCCACCTCCTGCTGATTGCTGCCTGTCGGGGCGTAGCGGGCCGTATTGATGAGATCCTGAAGTATCCGCTTCGGGACGGTCTTCTTTTTGTAGCAGCGGATCGAACGGCGAGCCTGCATCAATTGGCGGACGGCGACCGCATCGGGCAGATGCCCGGCATCGATGAGCGAACAGTCATTCAGCGCCATGGAAGAAAGTAAAAGCGCGTCGTACGGGCAGCAGGCGACGCAATGTCCGCAGTCGATGCAAAACGCCTCAGCCTCGGCGACGGGGGTCGGATAGTCTTTTGATGTCGGCTGGGCAATCAGACGGCCTGGGCAGGCGCGCGCGCAGACACCGCAGCGCTGGCATCGGATCGGATCAATCGTGAAAAGCGGCATGGGTGGGGCATCCTTTATAAAAATGTTTTAAACGCCGTGGCGACAATGGTGTCGATGAGTCCGTTAATAAAGCGATCCAGCGCCACCTTAGCGAGCCCCTTTTTCTTGAGCGCAACAAGCTCGGCCAGATCCTTCTTCCCCACTAAAAGCCACTCAAAATCATCGCGCGTCAGGTCGCCTGTAGCCAGCATTCTGGCCCAGCGCTCCAGATCCGCGCGGGTTTGTTCCAGAAAAGCTTTGCCGTCTTTGACGGCAGCCGTCTTGTAATCCTTCCAGCTGTATTCGGCAAACTCGACCAGTTCTTTTTTGAGGATTTCGACAAATTCTTCAAACGTTGCCATGCGGGACTCCTTTCCTGTCGTTCATGAACGACCTAATTGGCCGGCTTGCGTTTACCGCTTTCCAGTTCAATGACTGCGTCAAAGCCGTCTGCGACCAGGGCTTTCGCCTCTTCGATAAACACGGGTGAAAGCGTGGACTTGTCCTGCCAGCGCTTCAAGAATCCCCCCAGCAAATTTCTCTCAGCATCGATCAGCATCGCCCATTGCCTTGTGCTCTCCTCGTTTTTGGGCCGGCCTTTGGCATATTCGTAGGCTTTTCCCAGATCGCGTTTTAAGGCCGCCACATCCTTTGCATGCTCGGCAAACGGCTCGGTCGCCCGGTCCATCAGCAAAAGCGCATCGACCTTGAGCGACGTGGCCTGCTCGTAGGCCCGCAGGCTGAAAGGCGCAATGGACACGCAGGCGCAAATAAGCGCCGCCAAGCCAACAAGCGTCAGATTCCTGAGAAGGATTTTTCGCATAAGCTCTCCTTAATGATCCGTCAAACGGTGACCGGGAAATGATGAACTCTAAACCAAGGATTTGATGATTGCAATCACTAGTGTCCGGTTAAAAAGGCAACAGCAACTGTTGTTGAAGTCCAATA
>CAZSQS010000062.1:0-21641 GCA_964608995.1 uncultured Smithella sp. | reverse complement strand
CTCTGTGTTAGTTGCACTGAGACGAGGTCTTCCCCACGCACGTGGGGGTGTTTCTCTTACATCATACATCACTATGCGGCCAGGCGAGTCTTCCCCACGCACGTGGGGGTGTTTCTAAAACCTATACCGCAAAACCCACCAATGAGCAGTCTTCCCCACGCACGTGGGGGTGTTTCTCATCAGCCATACAGCCAAACCCTTCCGAAAAAGTCTTCCCCACGCACGTGGGGGTGTTTCTAGATAGACGCGCGTCGCGCCTCGTTCGGTCAGGTCTTCCCCACGCACGTGGGGGTGTTTCTAAGCAGGCAGTTGCTTTTGCATAGCGCTATTAGTCTTCCCCACGCACGTGGGGGTGTTTCTCCTTTTGTGTTTGGTCCTGGAAGAAGGCGTTCGTCTTCCCCACGCACGTGGGGGTGTTTCTGGCTTATGAGTCAGAGGGCAAAGTGGTTGGGAGTCTTCCCCACGCACGTGGGGGTGTTTCCATTCTCGTTTTGTGCGCACATTTCGCGGTGCGGTCTTCCCCACGCACGTGGGGGTGTTTCTATTACATGCACTTATGTCTTTGGGCGTAAATTGTCTTCCCCACGCACGTGGGGGTGTTTCTCAGGCCCGCTTGAGAAAATAGTATGACTTTTAAGGCTAAATTTAAAAGCACACACCCAAGATGAGCCCGATGAATGGGATGCCTAAATAACAGGCAATTTGCTATTTTGCTTTTTCTGAAAGGCTATTACGTGTGACCATTAACTATTTTTGAGCGAGTTATAAACAAAATATGTTGATAACTTATTTTGAGTTATACTTTATTGAAACATGGATATGAGTTGGTAACCAGAATCGCTCAAATATCTTTTAACATCTCCGCCTCGTCTTCTTCGGACCGCCTGGAATACCTGGCCACCTGGCCGGTTCCGGAATGACCGAGCTGCTCAGCGATTACAGCATCACCCAAGCCGGCCTTTCGGAGATTGAATCCGCGCTCATGACGTAAACTATGGGGGTGGATACTGATAACCGTTCCCGGGGGGAGGCATTGCTCCGCTTTGGCGGCAATCTTTTTCAGTATGCGCCAGATGTCCGGCTGGTTCAATTTCTGGCCACGCCAACTCTGGAACACAAACCCCGGAGACCAACCGCGCTCCTTGTCCAGATAAGACACCAGCGTTTCAACTGCCGCAGGCTTCAAGTATGCCTTCCGGACTTTCTTCCCTTTGCATTTGATATTCCGGATCCACATTGCTCCATCCGCAAGCCGCTCCAACTGGGGAATCGTGATTCCGCAGAGCTCATCCACACGCAACCCGGTGTTGTAGAGCACATCGAGTATCGCCAGGTCTCGGAAGGGAAGGGCACGATTCTTTTTCTTTATATTCGGCGCCAGCTGATCGTCGATACAGGACTTGGCCACGGCCATCAGATGATCATAAATTTCGGATCCGGATAATTGCTGTTCGGTTGGCCGTTCTTTATTGACAACCTGAACACCCTGGGGCGGGGGAAGCTCTTGATCCTGCAGCCGGATGCCTGTAGTCGGGTTGTCGACCGGCTTGATGACCTCATAAATGATCAGGAAGTGGACAAAATTCGTTACCGTGGCGAATATCCGGTGAACCGTGCCGATCGCATATTCCTTTTCGAGAGCCATTACAAAAGAATTTGTAAAAGCTTTATCCCATGCGGTAATAGATTGAACTTTGGAATATTCATAAAATGCGAGCAGCTTATGCAGGTCGTAGATTTTAGCTCTGGTGGTATGCTGGGACTCGATGCCAATGACCTCTTTGTATAGGTAGAAAGACATCCAGTCCTGGAAATTATCGTTATCCGGGCGCTGGACGAGGATAGAGGAGTCAATATTGAAGGGCAGGGAAGTGTCTTTCCCGTAAAGCTTCTTAAATCGGAATCTGGAGATTTTATTATTTACCAATTTTCATTGTACCAATCATCGAAAAACTTTTTATTCGGGAATATCTGGATAGAAATGATTATAGTTCCATTTTCTAAAATCTAATACCATCTGGAAATATGATCCGTTATCATTAAATCTTTGATAATATGGATACCATGATTCCCCTTTTCTTATTGATAAGATTGCCCGCCGGTGCACTGAAAATAAAGCTCTATGACGTATGTCAATAACCCTATTATTTCTCCAATGCATTAGCTCAATGAGCAGCAACGCAAAAATGAGAATCACAATTAATAATAACATGAGAACCTCCTCGCCATAGAGCTTATTAAAACGAAATATGTCTTAATTTTATTCTTTCATCATGCCTTAAATAATAGACAATAAAAAACAAAGACAGTTAAATGTATAAGAACACATGAAATAACAATACGCGTTAAACCATGAGTCCATCCTCGGTATGTATTTTGAAGTATCGTTTTAAACAAATTCATCATAATATTCCTCTTAATTCAAATGAGTCAATAATGCCGCCGTCAAGATTCATATTAACCCTCCTTTTTGAGATGTATGATAACTTATCTTATCATACGTCAGAAAAATTGTCAATATTCAACTCTAAACGTTTAATTACACCGCCACGGCGTGTTGCTGGTGTTTATGAATTTTTTTCAATTCGACGCCGATCGCTTTTTCCGCCATTTTAAGCTCGTAGTTCTTTTGCAAATTCATCCAGATATCAGGCCCTGTAGCAAACCATCGTCCGAGCCGCAAGGCCGTATCTCCACTAATCCCCCGTTTACCTCTTATAATTTGGGTAAGCCGGTTTGTTGGCACACCAAGCTCCTTTGCAAGAGCGTTTGCGCTTATACCTAGTGCTTGTAATTCATCGGCAAGGTGTTCGCCTGGATGAATAATTATCGTTTTCATATCATCATCTCCTTATCCACCACTTAAAATCTATTCGACAATAAAACTTCTTTTGTTATCTTATCACCAACATGGACTTTCACCACAGCGGCGCCGCTGGCTTCACATAATTCTCGCAATATCCTTTCTTCCACAGGAGAAAGGCCTCCGACTATATAATCCAATGGCTGCACAATCATTTTGGGACGGAGGCCTATTTTGGGAATTACTTGTTTTAACAAATCGCTTAATAACTTCTCAGCAATATTAATATCTCCAACTAGAAGCCTTTCTGTTGAAAAATTGGCGGTACCAGTGGAGATGTTACCGGTTTTTATATTTAATACTTGGATATTATTTTTGGATATATATACACAATGAGTATAATGCATTCTTTTGTATTTATTAGACATAATAGACATAATTAATAAAGCTGCAAGCGTAATAACAACACCCCATACTGCATATGGCACAGTAAGAATTGATAAAGCAAATAAATCGTCCATTATATAAAAACCTCCTTATTTATAATTTATATGACATATTGTGGTAGGGCATTAACATTTCCGGAAATTAAGCTTTTTATCATCCATTCACAGTATCACCCTGATTATTTATTTCTTAATCATAACAAGATATAATTCTACTATAATGCCGGTACCGCAGATAAGCACCCCGACAGCAGCAGCAACATTGTATCCGTATTTATACACCTCGCATAGATCAAGATATTCAGTCATTTTACAATAATGAATAACCGGTACCATTCCTAACGCGATCATCGTGAGGCCGATTAACTCTGCCCTCTTCCTGACTAATTTTACAAGATTACAGCATAGGCCTTTTATCGAATCTGGCCGTAAAACCCCGTCCTTCGGGGAGAATGTCAAGTCATACGCATATCGCCACAAATCCATTAATTACCTCCACAAGTATTGCTTGTATTGCGTTCGCCATCTTCCCGTAACTTTGCTGTCTTTATTTCGATATACAAAAACCGTAACGCAGCTAATGAAGAAGCTGATATTAGTTCATTGGGCGGTTTCATAAATTGACCGAATAGCGTCCGGCTCAACGGAAAAATACCGTTCGAATGCCTTATTTGTGCTGATCATTGCGGCGCGCTTGACTTGCTCAGGTGAGAATGTTTTTCCCAGGTGGCGAGCAGTGCTGTGCTTCGTGCCTCCGTACAAATCCACGTCCTGAATGTTCAGATTTTTACAAGCTTCCTTCCACCAACGATAGAAGACTTTCTGCCCAAACGGGGAGCCGGCCTGCTGGCCGCTATGCTTTGTGTGACGAAAAAACGGCATGTCTGGCTGCATGGCCGGTGGAAAAGTATTTAATAATTCTTTATCTTCACTCGTGATGGGAATTGATTTATATTTTCCCTCCTTCGGAAAAGGAAAAATTAACCAACCATCATCCTTGTCTATATTACCTTCTTGGAGCGTCACAAGCTCCCCGGGACGAATAGAAATATATGTTGAAAGAAATTTACAGCCAAGCCAAATTTTGGGGTTAATATGATCGGTCAGACGCTTGATTTCATCCAGGATACTCGCTTGAATGTTTTTTGACACGGTACGCCGATATCCAAGTTTAAAATCGTACCGGTCTGGAAAATCCGGAAACTGCTGCCGGTTAATCACCTTACGCTTAACCAACCAACCCCAAAAATTATGCAGGGCATTAAGGATATTTGATTTTGTTTTGTCTGACAGATCAACGAGCGAGGACATAAAGTCCTCAAGTTCGGCGTAATCAATTTCCTTAATGTTCTTCTGGCCGAAATAGGCAATCGCTTTATTGGCGTAGTTCCGGACGTTCAAGTAGTTCCTTGGCGCAAGTTTTTCTTTTTTCTTCAAAAGCCAGGCTTGAATTTGAGTCTCGAACCCAAGGGGATTGTCTCTTTTATAATCGCGAGCATCAAAGGATCCTTCATCCGTCTTGAAGCGATAACCGTTGAGAGCACGTAACGCAGAATCGTAGGATCGATGTCGTTGCCAAACACCGCCAAACTTCACGATGAATCTTGTTGCTCTCTGTTGTGGATGATTCGGACATACCAAGGCCGTCCGAAAATTATCCTTAAAATTGCCGCTACAGATCGGGCATTTTTGACTTGAATAAATTCCGCCTTTCATACACATCGCCCCATCGTGGGATGTCGTTGCTAACATAGATTACTCCAAAACAAAGCGATTAAGAATTGCACGTCTCAGTATTTCCGGTATTTCCGTGTAACACTTGAGACAACAGTCCAGAGATAGCCTTTTCCGCCGCCGGGTCATCCGGCACAGGGAAATCCGGATTTTGTGCAAAACCCTCCACGTAACGGAACACCCGGTCCGCTATCGACTCCCTGCGAACAAAAAGCCTCACCCAAGCATCCGGTGATCGATGACACCCATAAAAATCATAGATCTCACCATCAATCAATGCACCGAAATGCTCAGCATTATTCACATCACTGGCCAAGCGCACAATACACCCACAGCCGACAGCACGAATTATGGCTTTGGCGCAAATCAGGCATCCACCGTCGAAGGGGCCGGACTGCGCCTCAGATTCTTCTACGAGAATGCGCCAGAAGGCTTTATGGCCCTTGACTTTGCGTATGGCATTAACGATGGCACCTTTCGAGCATTTTTTATTCATGTTCGCCTTATATCATAACGCTTTATATATGTCAAGCATAATCACAATAAAGCGCCGCCCTCTTTAACAAGGTTTGATCATAATCACGGAAAGATTCTTTTTCCGGTACGCGCTCAGATCCGGATCGACCGTGTAGATGGTCGATGCACCGTGGTCAAGGAAACACGTTAAGATTAAGGCATCAGCCATATGAAGCCCCAGGCCGTGAGACAGGCTTGCAGCTGCCACAATGATATCCTGGTTGTCGAGCCAGACGATTCGGCACACATTTTTAATCGCGTCCACTAAAACATCCACAGAGGGCCTGTCGATCACTCCCTTTAATCCCAGGCGATGAAGCTCATACAGCGAGATACAGGATACAACCGCCTCCGTCTCACCGAGAACATCATCCCACACTTGCCTCGCTACTGGGTTGCCCTTGAGCAGTTCAACAAAAACACCCGTATCAATACCGATCATGGACTTTCCTCATGGAAGCAATATCGTCGTGAACGGTTTTCTCAACCCGAGCCTTGCCGATCAGGCCCAGTACCCTCTTCCCGCTTTCTTGTTTTTTGGATAAGTGGATGTAATAACAAACCGCATCTGCAATAACTGAAGAAACGGATTTTTTTTCGTTGTCAGCGAATACCTTTACCGCTTGGCCAATATTGTCGGGAATATTTGCCGTGATTCTCATAGGCCCTCCTTAAAAGTTATGCGCATATATTATGCGCATAACTAGAAGATGTCAAGCAGTTTGCTCCGTTCTTGCTGGATGCGAGCATTGGGGCGCTGTTTTCTTTAATTGAGTACAAAGCGGAAGAAGCTGGTACGCGATTCGTTAAGGTGGCTCCTAATCATACGTCGCAGAATTGTTTTTGGTGTGGACACAAAGTCCCCAAGGAATTGTCGGTGCGGGTGCATATTTGCCCGTCTTGCGGATTCACGCAAGATCGGGATTATAATGCCGCGCTCAATATCCTGGCCAAAGGACTGATACAAACCGGATGGGAACCGTCCGAAGCGTGGAGCCGTGTTGCTGCGGCTGTGAAGCGCGAAACCACCTCAATGCCGATCGCGGCATAGTGCGTGGTAGTTCATAGAAATGGCCCATCCGAGTAGTGATATATTATGTTATTAAGAAGATATTTGTTTGGGCGGGAGAATGTCAAGCGAAGCAGGCTTTGGAGACGTCACTGTTGTCATCAACTGCTCATGCAGGCTCTGCCCTTGTGCGTTTTTTTTCTCCGCCATAAGGAATAACCCCCTGCCCTGGCTTTTATCCGCCCATAATTCGCCAATGTTCTTCTTTTCTTTGGTGTCTTGGGTATCAGCCAAGTGCGCGCCCTTGTATTCGATAACCAAAACCCGCCCATCGTTGAGCTCAGCGACAAAGTCCGGATAAAACCGGTCCGTCGATGTGGGCAACCAGAAAGAAGCCTCTTGTTGATTGGAGAGATTCCGGATCCAGTGTTTCACCTCGGGTAGATTGTCGATTAACACCGCACAATCATATTCCTCCCCCTTCGACTCAAGATCGCCAATGCCACCGAAAAAATGCTTCTGAAACCGGTAGGCTCCCTTATAAAAGCCAGATGCCGGATAGGGACGGCTCTTCTCGAAGGCAAAACCATCGGCAAAACAGGTCTCAACTTGGGCATCCGGTTTAAATAAAATGTTTTGATATCCTGCATCGTAGGCCTGTTTCCGGTATTCGGCAATCTTTCGCTGCACGGCTTTGGCCAATTGATATTTAAAGCGATTGAGATCGTTGAGGGATATACCTCTTTCTTCCATCAGATAGGCAACAACCTTTCGGCAAAATTCCAACAGGACAGGCTGCGTGATATCCTTTTGCCGGCATTCCCGGTCAAGCCATCGTGAAAGCTGTAGATCCGTCCATTCCAGCTTGAGCAGGCCAATTTCAAGCTGAACATTCTGGTCCAGGTGTTTGTAAACCACCTTGTCTCCCATCAAATCAACTTCCCACCGCTCGGCGGTCTCACTGACGGAAAATTCCGTGGTTGACAGCTGGGCGCTATAATCATTGAGGGTCCAGCCACCGAGATCGAGTATCAACTCCTTCTCGGCCAGCTCCAGCTTCCCCTGAACATTCACAAAGAGTCTTGGAACGGCGAATTTAACCCCTTGCTCTGCCGGTGAGACATTATTGCGGTGAACGATTCTATGACGGTGGACGGATGTCTGGATCTCCTCCTTGCGCTTTTTATCAGTCACCGTGGCAACAAGCCTTTCTTCCAGCGCCTCTGAAATTTCACCACGAATGGAAACAGTGAATCCACCCTCCGGTCTGGGCGCCACATGGACACGCTCAGACATTTCGGCATCCAGGCCTGTCAAATCAGGCTCCGTATCCAAGACCTCCAGGAGAACCGGATCGGCGTGAAACAAATCACCCTGTGGCCCGATACCAGGAAGATCTGGCTGTCTGGGTGAGATCATAGACGCGGCCTCGTCCGGCTCAAACCCCATTTTATCGATCAACGTGTCCGTGAGCGCCCGGGCGCCTTCCCCGAACCGCGAACTGGAGACATGAGCGTAGGCCCGGTTGAGCGCCTCGGCACTCCGCAATTCAGCGTAAGGCATCCTGAGCACACGGCCCAGAAGCTGCTCAATGTCCGTCGCAGATCCAATATTGGCGACAGAGCACAACACATAGGCAAAAGAGCAGTCCCACCCTTCTTTAAGCGCCTCGACAGTTATGATGAACTCCACCGGGCAGGCCGGATCAAAAATATTGATCATATCCAACTCGCGCTGCTCGCCCGTAGCGATAGCAATGCGATTCTCGGCAATGTTTTCGTTGTCCATCAGATATTTTTTGAGAATATCAACCGTAACCTCCTGGCCCTTGTCCTGGGCTTGAAAAAGCGCCAGGGGACGGATGTATCGACGGTCGTTTTTTGCAGTTCCCGCCAGGCGCCCCAGTGTGTCGATTGTATCATGGATGGCAGCTCGCCAGTCCGGGTGCTCGGTCAAAATGACGGGCAACTTGATCATTTCCGCTGCCTTCACCTCCGCCGCGGATGCTCTGAAAACCACATTACTCCCATTCTGGGGATCGTTATTCGGTGTGGCGGTAAACTCCACAATGCAAGACGGACGGAGTGCAGCCAGCATGTCGAAGGACAAATTAGTCCCGGCCTTATGCGCCTCATCCACAATCACAAGGGGTCTGTGAAATGCCATAAGGTTGACGAAAGAAAATTTGAGCCGGCCGTCTTCCTGGAGCTCCAACCCCGGTGCATTATGGGGAATATGGGAAAAGTGAGGCTCAAAATGTTCCGAATGCGCGTAGGCCCTGCGCCCTTCCGTGTTGTTTACACGCAAGGTCTGGATAGTTGAAACGATGATACAAACGCGATCAGTCAGATCCTGCGGCCGGATTTGCTCTATTTCACTAATGTCGAACACGGACACGCGGCCTTCATACTCCGCATCGATAGACGCACGATAGGAATGTGTGACTTTTTTCAGCGCTTCAGCCGTTTGTCTGCGAATCGTGTTGGTGGGAACAAGCCATAATACCACCGGGTAATCTCGCTCCAGATAACAACGACTGGCCACCCCGATAGTGTAAGCCGCAAGGAGAGTCTTACCCGCACCCGTTGGTAGTCGGAGGCAGACATTCGGAACCCCGGGAAGTTTTTGAATCGTTCTATACGATGGTGAGATTTTGTCCGGATCCCGAAGTCTTATCGTATAAAGAAAGGCTTCTTCCGGATTCCCGGATACGCGGGCGCGTTCCAAATAGATCCGAAGTGTGTCCAGGGCATTGCATTGAAAAGTTTTCAGATCCATTTCAGCTCCTATCGCGCCTTGATCTCGTATGGAATATGACGGAAGGTAATTCGCTCCTGAGTAAGCCTTTGCGCGCTGAGCCGGCACCCTTCCCCGAAAATCACCTTTGGTCCGTCAAATGTTGGAAGAACATCCAGCATTCTTGATGTCAGAACATTTCCGCCGTTGGGTCGCTTGTCGCCAAGAATTCCGTTGTACAGAAGATAATATCCCGTCCCTTCATGGCTTCCCAGGAAAGAGGAACGGGGACGGCCGGAAAGAGGTATTCCCGTCTCCACAAACCAGACATGAGCAGCCAGAGGCGCGAACTTTATGCCAGGAGAAACGTGCCCTGTTTCATCAAACACAGGCGCCCCCAGACGATAGAAATGAAATCCGCCTCCACCCTTCCACCCTGCGGCCTCAGAGATCCCGCCCGGATCCCCGTCGACAACTTTACGCATACGCGGCACGCAATGTGTTATCGCATGCTCGCCCAGTTCAATACCGATATACCGTCGGCCCATTTTATGTGCAACAGCTGTAGTCGTACCGGAACCGAGAAAAATATCAACAACGAGGTCATTGGTGTTTGTCGCAATTTCAAAGATACGCTTAATCAAGCGTTCGGGCTTGGGTGTATCAAACGCATCATTTGCACCGAACAATCGATTGATTTCCTTTTTTGCTTCCTGGTTGTGGCCAACCTCGTCATTCACCCACCACGTCCATGCAGAAACACCGCTGTGCTCGGATAGAAAAGTTTTACGACGAGGAACACCTCTACCGTCCTTTCCGAACCATATCCGGTTATCTTGCACAAGGCCAAGAAAAACACTCTCAAGGTTTTTCCAACACATACCTTCTGGCGGTTTATGCTGAGCGCCGGCTGGTGTAGTGATAGTGTACATTTGGTTTGGCCTGAAACCTTGAGCAGAATAGTCCGCTGATACCCAGGGTCCGCGTGAATCCTTATCGGGATTTTTATAGTTCTTTAATTGCTTCGCTGTCAGTGGTATTTTGTTAAAAGATATTTTATCTTCTTTGGAATAAACAAGCACATGGTCATGAGCGGCGCCCAGCGTTAATCGAGCGTCAGGAGAGGTCCTTTTTTGCCACATAACATTTGCCACAAAGTTTTTGCGGCCAAATATTTCATCCATGATGACTTTCAGATAATGCGCTTCATTATCGTCTATCGTCACCCAGATACTACCATCCTCTGATAGCAGTTCGCGTAAAAGCTCCAGACGAGGGTACATCATGGACAGCCATTTTGTATGCTCCAGGTTGTCATCGTAGTGATCGAACGCGCTTCGCGAATTGTATGGCGGGTCGATGAAGGTGCACTTCACTTTGCCGGCAAAGTAAGGAAGCAGCGCCTTGAGGCCATCCAGATTATCTCCGTGAATAAGCATGTTGCCGTTGTTCGGATCGCCATACGACAGATCATGATCTTCTTCGAGAAGCCTGTAGGGAGCGCGCGTGGCCAGGTGAATATCTTCATCGCGGGTCAACCATTGCAAAAGAGGCATATTCTATCCATGTTACGAGATATATTGCTCGGTATCTTACATCTTTGAGTAGTCTATGCAAGAAAAACCTCTAATGAAGAAGGCGTTGCAAAAACCACGCAAATACCCAGCCACCGCATACACCAAGCAACATGCAGGTCAATCCTTCTTTCGTTCGAGCAGTTGCCTTTACACTATTCCATCGATTAATTACTGCTTGATAAACAGTTCCCATCTTTTTCCCTCCTTTGTTTTCACCATGCCTTTCTTTAGTGCGTATTACAGAGGCGCTGTGCGATTGGGCCTTGTATCCCATAATCTACCCCCGCTCGCGCGGGGATTTAACTGGTAATCGGCGCGGCCTGACTGATAAGCTTCCTTTCTACCCCCGCCTACGCGGGAGATGTAACATGAAGGACATGAAAACCTTCGTTGCCTGTCCCTTTTTACCCCCGCCTACGCGGGAGATGTAACCTGGATTATTCGATGAGGATCGCATTACAACTCTCCTTTCTACCCCCGCCTACGCGGGAGATGTAACAAAAGACATTTGACGAGTCACCTAGCTGGCTCATCTTTCTACCCCCGCCTACGCGGGAGATGTAACATATTCAAACAGTGGCAACAGTACTTGGTTCATCTTTCTACCCCCGCCTACGCGGGAGATGTAACCTGAGTCCGCGATACTAGGTCCAAGGATGATTACTTTTTACCCCCGCCTACGCGGGAGATGTAACGTCCTTTAGCCTACACCCTCTCTCCGTTTGCGCGCTTTTTACCCCCGCCTACGCGGGAGATGTAACGCCCCGACTGTCAATTCAAGGAGCCTTCCCTCTTCTTTTTACCCCCGCCTACGCGGGAGATGTAACGCTTATTAAATAATCAGAAACAAAAACAGGCAAATAAACCTTCGTTTCCGCGAACCGGTTTCATACCAATCAAAATATACTTTATTTAGTTGTCAAAGATTCCTAACTATCGAATATTACTTGCCCGCGAACATCCCCAGGATTTCCTGCCTGATGGAGGTTCGCGTAATGACTCAAACCATAGGCCCCATCATTGCTACCTGGCCCTTTTTATTCCAGTATGGTGCCCGCGGCGGCGACACCACTGGCATATAGTCCACACCAGATAAGGGAGAAATATAGTCCTCTGGCAAGACCCGCAAAGCCCACTTTGTCTCCGCTTCAGGATCGCTTTCTACTGTGATGGACTCAACCAGGCCCCAACCATTGCGTCCCATCTTGCCGACATAAGTGATCTTCTCAAGCAAACGCTCGATCGTGTCCTTGTCTCCAACGCACCAGGCAACCGCCTCAGACATCCATTGTGTGGATGTGTAATACTGGTATGCACGGAATTGACCGGACATTGTGTTGATGGTTGGTGGTTCTTTCATACTCTCCTGCCCGCTTTTCAATAGACCAAAGCCCCAGAGCCCCAGATCAAAATCACCGTAGAACATTTCCGGATCTGACTTCCTTTGCATGTTGACTAGCTCACGCGGAGCCAGTGGCGCAAAAACAAGCATCGAGGCCTGAAATACCCAGTCAGCGCCCTTCCCTGCTTTATCCAATGGCAAGTTGCTCCCTGCGTTCCAAGCGTCGTCCTGTCCGCACGCTTCTGCTTCTTTTACTGCTGCATAGGCGAGCAATGCGTCCAGATAAATCGGGTATTCGCTTTCGACAACGACCGGTGACGCAAACTTAAATGTGACTTTCAATTTTTCTTTTCTCATAGACACTCCTTAATCGGGTTTTTTGTTAATTTTTTACATTCAGGACACCTTTCTACCCCCGCTCGCGCGGGAGATGGAACGGATTTACTCTCGCACAATGCCACGCGGACAATCTTTTCTACCCCCGCCTACGCGGGAGATGTAACAAAATGGGATCGAGTACCGAGGCCGTTGCGCCATCTTTCTACCCCCGCCTACGCGGGAGATGTAACGAAATGGGAAAGAATTCCAAAGCCATTAAGGCACTTTCTACCCCCGCCTACGCGGGAGATGTAACACGTTTTCTCAATGGCCTGCGTTTCAAGACCGATCTTTCTACCCCCGCCTACGCGGGAGATGTAACACAGCATGGAGAGTAGAGGACATCATGGCTTTCATCTTTTTACCCCCGCCTACGCGGGAGATGTAACAAGAGCAAATGGACATAATTGGGAACTTCCCAGCTTTCTACCCCCGCCTACGCGGGAGATGTAACGATATTTTTTATTATCTCTTTACATATTTTACTACTTTCTACCCCCGCCTACGCGGGAAAGGAATGTTGCGTCGGCGTTGTCGTGGCTGAGAACTTTCTACCCCCGCCTACGCGGGAGATGTAACTCGGTGATTGTTTCTAGATATTCACCGTTGGCGGCCTTTCTACCCCCGCCTACACGGGAGATGTAACTTCAGGCCTGCCTGCAATTCGAGGGAGGGCTCAGCTTTCTACCCCCGCCTACGCGGGAGATGTAACAAATCCAAATTGCGCCAGCATATGAACTTATCAATTTCTACCCCCGCCTACGCGGGAGATGTAACCTCGGACACCTATAGATTGTATTATGACGCTCTATTTCTACCCCCGCCTACGCGGGAGATGTAACTGGAAAGGTCTGCAAAACAATCACCAACCCCTCAATTTCTACCCCCGCCTACGCGGGAGATGTAACGTGATGGAACGGATAGTAAAGGGATATTCGTCTTATTTCTACCCCCGCCTACGCGGGAGATGTAACTTCCGTGGGTCACTTCGAGCGCTCGAACATCGCCATTTCTACCCCCGCCTACGCGGGAGATGTAACGCACGGGCCAGTGGATCATCGACCGGGAATCCATCATTTCTACCCCCGCCTACGCGGGAGATGTAACTTGAATCGCACATCTGCATTTTTTGCCTCACGTATTTCTACCCCCGCCTACGCGGGAGATGTAACTCCAGCATTCCCGAAAGAATATGCGGATTTTTGATTTCTACCCCCGCCTACGCGGGAGATGTAACAAAAAAGGGATTGATTATATCCGCAAATTATAACATTTCTACCCCCGCCTACGCGGGAGATGTAACGAGCGGTGCTCATGGTATTTGTGCTGCTGCGAACATTTCTACCCCCGCCTACGCGGGAGATGTAACAAGTGGCGATGAGGCGCTGGCTCAGTATATATCATTTCTACCCCCGCCTACGCGGGAGATGTAACTCAGACATAGCCACCATCATCTGGCAGGACGAAATTTCTACCCCCGCCTACGCGGGAGATGTAACAATCTCATCTGGCCGACTATATCGATTCAATGATATTTCTACCCCCGCCTACGCGGGAGATGTAACCGGACGGCCCATCTGCTGTGCGGAAAGCAATTCAGATTTCTACCCCCGCCTACGCGGGAGATGTAACTCTTATTAAATAATCAGAAACAAAAACAGGCAAATAGACCTTCGTTTCCGCGAACCGGTCCACCACCTATCAAAATATTCTCTATTCAGTTGCCAAAGATCACTAACTGCCTGATATTACATGCCCGCGAACATCCCCAGGATTTCCTGCCTAATGGATGTTCGCGGGATAAACACAATTAGTTTTCAGCTGCTTCTTTTGCCGTGCCGTTTTTCCCTTTTTTTGGCTTATCTTCCGGCAAGCGCATCAGCCACTCAATCTCGTCTGCTTCCACGCTTTCCGCCGCCTCTACCCAAGCAAGCATTGATTTCATCCGGAAGGAATCTGGGTCTGTCGTGTCGGTGTTGGACGGGGAATAAGTCTCGACCGTGATATTGCCGTCTTCTACGACGGCAATCCTGCCATCTTCAAAAGTGAAGTTTCCAAACCCGTTGCGGGACCAGCCGCCAATTGACTCGTTCTGAACGAATCGCTCGAAACCACTGAGCCACAGGCCGACCTGGCTGTCGGTCGGATCTTCAAGAACAGCGACAAAGGGGAAGGACGCGCCGGGAACAACGAATTCCATTGCTTGAAAGGTGAATACGGACGCCTTACTTTCGCCCTTTTCACCCTTCTCTTTCTTAAAATCCTCAATTATCTGCTGCTGGCGATCGTCGAACGCTTTGCGAAAATCTTGGATGGAATTTTCCGCCGACGAGACATTCATCAGATCGCGTAGCTCATCGTTTCTGCGGAAGGACCAGATACCGAGCATGCGGGATGCCGGGAGATTGGACTGATGCACGGCAAGCATTTGTTCCCACCCGCCGTAGATTTCACCATAGGGGATACGATTCCGGCCAAGTAGATCTTTTGTCTGTAAACATAGCACCGGCGCGTTGAAAATACGGCCCTTGCGTTTGATCATTCGTGGTCCGCCGCCGAACAGGCCGAGGAAGGGATGAGTCGTCGCACGGCGATACTCATCGTATGTGATCGGGCGTCCGTCGGGATTGCCCGTTGCTGCGCCTGTCTTGATGGCACTGTAGGTCGTGATGTTGACCTTCTGGCCGCGGGCCTGAAGAGCCTCCAGATAGACATCCGCTGCCATCCGGCGCAGGCGCCCGGCGATGTTGTTTGCCGCAATGACCGGAATCTGTGTTAACCCTGTTTTAGCCTGCACATTGCCCTCAGTGTCCCGTGTTTCGACGATGCCCGGAATGCCCATCATTTGAACCGTTGTCAGGGGCACGCCCTTATCCTTTTCGTAAATTTTGTTGCCCGTGGCCGGATCGAAGCGAGCGTTGCCGGGTGCAGCAATGTGAAGCGGTGACGACGTTTTGATGAATCCTGTAATGATAACTTTTTTCATGTGTCTTTCTCCTTTTCATGATGTTTTATTGATTATTCCGGTTTATCCTACTGGGGCCTGCAAAACGAACAGAAGCGCCCAACTTTCGCCTATTGTCAGCCCCGTGAGGAGCTCCACGTCTTCCTTTAGTGCCATGTTTTTGGCCATAGCATCATATACCGCCAGCTTGAGCTGTCCGTGCTTTTCCGAATTTTCCTTTAGGTCACGGGATAGACCAATGAATGGATGCGGTCGCATTTTCCGCTCCGGTTTTTTCTTCCCCTTACCCTTCTCAGGTTCCGGTTTCTCGATTGCAGCAGCCAGTCTGGCGCAGGCCTCGATCGCTCTCAACAGATGCTTGCGGCGGATTTTTGCATCACGTAGCCCCAAGCGGATATAGTAAACATCGCGGGACCAGTTTACCGGTGCGCGCCACGCCATGTGCTGGTTGTTGGCTGTCGCCTGCACCATGATGAATGGCGGTTTTGGCGGATCAAGCAACTGAGCTGCAATGTCCGCCCATTTCCGGAAGGGCCGGAAACCGTCAGCGGCATACACCCCATACCCGGTGCCCATAATCCCCTCCTTGGTCAGGTTCGGGACACACCAGCCGCAAACGATCCGTGACCCACGGCATGCTAGAGTCAGATCGTCCATAAAGGATGGACTAACCTGAAAAGGAGCACAAAGGTCCCCTTTGTTGACGATTGATCCGCACATTGCACAAATCCCTGGCTCCTCAGCCGGGACGCCGGCAGGCTCCAGGCCCAACGCTTTGCAGACGATCTGACTGGATTTGATGGATGCGTCAATCATACTCATACAACCTCCCTCTCCCGTCCGGGAACAACGATATCACGTCTAACGATGCCGAGACCGTATCCGCGCAGGTGGCCGACGGACCAGGGACCGACGAAATCGCCTAGTGCAATAAACCGCAGTCCGCGCACCACGCCGATCGTTCCGCCCTTTTTCGGGTGAATACTCTGGATAGACAACTTGCCACCGGTGATATCGAGGTCGAGATTTTTAGGCAGGTCAAGTCCGTTTTGAACAGCAACCGCTTCAAGTCCCCTGTCCAAAACAGTCCTGATCATCGGGACGGATTCCTGAAAAACCATGTCACGCTGGTCTTCAGGCGCGTCAAGGTATCGCTTCCAGAGTTCATAGAACTGTGCGCCGCGGGGATTGTCCGTCTTAGCCAGGCCGAGGACGCCGATTCGGTATGTGCGGTATCCACGATTTGTGTAGGCAACGTCCCCTCTTTTGATCTCGATATACACCGGGGAATTGGTGCGCTTGGATACTGCGGCATGAATCACCCCCATCTCTTTTGTCAGAGCCTCCGCGCCAGCCTCCCCTATTCCGTATATTCGGAGAAAACCGGTCCCCCCGTCATAAACAATAGGCGCCTGAGCTGGCAGATCTTCGTCAGACAATGACACGGCTCCCTTACTGAACAGGATCGGATCCACGTCCTTCCCATCCAGGGCCTCAGCAATGAGCCTACGCGCCACATCTCCATAAATGCGCTGCCCCTGCATTATCTGTGGCCTTAAAATCAGTTCTACATACATAAAAGCCTCCAAATCGGTATTTGTTTTAATTGACAGGATATATTTTATCTGATAATTTACATAACGTCAAGTGGATATTAAAAAATTTATAACGCTTCCACTTGCAATTATGAAAACAAGGAGCAAATAATGACCCCTCTCCACACCGTTACTTCCGTTAAGCTGCCGAATATCGTTTTGGCGAAAGCGGCTTCAAAATCCAAGGCACACCGGACGCTTGTAGTGTTGGCGCTTAATAAGAAGCTGGCGCCCATACTGCCCGAAAAAGAGGAAACGATTGCACTGACACTGAATCTCCATGTTGATATTACTGCAAAGGTGCAACGCGTAGCGAAAGAACACGGCTTATCCTTCTCGGGTGCGTTTGCAGCTCTGGCAAAAGCCGGACTCCATTTTCTGGCCGGGAAAGAGGAGAAAGAAGACGGCATTCGGGGAAAGAGCATCAATATGATAGAAACGAAGCTTCTGCTCGGTAAAAATGACGAAGTCAGGCCGCTGCAGATGGAATTCTGGATGAAGCTCGGCATGGGGTTACACCTTGATAAAGCGGTCATGGTTGAAGCGAGCACGGGTGTCGGCAAGGGTAGAGGGATCATTTCCGCGGCAGTGATGTGCGCGAAAGAAGGCAAACGTCCGGTGGTGATCTGTGCCCCAACCGTAAAGATCCTGTCTCAATTGTACCTTCAGGAATTTCTTCAGAACCCCACAGCAAAAACAGCGGCAAAGAAGCTGTCGCTCGCGTTCCTACCGGGCAAGCAGGAATTCATCAACGAGGTACGCCTGAAGGAGTACCTGCTGGAACACCCCTCCCCTGCCGTTGAAAAGTGGGTGAAGGACGGTGGCCCGGTACTGGAAGCGAACGCTCTGAACGAAGTGGCACGTCATGCTGGGATCAAGCTTTCCTGGATGACATCGGATCTGCGAATTGTTGCTGAAAACGAGCTGCGGGCAGACGATTTCATCTTGTCTGAAGAGGACAAGAAAGCAGACGGCATTGAGGGTCAAGAGCAGTTGCAGAAGCTGGTGTCTTACGCGAAGACTGCCGACATTGTATTTTGCACACACACGATGCTTGCCATGATGTCCATGTCATTCTGGGCAAATCTTCCTGCAATATTAGAATACGATATCGAAACGGGTGAAAAGCTCAATAGACCGGTTTTTTTGGTGGATGAGGCCCATTTGTTTGAGGAGGCTGTTGCCTCGGCAACATCTACCGAGCTGTCCCTCTTTTCGCTCGCTGTCCGTGCTGAACGCGAAGTAAGGAAGCAGGGATCTTCCGCACAGAGCACAGTGTCAAAACTCGCCAAGTCCGCACGGCACTTGTTGGGCATTCTCCAAGACATAAACGCGGAGGACCGGACAATCGTCCTGCGCGCTGGCATGCATGGGCGAGAAGAAAACTATAATGAAATAACAAACAACATGATCCTGGATCATCTCAAGAACATTTCAAAACTGCTCAAAAAGAGAGGGCCCGTAAACAATATTTTCAACATCAAAGATGATCGTGAAGCGGTCGGGGATATTATCAAAGGTCTGGAAACTGGGAATAACCGTGTTCAAATTTCCTTTTCTCCACAACGTCGATTTCCTTCCATGCTGGCCGGAAAAGCCACTGTCGCACCCGAACTGGGAAAAATCTGGGCAGCTGCAACTGGTGGAATTGGGCTAGTCTCGGCGACACTCTGGATGCCTGACTGGACGGGAACGGAACGGATAAATTATATGCGGGAGATCCTCTGCCTGCCTCTGGACCGCCTCGATGCGCCTGCGTCCATCACCTGGCCGGAGATCTATCAGGCACCTACCCTGTATTTACCAGACAAGACCATTGCTACCGGGCTCATCCCGCCCGCTGCGGACCATAACCCGACACAGTTGGAAACATGGTGCGAAAACCAGGCGCGAATCATTGCCCGGCACACCAAGGACGCAGCTGGCGGCACGTTGGTGCTCTGTACCTCGTACACACAAATGCAGGGCATGAAGGAAGCCATGGTGCAAAACGGAATTGCAGAAGACAGAATAGTAGAAAACTCTGGCCGGCTGGTTGGCGACCAGGCAAAATACACTCACTTACACAGCCAGGGGAAGAAACCGGTGTGGCTCGCCCTGGGGCCTGCATGGACAGGCGTGGACTTAGTGCAACGCGACATAAACGGAGACCCAGTCCCAGCGGACAAAGACACCCTGCTCACGGATCTGATTATCACCCGGCTGCCCATCGGTATGAACAGGACAATAACAATGGAAACTCGGATGGCGACCAACTTCCGCTCGATCGGTTACGAAGCGATGTTGCGCCTTAAACAGGGACTGGGGCGCCTGATTCGACGCGCAGGACTCAAGAACCGGCGGATTCTCGTCCTGGATGGGCGTTTAATGTGCGATCCAGACCTGAATTCTGTATTTATGAAAAATGTCGTAGCGAGTGTGCATGTGTTGTTGGAGAAGTATAAAAAAAGAAGTTTTGTTAAGCATTAAAACATAAACCTTCTTTACCTGATTGCGTTTTCAGGTGTCACAAGCCGGTCGTCATAGGAAAAATCCTCAGTGCTGACGATGGTAATGTTTTTCATGCTGGCATGGGCCGTATTAATGACGAAGTTGAATTCATGTGGAACGAGAGCAGATGGGACCTGAATAACCATTTTGCCAGCTTTAAAGAGATCAGCGCCGATGGATTGCACCTCCGGCGGGACCGGATATTTGTCCCAGTACTCGGGCAGAGAAGAAAGGCTGACCACGAACGGCTTTATGGTTGTCGGTATATCAATGGTTATGAGTTTAAGCCTGCCCGGCGTAAATTCTCGGGGCATATGGGCATAGAATTCCAATACCGCGAGTGCCCGATTTTGAGCAGCATAAAGCGAAGGTACTCCAGCGGGGATCCATCGGCTGCCATAAAGTCGGTTTCCCTCTCCGGAAAGGTCATTTGCAAATTGGACTCGTGTGATTCGATAAACGAGCATACTTAGCTGACAATCCCATGTTCAATGCGACCGAGTTCATTCATAACAAGATCTATTCCGAGATTGAAGGGAATAATATCAACAGGAGCACGCCAGCCCAAGGCAACAGAAGGTGATCGGAGCCAACCAACAGCCTTAACGTCGTCATCAAAAACCTCCAGAGCGCGTTCTTTGAGCGTGGCAATTCGCATGATGCGTTCCGAAACCGTCGGGCTTAGTTTTTTACGGCCGTCGGCCTTATACCGCTCAAGTGTTTTAGGACTGATACCGAGGATACGCGCCATTTGAGCGGGCTTAACATCAAGGCTTTTTTCAAGCGTAGCAATAGACCTTGCTCCTATCCCTCCCTGGAGAATATCAAGAAGATCATATGGGGAATGTGTCGGCTTGTCCTCGAGATCTAGCATTTTCATCACGTTTGCAATACCCATGATGTGTTTCCCTTTCTTTTACAAAGTCATTTGTCTATATCATATGGTCAAATGACTATTTTGTCAAGTGGGGGGGAGGTGTACCCCTAGATACCCACTAAAAAATTATTTTCAAGTCTTTCTGGAGTTGATGGAGTTTATCATTTTTTAAATTTTCAACTTGCTTTGCCTCTAATTCACTTACAAAAATGATAAGGGACTCGACAGCGGAATAATATGATGCTGTGTCTCCAGGGAAACTTACTTCTTTTCTCTGAGATTTCAAAACCATCTCAAGAAGATTTAAGTCGCTGCATTCATGTTCCTTTAGCAATCCGCCAAAATGAGCGAGAAAGGACATATCTTCTAGTTTTCTGAGATATTTCCCTCGGGTAATATTTATACACACTCCAATAATTACAAAAAGCAGAGCAACGGCAACAAACGGTGCTATAGATATTAAAGAAATGTTTACAAAAATGAAATGGGGAATAAACTTTCTCAATACCTCTATCGGCACTAATCCGATCACGAGTAATAAGGCGGAAATCACTATTCCTATTGTGAAGCTATAAGCCCTTTCGATCATTCCCAGTTTTTTCATAATTTCGTGATGCTTTTCTATTAAATTATTCGCTTCGTTTATAGTCATGTTTTCCCTTCCCTTTCGCTTTAATCGGACTCTCTAATTACTTGTTATTTTTGACATCCTCCCCGCCCTGAAGGACGGGGCTTTACGGCACCTTTCGGTAAACATAATCGACACACTTTAATTGATCTAAGGAACACATGCCCCTGAGATAATTGCCGCATTTTTCTGTGTCATTAATTATACCAACATTAATGTGATGGCCTTTATTTTTTAATATATCATACCGGCAAATGTGTATTTCGTTTGGTGCTTCTTCCATATTATGCATTTCCCCTTTCTTTACTAATAGCCATTACCTTCTTTGCTCTTTTTACATCTACACCAGATATACAATTTCCGGTGGTCATTGGTTTTAATGCTTTACGAAGCATTTTTATTTCTTTTGCAGCTCTGCGGAATAAGCTTTTTGGGTCTTGCTTACGTCCCATATCCACCATAGTTGCTTGACATCCTCCCCGCCCTGAAGGGCCGGGGATTCCAAGACAACTAGGCTGCCTTGAGGGTTCCTGCTTCATAGAGTG
>CAZSQS010000061.1:0-22002 GCA_964608995.1 uncultured Smithella sp. | reverse complement strand
CGGCCGAGCCACCGATGACAATAATGCGTTTCCTTTGCGTCATGGTCATCTCCTTATACCTGAAAATGAAATCGGAAAATTCTTCAAACATTCACTCATCGGGTCTTCCTCCTTCTTGAGTTGAAACCCTAACAGACACCCGATGGTTGCGCATTGATCTCGATCAATGGAATGAACATTTATAAGAAGAATTCCGGTTCACGACGAGGGGAAGTGAAGGCCACCTCCAGCTCCTGTTTGTGCCAAAGGAAATTGGCGTCATCAAAATATTTTGCCGCAACCGGGCAGTTTTTGATACAGGCGCAGCATTTGATGCAGATGCCCGTGATGGTGGATACGTCGTCGGCGTCAATGGAGCCCATGGGGCAAAGACTTGCGCACAGGCCGCATAAGATGCAGTCTATACCGGTTTTCGGGACGACCTTGAGGATCGAGGCAGGATGGCCGTCTTTGTCTTTGGGTCGGTAATAAGGCTTATAGGGTGGTTGATTTCCCGGTACGGAGACGGTCTCTGGCATACTTTGAGAAGCGGTATGCTTTTCAAATATCCGTCTGGCAAATGCCTTCACACACGCCATGTCCTGCCCATCGGGTCTGTCTCCCCCCAGGATTCGGGAAAATGAATGTTCGCCAATAAATGCACCTGCGGCAAAAACGTTGAATCCTCTCGACGCCAGAATATCACGCCATTCAATCAACGCATCGTCATAATGACGGTTGCCGTAAACAACGACGGCAACGGCGCGGGTGCCATGACCGTTTATCGTATTCAAATATTTTAATAAGACATTGGGAACTCTGCCTGCATAAACGGGAACGCCAGCGATGACGATATCCTCCCTGCTGAAAGACGCCGGTTCTTTCCGGGCATGAGGCAAGGTGAAATCCATATTTGCAACAATTATATCACCGGAAATTTCCGCAAGCCTTCCGGCAATCCCGATCACAATTTTTTTTGTCGTACCCGTGGCGCTGAAATAAAAGGTTTTAACAGAATTTTTCATTATTTCCCCGGCCTCATGTTCTCCGGCATCTGGACGGCCACCACCTCACCTTGCGCGCAGACCTTCCCTTCGGCCATCAGACGCGCTTCCACAACGACACGGCGGCCTTTAATCGTCTTGACATTGCCGCGAATTTCCAGTGGAATGCCCAGCGGCGTCGGCAATAGATAATCGACATGGAGCGATGCGGTCACAAAACGAACCACTGGCTCGGAGCCGATCTCGCGTCCTTCCGCGCGGCATTTGGCGGCGGCGGCCGTGCCTGTGGAATGGCAATCGATGAGCGACGCGATCATCCCGCCGTAAACAAATCCGGGAATAGCGGTATGATAGTCCCGGGGAGTGTAAATACAGACGGATTCCTCTCCGTCCCAGTAGCTTTTGATTTGCAAACCATGATCATTGAGTCTCCCGCATCCATAGCAGTGGCTCAAATCTTCCGGGTAACCATCCTGAAATGCTTTTTTCTCCATGCTCTCTCCTTAATCAAATATCATTTCTTGTTTTCTTAAGCTTCACGTCCGGGAGGAGCATCCATCTGCGATAAATTTTCGGGCGGTGGTGTTTTTCTGACCAGCACTTTATCCACACGATGGCCGTCCATATCGACGACCTCAAAGGCATGACCGCCAAGTGTAAACTGATCACCGGTTTTGGGGATGCGGTTGAGCCTGTACATCGCCAGACCGCCCAGAGTCTGAATGTCCGGCCGCGCCGCTTCATCGTCGAAAAGATTTTCGATGTTGAGCAGATCCTCGACATCTTCGAGCATGATGGAACCGTCCATCAGGTAGGAGCCGTCCTCGCGGCGGAAATATTCCAGCGGTTCCGTTTCATAATCATAAGGCAGATCGCCCATGATATTTTCCGTCAGGTCGTGCAGTGTAATGATGCCTTCAGTCGAGCCGTATTCATCAACGACCACACCAAAATGTTTTTTGGCGTCGCGGAACATCTCCAGCACCCGAAGCGCCCGGGCCTGCTCGGGAATATAGAGGGGATCAAACACAATGTCGGCCAGACGCAGGCGTCCGAAATGGATGTAACTGGCCAGCATATCCTTGACGTTGGCCACCCCTTTTATTTTATCGATGTCTTCCTCGCAGATCAGAAGGCGCGGATGCGGCGAGGCAAGCACCTTGGCCAGTATTATCTCCTCGGGCTCCGTGATATCAATCCAATCCACATCGACGCGAGGCGTCATGAGCGCATTGGCGCGCTTGTCGCCAAAGCGGATGATCTCGTTGATCATAGCGGATTCCTCTTTTTCAATAACACCGGTGTCCGAACCCTTCTGCAAAATCATCCGCAGTTCTTCTTCCGTCATCGGTGACTCCTGACGCGTCTCGGCGCCGAAAATGCTCAAGACCAGCCGGGTGGACATGCTCAAAACCCATACGACGGGTAGCGTTAACGCGCTTACGACTTTCATAAACGGAGAAAGAAAAGTGGCAATCTCTTCGGCATGATTGAGGGCAATGGTCTTCGGCACAAGTTCGCCGATGATGAGGGAGAGATAAGTAATCACACCCACCACCAGCGCAAACGCTATCGGCTGGGCATGCCCCTCTGAAACGCCGACGCCCATCAATGCCTCGGCCAGATCAGCGGACAGGGTCAGTCCACCGAACGCCCCGGAAAAAACGCCGATAAGCGTGATGCCCACCTGAATGGCGGAAAGCACTTTTTCCGGCTCCTCCAGAAGCCGAAGCGCCGTCCGGGCGCCGCGCTTGCCTGCCTCGGCCTGTTCATGCAATTTTGTCTTGCGCGAAGACACCAGCGCAATCTCATACATGGCAAAAATGCCATTGATGATAATGAGCAAAAGAATAATGAATACTTCCATCATGATTTATCTTTCAGGACACTTTTTAACGCCATCGGCGTCTTCGTCCGAAGTATGGCTATACTAATAGGCGGGATCAAGACGCGTCAAGTGTTAGTTGTCTTGATCACTGGGCATGCAGGTTTGAAATTCCGGAGGCTCCAGAATGCTGATCTGTCTTCGTCTAAGATACTCCGGAAAGCCATACAGGCGTTTGCCGCGATAGTCGATGACGACGGCGTCCGCCGGGCAGTTGTTGAGACACCCGAAGCAGGCAATACATCGATCGCGATCCACAAAGGGCTTTTCGGGAAAAATGGCATCCACCGGGCACATCCGAACGCACGTCTTGCACAAAATACATTTGGACGCATCAACCGAATGGCGGGTGATGGCTTTCTTGTTGAGCCACACCAGGGGCAGCGCCCGCATAAATTCTCTGGCCGCAAACTCCGGGTAATACGCAAATGCGTCGCCCTGACGAATTCTTCCAAGGACCCGGGCGGTGAAGTCGCGCACCTGATTGTACGTGTCCTCGCTGGGCAGATGCTCGCCCGAGCGCTGATTGGCGCTGTCCCAGCCGGGCGTGGGATAACCGGGAATGCTGCGAAAGGCCGCCAGTCCCGCCGCGACGCCGCCCGCTTTTTCCAGAAGCGCCAGCGCATGGCACAGCGCATTGTGCTGGTTGCCTTCCGGACCGCCAAATGAGACAAACGCGGCCACGGGCGTGCCCGCCGAAAGCGTCGCCCGGGAAAGACACGCCGCCACATTGGCCGGGATATCATAATAAAACACGGGCGATCCGACGAGGATGAAATCGTAGCGCTCCAAGTGGGTCCAATCGAAGCGCCGCATATCGGCCAGCGTCGCCGCGATGCCGCCGGACTTGAGCAGACAGGCGATCAGCCGTCCATAACGATGCGTCATCCCCGTTTGAGAATAGTACAGAATCAGCGCGCGTTTCGGATCGCGCGTGGCGAATGCTTTTGGCGCCGCGGAGGCTTTGACCGGAATGCAAACCGGCAGGCTCGCCGCCGCAAAAAGCAGTGCGCCCTTTCGTATAAACCCTCGTCTTGTCTCTGCCATGCCGAACTCCTTTAACCACCGGCTGTGTCTGCCGGATTATTTTTTAAGGTTTTTGAAAATCGATTTTCAATTCATACACACCCGTTTCCATGTGCGTGGTCATCGGATACCCGGACTTGGAAAAAACCTTCATCATCGGAACATTGCGTGTCAGGACGTCCGCCGTGAAGCCGCGGATATTCTTTTCTTTGGCGATGCGGATCAGATAGCGAAGCAAAAAAGTGCCCATGCCGCGATCCTGCCAGTCTGAATGCGTGGTGAACGCCACCTCGGCAAAATGCGTGTTCGGATCATTCACATAGCGCCCGATGGCCACAATCTGTTCGCGTCCTTCCGGCTCTTCTTTGCCGATGACGGCGGCAATGGCCATCTTGTCATTGTAATCAATGGCGGCAAACGGCATGGCCACCTTATGGGAGAAGGATTTCAGGCTGTGGAAAAAGCGCGTATAGATATCCTGTTCAGGAAGGCCGTAAATCAAATCCTGGATGGCGCGCTCATCGGTGGCGCAGACGGGACGGAAAAAGATGGACGTGCCTTTCTTGTCAATCCAGGTCACTTCGTATTCCTTTGGATATAAAACAACCGGCAGCGTCTGATCGCGATAGATGTAGCCATGTTTTCTGGCCGCCTCCAGGAGTTCATCGCGAAAGTCGGGATGCGCGATATTGATCAGCATCATCGCGCGATCGCGAATTGTCTTGCCGTGCACATAGGCGATGCCGTACTCCGTGACGACGTAATGAATGTCTCCCCGTGTGACCACCACGCCGCTGCCCGGCGACGGATACGGCACGATGCGCGAATTTTTTCCATCCTCCGTGGTGGAGGGCAGCACCATGATGGACTTGCCGCGCTTCGACATGGAAGACCCGCGTACAAAATCCACCTGCCCGCCAATACCGCTGTAAAAATCAAAGCCCAGCGAATCGGAGCAGACCTGGCCGGTCAGGTCCACCGTCAGAGCGGAATTGATCGACACCATCTTGTCGTTTTGAGCAATCACGTAGGGATCGTTCACGTATTTGCAGGGACGGAATTCAAAAAGCGGATTATTGTTCACGTAATCGTAGAGACGTTTTGTGCCCATGCAGAAAGCGGCGACAATTTTTCCCGGGTGCAGAGATTTTTTCCGGCAGGTGACCACACCGTTTTCGATCAGTTCAATCAACCCTTCCGTGAAGGTTTCCGTGTGCACGCCCAGATCTTTCTTCTCCATCAGATAGGGAAACACGGAATTGGGAATTTTCCCCACGCCGGTCTGAATCGTGGATTCATTATCAATCAGATCGGCGATGAGCCGGCCAATGGCCTGAGCGATATGATCCGGCGCAGCCTGCTGAAATTCGAGAAGCGGTGTGTTGCTTTCTACAAAAGCGTTAATTTCACTGACATGCAGAAAGCTGTCCCCCAGCGTCCGGGGCATGTTGGGGTTGACTTCCGCTACGACATACCTGGCCACTTGAGCCGCCGTCTTGGTAATATCCACGGAAATGCCCAGGCTGACGTATCCATTGCCATCCGGCGGGGAGACCGTGATGAGCGCAACGTCCACCGGCATGGCGCCCCGCTCAATCAGCAGAGGAACTTCTGAAAGAAAGATGGGCGTGTAGTCGGCATGCCCCGCCTTGATGGCCGCGCGGGCGTTGGCGCCGATGAAAAGGGCGTTGTGCCGAAAATGTTCGGTATAGACCTCCGACGTATAGTCGGTCAGACCCAGATCCAGAAAATGGATCAGTTCCACATCGGTAAAATTCTGCGACATGCCCAGGAGGGTTTTAACTAAAAGCTGCGGCTCGCCACAGGCAGATGCAATAAAAATCCGCGCACCGCGCCGGATTCTGGAAAGCGCGCTTGCCGCGTCGGTCAGCCTTTCCGCATACGTCTGACGCCAATCGAGTATCATGCTGAAAACTCCTTTCTCCCCGGGCAGGCAAAGACATAAATACCCGGTGATGATGACTGAAACGACAAAACAGCGGGCCGGCCCCTTTGCGTATTGGACTAAAACGCGCCCAGCTGACAGGGTTTAACTTTAATCTTCAGGTTTTCACAGGCGGCGCAGACATCGATGCGCTGAATTTGAAATTGATTGGCAATCGCCCAGGCGGACGCGCAGGAAAGACGGTCTTTGACCAGCGCTTTGCGGATCGCGGCTTCGAGTTCGGTATTTACGGACGGGGCGGGCGCCACACGCTTGGATTCCCGATTGAACCCGAAAAGTCCCAGCTGGCACTGGACAATGTTGATGTTGAGCATGTCAATGCCCACACCGATGTCGCCGATTCCAAGCTTTAGATTACCGGCGATCTTTTCAGCCGCTTTGCAGGCGATGCTGTTGTCGGACGTCGCCTTGAGAATTTCCTGCTTCAAGGTCTCTTCCACTTTTGTCCCTTCCGGATGCTTCGCGTAAAATTTTCCTTTGTCTTGATGCGCCATGATTTAACCTCGTTAATATTTCATGTAGTGAAACGGCTCTATCGCCGATAGCGCTTCCGTATCCAGCGTCTTAAAGCCATGCTTTTCGATGAGCTTTTCCGTTTTTTCGATCTGATCGACATCGACGACAAATACCGCCCGGGAGGCGCATTCTAAAACGAATCCGCACGCATTATTGATGTTGATACCTTCTTGATAAAGAAGCTGCATGAGTTTGTCGAGCCCGCCGGGCCTGTCCGGAATCAAGACAGCCAGAACGTTTTTCAGATGAACCGTCAGAGAGGCCTTGGTCAGCGCCTTTTGAGCCGCTTTGGGATCATCCACAATCAGATTGATCACGCCGGATGTCCCGAAGGTCGATATGGTCGTCGCGCGAATACTGATTTCGGCTTTGGCCAGAACACTTGTCACATGGGCCAGCTGCCCCGGTTTATCTTCCGCGAATACGGAAAGCTGATAAGCAATCATAGGGAGTTCCTCTCTGTTGATGATATTTGGGCCAAGATCCGTTTTCTCTGTCATTCCCAGTCTCTTCTTTCCACCGGGCCATCCTTTGTTTGGATATTTTCTACAATTGCGCTGTTATTTTAGCAAGTCAAATCTATGAAATTGTGATTGCCGTCACAGATGCATTATTTTTAAATATTTGATTTTATTTACTAAACTTTTTTTATGGCCTGCCGATAACCCTATCAGGAGGATAAAAACCATGCGCGCAAAAGAAACAACTGTCGAAAAATATGAAGGCGAACCCCAAACGTTCAACATCAAGATTCAGGGGCGAAAAAGCCTGCTTGTCCGATCCATCTATCTTCTGGAATCAAAGCAATGGGAGAACAAGGCGCTTGCCACCGAAAAATGGCTCCGTAAAATCTGCCTTGGCTTTCTTGCCTTCTCCACTGCGTATTTTACGCTGGCCCTGCTTGTGAGATAAGGAGTCTCACTGTGCACATATCTTTACGGTTGTGAAAAATGAACCGCTTCCGGTTTCCCCTCATCTTCTTTGAAACAGCCGTGTTTATTCAATGTCCGAAAACATGGCGAAGATGTTTCTTCATCGGCATTTCGAAATAGCGGCAACTGAGCAGCAGACTTTTCATAAAAAGCCTCCGATCTTTTTTGTCCAATAAGTGACTACAGAAATCCTCGACGATAGCCGATAAGATAAGGGAATCAGAATTTTTACACCACTGCAAAGAGAAAACAGTGGTTTGCTGTGATCGTCATCACCATCGCTTGAAAAAACGGGAGGAATGGCCATGAAAATAATCATTGCAGATGATTCACGAATGGTCCGCGGCATCGTCGAGAAGATTGTCGGATCGATTGGTTTTGATGCCATTCATGCCGCAAACGGCATGGATGCCGTGGATATTCTGCGCGCTCAAAGCCGGGATATTGCGCTGGTGCTTCTGGACTGGAACATGCCCGTTTTGAACGGCATGGACGTCATCCGGATCATGCGAGACGAAGCGTCTTTAAGAAATATTCCCGTGTTGATGGTTTCAACGGAGTCCGAAACAAAACGGATTCAAGAAGCCCTTAACGCAGGCGCTCAGGGCTATGTGACTAAACCATTTACTTCTGAACAACTCATTGAGGCCATACGGAATGTGCTGTCGAAACCATAAGGGTCGCCGCCAGTAATCATCAGCATCCCGGAGACACTTATGACATGATTAATCGGGCAGGGAGGTGCCTTTTTATGAAGAAAGTTCTTGGAATTGATTTTAGCACGAAAGCGGAAATTGCCGTTTCTAAATTGCTGGGAAAGGATGCGTACATTCAATACGAAAAATTTCACGACGGGATGAATGTTCAGGACTACGACATGATTATCCTCTGGATGGGAGATGACCAGACGCAAATTGAACGGCAAATATGCCAGTTGCGATATGCCTGCAATTTTCAAAATATTCCGATCGTTCTCATGCATGAACAAAAACAGGGCGTATCGACGCAGCCCTATATCATCGCGGGCGCAACAGAGGTGCTGTCTTTACTGGATTCGCCAACCGCCTGCAAAAATATTATTACCGGTTATCTGATTCCGAGCCGGGAGCCGCTGGCCGAAGAATTGGAATACCTGGAGCCATTCATTAAAAATACTTGTCACATTCTTGATACGATGGCCGGAATCAAGGCAAAATTCAAAAAAGTATATTTTTCCAACATGATTCGGATATTTGGTGACGTTTCGGGAATTATGGGGATCTCCGGCAATGCCGAAGGAACGCTCGTGGTCACCTTTTACTGGGATCTCGCCAAATCCATTATTGCAAAAATGATGGAGAAGGACGAGGATTCCATTGACGCCGAATTGATCCATGACGGCGTCAGTGAAATTATCAACATGATCAGCGGGACGACAAAAAAGGAATTTGTGGGCAAACCCTATCATTTTGAAATCTCGCTTCCGTCTGTTGTCGTCGGTCCCGGGCACCAGATCGGCTATTTGCATAATACCCCCGTAGCCATTTTGATTTTCCAGGTGGGGCGTCAGTCCTTTGCCCTGCATGTCTGCATCCGGCCAAAGAAAAATGCGTCATCATTGCAACCATGAGCCCATATACAATCCGTGGGCGTGAATTTATAACGCGATTATACACAGGCAAAGCTTATGGAAAATAAAAGCTGCATTCTTTTGCTCAATCGCGAAGCGAGATTTCTTAAAAGCGTCTCTCAATCCCTGGCGGCCGCCGGTTATCCGGTTGTTACGGCGGATACAAAAAGCGGCGCTTTGAGCTTGCTGGCCAGCCATAGAATTTCGCTGATTATCTGCGACAGCGAACTGACGGATTTCAACGGCTATGACTTTCTCGGATTTCTCAAAAAAAGTATCGACTTTAAAAATATTCCCTTTATCTTTCTCATTTCGTCACTTTTCGTCGTGGATACGCTTGAAGAAGAAGTTGCCAAGATTTTAAAAGCATTTGATCTGGGGGCTGTCGATTACATCGTCGATACCCTCGATGATGACATCTCAAGGGTGTTAATCAAACGCATCAAAAAACTTCTGAATGAAGATATTCGGGAGAAAGATAAAATCGCGACATCCGCCCCCCCCGTGGAATCCGCCTTGAGCGAGCCCCAGGACCGTCGCGACGGGGGCAGAATCACTCCCCGGCAGATTGTTCGAATTCAAATCTCCCGCGACAGCGTCCTGTGGATGCCGGGACAGATAACCAATATCAGCGTGCAGGGCCTTTTGATCGAAACATCCCTGCTGGGCAAACTCGGCATGCCGGTTTACATTCGGGTTTCGCTTCCCGGCGCAAGATACGTCATGGCTAAGACCCATATCCGGCACATATCGATCAGCCAACATCCGTCTTCGGCTGAAATCGGTGTGGAGGTGGAAGATTGCGTTGAATGGATTTCAATATATAACTATGTCGCCAAACTGATGGGAATCGTCATCGAGACTGAGGGGAAAAGCACGGCCGCCGAGGAGATGACCGAGAAAGAGGCCGCGTCAAATATTTTGCCCGCACAAGCGGACGACAGACGATACGTTTATTTAGACCCGCTTTTACATCAGATCAACGATTCCGAGAATGATCAAGCCCTCGAAAGCAAATTTTACAGAAGCTTGATTGGCAAAAATTTGGGCAACTATAAGGTCGTATCCTTTATCGGCTCCGGCAGCATGGCCGGCGTTTTTGAGGGATGGGATGTCCTCCTGGAAAGAGAGGTCGCCCTGAAGGTCATCTCATATAAACTTTCCGCCATCGCTTCCTACCGCGACATGTTTATTCGGGAGGCGCGCCTGGTATCGCATCTGACACACCCCAATATTGCCCAAATCTATCATATCGATCAGATGGACGATGTGCTCTTTTTTGTCATGGAACTCATCAGCGGCGGCACCCTCGCGGACATGATCAAAGACCGAAACAAGCTCAGCATGGCCAGGTGCCTGGAATACTTTATCACGACCTGCCGCACGCTGGATTTTGTCAGCAAGCAAAATATCATCCATCGGGATATTAAGCCCGCCAATATCATGATCGATGATCGGGGCATTTTAAAGGTTGTGGACTTCGGCATTGCCGTCATCGATGATGAAACCAACGAAAAAAGAAAACCGGATGGATTGGGTTCGCCGCTGTATTCGTCCCCCGAATGTATTCTGGGGCGCCCCTTAGACGCTTGCAGCGACATCTACTCCCTGGGCGCCACCTTCTATCATGTCTTTGCGGGCGAGCCTCCTTTTGAAGGCGATTCCGACGAGATCATCCATCAGAAGCACTTGAACGAACATTTAGTTCCACTCAAAAAGAAAAGCCCGATGGTCTCCGACGATCTATCAGAGATCATCGGGAAAATGATGGCCAAAAAACCCCAGGAAAGATACTCAAATTACCGCGCCCTCATCAACGACCTCACGGAAGTTGTTCATTAGTCGGGCAAAACGATTTCTGATGGTTCCCATGTTGCGGACATCACCTTCCACTTCCCCGATTCTTTTTTTAGCGTTACGTCAAAATCCCAGACCCCGAGGGATTGCGGGATGAGGTCCTGAAGAGAACCGGTTTTTTCTGAATGGGTCAGCACCGCCTGAAACACCGCCCGCGCGGAGGTGTCTTCGACAAATATCTCGAGAGAGTTCAGATAGATTCGAATTTTCGGATAATACAGGAAATAGCCCCGCAGCAGGGATCGGATGCGCTCGGCGTTATTGCCCCGCGGATCGCTGTAAGCGTCGGAGACGTGCGTCATGACCTGTTTAATATCCTTCGCCTCACCGGCGACCTGAACATCCGCGATGACTTTTTTAATTTTGTCGTGCTCGGTTTCTTCACTGCAAGCGGCAACACCGAAAATCAGCGCAAAGATGACACAAAAAACGGCAATCGGTTTCATGGCCCATCTCCTCATTTTTTAGCGATGATACGACACAGCCCACACGTTAAAAGCACAGGCCATTGGTCCGCGCCGCTTCCCAGGCCCGGCAGTTGCCCAGCGAACAGGCTTTTTGCGCGTCGAGGCATCCGGGGGGAAACCGGCCTTCGTTGAAATGGAGAATCGCCCGGTTGTTGTAGGCATTGGCATACAGGTTATCCAGCGCGATCACCCGGTTGAAATCCGCCATCGCCTCCTGTTTGTGGCCAAGCGCCATATGGACGCTGCCACGATTGTTGTAGGCGTCGGCATAGGCCGCCTCGAGACGAATTGCCTGATTGAAATCGTCCAGGGCCTGTGGATACCTCTCCAGCGACGCATAGGTCGTGGCGCGGTTGTAATAGGCCTCGGCATAATCCTCCCGAATCCGTATCGCCTCGGAATGATGATACAGGGACGCATCAATGTCCCCCCGCGCAAACAGGGCAATCGCCAGATTATTATGCGCGATATAATTGCCGGCCGTCACCTTCAGGGTATGATGAAACAGCGTGATGCCGTCTTGCCAGTGGCGGCATTGCTGCCAGGCCAGAAAGGTCCAGAAAATGATGATCAGCATCCCCGCCGGCAGCAGTATTTTTTTTCGCAGGTCTTCTTTGCGGATCAACGCGGGCAGCCCCCAGGCCAGCATGACCCCCAGGCCGATCGAAGGCAGATAATGGTATCGGTCCGCCATGGAGTAAGGTGCGCCAAACGTAATGGGAATCACGCCGAGAACCGGCAGGATCGCGATTGCAAACCACAGCCATCCGACGAACAGATACGGTCTTGATCTGACCCAGAGCAAGACAAAAACGCAAATCACAACAATAAGCAACACGGCGCCCGCCACCTGCCAGGCCGCAAATTGCTGCGACGGGTAAAACACGGCCATATTCTGAGGCCAGAAGGTCTTTGCCAGGTACAGCACCACATAAACGGGCGCCTGGGCCAGTCGCTCGGCAAGCGACCACCCGTCCGAAAGCCCTTTCAGGCCGGATTCCTCGGAAGGGATGATCGTGACCACCGTCAGGAGTAAGGACAAAGCGAATAATGGCAGTTTTTCATAAACCTGCCATACCGGAAACCTCCCGGCCATCCGGGATTTCGGGTCTTGTGACGTTTTGGCCGCCTTCCCTTTCATGGCGGATTTTCCTTTGGATGCCTCTGTTTTCTTCTTTGGCGAAGGTTCGCAGGCACTGGAATGGCCGGCCGGGACCATTTCCGTCTTGCTCCATTGCAACCGGTTGAGAGGCCAGTAATCCAGAAAGAGCATCACGACCGGCAGGGTCACGGCCATGGGTTTGCTCATCAGCGCGCCGATAAACGCCAAAACCACCAAGAGATACCGAAACGCGGAGGTTTTTTCCGTATAATACACATACGCGTAAAGCGAGAGCATCCAGAAAAAAGCGCTTAAAACATCTTTTCGTTCGGCAACCCAGGCCACCGACTCCACATGCAGGGGATGAACCGCAAACAGCGCCGCCACAAACGCGCTGGGCCAGATTTTGCCGGTCATCCGGAAAAACAGCCCAAAAAGCAAAAGCGTGCTCAAAAGATGCAGGATCAGATGGGTCAGATGAAAACCGCCCGCGTGCATCCCGTGCAGCTGATAATCGGCCATGTAGGAGATCCACACCAGGGGATTCCAGAAATGGAAATATTTTGTGGTAAACGCCCAGACAACACCTTCTGTTGAAAGGCCGGATTGAATATTGGGGTTTTGCGTGACATAGACGGGATCATCCAGATGGACAAAATCGAACTGGTGCGTCTGAGCGTAAACGGCAACGACCGCCAGCGCCAGGGCCACACAGACCAGCAGAATCTGATTCCGGGAACTCAGCATGAAGTTACGCAGCATAAACGGATTCAATTTCCTCCCTGATGAATTGATAACCGCTACCGATTCAACCTGCCTCATTTCCGGCGAGGCTACCGTGGCCTGCGCCGCGGATATTAAAGCCCGCGCATAAAATCCGGCCGCATCAGCCTTTCATCGCGGCTCTGAAGCACAGAATCCACGGTTTTGATCATTTTGGCTTTATCTTTTTGCAGCTCCCCCGTGATCGGCAGATAATTGGAGGCATGCGTGCCCACGAATTTGATCGGATCGGCCGTAATATTTTCAAAGATGTTTTTCATTTCTTCAAGCGTTTCAAAGGGATCGGGCAAATTAAACACGCCGTGCCGGACATCGCGATATAGCGCAGTTCCGGGAACCGGCGTCACGGTGAGGGCGGCCAGATAGTGCGGCTTCATGTCGTTGATGATCCGGGCCGTTGCCAGTGCGTGCTTTTTGGAGGCCTCGCCTTTGCCCGCAAGCCCCAGAAGGACCATGGCGGAAAGATTGATACCCGCCGCAATCAGGTTCCGGCCCGCCTGCAACATCTGTGTCGCATTCACCCCTTTGTGAACTTTTTTCAAAAGATCGTCATCGCCCGTTTCCACGCCGATATACGCCTTGCTGAGACCCGCCTCCCGAAGCGCGCACAGTTCATCCATCGATTTGGACAGCGTGCTTTGCGGCCCGACATAACTGCCCACATGCCTCAATGACGGAAAGGTTGTGTAGAGTTTATGAAGAATCGGCAAAAGCGTGTCTGTTTCCATGGCAATGGCGTCGCCGTCGCACAGAAACACTTTTTCCAGATCGCCATAATACCCCCGGGCCGAATCAATATCGTCCAGTATTTCCGGAAGGGACCGCACCCGGTAGGTTTTATCTTTATACATGCCGCAAAATGTGCAGGCATTGTGGGAGCAGCCGATCGTGCACTGGAGCAGATAGCTGTTGGCCTCACTAAACGGTCGGTAAATTTTGCCTTCGTATCGCATACACGCTTTCCTTAATTCATCCCGGCCTGATTCATACCGCACTCATCAAAGACAGTCCAGCATTAATGAAGGCCCCCCCGAAACGCCCGGTGACGCTCAAATTTTCAAAGGAAATCAGCGCATATCCGACTTTTCTTGACAAACTTTTCTTATCCGTCTAAATAGTTGCCTCGTAATTATGGGAGGAGAAATATGGCAAAAACCTTGGGAGACATTACCGGCGAATTAACACAAAAAGTTCTCGAGCCCGCAAAAGCCGAGGCTCAGAAAATCCGTCAGGACGCAAAGGTCGAGGCAGACCAGATTGTTGCCGACGCCCAAAAGGAGGCTCAAAAAATCCTTGAAAAGGCCAAAAGCGAGATCGAACATCTGAAGCGTCAAATGGATACCGATATGGAGACGGCCGGCCGTAATTTCCTCATTTTACTTGAAGAACGACTGGAAAGCGCGGTGGTCGATCCTGTTGTCGAAGAAGCGATCAAGCCGGTTCTCGAAGATCGCGCCTTTCTGGAGAAAATGATTCTGGATATCCTCGCCGCCTACGCCAGGCAGACCGGTAAAGAGCATCATATCGAAATCCTTCTGCCCGCAGGTCTTAAAGACGAACTCGAGACGTGGTTTATGGACAAATTCCGCAATAAAATGGCCAACCCGCTCGATATCCGGTTTACGGACAAAATTTCTTTTGGTTTCAAAATCGGCATCGCGGGCCAGGGCAGTCACATTAATTTCAGTGAGGGCTTAATCGAGGTGTTTTCCGAATTTCTGTCGCCGCGTTTCCGGAAATATTTTTTTCCCCGGAAGGAGTCGTAAGAAGCGATGGGGGGATACTACTTTCTGGCCTGCCTGCTGCCGCCGCTCCCGAGTGTTCTGGGGGAGAAGCTTTCGGTTTCTTTTCCCGAAATCACCCGGATGGTGCGCCGAAACATTGAAGCCTCCGACGCCGGGCTCGTGCAGGCCCAGCTTTCCGTCATCGATGCGGCCAACTGGGAAAGCTTCGATCAGGGAAAAGATTTTTTTCTGGAGGGCGGCATCCTGACGCACGATGAGATCAAGGCCAGACGCAATCTGCCCGCGTTTATCCGGCAGTTTATCGCCGAAAAGGAGCGCGACATCCGGCGCCCCTGCATTTATGACCGGCTCTGGGAGCTTTGTTATGCGGCCATCCTGAGTCTCGCCCGCGAGGCGGGCAGCCGCTATCTGATGGATTACATTCCCTGGGAAATCAATTTGCGAAACCGTCTGGTGGCGCAAAGGCTTCGCGAGGGTGACGGGAATCTTGCCGATTCCACGGTGTTGCCAGGAAGCGCTGCGTTTGATTTTTCGTCCCTTTTATCGCAGCTCGACGCCCAGAAGGCCCCGCTGGAGGCGGAGCGCCTGCTCGATGGCGAGCGATTGAAGCGGATGTCTTCTTGTGCGGGTTCCGATCCGTTTTCGCTGGATACGATTTTGGCCTTCATCGCCCAGGCCGCCGTTTACGGCCGCTGGGAGACCATGCAGGCCCCTTATGATATGGACAACTTTTTTTTATTGAGCGGAGGTTAATGTGGGTGATCTTTCCAAAGGTCGTATCATCGCCATCAACGGTCCTCTGGCCACCTGTGAGGTGGACCAGGGCCATGAGGTTTTACAAAACGAAGTGGCTTATGTCACCTGCCAGCAAACGCAGCTGAAGTCGGAAGTCATCCGCGTTCGGGGGCGCCAGATCGATATGCAGGTGTTTGAAAGCACCACCGGCATGATGGCAGGCGACGAGGTGGTTTTCTCCGGCGAGCTGCTTTCAGCGACGCTGGGGCCGGGCATTCTGGGCATGATTTACGACGGCCTGCAAAACCCGCTCATGCTTCTGGAAAATGAACAGGATTTTTTCCTCAAACGGGGCCAGTACTTAAAAGCCCTCGATGAAGAAAAAAAATGGCATTTCACGCCTTGCGCTTCCGTGGGTGATACCGTCCGGGCGGGCCAATATATAGGATCCGTTCCCGAAGGCCTCTTCAAACATCATACCGTCGTGCCGTTTTCGCTTTCGGGCACGTGGGAGATTACCGAAATCGTTCCCGAGGGCGACTATCGCGTCAGCGAGCAGATTGCCTTGCTGAAAAACACCGCAGACGAGCGGAGCGCAACCGTCACACTCAAGCAGGAGTGGCCCGTCAAGATGCCGCTTCGCGCCTACCGCGAAAGACTGCTGCCGAACCGGCAGCTTCTGACGCAGTGCCGGCTTCTGGATATTTTCTTTCCGCTGGCCGAAGGCGGAACCGCCTGCATTCCCGGACCGTTCGGCGCGGGCAAAACCGTTTTGCAGCAAATCATTTCCCGCTATGCCGAAGTCGATATCGTCATCATCGTCGCCTGCGGCGAGCGCGCGGGCGAGGTGGTGGAAACCATCCGGGAATTCCCTGAGCTCGAAGACCCGAAAACGGGCGGCTCGCTCATGAACCGCACCGTCATCATCTGCAATACCTCGTCCATGCCCGTGGCGGCGCGAGAAGCGTCCATTTACACGGGCGTCACGCTGGGGGAGTATTACCGGTCGCTGGGGCTCAAGGTGTTGGTGCTGGCCGACAGTACATCGCGCTGGGCGCAGGCGCTTCGCGAATCCTCGGCGAGGCTCGAAGAAATTCCCGGCGAAGAAGCGTTTCCCGCCTATCTGGAAAGCCGCATTGCCGCCGTGTATGAACGCGCGGGGCTGGTGAAGCTTTTTGACGGTTCAACCGGATCGCTCACCCTGATTGGCAATGTGTCGCCCGCCGGCGGCAACTTCGAGGAACCGGTCACACAAAACACACTCAAGGTTGTGGGCGCCTTTTATGGTCTTTCGCGGGTTCGCTCCGATCAGCGGCGTTATCCGGCCATTGATCCGCTCATCTCCTGGAGCCTCTACCTTCGTCAGATGCGGCAATCGCTGGAAGAACGCTGCGAAGGCTGGGTCAGCCTGGTTGAGGATGTCCATCGACTTCTCCAGAGCGGAAGCGAAATTCATCAGATGATGCTCGTCGTGGGCGAAGAGGGCATTGCGCTTGCCGATCTGGCCACCTACCTAAAAGCCGAAATTGTGGACGCGGTGTGCCTGCAGCAGGATTCTTTCGATGTGGTGGATCGGGCAACGTCGCTTGAGCGCCAGATAAACGACTTTCTGCTCTTAATGGATATGGTGCGCCATCCGTTTGCTTTCAATAATAAAGAAGAAGCGCGGCGGGAAATGACCGCCCTGCATAATCGCTTCTTCCAGCTGAAATATTGCCCCTATCAGGAAGACGCCTATCTCAGGTACCGCGGCGAGATTGAGTCGATTCTGATCGGGCAGGGAGAATAAAAACCATGATCACAGAACACTCTCATATTCTTCGCATTCAGGGCGATATTATCACGGTGCCCGCCCGCGGCATCACCTACGGCGAACTCGCGGAAGTGAAAAGCCGCTATGGCGTGTCGCTGGCGCAGGTCATCCGCATCAAGGGACACGACGTGTTTTTGCAGGTGTTTGCCGGGTCCCGGGGCGTCTCCACCGGCGATTTGGTGCGGTTTCTGGGGCACCCCATGCGCGTGCCCTTCGGCGACGCGCTTCTGGGCAGAATCTTTAACGGCTCGGGCGATCCCATCGACAACGGACCGGATTTGAAATCCCTGCCGAAAATCGACATCGGCGGCCCGTCGGTCAATCCCGTCCGGCGCGTGATTCCGCGTGGCTTCATTGAAACCCGCGTCCCCATGGTGGATGTGTTCAATCCGCTGGTGGAAAGCCAGAAACTGCCCATTTTCGCGGCGGCTGGCGAGCCCTACAACGAGCTTCTGGCCCGCATCGGCATGCGCGCCGACGCCGACGTCGTAATCCTGGGCGGCATCGGGCTTAAGTATGACGAGTATCTCAAATTCCGTTACGCCTTTGAAGAGGCGGGTGTGATTTCGCGCTCCATTCTGTTTATTCACACGGCCTCCGACCCGGTGGTGGAGCGCCTGCTGGTGCCGGACATGGCGCTGGCGGTCGCCGAACAGTTCGGCGTGCGCGGGAAGCGCGTGCTGGTGCTGCTCACGGACATGACGGCCTTTGCCGACGCCTTGAAGGAAGTCGCCATCTCCATGGATCAGGTGCCGTCCAACCTCGGCTATCCGGGATCGCTCTACAGTGATCTGGCCGCGCGCTATGAAAAGGCGGTGGATTTTGAAGGCGCGGGCAGCATCACCGTTTTGGCCGTGACCTCCATGCCGGGAGACGACGTCACACATCCGGTGCCGGACAACACCGGCTACATCACGGAAGGCCAGTTCTATCTGCGAAAAGGGGTCATCGAACCATTCGGGTCCCTGTCGCGTCTGAAGCAGCTTGTCATCGGCAAGGTCACGCGCGCCGATCACGGCATTATCATGAACAGCATGATCCGCCTTTATGCCAAAAGCCGCGAAGTGGAACAGAAGCTGGCCATGGGGTTTGATAAGACCGAAGACGATGAGCGCTATCTGCGCTACGGCCGGCTCTTCTATGAGCGGTTCATGGATTTGAAAGTGGATATCGGACTCAATGACGCACTGGATATGGGCTGGAAGACGCTTTCAGAATGTTTCCGGCCCGACGAGGTCGGCATCAAGCAGGAATTTATTGATCAGCACTGGGTAAAAGATAGCCTCTGAGAGATCTGAAAAACATGGCACAGCGGATCAAACTCAATAAAGTCTCCCTTCGGGAGCAAAAACAGAAAATGGCGCTCTATTCGCGGTTTCTTCCCGCGCTGGAGGCGCGAAAGCAGCAGTTTCTGATGCAGCTGGGCGTCGTGCGCAAAGACATTGACGTGGAAGAAGAGGCCCTCATTGAGCTCAAAGATGACCTGTCCGCCTGGTCGGCCCTGATTCGGGATATGGAATCAAGCCTCAGGCCGCAACTGGCCATCCGTCAGGTGCGCGTGTCTGTGCGCAACGTGGCGGGCCTGAAGATTCCGCTGTTTGAGGAGGTCGTTTTTGAAAATCCTCCCTACAGTTTGTTTGCCACGCCGTATAGCTTTGAGATGGCGCTTTCGCGTCTGCGCGAAGCGATTCGCCTGCGCGAAAAGATGACAGTTCTGCGCCGCCAGGAGCAGATTTTATCGGAAGGTCTGCGAAAGACCAGCCAGCGGATCAACCTCTATGAGCAGCGGCTGATTCCCGAGTGCCGCGAGGCCATCCGCAAGATTGCCGTTTATCTTCAGGATCAACAGGCCGCAGCCGTTGGCGTGGCCAAGGTGGCTAAGCGCCTCCTGGAGGCGGGATTATGAAAAATATGAACCATCCACGTCCGTCCGAAATCCGGACAGACCGTAAAGGGGTCTGATCAATGGCGATTGCAAAAATGAGCCGGGTGTTCCTGGTCGGTCCCGTCCTTTATAAGGAAGAAACGCTGCGCTTTCTCCAGCGCGCGGGCGTGATGCATCCCGAGCCGGTGCAACCCCTGGCCGGACAAAACGAAAAACAGACCTCCGCCGCACTTTTGCGCCTGCGCAGGCTCGGGCAGGTCGAACAGGCGCTCAAACGCTATCGCTTGGCCAAAATCGACACGCCCGCCGATTGTCCGGATGAGGAACTGCTGGATCGCGCCGAAGAGACACTGACTGCGTTGCAGGATGCGGCAAACCAAAGAAAAACGCTTGAGCAACTGGCGGATGAACTTGCCCCCTGGGGCGATTTCGATCCCGAAGTCCTCTGCCGCCTGGAGGAAGACAGTATCTATATCCAGCGCTGGCGCAAGGATCGGGGAACTGACGTAAAATTTATCGAGCCAGAAGGCGTTTTTGTCGAAAGCGTCTCTCAAAAACGCGATGGGTTGTTTTACACCTTGTCGCTTAATGAGGCTCTCGATATTTCCGGCGCCACGTTGATCCCTCCGCCTCAGATGGGTTTGGGGCAGGCGCAAAAAGAAATCGAAAAACTAAAAGTCCGGGAAGCGGCTCTGAATGATTCTCTGGCCTCACTGGCTCTGCGGACCGAGTCACTCAAAAAACTGACGGCTCAGGCGCTCAATGAGGCGCGCTATCTGGAGCAGATGGGAACGCTTTATGCCCAGGAGGATCTGTTCGGCCTTCAGGGGTGGATTCCCGAAAATGCAATTGAAGAATTTTTGCAGCGGATCAAAGACGAAAATCTGCCGCTAATTTGCGACCTGCGCGAACCGCTACCGGAAGAAGAGCCGCCCGTGCTGCTTCAAAATAACTGGTTTGTCCAGCGTGTCGAGCCATTGCTCAAGCTCTACGGCATTCCCCGCTACGGCATGGGCGATCCGTCCTACTTTTTCGCGCCCTTTATGGTGTTGTTCTTCGGCATGTGTCTGGGGGACGCGGGCTACGGCCTGGTGTTTTATCTGGTGGCCCATTTTATCGGAAAAAAGCTGGGCGACTCAGTGGAGGGCCTGCCGCTTGTCATCAAGCTCTGCAAAGCCTTTGCCGTGTCGTGCGCGCTTTTCGGCCTCGCCACCGGATCCATTTTCGGCTTTAATTTTGAAGAGCGCCGCTGGATTCTTCTGGACGTGTCCGTCGGCACCGGAAATCCCATGATGCTGTTCTACATCTCTTTGGGATTGGGGTTTGTCCATCTGAGTATTTCGTATCTTCTGGGCCTGCTTGCAGCCGCCGATCTTTACACGCGAATGCAGAAGGCAGGCCAGTTGTTTGTTCTTTCAGGAGGCGTTGGACTGGTCGTCATGAACATCTGGTTTTCCTCCCCTTCTGACGCCGCGCATGGGCCGCTTTTTTACGGCGGATTTGCCGCGTTGGGTTTGGGCGTCCTGCTCACACTGGTCTTTGCCACGAATCATCGCAACGTGCTTGTCCGTTTCGGCCTGGGGCTTTGGAACGTCTATGGCCTCACCGGCCTGATTGGCGATTTTCTTTCCTATGCCCGTCTATTCGGCCTGGGCATCGGAACCGCCGCCATCGCCTCGGTGATGAACCAGCTGGCCGCAATGACCCTGGCTGCTGCGGGGCCGGTGATCGGATTGCCTCTGGCGTTGATCGTCATTATTCTGGGGCACAGCTTCAATCTGACGCTGGGCATTTTATCCGGCACCATTCATTCGGCAAGGCTTCACTTTGTGGAAGCGTTTAAAAGCTTCTTTACGGGCGGCGGCATTGAATACAAACCTTTCAAAATTGAAGGGGAAAAATCATGAGCGCAAAGAAAAAATGGGCCTTCGGCCTTTTGGCGGCGCTGATTGTGACGCTCGGGTGGGTCTGTCCCGCCGCCGCTGAAACACTGCCCGCGCCGGAAACCTGGGCGCCGCTTGTGGCCAAGATGATCATGGGGTTTAGCCTGTCTTTGGGACTGGCGGGCTCCGCCATCGGACTGGCCATCGCGTTTTCGGCGCTTCTGGGCGGGGGAGCGGATAACTTTTACAAAAACATTATTCTGGCGATGATGCCGTCTTTACAGGGAATCTATTCGATTGTGGTGTTCTTTACCAACCTGGGGCAGCTGGCCACTGAACCCTACAGCGCCGCGGCCCGGGCGGGTATCTTTGGTGTGTGCATGTTTGCGTGCGGCTGGTATCAGGGCGTCGTCAGCGCCGCTGGCATCCGGGCGATTCTGGAGGGAAGAAACACATTGGTCAACGGTCTGGTGTCGGGCGCCATCCCGCAAAACTACGCGGTGTTCGCACTGGTGATGACCTTCGTCTTGAAATAATAAACTTTTTCGAAAGGGGTAATCTATGAGTCAGGAAAGGAAATGGATAATCACAGCGGTCACAGTGTTTCTGGTGACGGCGGGATTTGTCGCGACGGCCGGAGCATCCACTGCGCCCGAGCCTGAAAACTGGGCGCCGCTCATTGCAAAAATCATGATGGGGCTTAGTCTGTCTCTGGGACTGGCTGGCTCCGCGGTAGGACTCGGCACCGCGTTTTCCGCGCTTCTGGGCGGGGGACCGGAAAACTTTTATAAGAACATCGCCGTCGCCATGATGCC
>CAZSQS010000060.1:0-22228 GCA_964608995.1 uncultured Smithella sp. | reverse complement strand
CTTTTAAATTTTAAATCCGTAAAAAACGGTTCACTTTTAATTCTTAATTAACAGCTGCTTAAGTTTTCTTGAAAGATCAGACAATCAATTGTAAGGTGCCAATCGGGTGGAAGAAGATCGGATGATCGCGGGTGGATTTATGCCACCGGAGGAAAGTCCGAGCTCCGCAGGGCAGGATGGTCGCTAACGGCGACCGGGGGTGACCCCAGGGAAAGTGCCACAGAAAATATACCGCCCCGCATGCGCGGGGTAAGGGTGAAATGGCGAGGTAAGAGCTCACCGCTTTTCCGGCGACGGAAAAGGCAGGGTAAACCCCATCCGGAGCAAGACCAAATAGGAGAACGTTTAAGGGCGGCCCGTCCGATGTTCTCGGGTAGTGTCGCTAGAGGCGCAAGGCAACTTGCGTCCCAGATGAATGATCATCGTCGCGCCAAGGGTAACTGACGCGCGAAACAGAACTCGGCTTATGATCTTCTTCCACCTGTTTTAAAAAATGAAAGGCCGGATCTTAACGATCCGGCCTTTTTGTTAATGGATTTTTTTGACTTCGATCAAGACGTCTTACTTATCATCATCGTCATCATCGTCATCGAATTTCATAGAGCCTTCACCCTCAGAACCTTCCGGCACATCCTCCTGAATGGAGCGGCTGATACCGCGAATCAAGAGAACCATGATGAAGAAGAGGATGACCATCGAAATAATGATGATCACGATGACCGTTGCCGTCCAGGCCTTTGCCTCTTTCTCGATGTTTTGCGAGACTTTGGTTGCGGCCTCATTATACTTTTCAACTTCCACACCCATGCCAATCCAGCCGAAGCCTTCAGGCGCCGTCAGATTCGCTGAGTAAAATTTAATCGGGGCATACGCGACAAATTTGGTATTGCCTGCAAACTTGTACGTAATGATGCCCGACTTACCCTCTGCTGCATTTTGCGCGATCTGCTGCAGGTTGGGATCCATGAATCCCAGTTGCTTCAGGTTGAGCACTTCCATCCCTTTGGGCGTCAATTCAGCCACGTTCTGCTGTGTGAGCGCCGGAACCATATTTCCAAGGTTATCCAGACCCGTCACATGAAAATCATTGGGATGTGAAATGACAAATCCTCGACTGTCAACCATGAACGCATAGTTTCCGGTTGTCGCGTCCGTTTCAAAGACACGCTCGACCTGGGTCGGAATGACTTGATCGGTAAACTTGGCCAGATGACGATAATCCAACGCCACCGTGATGATGCCCGCAAAACCTTCTTTTGTGAAAATGGGCGTTGCAAAACGGACGATGCCGTCAAATCGCTTCCCTGTTTCAAAGGCAGCCTTATCAACATATGAACCCAAAACCGGCGAAACATAAACATCGCCCTTATTCAGGCGCTTCGTTTTCTCAAAGTAATCTTCGGTTTTATAGGTCGTGTTGGCCGGATTGCTGATATCGGCAAGTTTGCCGGCCGCGGCAGCCTGACCATCGACCACCTTGATCTGCTCGACGCCATTTTTGTCAACCAGAGCGATTTCTCGATACAGAGGAACGTCAACCTGCCGGATTTTGCCGTCTTGTTTGATCCAGAGCGGTTTTTTATTCTCAAAAACAAACTGCTTATAGGCAGTTTCGCTTGCCGGAAGAATCGTTGACACAAGAACATCTTTTTTGCATTCGCTCAAAAAGCTGGCAACTTCCTCCGCCGTATTTATGGCACGGATTTTAATTTCTTCCTGAGATTTATCATCAAGAACATTGACTGTTCTTTCCTTGATTGTAACCCCCAGCTTAAACATTCCGTTGGCAATTAAAAACGCCATCAGTGATAAGGGGATTACGATAAGCAGGAAGAAAACGCCTCCTATGGGTAAAAACTGCTTATCCTTCTTCTTTTTTGACATTATGATTTCCCCCTAACCTTAGGTTAATTTAGTAGTTAATTCGTTCGTCATTAACCAAAAAAGTAACTCATGTAGGGGTTCGCAAATAACAGAAGCAGAGAAACAACCAGCGCATAAATGGCAATCGACTCAGCCATGGCCATACCGACGAGCATGGTCATCATGATTTTTCCCTGAACGCCCGGATTTCTCCCCACTGCCTGGCAGGCGCCGCTTGCCGCACTACCAATGCCCGCGCCGGCGCCGATCGCGCCCAGACCAATGGCGAGCCCCGCACCGATCATTGCACCAACTGCAAAGATAACCTTAATGTAGGATTCGCCGCCTACCGGGATCGCATCCGCGGCAAAAGCGTACTGGCTTGTCATCAATAAAGATGCAACCAATGTTAATACCGTTAAAAATGTTTTTCCAAATTTCTGTGACATTACTTGTCTCCTTTCCTTAAAACAATTTTTTATTTTTTTCCTCGCCTGCTTAACATATTCTCCAAGCCAAGCAAAGAAGGATTTAACACGTTTCAGTTAAACCGTTCTGATGCTTTGCATGAGACATGCCATTCAAACGAGCTCGCAAAAACATCGACGCAATGTCGATGGTTATTCTCCGCCTTCCTTGAAAACGCCTTCGCTAATGCGCCGACATGACTGGCATTCAGAAAATCAAGCGCTGTAATATACGGCAAAAAAATAGTTTCACGCTTTTTGTAAAATTTCTTTAACCTCCCGGCTCGCCATCCGCAAATTGAATGTTTTGTTCAATTCGTGACATAAAACATTCAATAGCGTCAGAAGGCACGGGGTCATGATGCAAGATGCTTTTTCATCCAGGATGAGATATCTTCCAAAACCGTTTCCTTTTCCGGTTCATTCAGAATTTCGTGATAAAGGCCGTCATAAATTTTGAGGGTCTTATCCGTCGAGGCAATGCGCTCATAAAATTGTTTTGAGGAATCCGGTGTCACGATCTGATCCGCACCTCCGTGTACAATAAAACAGGGACAGACATAGGAGGGCGTCTGGTCCATCAGCCAGCGGGCGCCGCGAATCAGAACTTCACTCATCAGCCAGGTTGTAAATTCTTTGAGATTGAGCGGATCGTTCACATACGCCTCCACCACTTTCGGATCGCGCGACACCTGCTCAGCCAGCGCGTTGGGAATAGGATCGCGCGCATTGGCGCTAAAATCCATCCCCTCCAACCCCGCAAGCAGGGGCTGGATCATCGACGCTGCGCCGGAGAGCACCTGCCCTTTAAGTCTTCCGGGATATTTAATCGCGTAAGCGGCGGCGACAAATCCGCCCATCGAGTGCCCCAGCATAAACACAGGCAACTGCGGATTTTGGGCCCTGACGCGATCCACCATCATCGCGGCATCATCGATGTATTCATTAAAGTCCTTCACATAACCTCGATCTCCGCCTGATCGTCCATGCCCGCGATGGTCATAGCGATACACGGCAAGACCCTGGTCGGAAAACCGGGCCGCGACGGAACCATACCGTCCGGAATGCTCACAAAGCCCGTGAACAATCATAATGACCGCTTTCGGGTTTACCGGAATATTCTGACAGACAAACAGATCGATCCCGTCTTGCGTTGCCACTTTTCCTTCCTGATCATGCATTCTTCATCCCTCCCTCACCCCTTGCGTCCTTTAGCCTTTCGCCTTTGGCCTTTTGCCTTTAGCCTTCCCTTACCACGGATCAACAAAGTTATGCGCGGTATCCGCCGGATTACGCAGGGGCGCGGATTTGAGCCCACGCAGAATCCACTGGCGCGTATCGGCGGGATCGATCACCGCATCGATTTCGAGATAGCTGGCCATGTTGATGGCCTTGCCCTGCTCATAAAGCTTGGCGACCAGTTTATTGTAAAGCGCTTCGCGCTTTTCCGGATCTTTTTCCGCGGCCAGTTCCTTGCGAAAACCGGCTTTCACCGCGCCTTCAAGCCCCATCGCACCGAATTCGCCGGTCGGCCAGGCCACCGTGAAGAAGGATTCGTGAAATCCGCCCCTGGCCATCGCCATCACCCCCAGACCATAGCCGCGCCTTAACACTACCGTGAAGTAGGGAACGGTCACATGGGAACCCACGACAAACATACGGCAGACATGGCGCACCTGCGCACGCTTTTCGATTTCCGGGCCAACCATGAAACCCGGCGTGTCGCACAGGGAAAGAATCGGCAGGCCGTGCGCGTTGCACAGCATCATGAGCCTGGCTGCCTTGTCCGCGCCCTCGGCTTCTATCGCGCCGGCCATGTGCATGGAGTTGTTGGCGATCACGCCGAAGGGCCTCCCCTCGATGCGCAAAAGCCCTGTAACCATACCGGGGCCAAATTTGGGCCGAAGCTCCAGAAACGAATCCGTATCCGCCAGCACCTTGATCACATTACGCACATTATAGGCGCGCTTGCGGCTCTCCGGAATGACATCGCGAAGCTTCAACGGATTCGCCGCTTCCCATGCGGGCAGGACACCCTGAAAATAGGAAAGATATTTTTTAGCGGTGGCCACCGCCTCGACATCGTCCTGGACTTCAATATCGACAACCCCATTGGCTGTTTGAATCTCCATCGGACCGACTTCTTCGGGCTTGAAAACACCTAATCCCCCGCCTTCAATCATGACCGGCCCCCCCATGCCGATATTGGAATCTTTCGCGGCAATAATCACGTCGCAACACCCCAGGAGCGCCGCGTTTCCCGCAAAGCAGGGACCTGACACGACGCCGACCACCGGCACATGGCCGCTCAATCGCGCAAACGATCCAAACGTTCCCAAATCCAGCCCCGCCACGACAACGCCTGAGGCGTCCACGTCGCCGGGCCTGCCGCCGCCGCCTTCACCGAAAAACACCAGCGGGAGCTTCTGATCGTAGCAGAGCTTGAGCATCCGGTCGATTTTCTTGTGGTTGAAAAACCCCTGCGTGCCCGCCAGCACCGTGTAGTCATAGGCCAGCACCGCGCAACGCGCTTTGTCTTCATTAAAGACTGAACCGTTCACCGACGCAACGCCGGCCAGCATGCCGTCCGTCGGCGTCTTTTCGATCAGATCCTCAACGGAACGCCTTTTGCGCTGCGCGGCAATCGCCAGCGCCCCGTATTCAATAAAACTGCCCGGATCGCACAGCGCATTGACGTTGGCGCGCGCCGTGCGCTGGCCCTTCGCTTTTCTTTTTTCTACGGCCTCAGGGCGGAACTCATCGAGACCAAAGGCCAGTCTCGCCTGAAGCTCGGCCAGCTCCGGCCGGACGGATTTTACTGAAGCGGCTTGATCCGATTCTTTTTTCGTATGTTCTTTATTCATGCATGGACTCCCGTAAAGGCTGATATAGATTTGGGTATGCATACAATAAAGCCGCCTGGAGATCAAGAATTCCATGCGGTTAATTGCCCGGCCCTTGACGGCGGGAAAAATATTTGAATTTATAAATTGATGCAATCGATGTATAATTCACAACAGTTTCAATAAACCATAAAGACCGCACCAAAGACCAACACAAGGAGAAAACGAAGACCATGGATCTGAAAATAAAAAATAAGGTTGCTATTGTCACCGGTTCAGGCTGCGGCATTGGCGAGGCGGTGGCGATGTATCTGGCCCGGGAAGGCGCAAAAGTTGTCGCGGCGGACTTAAACGGCGAGACAGCCAATGCTGTCGCAGACGCCATCCGATCGGGCGGCGGATCAGCTCTCCCGGTGGCCTGCGACGCGACAAAACCGGACGATGTTGAATCTCTGTTTGAACAAACCATCAAAACCTTTGGCGCCGTCGATATTCTGGTCAATAATGTGGGAGGCGGCGTGGGAATCGCGCTGGCCGTCAAATCACGCATTGAAGACTGGGACAAGACGATGGAGATGAATTTGAAAAGCGCCTACCTTTGCTGTCGCGCAGCCGCCCGGCTGATGATTCCGCGAAAAGAGGGACGGATCATCAACCTGTCGTCCGTGTCCGGCAGGCAGGGAGAGCCGCTTCTTTCGGCTTACTGCGCGGCCAAATTCGGCGTGATCGGCTTTACGCAGGCGCTGGCCAAGGAACTGGGCCGCCACAATATTACCGTCAATGCCGTGTGTCCCGGCTACGTTTTCACGCCGGGCTGGGAAAAACTCGCCCAGGCACTGAAGGAAACGGTACCCGCCAATGCAGACAAAAGCCTGGAAGAAATCTTTGAAGCGCGCGTTAAAGAGGTCACGCCGATGCAGCGTCCGCAGGACGCCTCCGAAATCGCTGCTCTGGTCGCATATCTTGCTTCCGGGGAAGCCAGGAGCATCACAGGGCAGGCCATCAGCATCGACGGCGGCATCGCGATGCGCTAGTGTAGTGCGTCTAACACTTCTTTACATAATAAAAGGTATGATGCCCTGTTTTGTCATTCCCGCTAAGGCGGGAATCCACTGTTTTGCGAAGATTGCTGGATTCCGGGTCAAGCCCGGAATGACTAAAAAGATATTTCTGACGCACTACACTAGAGCCATTACCAAAAGTATTTGCAGGAGGAAACCATGAAAAGAGCGTATGGGGTTATCATTGCGTGTGCGATCCTGCTTGCCGTTTGGGCCGCAGTAAGCCACGCAGGCGAGTTCAGCGCGGACTTCAAACAATTCGTAAGTTGGGAAGAGGAAGACGCGAGAGAGAAAACAGGAAAAATTTATTTTAAAGACGGCGCATCCAGAATGGAATTTCTGCGTGGCGGTCAAACAGCGGAAATCGTCATTATCAACCCTAAAAAGAAGAAAGCCTGGATGCTCAATCGCGAAGACAAAACCTATATGGAAATCCGTTTTACAGATCAACCCTGGCCGTCGGCATCCGCTCGCGACGGCATGACGGAAAAGAAGCTTGGACGCGAAACCGTCGCCGGGTATGCCTGTGAAAAAACGCTTTATTCCTCTAAAGATGAACCGGATCATCAGACCATCGTCTGGATGTCGCCCAAACTCGGGTATCCCGTAAAGTGGGAACAGGCAAGCGAAGAAGGAAAATCCACCTTTGCCCTCACGGCAATCCGCGAGGCCTTGCTCAAAGACACCTTATTTCTTCTGCCGAAGGGCTACCGCAATATCGCCGATGAAGAAGAAGAAACCGCAAATGCTGAACCGGTCGAAGAAAACGAAGCCGCAAAAGTGGTCAAAGACGATGCCAAAGACATCGCCTCCGACGCCAAAGGCGCGGCTAAAGATGAAGTTTCCGACATCGTCACAGACTCTGTTCGCGAAGGCATCCGGGGACTGTTCAAAAAGTAATACCGTCACACAGAAGCAATAAAATCAAAAAAGGGCGGGCTTTCAAAAAGCCTGCCCTTTTTTCAGATCATATCTGTCACCGGAGGCGATCAGACCGCCTCGATCGTGGATGTGGGTTTCGTCGTGATGTTATAGGTGACGCTCACGACTTCCGGAATGTCTTTCGTGATTTTCGCCGCCATCTTTTCGAGCACCTCATAGGGAAGCCTCGTGGGTTTGGCCTTTCGGGCATCGAGCGAATCCCATGAGCGGATTTCGATCTGGTTGCCGAACACGCGCTTTCCGTCGCGCATGCCGGTGACACGGTCTTCATGCAGAATGGCCAGATACTGAAAGGCCTGCACGTCCTTGAGCGCCGCCTCAACAATCGCCGTCGCCTGGCGCACCAGTGCGATGCGGGCGGGCGTCACTTCCCCGATCACGCGTGCAGCCAGCGCAGGCCCCGGAAAGGGAATACGGTTGAACATGCTTTGCGGCAGGCCAAGCCCCGCTCCGACTTTACGGACGCCGTCCTTGCGCAGTTCGATGAGCGGTTCGAGAATTTTGTAACCGAACGCCTTTTGCGGATCGATGCCCAGCTGCTCGAACACATTGTGCTGCCGTTTGATGCCCGCGACGGTTTCGTCCACGTCTGTGAGAATCGTTCCCTGCAAAAGATATTTGGCCTTGCTTTTGACCACCAGCTTGCCGAAGACGTCTTTGTAAAACGTTTGCGTGACGGCTTCGCGTTTTTCTTCGGGATCGGTCACGCCCTTAAACGCCTGAAAAAAGGCTTTGGCGGCGTCAACGACCTCGACATGAATTCCCAGTTTTTTAAAGGCCGCGGCCACGTTGGCCGGTTCTTTTTCGCGCATGATGCCATTGTCGATGATGTAGGTTTTCAGGCGGTTCCCCAGCGCCTTGTGGCCCAGCGCGGTCACCACCGCGGAGTCCACGCCGCCGGAAAGCGCATTGATCGCGTACCCCTCACCCACAGCCTCACGGATGGCCTGAACTTTATCGGAAATAAACTTTTCCACATTCATCGATGCGGCTTTGACTTCTTTTCTTTTCATCATGGATGGCTCCTTTGGTTTTCAGGAATTAGGTCTGTGCTTTAAACGAATTTGTTGCTATTTTCAAGAAATAAGAATTTTTAACAAAATTGGCCGACAATTTTGTGCGAATTGAAATATTTTGATTGTAATCAGGCGCAGTTCGTTTTAAAAATGTGGCACGCAATTTTCACAGGAAAGGAGCTCTACATGGAACCGATCAAAATCATGCCGTGCCTGGATATGAAGGGGGGCCGCGTCGTCAAGGGCGTTCATTTCGTCGATATTAAAGATGCGGGCGATCCGGTTGAAAACGCCGCATTTTACCAGGCCGAGGGAGCAGACGAGCTGGCCATGCTGGACATTGCCGCAACGCTCGAAAACCGCAAGACCCGTCTGGAATGGGTAAAAAAAGTCTCTTCCGTCATTTCGATTCCGCTCACGGTCGGAGGCGGCATTGCAAGCCTCGAAGACATCGAGATGGTGCTCGGCGCAGGCGCGTCCAGTGTGTCAATGAACAGCGCAGCCGTGAAAAATCCGGAGCTGGTGCGCGACGCTGCTAAGAAGTTCGGCAAGGATAAAATCACCGTGGCCATCGACGCCAAACGAAACCCGGCAATGCCGTCGGGCTTTGAACTGGTGGTTTCGGGTGGAACGCTGCCCATCGCCAAAGACGCCATTGCCTGGGCCGCCGAATGCGAAAAACTCGGTGCGGGCGTGATTCTGCCCACCAGCATGGACGGAGACGGCACGAAAGCAGGCTATGACATTCCCTACACCCGCGCCATTTCCAGCGCCGTGACGCTGCCGGTGGTCGCCTCCGGCGGTGCGGGAAAGCTGGAAGATTTCTATGAGGTCGTCGTGAAGGGCGGCGCAACCGTTTTGCTGGCCGCCTCCGTTTTCCATTTCCGGATGCTGAAGATTAAAGAGGTGAAGCAGTATCTCAAAGATAAGGGGCTTGCGGTCAACCTGTAAAGACCGTTTACGGTTCCCAGTTCACGGTTAAAGCGTCATTTTGTAGGGAACGGTTTGAAACCGTTCCCTACGTTTGGATGATGCCGTCCTTCTTAAACGCCGCGATCTCATCCGGAGTAAAACCGCTTTCCGCCAGAATCGCGGCCGTATCCTGGCCCAGCGCGGGCGCCGGGCAACCGGGACGCCCGGGTGTTTGTGAAAACTTGATCGGAACGCCTACACCTTTTTGTTTTCCGCAGACGGGGTGTTCCTGCTCGATGATCATGCCGCGCGCGCGGATATGCTCGTCCTCATCGAGTTCATTCACCGAAAGCACCGGCGTGAGGCAAATGTCGGCCCCGGCGGCGATGTGTGCCCACTCATCGCGCGTTTTTGTAATAAACAGCTCAGCAATCTCACCGCGCAGACGAAGAGCGTCATCCCCTCTCACCAGAAACTGCCCCTCCCAGTCGGGCCGCAAGGCCATCTTACAAAACTTTTTCCAGAACTTTTCTTCAAGAATGCCCAGCGCCATGAACTTGCCATCGCTGCATGAATAAACGCCATAACAGGCCAGACCACCCGAAAGGGGCGCCTCATCGGGAGCAAAGGACTCTCCTGTGGCCCAGCCGTGCGCCGCCTGTAAAGTCATCAGCGGCAATAAACCATCGAGCATGGCCACATCCACCTTCTGCCCCAGACCGGTGGCATGGCGGGCGGTAAGCGCCGCAAGCGTGGCGATCACCGTCATGTAGGCCCCGCCCGCGATATCGCCCAGTTGGGGCCCCGGAATAACCGGCCCGGTCCGTGATGAACCCGTAGCCGCGAGAATTCCCGCATAGCCGATGAAGTTAATGTCGTGGCCGGCATGCCCTGCGTAGGGCCCGCTCTGGCCGTAACCGGTCAGCGATACATAAATAATACCGGAATTGATATCGCGCGCCTTTTCGTAGCCCAGCCCCATATTGTCCAGCACGCCGGGGCGAAACGGCTCAATGACCACATCCGATCTTCGAACCAGCCGCCAGAAAATATCGCGTCCGCCATCAGCTTTCAAATTAAGCGCCAGACTCCGTTTGGAACGGTTCACCGCCAGATAACCGGCCGATTCCCCATTCACATAAGGTGGATAAAAACGCATATAATCCGGAGAGGACAGATCTTCAATTTTAATCACCTCCGCGCCCATGTCGCCCAGCATCATGGTGGCCAGCGGTCCCGGATAAAGCCTTGTGAAATCCAGAATGCGCAGGCCGCGCAGGGGCCCGGATTGATTATTTTCCGCCATTTTTCGATTCTCCCCGTCGATTTTCATCCGGAAACATGTTATACAGCGTTACGATTTTCTTGACGCATCAAAATAACGTTGTTCCGGAGACTCCATGAGCAGACTAACCGATCTGTTATTTTTGCGCAACCACCACGTCTGCCCCCGCTGGATGTGCTTTACCTTCGATAACGCACTTCGCCGACTCATCCAGAATCCGGAAAACATTATCAGCCCCTATCTGCGCGAAGGCCAGATCGCCCTCGATATTGGCGCAGGCATCGGTTACTTCACGATTCCCATGGCCAAGCGGGTGGGGGAAAAGGGCAGAGTGATTGCGGCGGACATTCAGGGCTCCATGCTCAAAGGCATTGCCAAAAGAGCCGCCCGCGCCGGAGTCACTGACCGGATCATTTTGCGCCTGTCCACTGATGAATCTCTCAATATCGGAGGGCAGTTCGATTTCATCCTGATTTTCTGGATGGCGCACGAAGCAAAAAACCTGAAAATTTTTTTCAGGCAATTGCGCGCACACTTAAAAAAAGGCGGCAGGCTTCTGCTTGCCGAACCCCGAATCCATCTCTCACGAAAAAAATTCGACGAGGAAGTCAAGATGGCCAGATTAGCCGGTCTCATTCTGATTGACCAGCCGAAAATATCTCTGAGTCACGCCGCCTTATTCACAAAATAGTCCCCTGTTTTTTTATTCAAAAAATCAAACTTGTCTGCACTTTTCGCCGATTCAGAATCAGGTTTTCCACTTCACAAAACAGGATGGTCTTATGCTAAAGCGCTACATTGATTATTACATGCCCGACACGGTTTTAGATGATACAGATGAATATCGCCGGGCCTTTCAGCTCACCGCATTTACGCAGATATCTTTGCTATTTTTTTCTTCCGAACATTATCAAGTGGTATAAAATGGGCTTTTCAGGCCTGGCCTTGAGTATTTTTTGCGTCATGATCTGCGTCTCCTTTATCGCACCTTTCGTTTTGAAATATTCGCGATCTCTGACGGTGATGGGCAACTTCGTCATTGCCGCCCTGTTGTGGCACTTTACCGTATTGCCTGCGCTCACCGGCGGCATTTTATCATCCTCTCTGGCCTGGAATATCGTCATTCCCGTTTTTGTGGCCACTTTTCTGGGTTTTGGCAGCTTTATCTTCTGGTCCGTCTTTATTCTTCATCGACAGCATTGCCAAGTCCTCGGCCACCCAAAATCAGGGCATTGAAGAAATCAAGAAGATTGCCTCGGAAATTCATGGACTGGTGGAGCGCGAGGATTGATCGGACAAGCGCAGAACTGCCGTAAAACCAACGCCAAAGAAACGGACACCCGTGTGTTGCCATTTTTCCAAGGCGCACCCCTTGGATAGTCCGTTGAGTCTCCTATTTTCGCGGGGCTTCTTTAGTCATCAGCGCCATTGTCTGGTTGATGCGCTTCAGCGCTTTGTCCAGATTAAAGATATCCCCTTCTTTTCCGATCAGAACTTTAAAGCGTTCTTCTTTAATGCCTGCGCGCATATCTTTCATCGACTTTTTTCCCACTGACAAATACGGCAAGTGATTCCACAAGCGACTTTAAATCAGATGACTGTGCCGACAGCTCTTCCGCAGTGGATGCGGATTCCTCGGCGCCGGCTGCCGTCTTTTGTGTGACCATGTCCATTTCCGCCACCGCCTTGCCGATCTGACCAATGCCCTGTGCCTGCTCATTTGACGCTGCGGAGATCTCGTCAATCAGAAGACCTATTTTGTTGGATATTTCCACATTCTCCTTAAAGCCTTCTTGCGTCTGCAGGGTCAGCTCGTTGCTGTTCTTAACTGTAACAATCGTTTTTTCTATCAGACTGGATGTGTTCTTTGCCGCTTCCGCCGCCCGCATCGCCAGATTCCTAACCTCGTCAGCCACTACGGCAAATCCGGCACCGGCTTCTCCTGCGCGGGCTGCTTCGACGGCGGCATTGAGCGCCAGCAGATTCGTCTGGAAAGCAATCTCATCAATCGTTTTAATGATCTTGCCCGTTTCTTCACTGGAGCGGGTCACTTCCTGAATCGCCTCCACCATGCGATTCATCTGATCACCCACTTTATCTACAATCTGCCTGGCTTCAGCTGTCAGCGCTTTCGCCTGAGCGGCGTTATCTGCATTGTGTTTCGTCATGGAGGACATTTCCTCCAAAGACGCAGACGTTTCCTCAAGCGCGGAGGCCTGTTCCGTTGAGTTTTCGGCCAGATGCTGACCTGAATTTGCGATCACTGCCGAGGCGTTTGATACTTCATCCGCTGCCAGATTAACATTTTCGAGCGATTTGATGATATTTTTTTCAAAATACTTCCCCGTGTATATAAAGCAACCCAGGATGAGTGCAATATCAATCAGGCTTGTAACGGCAAAAACAAAAGGATTGGATCCCAGGTTAGTTCCTGCGAACCAATAGATCATGATTAATACCGCAGCTATCGCCGGAAAAATCCTGAGCCACATTTTATAGATCATGCCTTTTCCAAAAGTTTTCAAAAGAACAAAAGAAATAAGCGCGGCCCCCAAAATAACCGCGATAGATACCAGAATAAACTGCTGATTGAATGTAAGCGTCATCACATTGTCCCCCGCTTATAATATTGGACGATACCCCGTCTCCAATATTTATCGGCTGCCGGTCAATACAACTGTAATATTATTTACCTATTGAACACAGGGATAAACATCCCCGGGAAAATGAATGATATGGACTTGAAACTGATTAAAATGGATGAATAGATTTTCTACACATTTCACAAAAAAAGCCCTGTCGCGTGACAGGGCTTTTTTGTGTCTATTGTCATTTTGTTCAGATAAATTCACCCGGGGCAATAATGGATTTGCCGAATTTTTGTTTTGCCGTTGTCAGACGGTTTCGCAGCATTTCCATGATCACGTAAAATTCCTGGGGAATGCCTTCTTCTTCCATGTAGGCTTTTTCCACGCGGTCGAGTTTTTCCAGAAACTTGTCAATCCGGATGGAGAATTGCCGGTCGTAGTCATCCCGCGAAAATTTCTTCTCGAAAATCTTTTTGAACAATTTGGCAATGTCTTCATACTTCGGGATATAGCCGATTGGTGTTTCAATTGCGCCGTATTCGCCGTGCACCCGCCCTTCCATCCACATCAGCCAGACTTTCTTGTCCACTTTCTCGTTTAAGAATTTCCCGTTTTCTTTCAGAAAATAGTTCGTGGAAAAAACCAGCGGTTTGACAATCAGACGGTCACCGAATTTAATGTGATTGCTCAGATAAGTTCCCAGCGGAACTACCAGAAAATCAAGATTCGCCATCGGCGAGAGTTCGCGCACGCCTACGGCGCCCAGCGTCGCGGCAGTCGTTTCCGATTCCAGCGAGGCGCCGATGAACATGCCGTGCGCCCAGTCAAAGCTCTGGTAAACCGGCACGGAGGTGTCGGAGTCGCGCACGCCATAAATGATGCCGCTGACGGGAACCCCTTCCGGATCGTAGAGTTTGGGATCCACATTTTTAAGCTCGCTTAAACGGATGGTGTAGCGGGCGTTTTTATGCGCTGCGGGAATATCATTGCCTTTGGCGTCGGTCTTGCCTTTGACCCAGTCGCCTGAGAAATTTTCTCCCTCCGCCGGCAGCGTCTGGCCCATCCCCAGCCAGAAGGGCGTGTCGTTCTTGACCAGCACGTTGGAAAAGATCAGTTCGCGCGGCGTCGTCAGCGCCTCGTAGATGACCGGATCATCCACGGGGTTGACGTCTTCGATAATGCCGAAAATGCCCTGCTCGATATTGACCGCATAGGCCTTGCCGTCTTCGGCATGCCGGATGTAGGCGATATCATCCCCGACAATCTGCTGACCCGGCACCATGGCGGTGGAGGTTTTGCCGCAGGCGCTGGGAAACGCGCCGGTAAAATACGTCACGCGTTTTTTGTCTTCCGGCTTGACGCCCATGATGAACATGTGCTCGGTCAGCCAGTCTTCCTTATTGGCTTTATAGATGGCCAGCCTAAGCGCGAGTTTCTTGAGGCCCACGCTGTTGCCCGCGTACTGATTGTTGACGGTGAGCACTTTTTTACCCAGCACGTCGATATAAATTCGCCGGTCTGAAATATTTTTCGTATTGCCGCGTTCGTCGAGAACGCCCGCGGAATGCACCAGATAAAAGAAATCGTCCGAGCCATTGAGGTTCATAAACTGTTCGTAACCGATGCGATACAGCAGATCTTCGCTGTGCGCCACATAGGCCGAGTCGGTAATTTGCAGCGCCGCAATGGAAAAACGCGAGTTGCGCGGCCCCAGACAGAAAAACCGGACAAAGCATTCCTTGCCTTTCATGATGCCGTCCATGATGCCTGTAATCTCTTTGAGCCCCTCATCGCGATCCTTCACATCGATGATCTTGGAGACTTTCATATCCGGTGTTACTAAAAGGCGGGTATTCTTCTTGTCGCGGCCCTGATCCGAGATGCCGTCAAAGTGAATGGTATGGCCGGGCATGGCCAGTTTTCTTTCCTCACGAAGCGCCAGCGCCTGCTGACGGACATAAGCGATATCCGTAAAACTGTCGGTAATGACGGACACTTTGGCCGGTTGACACAGATTCACATACTCCTCAACAATTTTTTCCACATGCGGATTATTCAGCGCCTTGATTTTCTGGAAGTTCTCTTCACTTAATACCGTCTGATCCATGTTCAATGTACATCCTCCCCGTCTGATTTTTATACGCAACAGCCGTTTGGCCGTGTTAACTTATATGCAGAGCCATTGGCGTCTATCGTCTGTCCGGTCTTGCGCCCGGCCCCCGATCGCCGCGATCGCGATCGCGGTCATTGTCTCGCCTGCCGTCCTGGTCACGCGGGGGTGGCTGGGGAGGCAGGGGCTGAGTCCCTGGCGCGGGAGCTTGTACGGCGCGGCCTTCCCTTTTCGCAGGCGCAGGCACACCGCGAACCTCACGCGGCTCGGGTCTCTGCGGGGGGCGCTGATGTCTGACTTCCGGTGGCGCAGGGGGAACTGTTCGGCGCGGCGGCTCGGGCCTCGGCGCATATCGATCATCGCGCCCGCGCCGATCATGACGCCGCCGATCCGCGCCTCTTACGCCCCAGTGATTCTCTCGTTCCCAATGCCGGTTTCTCTGCCAGTTGCGCCAGTTTTTCTCGGCATCATCATGCCCAATGCGGCGCTGATCCCATTCATGGCCTTTCCAGCGGCGTTCCCGGTAATCATTTCTCCAGCCGGGGGGAACCTTCTGGTGGAACGCAGGAACGCCCTTATAGTGCATCCAGTCCCGGTCGTGATGCCGCGAGCGGTACCAGCGGCCATCCCAGGGACGCCACCACCAGCCGCCGTAAAAGAAAATTTCTTCCTCGATCTCAGGCGCCACATAGACATACGTTTCCGGAATGACAATAAGCGCTGGCGGCGCCGGAAAAATAATCGGCGGCGGCAGCGGTATGTTGATGCGGACATTGACATCCACCTGCGCCATGACCGAAGACGGCAGCAAAACCACCAGCGACAAAAAAACCATTCTTGAGAATATTTTTTTCATTTGTCCCCCTTTCTGGAATACAGTGGCAGAATAAAAAAGTGTCTTGACAACTGCAAAATGCTCTAGCCTTTTTAAAAAATTATTTCAACTTCAACTTAGCAAGCCCGAAGCCGCGGCTCATGATCTGATCAAACCGATCCACCGGCAGTCCGGCCACAACCGGCAGCTTCGCGGATTGTTTTCCCAGACGGATAATTTTGGGAATCTTTTTTAAGAAAAGCTTATCAATGAGCTTTTGAGAAAACTCATCAACCGGTGTCGGGTCTTTCTGTGAGGCATAGGCACGCGCTTCCACATAAGATGCGATGGGCCGGTAAACGGAGTTTTCCGGCAAATGGAGACTTGCGGCCGCGGCCTTGCCGAAACCCGACTGAACCGCACCCGGCTGCACCGTGACCACATCAATTCCGAATGGCGCAAGTTCGATGCGCAGCGATGTCGAAAGCAGATTGACGGCTGCCTTCGACGCGCAATAGGCCCCGGCAAACGGTGTCGCGCAGATGCCGGAGACGCTGGCCATGTTGACAATCAGTCCTGAGCGCCGCTGAATCATGTGCGGCGCGACGGCGCGGGTAAGCGCCACAAGGCCGATGACATTCGTGTCAAACTGCCGCTTCAGATCCTCAAGAGACAAATCGATCATCGGCCCGATGAGTGCATAGCCCGCGTTATTCACCAGCACGTCTATCCGCCCGGCCTTCTTGATGATTTCGGCCACGCAGACATCAATGGAGGCGAAGCTTGTCACGTCGAGCTCGGCAATCTCCATGCCTTCTTTTTTAAGCTGTTGAATGGTTTCAGGCTTTCGCGCCGTCGCAAAAACACGGCAGCCGCGCGAGGCAAACTCGCGCGCCAGCGCAAGGCCAATGCCCGACGAACACCCCGAAATCAAGACCACTGCGTTTTTGTCCATAATTATTTCTCCGTCTTTTTTAATGACCAGTTCACTCCCGCTCCAGCATTTCACCCACGAGCAGGGCGGTCTCCCCGACGATACGGATGCATTTTTTGACTTTCTCGCCGCTGTAAAATTCCCTGGCCTGCGCCCGGTCGCTCCAATCCACACCGCAAATGTCGCGGCAAAGAATCGTACCGTTGAAATTGACGACATCGTCACGGAAACGCCGCACCAGCTCATGGGAGGCTTTCCACATGTGCGGGTTTTCTTTTTCATCAATGGTTGCGCGGCTATAGCGAAGGCCTAAAACAGCAAGGCCGCCCGCCAGCGCCCCGCAGACTTCGCCGTTTCCACCCAGGCCCCCGCCAAAAGCGCCCATGGCCCGAATCACCTCGTCGTTTCCCTTCCCCAGTTTTTCCTGCCCCACGGCGGCAATGGCCTGGCTGCAATGGAATCTCTGTACAGCCATCAATTCGATGGCCTTCTTTCTCATCTCTTTGGGTGTCATGAAATTCTCCTTGAGAATAAAAAAACAGGGCATGCTCAAATAGCATGGTGTGCAATTTTGTCAAGAAGTTATCGGGCCGGACATTTCAAGACTTATGCTTGAAAGTCACATATTTATATGCTAGTTCCCTACAACGAAAAGATGAACCAACACAACGCGGTTTAACCGCTATTTTTTTTGACAGACGAGGAGCAAGAGAAAAAAATGGATTACAAACAGACACTGAACCTTCCCCAGACCGATTTCCCCATGAAAGCCAATCTGGCCCAGCGCGAGCCGGACATGCTTAAAAAATGGGAAGAAACCGATATTTATTTCAAAATCCGCGAAAGAGCCAAAGGCAAAACCCCCTACATTCTGCATGACGGCCCCCCGTATGCCAACGGCAATATTCACCTGGGCACGGCGCTCAACAAAATCATCAAAGATATTGTGATTAAAGCCAAAAACATGACCGGCTTTGACGGCGTATACGTGCCGGGCTGGGACTGCCACGGCCTCCCCATCGAACATCATGTGGACAAGGAACTTGGCGCAAAAAAGCAGACGATGTCGCAGGTGGAAAAACGCCGCGCCTGCCGCACCTACGCCGAAAAATTTGTCGATACGCAGCGTGCACAATTTCAGCGGCTGGGCGTTTTTGGCGAATGGAACAATCCCTATCTGACCATGGCCTACCCCTATGAAGCGGCCACTGTCGCCGAATTCGGCAAGCTCTACTTAAACGGCAGCGTCTATAAAGGCAAAAAACCCGTTTACTGGTGCGCCTCGTGCAAGACAGCGCTGGCCGAAGCGGAAGTGGAATACGCCGATCATTCCACACCCTCTATCTATGTAAAATTTGCGTTTGACTCCGATATCAGTCAGGCGCTGCCGAAGCTCGCCGGACAACAAGTCAGCATGGTCATCTGGACCACCACCCCCTGGACGATTCCCGCCAACCTCGCGATTGCCGTAAAAGAGGACTTCATTTACGCAGCGGTTAAAATCAACGACGAGGTTCTGATTGTCGCGCGCGACATGCTGGATTACTGCCTCGATGCGTTTGGAATGCGCGGCAAGCCCTATGACATTATTGATGAATTTAATGGCGCGCTCCTTGAAGGCCAGAAATGCACGCATCCGTTGGTGAAGCGCCACAGCGTGCTGATTCTGGCGCCTTTTGTCACGCTGGAGGCCGGCACGGGCGCGGTGCATATCGCTCCCGGCCACGGACAGGAAGATTATGAAATCGGCCTCCAATACGGCTTGGACAACTACGCGCCGGTTGATGATGCCGGAAAATTCACCGAAGATGTCGAACATTTCGCGGGCCAATTCGTCTTTGACGCCAATGACAACGTCATTGCAAAGCTCAGAGAAGTCGGCGCGCTGATGGGTCATGTGCCCCTGCAACACTCCTATCCGCACTGCTGGCGCTGCAAAAAACCCATCATTTTCCGGTCCACCGAACAGTGGTTCATCTCCATGGAGAAAAACGACCTGCGCAAAAAGGCGCTCGCCGCCATCAACGAAGTCCAGTGGATTCCATCGTGGGGGCGCGACCGCATTTACGGCATGGTCGAAAACCGGCCGGACTGGTGCATCTCGCGCCAGCGCCTCTGGGGTGTGCCGATCACGGTTTTCTATTGCGCCAAATGCAAAAACGAAGTGATGACCAAAGAGATGATGGATCATCTGGTGAATCTCGTGGAAAAATCCGGCGCGGATATCTGGTTTGAAAAGGAACCGAAAGACCTGATGCCCCATTCCACCACCTGCCCGCATTGCCACCATACGGAATTCACCAAGGAAGTGAATATTCTCGATGTGTGGTTTGACTCGGGCGTGAGCCATGCCGCCGTTTTGGAAAAGCGGCCGGATTTGCATTCGCCTTGCGATATGTATCTGGAAGGTTCGGATCAGCACCGCGGCTGGTTCCATTCGTCGCTTCTGGAATCCGTGGGCACGCGCGGACGCGCACCTTACAAAAGCGTTCTGACGCACGGCTTCGTGGTGGACGGCGAAGGCAAGAAAATGTCCAAATCGGGCGGTAACGCCATCGGCGCGGAAGAAGCCATCGCCAAATACGGCGCAGAAATCCTGCGCCTGTGGGTCGCGGCAGAAGATTACACCGACGATATCCGCATCTCCGATGAAATTTTAAAGCGCCTGACGGAGGCCTATCGCCGCATCCGCAACACCAGCCGCTTCATTCTGGGAAATCTCTATGATTTTCATCCGGACACCGACAGCCTTCCCTGTGACGCCATGCTGGAGATGGACCGCTGGGCGCTGCATCGCCTGCAGGAAGTGATCAAGCGCGTCACCGAAGCGTATGAAAAACATCAGTTCCACATTGTTTTCTTTACACTGCACAATTACTGCACGGTCGATTTAAGCGCGCTGTATCTGGATGTGCTCAAAGACCGGCTCTACACCAGCCGTGCGGCATCGACCGCCCGCCGCTCCGGCCAGACGGCGATGTTCTGCATTTTGAGCGCCATGACAAGACTGCTTGCGCCGATGATGACGTTTACCGCCGAAGAAGTCTGGGGGGCCATGCCCGCCTGGAGCAGAAAGGAAGAAAGCGTCCATCTGGCCGAGTTTCCGAAAATTGATGACACGTTATTTAACGCCGACCTGGGCGATCGCTGGAAGACGATGATTGACGCTAAGGGCGAAATTGCCAAAGCTGTTGAACAGGCGCGCAAGGACAAAATCATCGGGCATTCGCTTGACGCCCGCATCCGTATCGCCGCACCGGAAAAACTGCGCGTGCTTCTTCAGACGCACCGCGACGAACTGCGTTCGCTCCTGATTGTATCGCAGCTTGAGGTGGTGGATGAAAAAGACATCGTCAATCCCTACAAAAGCGAAGAAATCAAGGGACTGGCCGTCGGCGTGGAAAAAGCGCGTGGCGCCAAATGCGAGCGCTGCTGGATTTATGAAGAATCGGTCGGCCAAAACGCCGAACATCCCACCGTCTGCGCACGGTGTCTGGCGAATTTGTAATATCGGCAGGGAACCGCTCGCGAGCGGTTCCCTGCGGTGCTATTAAATATTATTAAGCGCTCCGACTCCTAATATATCGATTAATAACGGGTTTACCCCAAGAGGGGCTACTCGCCATAGGTGTTAAAGTCTGCCCCGTCTCTCTCTGGAAAAGTAAGGGAGCACTTCGCCAAGAAAGGATATTAACCTCATGGGTAAATCTACCGTATTTGCCAACAAGCAGGGCGTATCCAGTGCCAACAGCGGGGCCACTGCGTCAAACACCTTGCCGGATGTGTGTCTCACACAGATCGGCAACGCCGTTGTGCCGATTCCGTATCCCAACACCGCAAAATCATCCGACCTTAAAGATGGCAGCAAAACCGTAAAGATTGACGGAGCCAGCGCCGCAATAGACGGCTGCTCGTACAGCAAGAGCACCGGCGACGAGGCGGGAAACAAAAAGGGCATTCTCTCCGGCACAAAAGGCGACAAGGCTCAATTTGCCAACTACTCCTTTGACGTCAAGATTGAAGGCAAGGGCGTCGGCCGCAACACTGACCTGATGACCATGAATAACAAAAACACCATCGGCATGAATTCCGATTCCTCCGCCGACCCACCGAAAGATAAATTGCAGACGGAGAAATCAAACTTCACGATCAGAGTCGTGGAGCATCTGGACTGGGAGAGCTGGGAAAAGAACAAACAGAAATATCTCGTAGGGCATGACGAAAACAAACCCCTCAAAGATATAGAATTCATCATCACGGTTTCCACCGGCGGCGAGCACAAGAAGAAGACAAACGAAAACGGCGAAGTCACGCTTGAGGGCCTGCCGCACCACGCCTATTGCGACGTCACCTGGAAAGGCACGAACCGTAAACTCAACAACAGCTATTACTGGTTTTACCGGCGTATGCCCATTAAACTGGAAGGCGAAACGTATCCGTCGTCATCGGCAGGCCAAAGCGGCGGGGCAAATAAAAGGCAAAGCCGTGAAGCCAGAAAACAGCAAAAGGCCTCCGAAATTAAAAAAGCGCAGGGCGACACACGGCATATCTCCGAATATATGGCCACCGAGCCCATGCCCAAGGACGATCCGCAAGGCAGTCCGGTCGAGTGGAAGGTGACCAAACTCCCCGTGGGGAAAAAGCATGTGATCAGCGTCTATCGACCGCCTGTAATCATTGACGGCCACATGCACATCGAGAGCGCCCGCTGTATGCCCATGCCTGCCATGTTGGGCGGAAGCCGTGGTGCAAGAGCCATCCTGGGCCTATGGGATAAAGTGCCTGTTCTGGGCAGTAAATACATTCCGAAAACGCGGTATGTCATTGAAAACCTCGATAAAATCGCAAAAGACGCAACGATGGTTGTCGTCAAATACGGCGGAGCGGTTGCCTTGGCCAGATCCGGCGTCCCTCCGGCAGACAGCGTCCAGTTTATGGAATCCGTCGGTCAAAAAGCGGGGGAAAAAGCCGAAAAGGCAGTGCAATCCGTCGGCGCGGTCAAAGCCAGCATCCTGGGTCAGAATTCGACGTTTAAAATTGGAAAGGAATTCATTAAGGCCCAAAGAGAAATTTTAAATGAGTTTCAGAGCAAAGAAGAATACAAAGACCGTCCGCTATTGATGATCGGCATGCTGATGACGATGGACATGGAATACGCCCATCTCGACGGCTACTTCGGGATAAAAATCTATAACGGCATCTACCGCGAGGACGACATCCGGCGGGAAGATCCGGTTCATTACTGGTATCCGTATCACGGACTGCGCCGGGAGCTCTTCGGCGGCAAGGGCAAGGATTTTACACTGGTTGCTTCCGATCCCTGGAATCCCGGCAAGACCACCGTGACGCTGGAAGAATGCGGGAAAGACTTCCAGCCGCTGAAAAAAGAGATC
>CAZSQS010000059.1:0-22280 GCA_964608995.1 uncultured Smithella sp. | reverse complement strand
GATATAGGATAGAAATCCTATTTTGTCAAAGCGATTGAAACAAACGCCTTTGGCTGTGCCGCTGCACCACATTTTCGGGCTCTGCCCTCGCAGCGTTAAACCAAAAACAGAGAAAAACCCTCACAGCAAGACGTGTCCGGGACTGTCCGACGATGAAACATATCTGTCCGAATATCAGCCAAGAAGGCGGCGCCAACTTCCCAGCATTGCAAATATCTCATTTAAAACAGAAAGATACAAAACATGTACAATTTGGCACATATATTGACTGTTTTTATAAATAGGCCTTTTCCTCTTGCGATTCCCATCGGGACGTTGGTGCGAATATATAAAAAATAAACAACACGGAGGTAGAAACATGAAAAAGCATTTCTTTATAGTAGTGTTTTTGTTGTTGGCATTCATGATGGCTGCGACAACAAGCCATGCGCAGTGGTGGTGGTTTAGCAGTTCATCCTCAAGTTCCTCATCCTCAAGCTCTTCATCCTCGGGGGCCTGGTGGTATATCAGTTCGTCATCTTCCAGCTCGTCATCATCGAGTTCATCTTCGTCAAGTTCGTCATCTTCCAGTTCGTCCTCGTCCAGTTCCAGCTCATCTTCATCCAGCGGCACGGCGGCGGATTTCAAGCTTTACGGCTATGCCACGGTGAGCGGCACGACCACCGGCGGCACGGGCGGGCCCACCTACAACGTTTCAACGCTGGCCAACCTGAAAACTTACGCAGCCCAGTCCGGCAAGGCCATCATCGTCGTTACGGGAACCATCAACGGTTCAGGCAGCGATACGGTCACCGTTGCATCGAATAAAACCATCGTGGGCAAAGGCACCGCCGGCGTGCTCAACGGCGTCTCGCTGGTCTTGCAAAAAGGCGTCAGCAACATTGTGATCCGCAATTTGAAAATTACCAAATGCAAAGCGCCCAACGACAACATTCATCTTCAGGACGGTGTACACCATGTGTGGATTGACCATTGTGATCTCTCCAGTGACACGTCCCACGGCAAGGATTACTATGACGGCGCCCTGGACATCACGCACGGCTGTGATTACATCACCGTATCGTGGAACTCTTTTCACGATCACTACAAGGCCTCCCTGGTGGGGCATTCCGACAGCAACGCCAGCGAGGACAAAGGCACGTTTCGCGTAACCTACCACCACAACTACTACCGGAATGTCAGTTCCCGCACGCCCAGCATCCGGTTTGGAACCCTGCATGCCTACAACAACTACTATTTGAATTTCTTTGACGCCAAAACCGCTGTCAGTTCGCGCATGGGCGCTGTGGCCCGCGTCGAAAAAGATTACTTTGACGGCGTCAAAACACCGGTCATGACTAATCAGAGCGATACGACAGGGTATGTCCAACTGAGCGGCAACACCTATTTAAACTACACCAGCTATGACACGTCGCCGACAAAATCCTTGTCCGTGCCTTACGCCTATTCGGCCAACGCCGTGGCCGATGTTCCGTCGCTGGTCTCCAAATATGCCGGCATTGGAAAGGTGTCTAATCCGGAGAAATGGTAGGTATGCGCTCTGCGTAACACAAGGAAGCAAATTTGAAAAAATGGAAGCTTAAGCTTTAGACACGGCGAGCGTCTTCCCACAAATCTTCACGGGAAGACGCTCGCGTTACAGATCAGGCTTTCTCAATTCTTACCGCGCAGGCTTTGTATTCCGCCGTTTGCGTGATCGGATCATAAACGGGATTCGTCAGCCAGTTGGCGCACCCCTCACGGAAGTGGAAGGCCATCCAGACCAGACCCTGAGGAACCTGCCTCGTCACGCGCGCCTTGACGCTGACCTTGCCACGGCGCGACTTTAAGGCAATCATTTCTCCATCAACGATACCCATCGCCTGCGCATCGGCAGGTGAAATATCGGCTGTCTCTTCTCCCAATAGTTCGTTGATTCCGGCGCAGCGGCCCGTCTGCGTCCGCGTGTGATAATGATACAGACGCCGCCCGGTGGAGAGCACAAACGGATACTCTTTATCCGGCACTTCCGCAGGCGCAATGTAATCCAGGGCCTTGAACACACCCAGGCCGCAGGTGAACTTGCCGTCCTTGTGGAGCGTCGGCGTGCCGCAGTGTTCTTCATTGGGCGCGGGCCACTGAAGACCGTCTTGCTCAATACGCCGATACTTGATGCCGCCCAGAGACGGCGCGAGCATGGAGACTTCGTTGTCCCAGATTTCCTGAGCGCTGTTGGACGTCCACTCGTGACCGAATCGTTTAGCCAACTCTTTGAATATCCACCAGTTGGGTTTGGCATCGCCCGGCGGCACGCTGGCCGTGCGGACGCGGTTGACGCGGCGCTCGGAGCTGGTAAAGGTCCCGTCATTTTCACTCCAGGCGGCGGCAGGTAAAATGACATGGGCAAACCGCGTGGTTTCCGTCGGGAAGATGTCCTGACAGACCAGGAATTCCGCCGATTGCAGTTCATGCTCCACATGGGCAATATCCGGCTCGGTGTTGGCCAGGTTTTCGCCGAAAACGTAGAAGGCTTTGACTTTGCCGGTGGTCAGGTTTTTCATCATGGTGGGCATCATCATGCCGGGTTTTTCCGGCAGGGACTTCACATTCCACGCTTTTTCAAATTTGGCGCGCGCATCGGGGTTATCGACCTTCTGATAACCGGGGAAAACGTTAGGCAGCGCGCCCATGTCGCAGGCGCCCTGGACATTGTTCTGACCCCTCAGGGGATTGACGCCGCCGCACTCGAAACCGACGTTACCTAAAAGCATCTGCAAATTGGCGCAGCTCATGACGTTGTTGACGCCGCAGATGTGCTCGGTGATGCCCAGGGTGTACATGAGCATGGCGGGCTTGGTGGAGGCCAATCTCCGGGCCAGATCGCGAATGGTGTCGGGGGAAACGCCAGCGATTTCAGCGGCACGCTCGGGCGGATACTCCATCGCTTTCTTTTTTATGTCTTCAAAACCGACGGTGCAGGATTCGACATATTGCTTATCATAGAGGTCTTCGCTGATCAGCACGTGAATGATACCGTTGATCAAGGCCACATCGGAGCCGACGTTGATCTGCACGTGCATCGCAGCAAAATCGACCATGTCGGTGCGCCGCGGGTCGATGACGATGAGCTGGGCGCCGTCTAAAACGGCATCTTTCACGAAGGTGGCCGCCACGGGATGGGCTTCGCTCATATTGGTGCCGATCATCAAGATCAGCTTGGCTTTCTTGAAATCCGCAAATGAATTGGTCATTGCGCCCGAACCGAATGATGTCGCGAGACCCGCGACGGTGGGGGCGTGTCAGGTCCGTGCGCAGTGATCGATGTTGTTGGTGCCGATCACCGCGCGGAACAGTTTCTGCATCTGATATGAGTCTTCGTTGATGCTCCGGGCGCAGCTGACGCCGGCAATGGCGTCCGGCCCGTCTTTTTGAATGATCTCCTTGAATTTGGAGGCCACCAGATCAAGCGCTTCATCCCATGACGCTTCGCGGAATTCGCCATTGGCCTCGCGAATCAACGGTGTTTTGAGTCTGTCCTCCGAATAGATGAAGTCGTAGGCGAAGCGGCCTTTCACGCAGAGCCGTCCATGGTTGGGCTCAGCCTCTTCGACACCTGTGACTTTGACGATCTTGCCATCCTTCACATGCAGCCACTCCTGGCAGCCCACGCCGCAATAGGCGCAGGTGGTGCGAATCTTCTGGACTTCCCAGGGGCGTCCGAGGCCCTTGGCTTTCTTTTCCGTGAGCGCGCCTGTGGGACAGACCTCGACGCAGTGTCCGCAGAAAACACATTCGCTATTGAGATAGGAGCCGTCGCCACCGGTGACAATCTTGCTTTGCGCGCCGCGATAGCCCTGCGTGATGGCGCGGTTGACCACCACTTCGTTGCAGGCCTGTACGCAGCGACCGCATAGAATGCAGCGGCTGAAGTCGCGTACGATGAAGGGGTTTGCATCCTCGGTGGGATAAATATCCTTCTGTTCCTTTTCCGGGAACTGCAGTGTCGTGATTTTATAGAAATACGCCAGATCCTGAAGCTTGCACTTGCCGTTGGATTCACACATCAGGCAGTTATGCCGTCCCGACGAAAGCATAAATTCGACATTCATTTTTCTGGCCCGATGGACAAGCTCGCTGTCGGTGACCACATCCATGCCCGGCGTGACCGGTGTTGAACAGGCCGCCACCAGTGATCGTGCGCCCTTGACTTCCACGCAGCAGACCCGGCAGGCGCCACTGGGCGTCGTGCCTGACAAATAGCAAAGCGTGGGGATATCAACCCCGGCATCGCGGGCAGCCTCCAAAACGAGCTGCCCCGGCGTATAAGGGGTTATCTGTCCATTCAGAATAAACGTGTTGCTCATAATCTTTTCTCCTTCATTTCAATATATTCCAGGGGCATGCCGTCATCGGCTCGTAGCCCTTGTCCTGCATGATCATATCCAGATGCACCAAAGCAATGGCGGATATGTCCATATCACGGGCCAGCAAGCGCCCGGCGCGATATAGTGTGATGAGATATTTTTTACAGGCGTCACAGACAAAGGCCGATTCCTGTGTCTTGTCTTCAATGTAAAAATAATCCATTTCCCGTGAGGCTTCTTTTTCACAATAAGGGCAAACCACCCGCGTAAAGCGCCAATCCTGACCGCAGGAGCTGCAATGCAAAAACCGCTTGCCGCCCTCTTCTTCAATGAGCGCAATCGACGGGAATTCTCCGCAAATGGGGCAATAACCCTTATCCCATCCGAAATCACCAAGCGCTGCGGTGGCCTCCCGGGCGCGCTGCTCCAGAACAACCCGACTCACCAGGCTCATCAAAAACGCGGTGTTGGAGAAAGAAACGTCAATATTCTTTCTCCACACGTCAACGGCACTGTCTTGTAGTTCTGCAGAAGCTTTGAAGTAATCCGCCGGATCCATTTTTCCCGAATGGATCAAATCACAAATTCGCGCCATCGATTCCGCCAGGCCGGGTAGACCTTCCATCACGGCTTTAGCCAGTGACAGAGTGATTTGCTTCAAATCTTCATTTGCCTGTAAAATTAGAATTTGCTGAATGACCGGCACACCGGCTTTGAGCTTCTCTTTATCCACGCCCGAATAATCGATAGCCATCAGGGGTGAGGCGTCGGTCAGTTGGCGTTGTCTTTCGACAATCGGTCCGAAGGCTTTTAAAAGCTCGGTGGCATGCGGATTTTGTTCAACCGCGCGGTCAAGAATTTGACCCACGTCGGATGCTGCGGGGCTTGATATCATGAATGCTCCATACTTTCTTTTGTGGAACGTTATAATGACTGTAGGGAACGGTCGCGACCGTTCCCTACGATTGGTAATGATTAAACCGTTAGCTTACGCAGAATGCCCGTGGGCGTCGTCCTTTTTCTCTTCACCCCAGGCCACCAGTTTGCCTTCATGCTCCATCTCTTTGACCCACTTCGGATGCAGCATGGTGAGAACTTTCTTGTCCATCCAGCCACTGAGCATCGCCTGAACGGAACCGGGGTTCCCGATGGTGCCCAAATACAGGTGGACGAAGAAGAAGGCGAAGATCGCCACAAAACCCAACGCATGCAGCGGGTACATCCAGCGAACTAATCCTACCGGCAGAGCCGTCGGGAACCACATGATCAATCCGGTGATAATCATGATCACGCCGAAGCCCGCCACGACCAGGAAGAACGCCTTCTGACCGGGGTTGTATTTGCCGGTCTCCGGCACGTTGTCCACATGCCACAAATATCCGCCTGCGGCTTTGATCCAGTCCAGATCTTCCGGGAAAACAAACACACCCGCTTCTTTCCACCACATCCGAATCGCCAGGATGAGTGAAATGGCAAAGATCAATCCGGTAAAGTTGTGAACCAGTTTCAAATTCTTCAATCCGCCAAACAGATAGCCGATGAAGTTAAACGACTGGAACATCATGCCCAGTCCTGTCAGACACAGAAGCAAACAGGAGATGGCCATCGCCCAGTGGATAATTCGCTCGTAACTGTCGGTGACCTGTACGTATCCTTTTTTCATGATTATTCTCCTCCCTTCTGTTCCTGGCCATCGTCATGCGGCGTCTTGGGGCCATGCGTGATGTAGTGGATAAACGCTCCGGCCAGCGCGCCGCCTGCGGCAAGTAAGCTCAGCGGTTTGAGCAGATCTTTCCAGACCATCACGGACAGAGGCACTTTCGGGTCAACCGGCAGGGATTCATACACGTCCGGTTTGTGTTTCAGGACGTAGATCACGTGCGTGCCGCCAACAAATTTGTCACCATAGACATTGGCTTCACTGCCCAGTTCTTTGACACGGGCGTAAGCTTTTTTAATCATCGCGTCTTTATCGCCAATGGTCAAAGCGCCGGTGGGACAGGATTTCACGCAGGACGGCGCCTGGCTTTCGCGAATGCGGGAGTAGCACAGGTCGCATTTGTAAACCTTATCGGTTTTTGCATCATACTTGGGAACATGGAATGGGCAGGCCGCGACGCATTCCTTGCAGCCGATGCATTTATCATGATGAATCCCGACGGTTTTCAGCGGCGTGTAATACAATGAACCGCTCGGGCACACTTTCACGCAGGCCGCATCCGTGCAGTGCATGCAGCCGTCCTTGCGGAAGATCCAGTCGAACTTTCCATCTTTGTCTAAGTATTCCTGGAAGCGGATCAGCGTCCAGGTATTCCACTGCAAATCCGGGGGATTCTGATAACTGCCCCAGTTTTTCGTACGCAGTCCGGGCATTTCATTCCACTGCTTGCAGGCCACCTGACAACCGCGGCAGGCGGTGCACAGGGTCGTATCAATCAATTTAACTAATTCTGGTTTACTCATTGTCGCCTCCCTCCTATAACTTTTCTACGTTGACCATGAACGCCTTATACTCGGGGCAGAAGGTGTTCGCGTCGCCAACGGTTGGGGTTAATACATTCGTGCTGTCTCCGCCGTCTTTCGGGAAGAGCCAGCCGTAGTTGAAGGGGAGGCCTACCTGATGAACGGTTTTGCCTTCCACCTGGAAAGGTTTGAATCGCTTGGTCACCATCGCCACACAGGGCGCCTCTCCGCGAATCGAGGTCACTTTGATCCGCTCGCCGTTTTGTATTTTGAGTTCTTTGGCCAGTTCGTCGCCAATCTCGACATAGAGCTCCGGCATGGCTTCCAGAAGCCACGCCTGCCAACGGGTCAGGGCGCCGGAACACCAGTGCTCCGTGCAGGAATACGTTGTGCAGACATAGGGGAAGTCCTTGCTCGCGCTGGCGACTTTATCCATTTCACCTTTGAATATTTCAATGGCCGGATTGATGCGCTGGGAAGACATAGGGTTTTTCTCAAGCGGGCTTTCCAACGGTTCGTAATGCTCGGGGAAGGGACCTTCGGCCATGCCGGGCCCGAACAGGGCGCCCAGACCGTCTTTCTGCATAATGAACGGATATTTTCCTTTCGCTTTATCCGCCATCGGAGGCCACGGCCCATCGGGAACATCGCCCACCCACTTGTCGCCCTTCCATTCCAGAATATTGCGCTTGGGATTGTAGGGCTTGCCGTTTACATCACAGGATGCGCGGTTATAGAGGATGCGGCGGTTAACCGGCCAGGCAAACGACCAGTTGGGGAACAGACCCAACCCCGTTGGATCTTCTTTGCCGCGGGATTGCATCTTGTTGATGCCGTCAGCGGTATAGCTTCCGGAAATGACCCAGTTGCCGCAGGCCGTTTTACCGTCAACCTGAAGATTGCCGAAGCCCGGCACCAACTGACCTTTTTTAAACTCGGTTTTCGTGCCTTTGGCCTTGTCTTCAATCACCGTGTCTTCCAGGAAAACGCCGTTAATTTGTCTGGCCACCTTCATGACATCCATGCGCCCTTTGGCGTCCAGATAATCCCATTTGAAATTGACAATGGCTTCAGCGCCCGGACCGCCTTCTTTTTCGTAGAGCTTTTTGACGGCCGCCAGAATCTTGATTTCAATCTCACCCACGGGAATCGCATCGCCGGGGGATTCGGCCGCCTTGTATTTCCACTGCACCCAGCGTCCGGAGTTGCTCTGCGATCCTTCCTTCTCCATCGAGGCCGAAGCAGGCAGGAGGAAACATTCCGTCTTGCACTTTGCAGGATCAACGCCGGGACCTCTCCAGAATTCGTAGGTTTCGTTATTGAAAATGTTTTCGCCGATCAGCCAGTCCAGATTCTGCAGCGCTTTGCGGACTTTATTGGAATTCGGCGTGCTCACAGCCGGATCCGCTCCGATAACGAATAAACCTTTGACCTTGTCGGCATACATGGCATCGAACATGTGCATGGTTGAATAGGCTTTGCCGTCTTCCATCTTGGGGAGCCAAGAATAGCCGAACTCATTTTCTTTCGTGGCCTTGCTGTCCCACAGCGATTTCAGGAAGCTGACAAAGAATTTGGGATAATTCGAATAGTAATTGGCCGACTGCGGATCTTTCGATTCCGGCGTATATTTTTTCAGGTAGTTATCCAGCGTATCCAGAGACGCTGAAGGCGTTTTCAGATAGCCGGGCAGAATATTATACAGAATCGCATGGTCGGTGGACCCCTGAACGTTGGGTTCGCCGCGCAGCGCGTTGATGCCGCCGCCTGCGATCCCCATATTGCCCAAAAGAAGCTGGATGATGGACATGGTGCGGATGTTCTGACTGCCGACGGTATGGTGCGTCCAGCCCAGCGCGTAGCATTCCGTACCGGCTTTATCCGGCGCGCCAGTGGATGCGTAAATTTCATACACCTTCAGCAGGTTTTCCCGGGTCACACCGGTGATGCTGGAGACCTTGTCGAGCGTATATCTCGAATAATGCTTTTTGAGCAGCTGGAAAACGCTGCGGGGGTGCGTCAGACTCATATCTCGCTGCGGAATACCTTTGCCGTCTTTATCGAACACCCATGTGGATTTATCGTATTTTCGCTTCTTGGCGTCGTAGCCGGAAAAAAGTCCGTCTTTAAAATCAAAGCCGCTGTCCACAATGAACGACGCGTTAGTGTAATTGAGGACATAATCCTTGAAGAACTTCTTGCTTTCCAGAATATAATGGATCATGCCGCCTAAGAAAGCGATGTCCGTGCCGGAACGAAGGGGCACATGGAAATCGCAGCGGGCGGAGGTTCGAGTGAAACGGGGATCCACGTGAATGATGGTGGCGCCATTTTCTTTCGCTCTCAAAATCCACTTGAAAGCGATGGGGTGATGCTCGGCGGCATTGCTGCCCATAATCAAAATAACATCGGCATTTTTTAAATCACAGTAATGGTTCGTCATGGAACCACGTCCGAACGACTCTCCCAGAGCCGCTACAGAGGGGCTGTGTCAGACCCTGGCCTGATGGTCCAGATAAACCAGGCCCAGCGCCCGCGATTTGGCGGTGATGAGCCAGCACTCCTCATTATCGACATTGGAGCTGCCGTAATGGCCGATGTTTTCACAGCGGTTGACCACCTCTCCCTTGGCATTTCTTTTGACAAATCCTTTGTCGCGCGTGTCCTTGATCAGACGGGCCATGCGTGAAAGCGCAAAGTCCCAGTCTTTTTCTTCCCATTCCGTTGCGTAAGGCTTGCGGTAGAGCACCTTGGTGAGGCGGTGCTTGTTGGCCTCGGTCAGATCGAAGAGCCCCGCGCCCTTGGCGCAAAGCGAGCCTTCATTAATCGGATGATCCGCATCGCCTTCAATGTTGAAAATTTTGCCTGTAGCCTTATCCACGCTACAGACCAGACCACACCCCACCGAACAGTAACAACAGATGGTGGTCACCTGTCTGGCAACCTTAATTCGGTTCATTTTGCCAAGCTCGTCCGCATACGCCCGTGTCGGATTGAGATTGAGCCCCAAACCCGACAGGGCAACGCCGCCACCCACTGCGCCGGACAGAGTCAGAAACCCTCGTCTTGTAATCTGCATAAGTATCCTCCCATTATCTCTGTCATTTATGGCCTATGCCAATTTTGGCACAATCTGACCTAAAGTCATAAATAAGTCAATATGTTATAAAAAACAGATCGGTCATAAACGGGGAGGAAGGGGATTCGCTTTGAAAAAAAGCGCCCCAAATTAAATTCTTTTTCGCAAAACGTGCTGATCGGATATTTCGTAGATGACGTCCGCGAAGGGGTGATAGGCTGAATCGTGGGTGATAAAAATGATTATTTTGCCTTGTTTTTCTTCCCGCAGCGTCTGAAGGATCTTCATGAAGATATCTTTGCTGACGCTGGAATTGGCCTCATCCAGAATCAGAACGTCATGATCCTTGAAAAGCGCCCGCGCAAGAGCAATGCACTGTTTTTCGCCGCCGGAAAAATTACTGCCGCGCTCGGCCAGCAGGCCTGTATCATCGCGCCCGTGCGCGTCGAGCAGCTGATCCACCCGGGCGTGGCTTAAGGCCTTTTGGTATTGCGCTTTTACCGCCTCATCGGGAAATGCTTCCCCAAAAAGGATGTTTTCACGAACGGTTGAGTTAAACAGGAAGACGTCCTGTGAAAGAAATGAAATACGCTCCCTCAAGGCGGAAATACTATAGCGATTCATCGGCAGACCGTTAATCAGAATCCGGCCTTCTTCCGGCTCCACAAACCCCAGCAGGCTCTCCACGAGCGTGGTCTTGCCTGAACCGTTCGCGCCTAAGATGAAGTGGATTTTTGAAGGCTCAAAAGTCATGTTCACCTCTGTCAGCAGCCTGTTTGAGTCATAACCATAGGCGGCATCCTGAATCTCTATGGAAGCGATGGACGGCACGGGCAGGCCCTCCTGAAGATGCGATTCATTGAAGTCATTATCCTCCAGAACCTCCAGAATACGCTCCGCCGCTACCTGGGAATTGATCAGACTGGAGTAGGCCACGCCGATTTTTTTGAGCGGCTGCAAAAACAGCCAGGCGGCCATAATGAAGCCTGCATAGTCGCCGGGCGTCGCCCGCTCCGACCGGATATCGGATACGGCCAGATACAAAATGACATTGATGATCAAAACCGCCAACAGCTCCAGCGCGCCGCGAATAGCGGAGGCGTATTGAACTTCCCGAAGCGTCTGCCGGGTGAAGTATTCAAAGTTGCCGATGAATTTGTCTTTGCAGTAGCGGCCCAGGTTCCACCCCTTGATGATCTTGATCCCTGCGAGGTACTCCTGAAATTCAGCATAGATTTTCCCGTAAACCAGCATGCGCCGGTGAGACAGCACCCGCCGGTATTTTTTGGACAGTCTTAAAATGAGGTAGCTGGGCGGCGCCACCAAAAGCACGAACATCGCGAGTTTGGCGTTTAAATAAAGCATCGCGGCAAAAAGCATGATCAGCTGAACGGGATACTCAAAACAAAGCCGCGCCAGATGCTCCGGCATGCCTTCCGCCATCGCCAGATCGTAATTGAAAAGCGACACCAGTTCGCCTGAGTGCTTTTTTTTGAAGAAAGACATTTTTTTGGTAAAGATGCTTTCAATCATCTTCTTTCTTAAATGCATGCTCAGGCGCAATTTGACTTTCTCCATGAAGTATTCCTGGAGAAAGACAAAGACATTGAGAACAATCACCAAAACGGCCAGCGCAATCATGATCGGCAGCAGGTGCTGAAATTCCTTGCGGATGAACAACTCGTCAATAATCTGCTTAAGAAACCAGGGAAGCGACGCGGAGGCGGCGGACACCACCGCCGCAAAGGCCATGCAGAGAAGGATAAGCCGTACATATTTTTTAAAATAGGGATAAAAGCGAAGATAGATGGGATTGATTTTTTCTATTATTTTCATATTTTTAAGTCATCACTCGAAATAGTCGCCACAGAAGGCGTCGGGAGTATAGGAGCGCCCCCCCGGCAAGTCAATGTAAAACTGGTTTTTGATCCTTTGCTTCGGAAGCTTCCGTGTCTTAAGGAATTTTTTGATACATCCGAATCGCATATCCGCGCCGGGGGCTGGGCATTTCCGTTATTCTTTTATAATCTCCGCGGGCCTCGATCTTTTGCCCATAGGCTGCCTCTTGATACTCCCAAACCAGCGGGCCGGCATCGGGCGCCTTGCCGCTATGCGCCGGATTGATTTCGATCACGACAAATTCCGTTGAATTATTTTTTTTGGGAAAGAGAGACAGGGAATAGTCTTTCGTCAACTGACACCAAAGCGCCCGGACGTTTGTGGAAACAGATGCCCCGGCGGGGATAGCGTTTCGCAGCGTCTCTTCAATCCCGCCATACGCCGGCAAAGACCAGCGGTACGGAGGCGAGGCAAGCGAGATAGACAGCAGCGTCGTGAACATCAGCACCGCGAGCACCCGGCGAAGGGCTGCCTGTGAAGTGTTCTCGCCCAGGATTTTCAGCGCCTGCAGTACGGCCACAAAGGTGAACGGAATGAGGGTGGCGGACCACAGGCCGGTTGAAGATCGATTCCACATATCTCCCTGGGGACCCCAGACCAGCAGATTTTGCAAAAGGACGGGAAGGGTCAGTATCCAGATGCGCCAGCCCAGAAGCGGAAGAAACGCGACGGGAAACAAAAGCCCCAGAAAATATTTCAACGCGGACCCTGAAAACAGATAGGGGAGCATTTTCCACGGCTGAAGCACCAGCGTCCGGAGCAGTTCGGCCAACGAACCGCCCAAGGGGCCGTAAAGGCCTTTCACATAGGGATAGTCGGCATAGTCGGCAAAATAAGGGATGATCAGGTGAAGGCAGACAAACAGATAGGCCAGGGCGGCCACGGCAATCCCCAGCCCCAGCGCTCGCTTCCTTTCCCACAAAAACAGATACGCGCCGAAAGACATAACGGGCAGGGCCATGGTTTCTTTGGCCGAAAGGGTCAGCGCGAGAAAAATCAGCATGAAAGCCGTACGGCCCGAACGCGCAAACCAGAAGGCCCACATCAGCGCGGTCACGGCAAAGGCATCCGGATAAAAGGACCATGCCGTGGATAAAACAGAGGGGTAAAGCGCGTAACACAGCGTTACGGCCAGCGCCTGCTCTTCCCTTTTCAGAACATCGCGTGCCAAAAGAAAACAGGGAAACACCCCCGCCGCCACAACGAGCGCCTGACAGACAAACAACGTGACCGGAGATTGCGCCACGGCAAAGACGGGCAATAAAAGATAAAGCAGCGGCTGGAAGTGATGCGCAAAATTGGACTGACGGGTTTCGGGCGATTCGGCAAACGCTTCCAGGCCCTCAGCCATCTGAAGATGAAAGGGATTGGTAAAGGCCCCGCCGTTTAAGGCATCGAGCAGAGATTCGAAAAATATGCCGATATCCGGAATGACGCCATAGTGCCCATACCGATAGATAGGCGAAAACATCAACCACGCCGTAAGACCAACAAAGATCCAGAACGTCGCGCGAAGGCCGGAAATCCGGATCTCCGATGCCGATGCGTCAATGCCAATCCACGAAAAAAGCCGTGCGCAGCGCTTCCCCGCCGCGCCGGACCCTGTGGCGCAGCCTTGAAGCGCATGACGGACCTTGTCGATCCAATGATCAATCATCTGGCCAGGCGTCAGCCCGCGGGGTGAGGTCAGAAACATCCGGGCAAGCGCAAGCAACATGATATAGGTGAAAGGAAGGGAGATACGATGGATGGTCAGCGTAATGCCACCGAAAAGCGAATACTGATGAACACCCGCCAAAGACAGCACGATCAGGCCAAAAATGACCACCATCGCCCCGTCGATAACTCGCACCGCTACCTTGATCCAGAACATCGCTTCATTCCATATACGCTTATTGATCGAGAATCAGAATTCATCCGCACAGGCCATGCCGCGCAGGAGCCACCCGGCGGATGGTCTCCCGCCGACGTCAATCAGCCACCACGGCCTGTTTGGGCGGAAGCCGATTAAACGAAAGCATGGCATGCGCGATACAGCCGCCGCTGCATTGCCCCCGGCGAAGATAGTCGCAGCGCAGACATTCCGGCATGCAGCCAAAGCGTTTGTAGGGCGTCAGCTGTTGAATGTAAAACGCTTCAATGTCTTTCAGAGTGTCAAACTGATCCAGACGCGTGTTTAAAACTTCCGACAACGGAAAGCAGCTCCAGACATCCAGATTGGGGCCCACATCAATCACCGGCTTGCAGATGCTCTCAAAGCCCTTGGAGGATTTGATCAGAGCGCCGAGCTCTTCATCCGAAAACATGCACAACACCATCCCGCAGTCAAAACCGACGAGGATGTCGTGTGCGATCAGCTTTTGGGCCATCGCCAGAATCGCCCTTCCCGCAGCTTTATAATCTTTCGCGGGCAGATACGCGTTGTCAACGCCGACAATCGGCTGCGCGAGGCCCACGCGAATTTGCCGGTCGAGCCCATAGCGGTCAATCATGTCGATGAGATACGCATAGGAAATATCCTCCGAGGTCACGGTGATGCCCAGATGCCCCTTTTGACCCATCCGGCTCAAGAAATAGTCCACTTTATTTTGTTGTTCCTTCGTCAGCGTGGCCTGAGGCGACACATTGCACAAAGCGGAAAATTGATCCTTCGTCAGTCCCCCCAGATAATCGGCTGTCTCGCGCGGCATCATGCCATTGGTGAAGATATGCACATGAAAGTTGCGCGCCAGTCCCTCCTGCACGATCTCGATAAACCGGGGATGCTCCGTGGGTTCACCGCCCAGCAGGCGAAGGTTTCTGTCGTGAGATTTTTCGAGAAAATCCATCACACGGCGGATGTTGTCCATCGACATGTGCAGCGCCGAGCCCGCCTGGGCGCCGTCACCCAGGCGCTGCCTGGCAAAACAAAAGGTGCACTTTCGATAGCAGACATTGGTAATGAGAATATTCATGACTTCTCTCCATTGATTTTTTTACTGAGCATACAGGGAATGCCAGACGCCAATCGTCAGGACATGAAAAAGCAGATGCGCCAGTTGCGGCATGCGCGGCAGATCCTGCTTCGCCAGGCGTTCCACTTCGTCGAGATCAAACAGACCGCAGGCCTCCAGGGCCTCGCGATGATAGCATTGATCCCATTGATCGCTTAGCCACCGGTTATAGGGCACCCCGCCGCCGAAGCCGATCTTGGCCGCATTCAAAACCTCATCCGGCAGGCGCTTGCCCATCGCTTCGGTGAGGATCACTTTTCCTGTGCGCTGATGTCCCGGCTCGCCCACTTTCCAGGCGGGTGGAATGGCCGCCGCAAGTTCCATCAGACGTACGTCCAGAAAAGGTGACCGCACTTCGAGCGCACTGGCCATACCGCAAATATCGGCATGATCCACCAGACTGTACGAACAGGTGAGATTGAGCATCTGATAAACAGTTGCGTTAAAAATTCGGTCCGTCCCGGCATCTGAATAGCACTTCAGAAGCAAGTTCTCGGGAGGATGGGCGGCGGCCAGCTCCTTCATGCGCGGCGAATAAACGGCGGACACAAATTTGCGTCCCCAGGCCAGATGTCGCTTTGCGTAAACGCGCTCCGGGCCCGTCGCGTCGATATCGCGCATTTGCCGCGCAAATTCTTTCAGATCACCGGAGGCGGCAGCCTGCGTTTGTCCATCCTCCAGAAGCCCCCGAAGCGCCTTCCAGTGGACGCGGCTTCGATCCAGGTTTTCCATATAATTGAGGTCGTATCCGCCGAAGAGTTCATCGCCGCCGCTGCCTGAAAGCACAACCGCCACCTGGCGGCTCGCCACGTTTGCCAGCCGGTAATAATTGAGCGCCACCATCGTGCCGGTAGGCTCCGCATGCATCGCGACGAAATCCCGAAGCGACTCAAGAATGTCCGGCCCCAGAATCAGTGAAGCATGCCGCGTTTGGTAACGCGATGCGACGGCCTGGGCGGCGGCTTTTTCTTCGTCATCTTCTGGGCCGTCATGGCTGATGCGAAACGTGGGAAATCCGGACAGGTTTTTCGCGAGCGATGCCGTCACCAAACTGGAATCCAGTCCGCCGGACAAAAAAGTCCCCACCGGCACGTCTGAGCGGCTGCAAAGCGCCGTCGCTTCGTCAAAGACCTCCACCAGATCGCGGCAGCATTTCTCGCGGTCTTCAGGGCCATAGCGCTCTTCGAAGCGCAGTTTCCAGTAGCGCCGAAACGTGAGCCCGCCTCCATCCACTTTTAACGCGGTCGCAGCAGGCAGTCTGGAAATCTGCTTGAAAGCCGTCTGCGGCGCGGGAATATGGACATAATGCAATCCGTAGTGTATGCCCTCCCAATCCGGCTCGCGCGACACCCAGGGCAGCGCCAGCAGGGCGTTAATTTCCGAAGCAAAGGCGAAGCAGCCCTCGCTATAGCTGTACACCAGCGGCTTTTCCCCCACCCGGTCGCGCGCCAGAAAAAGAGAGCGGCTTTGAGTATCCCAGATCGCAAAGGCAAACATACCGCGCAAATCCTGAAGACAGGCCTCGCCTTTTCGTTCGTAAAGCCGAAGCAGCACTTCCGAATCGCCATCGGACACAAACGCCTCACCCCGATCCGCAAGGGCTTTGCGCAGTTCGCGGTAGTTATAAATTTCTCCGTTAAACGCCTGGATATAGCGCCCGGTCGGGCTTTTCATGGGCTGGCGGCCAGCTTTAGAAAGATCAACAATTGAAAGCCTGGCCGCACCGATCGACGCCAGATCGTCCGAATAGACATCGTGATCATCCGGCCCCCGGTGGCTTAACCGCGCAAGCATCCGCCTCGTCCAGAGCTCGCGCTCTGCGCGCTTCGTTGAGCGTCCCGACCAGTCGATAATTCCGCAGATGCCGCACATACGTTTTGTCTCCGATTTCCTTAAACGGCCTGTTTACGGATGGCCCGCCACTTTCGACGCAAAACAGGGACGATGCGCTCCGGCGCGGCTCATCATGCCGAATTTTTCAACATAGCCGCTGATTTCATCGTCCGCCAAGACAGACTTCTTAAACACGTCTCGCGGCAGACGGAGCCATTTACCGCGTTCAATCGTTTCCTGGAACATCTCCGCGTACGCTTCAGAATTCTCCTGTTTAAGAAAGTCCTCGCCAATCGTAAGCGCCGTGAAGGCCAGCGTGTTTACAAAATTCCATAAGGCCCGGGCCTCCTCAAGGGCAAGGGATTTTCCATCCACGACCACTTCATAATAGGGCCGCACTTCGCCGCGCTTGCGAAGCGGCACAATGCCTTGAAGATGCCGGAAGACCTCGAGCGCCTCCTGAACCTCCGGCCGTGCACACGCGGCTTGCCCCGGCGCATAATCCAGCGGGAGGAAAGTCCGGATATGCCAGACATTGCGCGACAATGATTCAACCAAGCGGTCGCGGTCGCGAAAAAACAGCGGCGGCGCCACCAGACGAATGCGGGCCACGCCGGCCAGATGAAGCTGACCCAGCGCCGCGTATAAAAGGTCCATGTCCGTCTGTTCCCCGACAAGCAGATCCACATCGCTGTTGGGCGTGACGGAGTTGAGCGCCGCCATCAGTTCGTTTTTCGAAATGCTCTGGCCTGCGCTTTGACATCCCGGACAGGCATGGGCGCACCCGCCTCCCATCCAAAGCGTATGCGTCTGAGCAGACGTGACGGACTGATTGGCAAACCAGGGCAGATCGGCATAGAGCGACTGCATGGACAAATTGTAACTCCACTCCAGATCTTTAGACAGTTGCCGAAACAGACTTAAAAGATGTCGGGGAAACCACGGCGTTGCCGACACCAGATAGGGAGGCTCTTCGGAATAGTCATAACCATACTCATCGGCGCGGTGGCGAAGCTCTGTACCGTTTAACAGACACAGCTCATTGATAAACAGTTTGACGGGAAATTCGCCGAGCACAAAATCCAGCCCCTTTAAAAAAGAAAGGGGCGTTTCATAGGGAAGCCCGAGAATCAGATAAATATTGACGCGCCGTCCAATTTGCCGCAACAGATCGATACCCCGGCGGAATTTATCGGCAACAAAATGGCGGTGGATGGCTTTGACGGTTTCCGGATTTGTCGTTTGCAGGCCGATGTCGATGACGGCAAACGCTTTCAGATGGGGCGCGACCTCTTCGGTGATATGCTCGGCATAGGCTTCCACCGAAATGACCACCCCGCTGTACTCATTTTTAAGCCGCAGAAAAAAATCGGATATTTGTTGCAGGCGCTCTCGGCTCCCGTTGCAAAGAATCGGGTCCATGATATGAAAATAGCGCTTTCCCAGTTGGGCCATGCGGGAGGCTTCGCTTGAAAGCCGTTGAACGGAGCTCATCCTCACGCCCCCGCGCTTGCCGCCTTCAAAGCAAAACGCGCAGCGATAGGGACAGCCGCGCGCACCTTCGAGCAGCACGCCGAGCTTGTCTTTTCCACGCACCGGCACGAGACCTGCCAAAACAGCGGAAGGAACCTCATCGAGCGAGAATACGATCCGGGCAGGCCCCGTAAAAAGAACTTCGCCAGAATTACGGTAGCGAAGCCCCGAGACACGCCGAACATCGGCAATCGTATTTTGATGGGGATCCCAGGCCTCAAGAAACTCCCGGAAGGGGATCTCGCCCTCTCCGTCAATGATGTAGTCCAGCGCGGGCGTCGTCGCGAGGTAATCCACGACGGAATGCGTCATCTCCTGGCCCCCGGCCAGAATTTTCACGTTCGGCAGTAATTTTTTAAGTAAAGCGGCCAGCGCAAAGGTTTCGTTTCGGTTCCAGATATTGACGGACAGGCCGACAACGTCCGGCGCCCAGCGGGCAATGCGCTCGGCCAGCGGTGCAGTCGGGAAAAAGACTTCCGCCTCCACATAGCGGCAATCCCAACCGGCAAGCGCTGGCGCCTCCGCGGCCACGAGACTCAAGATGCGAACCGGCAGGGAATAGTAGCCGGGAATGTTGAGCGCCACGAGCAATATCCGTATCCGGCCGTCATCCCCGGTCCAGTCCTCTCCGGTAAGTTCGAGATCCGTCCGGATCGCGCCATCGGTTACAACATCTGTGCTCACGAGGCCCCCTTCCTGTGTTTATCATTCCCCTCCCGCCGCATCAAATTGAAAAACGTCACCCATTCGGGCGGCTGCAGAAATTTCAGAATCTGCCGGACCTTGCGCGGAAGGGTTTCGGCCACGTCCAGCATGTGCCGCCGGTGAATCAGATAGTGCCGACGACGATTGTCTCCCAGAATAAGCGCGGCATAAGAGGCAAACAACGCCTCCCTGTCGCCGGGCAGAAAATCGCGACACCAGTCGCTCCAGCCGCCGTCCGGCAGACCAAAGAGCCACTGGGCGTAGGCCATTACAAAAGCAATCATCCTGGACAGGCGCGCATTAGCCGCCCAGCACCGGATGTATTCCCAGTCCATGTCCTCCCGCGTCATCACGAGCGCAACATCCAGCATCTGCGAGAACCTTTCCAGATCGTGATGAACAAAGGCATGAAGGATCAGGCCGATCAGTTCGTTTTCCAGAGAAAGGCAGCGCACGCTTCCCTGCGGCGTCGCAACCTCGACGGTATCGTCCAGCCAGTTTGCATAACCGGCAATGCGCCGATACCGCTTGGGCGTCACATAACTTAAGTGGATTTCAAAATCCTTCCCGCTTAACCGGACCACCAGCTGGCTTCGAAGCCTTGTGGCCCGTGGCAGGCCGGCCCGGATCAAACGAGCATCCGCCTGATCCCCTGCATCCTCGGGAATGAGAATGTCCACATCCCGCATCGGTCGCAACAGCGCATCGGGATAAATGCCATAGGCCAGCCGGATTCCCCGCAATACGGCTGCAGGAATATCCGCCTCTTCCAGGACGGACAAGATCCGGCGCGCACCGGCAAGCGCCATGGAATTATCCAGAAAATTTTCCTGACAGATGCGGTCCCAGCCGGCACGGATCTTAGCGGGCAGGCTCTCGGGCGGAATCTGGCGGCGGCAGACGGCCACCAGCGCCTGCGCTCGCGCCAGACGGTCCAGGGCGGTCCAGTCCAGAGCATTCGGAGCCGGAGGCGGCGCTTCGCTTCGCGAAAGCGATGAAAGCAACAAAAGCAGATACCGCCCTTCCACGGAAATGGAGGCAGTTGAAGATTCTTTGCGGCTGCCGCTCATGCCCCACCTTTCGCGTGATCCGGAGCCTTGTCCAAAAGCCATTGCCCCAGGGCTGCCGGATCGGCGCCGGTGTAGAGCCTGTAAATCGGAACGGACTCGATCAAATTATAGATAATATTCAGCGCAACTTTTGAGATCGTCTGACAGCGGGCAAAGGTATGGGCGCGAAGCATGTAACCCAGCGATTCGTTTGGCGCCACGCGCTCCACGCGGGGGGGACCGGCACTCTTCGTCACGATATAGGCTACACAAAGCGGAGCGCTTGGCTGAAAACAAGTCTCGCCATAAATGCCCTGCGGCGATACGGCGGTCTTTGGCGCAGGCGAGTCGGGACTGGCCTGCAAATGTTTCAATTCATCGAAAAAGGCGATGGTCTGCTCCGTCAGGTTCAGCGGCTCGGGAAAGCTGTGAAGCATGAGCGCGCTGTCTTTTTCTTCCACCATCACCAGATCATCGGCCAGGAGCCTTGCCCCCAGACGCATCAGCGCCAGCGACGTGGTGGTCTTGCCTCCGCCGGAATCGGCAAAAAAGAGCATCCCCTGGCCGCCGGGACTGGCCAGCGCCGCAGCATGAAAAAGGGCCTGGCGATCACCCAGCAATACCTCGCGCAGAAGCGGCACCAGCACGGAAGTAATGCACATCGCCGTCTCTCCGGTTTTCTTCCTTGTGGCGACAAATTCCATTAGGGCAGTCTCAGGCATATAATAGCAGGCGGTATAGACGCCGTCGTGCGCATGGATAAAACCGGCTGAGACATGATCGCCTGAAATCATTGTGGGCTCAAAATGCGCTTCGGGTGATTGCAGCTCGCGCAACAGAAACTCCGGCAGATCCACCGCCTCGCCGTCAAATAAATCGCGCACATGCAGCTCAATTTGGCGACCCGTGTCGCCCACGGAAGAGGGAAAAAGTCGAAAGAGCGTTCCAACAGCCTCTCGCACTGGCGAGGCCTCTCCGGTAACTTTTAAAATAAAAGCGGGAAAACGATAATAATCCGGATCACTTTTTGCGTCATAGGACATGGGATGGGCAACACTCCATTTTTTAAAATCGGCCAGGACGGCAGGTTAGAAAAAGTCCCACGAGGCCCGACTTTTCGGCTCCGTGGGACTTCTGCCTTGTAAATCTTTGTTTTGCAAAACAAACATTAATAAGTGTAGTAGTAATAGTAGTACGTCTGGCTGACGGATTCCAACGGCGCGTGGCACACAAAACTCGGTTTTTCGTAAACTTTCACTATGCATTCCTCCTTTCTTTAAATTAAACTTGCGGGACAAACACGTCTTTATTCATCAGGCCTTCGATGAATTCCAGAACGTCCGGCGCCACTTCGGCGGCGTCCACATTATATTCGCCTGCCAGAAGCTCAACCATTTCACCCGGTTGTTTGTTTTCACTAAATCCCTTCCACAAAAACTTCCCCGTCTCGTTGAGGGTAAAATATTCGCCTGTTTTTAAATTAAGAATAATGGTTTCGCCATTGACATCCCGCCATGAAATATCCTTGGATATTTCGACGCTCGCCGGAAGCGAGTCGAGTTTGCGATAGGCCCTGGCGATGCCCTTCCCTTTTACCTGATCTGTGGTCATGATTCTTCTTCCTCTCTTTTCACCCGGGCCATTTCTTCTGAATCTCGAGCACCGGCCCAGTACTGGATTCCTCTTTCATTTTTACCCAAAAAAACCGGATAACTGGTTTCAACCGCTTCGGATTCGCAATAAGGCGCGCCCTTAAGCGTCAGCCAGCAGTGGCCATAGACGGAATCGCCGCCCATGTTGCGAAGTCCCATATTCAAGTCAACAGGGACGCCGCCCCGACGCAACACAACCGCCCGGACATAGGCACGAAACAGACACGGCTGACTGGTCTTCCACACCAGCAGATTCATGCAGCGGTCGGCCAGATCAACCAGCGCCGGGCCTTCAACCGATTGATTTTTTTCGTTAAAACTGTTCCCGGGAGCCGGCAAACGAAGCAGCGCCTGGTTAACCGTCGTTCTGGCCCACTGCGCCCGTATCACGGCAATCAACGCTTGAAACACAAGAAATAAATATTGAAATGGAATTTTGGCGGCTTTCGAAGGCATGTTTAAACATCACTCTTGATGCGATTTTGCCGAAGAAAGTAGCAAAAGCGCAATTCTCCGTCAAGTTCTATTACAAATCGGTGACGAACACATCTTGCGCCCTAAAGCGTTAAACACCGTGTTTTGATAATGATGAGCAGCATTCTAACTACCGGATTAAAACTGGATCCCTCCGGCAACAAACATCGCGATGCCTTTACGTACGATCATCACGCCGATAGCCGCCAGAAGCAGGCTGATGATTTTGGATATGGCCTTTGAACCCGTCTTTCCCA
>CAZSQS010000058.1:0-22885 GCA_964608995.1 uncultured Smithella sp. | reverse complement strand
TCCGCGACACGTAAGAAAATGGAAGTTCTTATTCATCACCAAACTTCCCTGTGCATGATCGAACTTTTTACTGAATCTAATTCTTAGCTGAAAGGTGACTATTCATGATGAATTATATTTCCGACTTTCCCGTATCCCGCGCTGAACGGCTGCTGCCGTTGAACACATTAACCATGACCGTAACCTCTGAAAACGTCGGCCGGCTTGGCGTGCTCGAAAACATTTCGGCAAGCGGCCTCGCGTATATTGCTGATGATGACGCAATGCGGCCCGGCTTGGGAGATCAGCTGGACAACGTGCTTCTTGTCCTGCCGGATCGCACCCTCCCCTGCGGTTCGGCCACCGTCACCCGGCTGGCCAATGTGAATCAGGGCGATCCCGCTTCGGCCGTCTCCGTCGGGCTGGCGTTTACAAGCCTTCAGGCTGAGCTTCCGGAGCGCCTGGCGCAAAACGTTCGCCACTATCCCTATGTCAGCGATGAACTGGCGCGCGGCGCCACGGATGACCTGATTTCCGAACTTGACGCGCGCGAATACAGCCCTGCGGCTTTTTACAACAAGAAAAGCACCGATCTGTTTGCAAAGTGTGAATCCCATTCCCGCTGGACGAACGATCTCAAGGTCAAAAAAATATTTCAGCGGCTGTACCGCGTCACCATCACCGGCGGCCTGGACAACCGGGTGGTCATCTTCGATCCTTTCCAGCGCAGGGAGCGCGTTTTTATCTGCTTTGATTCCAACGGCTACCTCGGCTTGCACATCCATCCGCGCGTCGTCGAGCGGGTGCTGGCCGTGGTTCGGCAGACCGGCTATGGCATGCCCAGCGCACAGGTCCTGTCCGGCACCCATCGCTATCTGCGTGAGTTGGAAGTGGCGCTGAGCGATTTTCACGGCCGGGAGGAAACGATCATTTTCCCCAGCGGCTTTGCGGCCAACATCGGCACAATCAACGCCCTCATCCGTCCCGGCGACGCCGTGGTTCGGGACCAGTTTGCCCACGCCAGCATTCACGATGGATGCAGCTCAAGCATGGCGACGTTTAATGAGATCTTTGATCACAACGATCCGGAGTCCCTCGACACGCTGCTGGCGAAAGCCCGCCGTGAAAACTGCCAGGGAATGCTGGTGGCCACCGACGGCGTCTTCAGCATGCATGGCCGGCTGGCCAATCTGCCGGAACTGGCAACGGTGTGCAAACGCCATGGCGCGAAGTTGCTCATCGATGATGCGCACGGACTCGGCGTGGTCGGCGAAAACGGAGGGGGCATTGAGGAGCATTTTCATCTGCCCGGTTGCGCGGATGTCTTTTTAGGAACGCTCAGCAAAACGCTGGGGGGACTGGGAGGCTACGTTTCCGGAAGCCGAAACATGATTACCTATCTGCGCGCATTCGCCGGCAGCAGCATGTTCACCACCACACTGCCTGCCGCCCTCTGCGCCGGCGCGCAAGAAGCCCTCAGCGTTATGCAGGATGAGCCGGAGCACCGGGAGAGACTGTGGGACAATATCCGCTTTTTCGCGCCTGCGCTTCGCAACGCAGGCTTTATCACCTCCGATCCAATCAGCCCCATTGTCACGATTTTTGTGGGCATCCATCCGCTGATGTGGGAATTTGGCCGTGAGTTGTTTGACGCAGGCATCAAGTGCGGCAATGTCATGTACCCGGCCGTGCCGCGGGATTCGTCGATTCTGCGTCTGTCGGTCAATGCGCGCCACACACGCGAAGACCTCGAGCAGACGGTTGACATTTTAACAAAGATCGGAAATAAATTCGGCATCCTGCATAAGACCGAACAGGAGATCTACGCTATCGGCCGGAAATGGTTCTCCGAGACGCTGAAAGCGGAACAGGCGGTAACATAATTTGCGCTTCTAATCGCATGCGCCTTTTGCCGCCGGATAAGGATGAAATGAGATGAAGACCTGGCAGCAAAAAGACTTGCGATACATCTGGCACCCCTGTTCGCAGATGAAGGATTACGAAGACTTTCCGCCCATCGTTATTGAGCGGGCCAAGGGGGCGTATCTTTACGACATGGACGGCAAACGCTATCTTGACGCCGTTTCGTCGTGGTGGGTGAATCTGTTCGGGCACGCCAATGACCGCATCAACGCGGCCCTCAGCGCACAGGCCCAAAAGCTCGAACATGTCATCTTCGCCAATTTCACGCATCGAGCCGCCATTGATCTGGCCGAAGAAATGGTGCGCCTCACGCCGGCGGGACTGACGCGGGTGTTTTTTGCCGACAATGGCTCCGCGGCCGTCGAAGCGGCGCTTAAAATGAGCTTTCATTACCATCAGCAAACCGGCCTGCCCCGTAAGACCAAATTTCTCGCCATCACAGACGCCTATCACGGCGAAACCCTCGGAGCGCTGGCTGTGGGCGACCTGGATCTGTACAGTAAAATTTACAAACCGCTTCTAATGGAAACGCTTCGGGCGCAGGGGCCGGATTGTTTCCGCTGCCCGTATGGACAAACAAGGGACACCTGCGATGCGCCCTGTTTTGAAAATCTCGAAAAACGCGTTTTGCAGCATGCCGATGAGATCAGCGCCATCATTATTGAACCCCTGGTGCAATGCGCGGCCGGGATGAAAATCTACCCGCCGGTCTATCTTAAAAAACTGCGTGCGCTCTGCACGGCTGAGGCCATTCATTTGATTGCGGATGAAATCGCCGTGGGATTTGGACGCACCGGCAAGATGTTTGCCTGCGAACATGCGAACATCTCACCGGATATGCTTTGCCTCTCGAAGGGCATTACGGCAGGCTATCTGCCCTTGTCGCTGGTGATGACCACCGACAACATCTACAACGCCTTTTACGCCGACTATACGGAGCTCAAAGCATTTCTGCATTCGCACAGTTACACGGGAAACGCACTGGCCTGCGCGGTGGCGCGCGAAACGCTGGCCATTTTTCGCGACGAGGGGGTTATAGCCAAAAACGCCTTAAAATCAAAACAGATAGAGGAAAAGGCCCGGCTTTTATTCGACGGACATCCCCGCGTCGGCGAATATCGTCAACTGGGCATGATCGGCGCGCTGGAACTGGTGGCCGACCGGCAAACCAAAGAAGCCTTCGACTGGAAAAGGCGCATAGGTTACGGCATCTACCGCATCGCGCTCGCCAAGGGCGTGCTCCTTCGCCCACTGGGGAACATTATTTATTTCATGCCGCCCTATGTGGTTGACGAAGAGGATATTGCGCTGATGCTAAAGGTGGCGCGCGATTCCATCGACGCGTATTTTGCTTGAAAACGCTTGACATCTGTACAGGGGCCACTAAAATACCCCTGTGTTAAAAATTAATCCAAAAAATGAATAAAGTCCGCACCCATTTGCGGGGGAGGTAAAATCAAGATGAAAAGAGTGCTGCTGTTTTTAGTCACCAATATCGCCGTCATGCTTGTTTTGGGGATTGTGTTGAGGCTTCTGGGCGTGGACCGCATTCTCGATGAAAGCGGTGTTGGCTTAAATTATTGGAATTTATTGGTGTTTGCCGCCGTGTTTGGCTTTGGCGGATCGTTTATCTCGCTGGCCATGTCCAAATGGATGGCCAAGCGGTTGACGGGCGCTCAGGTGATTGTGCAGCCTCGAAGCCAAACGGAGATCTGGCTGGTGGATACCGTTAAAAAACAGGCGGATATGGCCGGTATTGGCATGCCGGAGGTGGCGGTTTTCGACTCGGAGGCGCCCAACGCCTTTGCCACCGGCATGAACAAGAACAAGGCGCTTGTCGCCGTCAGCACAGGGCTTTTGCGCAACATGAATTCGGCCGAAGTGGAGGCGGTGCTGGGACATGAAATCAGCCATGTGGCCAATGGCGACATGATCACGCTTTCGCTGATTCAGGGCGTCGTCAACACCTTTGTCATTTTTTTCTCGCGCGTCGTCGGTCATTTTGTCGATCGCGTTATTTTGAAAAATGAAGAAGGGCACGGCCTGGGCTTTTTTATCACGACCATTGTCGCACAGATTGTTTTCGGCATTCTGGCGAGCGTCATCGTTTTGTGGTTCAGCCGCAAGCGTGAATACCGCGCCGACGCGGGCGGGGCAAAGCTTGCCGGAACGGCCAACATGATCTCCGCCCTCGAAGCGCTGAAAAAAGGCGTTCAGAAACCCCTGCCGGAACAAATGTCGGCCTTCGGCATTTCCGGCAAACCTTCCTCGCATGGTTTGAAACTGTTGTTTATGAGCCATCCCCCGCTGGAAGATCGCATTGAAGCGCTCAAACGCGCAGGCGGCATGTCCGCGTAATACAAATGGACGTATGCATTTCAAAACCGCAGCGCTTTTTGTAAGTGTTGCGGTTTTTTTGTGACGATGAGGTCAGGCCGGAATCAGACGCGCGACCATCAGGCCGTTAAAATTTTTGTGTGATTTGAGATATGCAAGCAGTGTCTGAGCGGAAATTCCGACAGCGCCTTCCCGGCTTGAGGCGTGCAGCAGATAGACGCGTCCGTTCTTTCTTAAGGCCAGACCCGTGTGCGCTACATCCAGACCCGGCAAATCCGAACAAAAAACAAGAATATCGCCATTGCAAATATGTTTTTCCGCCTGAGCCCAGCCATCGGCCAAAATCCTATAGCATGTTTTCTTCGATAGTCTGCTTTCCACACAGCGCATCGCGGCAGTGGCGGTTGGGCTTTTAAGCCCCGCGTACTGGTCCCGGTGCGCCGTCATAAAATTGATGCGCTTGCGAAAGGGTCGGCCGCCCAGTTCGCGCGTGATGTTCACCAGGATTTTCTTTTCTGAATTATCGTCCAGCCAGTTTGTGAAATAATGCAGTCGGGACGAAAACCCCCGAATTTTCCCTTGGCGGTAACGGAGGCGTTTGAGATTTTTCTGAAAATTGCGCGGAAGCTTCGTGGGAGTGTCGGAAGGGCCGCAAAGCGTAAAAGCCAGCGCGGTTTCAACGAAAGTGACACAGTCGAAAGCCTGAAGATCAACGATGAGTTTTTCCGGGCCATGCCCATCGAGCAGGCCCGCCCGGTAAGGCCTCCCCAGAAACTGAATCGCCTGCGCAATGATCGGATGTGTCGCAGGGGTCGCTTTCACCTCATGCCCCTTCTTTCCTGCTCCCCAATAAATCCGGAAGGCTCTCTGTTTCCAAACGGTTAAAGACTCAGGGCCTGTCACAAGGAGATTGATGCACCAAGGAATCGCAATCAATAAAAAAGCACCACTTTGGTATCCCAGAGGGTGCTAAACGTTTCTTAGCGCGACGTCTTCCCCTGTTTTGCATCATCCGGGAAAGACCCTGCACAGGCCGCGGGCTTACTGAGCCGATAAAGCGTTAACTTTTTTGGTTAAACGCGAAATTTTACGGGATGCGTTTTTCTTATGGATCAGTCCCTTGGCGGCGGCTTTCGCCAGCGACGGAACTGTGTCTTTCAGGATTTTTTCAGAAGCTTCCTTGTTCTTGCCTGCAAGCGCTGCGTTGACGGATTTCACTTTTGTCCGGATTTCGGACTTTGCTGAAACATTGCGTTCCCGTCTGACTTTGCCCTGGCGATCTCGTTTTTCCGCTGATTTATGGTTGGCCAACTGTCTATCCTCCTCACCTTGAAATGTTTAAGGTCTGGCTGTTTAACGTAATTATTTCAGGCTGTCAAGCTCAATTTGCAGGCCTCTTGCCCCAAAGCGGGCCTCAAACGCCGGACACAAATAATACGCTGCCGAATCATAACCTTAGGCTTTGGCGGCCGCCCCGGTTGGCGCGGATGCGGCCACCGAGGTCCGGTTCTTGCCCGCGTGCTTGGCAGCGTAAAGCGCCTCATCGGCGCATCGGATCAGCCCATCCTTGTCCTTGGCATGGTGAGGGAACGTGGCGACGCCCAGACTGAGAGTGACATGCAGCGTGCTGCCGCGATACGCAATCTCCATCTCCTCAACGCGTTTGCGGATCTTCTCCGCAAAGACCAGCGCGCCGTTCATGTCCGTCTCCGGCAACACAAAGACGAATTCCTCGCCGCCGTAACGGGCGGCAATGTCCTCGCCGCGCAGATTGACTTTTGAGACGCGGGCGACGTTGCGCAGCACGTCATCGCCCAGCTGATGCCCGTAGGTGTCGTTGAAGTGCTTGAAGTTGTCAATATCCGTCATGATCAGTGAAAAGGGTTTGTCGTAGCGCATCGACCGGCTGATTTCCTGCTCCAGGCGACGCTGGAAGTAGCGATGCACATAAAGTTTGGTCAGGCCGTCGGTGGTGGCCAGTTCAAAAAGCCGCGCGTTTTCCAGCGAAACGGCCGCCTGCCCCAGAAACAGGCGCACCAGTTCCACGCGTTCCGGCGTGAAGGCGTTTTCGGTGAGATTGTTCTCCATATACAACACCCCGGTCGTTTTACCCTTGTTCATCACCGGGGCGCACAAAACGGATTTGCAGCGCCTCGCGGCGATGTAAGGATCCTGGGTGAATAACCCGCTTCTGGACGCATTTCCCAGAATGACGCTTTCATTGCTTCGATAGACGTAATGCACGATACCTGTCGAAAGCGCCTCCGATTGCGCCAGCGGCAGGGACTCAAGCACGCGCACCTCCTCCGATCCTTCTTCCTGGACCGCCTCGATCGTGAGCGTTCCATCCGTATCCAGGATAAAAAACCCTCTCTGGGCGCCGGCATTTTCCACGGCGATTTTCATGATGTTTTGCAACAGCCGATCCAGCAGGATCTCGCTGGCAATGGTCTGCGATACCCGCATGATGGTTGAAAGATCCAAAAGCGATGAGCTAAGCCCGGGAGAGGAGGGCCGGTTCGTCGCCGTGTGGGAATCATAAAGTGAAGCGCTCCGGGGTTCAGGGGCAAACAGCGCAGGGAAATCTTTGCGCAGCTGGGCCGTCTTTGCGTCCGCCCCCCAACGCATGTACGCGGCATGCGCCATGCGCCAGTGGGCCTGAGCGATCAGATCAAAGCCACGGCTGGTGTAGAAGCGGGCGGCCCTTTCATAAGCCAGCGCCTCGATATGCGTCAGGCGGTGGTCTTTCGCGGACTGGATGGCTTTTTGATAGCCCGAGGCCGCCTCTTCAAAATGATCGCTCATCGCCGCTTCATCGGCGTCAATCAGCAGGGACTTGGCCAGATAATTTTCCGGGCAGCTTTGAGCCCATTTTGACATCTTCTTTTTCATCTTCTTAAGCGTGCGCAGGATGCGCCGTTTTTCCGGCGCATCCTTGTCCGGATAGACGGCTGTCAAACTCAGGCACCGGTATAAATAATGTTCCGTCAGCAGGACGGAGCCCTGGGGCAGATCCAGCATCGTATCGAGTTCAAAGCCAATGCGGTAGGCTTCTTCATAACTTCCAAAAAGGTAATGCGTTCTTTCCATTTTGGCCAGCGCATGAAAGACGTTCATCAGACTGCCGGATTGCCGAAGTTCGGCCAGGCTTTCCTCCTCGTTGAAATCTTCCGAACTCAGGCTCAGCACGGAGTCCGTCTGGCCTTTCAGATTTCGGCAGATCTGCTCCACTTCGCGAAATTCAACCGTGACGGACGGATCGTGAATGGACGCAATGAAATCCTTGAACCTCAGATGTTCCTCCAGCACATCATCAATGGAATGCCCGGCCACGAGCCGCCCCATGCTCATCGCGGAAATGCAGTGACTGGCGTAAATAAAATCGCCCGCTTCCATGCCCATGTCGTAGGCTTTGCGCAAAAGCGCAAGACTTTCGTCAAGCGGGCGCACCCAGTGGAGAATCATATAGGCATGCACCAGATAGACTTTACAGGCGTAGCGTCTTTTACCCAGCTGGTCGTTGAGTTTCAGCGCGGTCTGACTGATCCGGTAGGCCTCCTTGTAATCGCCGAAGGCGGCGTTGATAATGTTGGCGGCGGCAATCAGGCCGAACGAGGACGATGCGGTGATGCCGCGGGAAAACATCTCATCCAGCGCTTTGAACGTCAACAGCGCATAGAGGTTGGCGCTGGCGTAATAGGCGGGAAGCCCCAGGCTTGCGGCAATTTCCGAGGCGATCAGCGCGTCTTCATCCGTCATTTGCGGCAGATTTGGAATGTGGTCGAGGCCGATTTTACGAACCTTGAATTTGAACCGGACGATCTCGCGAAGAATGGACAGGGTTCCGGGATTTCTCGTGAGATGCATATTGAACATCCTGAGGCTTTCAATGCCGAGACTGAGCGCTTCTTCAAAATGGCCGATATGCGTGAGAATGACCACCATCGCTGCGCACGCTTTCCCGCGATCCGTTTTGCTTTTGACCTTTTGGCTGATTTCCTCAAAAAGCCGTTGGGATTCGTCGAGCCGCTGGTTTAGGTATTGGCACTCCATCAGTTCCAGATGCAGCGCATAGGTCAGGCGATAGGTGTCGGTCCACGCGTTTTGGGGCAGAAGCGCCATGCCGTATTTGAGGTAATTGACGGCCAGCGCATAGGCGGAGGCGTCTTTGGCCTTGATCCCCGCCTGAAGGTTCAACTCGGCCACCTCAATCGCCCTGTCGGCTGCGCTGACCTCTCGGGCGGCCTGATTAAACTGATCAGCGATATAAAACAATTTAGTAAACACCTGCTCCGGCGGCGTGGTCTCTAAAAGCCGCGTGCCGATTTTGTAGTGGATCGGCGAGCGGTCCTCTGGCGCAATGAGCCAATAGGCGGCCTCCTGAATGCGGTCATGGTGAAACCGGTAGAGATTTTTCGAAAAATTGATCAGACCCTGATCGATCAGACCGTCAAGCACCCGGAAAACCTCTTCGATGGATTGCTCGGTGACGGCGCACAGCGTTGGAATATCAAAACGGTTTCCAATACAGGCGCACACCTTGATCATCTCCAGCGAGGCCTGGGGCAACCGGGCGATTTTGGACGCCATGAAATCGACCACATTATCCATCACTTGCAACTTGCCGATGGTGGGCGTATCCCATGTCCAGCCCGCCTCGGCATCAAGCGAAAGGTGCTTTTCGTCGTAAATCATCTTGAGAAACTGAATGACGAAGAAGGGATTGCCCAGTGTCTTGGCGTAAACAATCTGGGCCAGCGGCGCAGATACGGCCGGATCACAGCGCAGAAAGTTGGCAATGAGGGCGTTGACGTCCTCACCGCTTAGCGCAGTCAGTTTTTGCGACGTGACGGGAACACCGCTTTTCTTTATGGTTTCAATCGTGATCATGAGCGGCGCATGCGGCGCGACCTCCGCGTCGCGGTAAACGCCGATGAGCAGGAAATACGACAGGTTCCGGTCCGTCATCATCGATGCAATCAGGTTCAGGCTGGCCGAATCGGCCCACTGCAGATCGTCCAGAAAAAGGACCAGCGGATGGTCAGGCGCGGCAAACACGCGCACAAAGTTTTTAAAAACCAGATTAAAGCGGTTTTGCGTCTCTTCCGGCCCCAGCGCTTCGATGGGGGGTTGCTCTCCGATGATCAATGCAATTTCCGAAATCGCATCGGTAATGATGCGCGCGTTCACGCCCAGCGCCGCGAGCAGTTTTTCCCGCCAGCCCCCGAGACGCGCTTCGCTTTCGGCCAGGATTTGCCGGGCAATTCCCTGAAAAGCCTGGATAATCGCCGAGTAGGGCACGAATTTCCGAAGCTGGTCATACTTGCCGGCAATCATGTATCCGCGCACGGACGCCACGGGCTTGGAAATTTCGTTGACCAGCGCGGATTTACCGATGCCCGCCTCGCCGGTGACCAGGAGAGCCTCGGAGGCGCCCGCGCTCACACGGTCAAAAATTTCGCGTAAAACGGCAAGGTCTTTAGCCCGTCCCACCAGCGCCTGCGGAACGCTGAATTTTAGCGAGATGTCTTTTTGACCGAGCACAAAGGGCTCGATTTTCCCCGTATTTTGCAGCCGGCGGCGGCACTCCCGAATATCGGCCATCACGCCGAAGCCGTTCTGGTAGCGCTCTTCGGGCGTCTTGGCCAGAAGTTTCATGATGATGTCCGAGACGGCGCCGGGAATGCCGGGATTGATGAACGATGGCGCAACCGGCCGTTTCGCGATATGGGCGTGGATAACCTCCATCGGATCCGAAGAGACAAAGGGAACGCGCCGAAGCAGCATTTCATAGAAAGTAACGCCCAGTGAATAAAGGTCTGTGCGATAATCCACCGGGCAGTTCATCCGGCCGGTCTGCTCAGGGGAAATATAAACCAGCGTGCCTTCGATGACGGCCGGATTGTAAATTTCTTCGTTTGACCGGGTGATTTCCGCGGCAATGCCGAAATCGGTGAGTTTCAGGACATGATCCTCGGCATTGTATAAAATGTTGCCCGGTTTGATGTCCATGTGGGTGACATGCCGCGCGTGCAGGTTTCCCAGAATTTCCGTAATGTGATCCGCCAGTTCCAGAAACTCGTTGAGACTTAATTCCTTCTGGATGTAGTCTTTGAGGGAAACTGCTTGAAAATCTTCGAGGATGAGCGCAAGCCCCCCGAATGACTCGATGATGTCATACACCCGGACAATGCCGTCGATCGAAAGAGATCGGATGAGCTCGAACTCATGCTTGAGCCGGACAACATCCTCCCGCGTCGGCTCAACGGTTTTCAGGGTTTTAACAATGCAAGTGCCGGTCTGGCCGTCTTTTTTCGCCCGGAAAACAACGGATTGCATCGTTTCTCCGACCTGCTCAATGATGGTATAGCCGGGAATATCCATAAGCCCTCTTTAAATCAATTCTGGTGAGTTGCTGCCAATGATTCCTCGCGTGGACGCGCCTAAGGATTGCCAAGGAATACTCAAGACATCGGCGGATGGATCGTGAAACTTAAATTACATCGAACGGATCATCAAATATTTCTGGTTTAAACGGGCATTGTCTGCTATGAACGCGCGGATTTTTAATCAATAATGGATCGGACGCCCTCCGGCAAGGAATCATCGGCTTTATCCCCCGTGCATTTATCCCGATAACCGTATTAAGAAGGAGCTATATGAAAAAGGACAGCATTCGCAATGTCGCTATTATCGCCCATGTCGATCATGGAAAAACCACGCTGCTCAACGCCATGCTCAAGCAGACCGGCGTGTTTCGCGCCAACCAGGACGTAGAGGACCGCGTCATGGATTCGATGGCACTGGAGAAGGAACGCGGCATCACCATCTCTGCCAAAAACACCGCCGTGGAATATTGCGGTGTCAAAATCAATATTGTCGATACGCCCGGCCACGCCGATTTCGGCGGCGAAGTCGAACGCAGCCTCAATATGGTGGATGGCGCCATGCTCCTGGTCGATTCCAGCGAAGGCCCTCTGCCGCAAACGAGGTTTGTCCTTAAAAAAGCGCTGGCGCTTCGTTTACCCATTATCCTGGTCATCAACAAAATTGACCGTCCTGATGCGCGCATTGAAGAAGTGATCTCGGAGACCTACGATCTTTTCATCGATCTGGGCGCGGAAGAACATCAGATTGAATTTCCCATTCTTTATACCAATGCCAAAACCGGCGTATGTCATCTGGCCCAGGGTGACGATTCAACGGATTTGCGGCCCCTGTTGCAGACGATCATCGAGCGCATTCCCGCGCCTTTAGGCAACGATGAGGCCAAAACCCAGTTTCTGGTCACCAGCCTCGACTATGACCCCTACGTGGGCCAGATCGCCATCGGGCGTATCATGAGCGGCGTGCTCGAAGTCAACACGCCCTACAGTCTTTGCGCCAAGGAAAAAACGATATCCGGCGTCAAGCTCACGGCGCTGTATGTCTTTCATGGCCTGACCAAAAAGTCCGTACTCCGGGCCGAATCGGGCGACGTCATTTCTCTGGCCGGCATCGACAATATTTCAATTGGAGATACGATCTCCTCGCTGGAGGCGCCCTGCGCCCTGCCGAGATTGATTGTGGATGAGCCGACGGTATCCATGGTCTTTTACGTCAATGACGCCCCGTTTGCCGGCAAAGAGGGAAAATTTTTGACCTCAAGGCATTTACTGGAACGCCTGGAAAAAGAATCACTGCGCAACGTGGCCATTAAAATCCGGAAGCTTGAACGCACCGATGCGTTTGAGGTCTGCGGCCGCGGTGAACTGCAAATGGCCGTGCTCATTGAAACCATGCGCCGGGAGGGGTTCGAGCTGGCGGTCTCCAAGCCACAGGTCATCCTCAAGCAGGTTGACGGAAAAACGCTGGAACCGGTGGAGCGCCTGTTTCTGGATATTCCCGAGGTGTATGTCGGCCGCATTACGGAGAAGCTCTCTCTCCGCAAGGGACGGCTTGAGAGCCTGATCAATAAAGGCAGCGGTCGGGTCAGCATGGAATTTCTGATTCCGTCTAGAGGGCTCATCGGGTTTCGCAGTCAGTTTCTCACCGATACCAAAGGCGGCGGCGTGATGAATTCGCTTTTGGAGGATTACGCGCCCTGGTTCGGCGCCATCCCGCAGCGAAACACCGGGGTTCTGGTGGCCGATCGCACGGGCCGGGTGACAGCTTACGCCAGTTTCGCCATGGAAGACCGAGGCGAAATGATTGTCGCGGTGGGAACGGAGGTCTATGCGGGCATGATCGTGGGTGAGCGCAACCGCCCGCAGGATTTGAATGTCAATATCGTCAAGGAAAAGAAGCTCACCAACATGCGCGCCTCGACATCGGATGCCACGGTGATCCTGCGGCCGCCGCGCATTTTGTCGCTGGATCAGGCCATTGAGTTCATCGCTGAAGATGAACTGGTGGAAGTGACCCCCCTGAGCGTCCGACTGCGCAAGATGGAACTCGACGCCAGCCGCCGTCAGATGAAAAGCCGCCCGGTTGAATGAATCGAAGCCTGCCGCGGCGGACAGGCTCAAAAAATACGTTCCTGCGATGCGGATAGACGGTGGTTATGGCAAAATAATCTTGACTCGTGCATGGGCCTGTGTTTAATTTCATGAATATATCACAAAGAGGATTGACATCGAATAAATCCGTTGCCTGATGGCGTTTCACCCCTCGACAAAGGAAGGTTTCCCCATGAACGACAGCCACGAAATCGCCGAACTTCAAGAGATCCTCCGGCTGCAAAAAGGCCTCCAGGACATTACCAACTCCATCAACGCCTCGCCAAACGTTCGACAGCTCATTGTCGAGACGCGCCCCAAAATGGTTCAGCTCTTCCAGGTGGAAACCGCAAACATCTACGTCGTGGCAGGCAAAGAACGCAAAGAGATTTTCACGCTCATTGCCGCGGGCGATCAGATTAAAGAGCGGCGCACAGCGATCAGCAATCACACCATCCCGGGATATGTCGCCAATACAGGCAAGATGATCAACGTCAGCGATTTCAGCAATAACCTGCAGCTCAACCGTTACTCGGATCTGCTTTTGGAATCCAACAGCGATTCGCGCTTTGGCGTGAAAGTCCGGCAGATCATGGCCATGCCGATTATCTATGGCGGTGAAATCCTCGGCGCGGTGGAAGTCATCAACAAGGTGGGCGGCGATCCGGAATTTAAAGATGAAGAACCGGTGCTCCTGCAGGAAATCGCCGACGTCCTGGGGATTGCGCTTTACAACCAGCAGCGGATGGATCCCAAGGCGAAAAAATCAAAATTCAGCTGGCTGGTCACGAATGATCTGATTACCGAGGACGACCTCAACAAGGCCCGGGAAGAGGCCAGAGATACGAAAGACCCGCTGGAAGACGTGCTGATGCAAAAATATAACATCAGCAAAAACGACATCGGTCAGTCGCTGGAATATTTTTACCAGTGCAAATTTCACATCTTCGATTCCAATACGCCCATTCCCGGCGATCTGATCAAAAATCTGAAAAGGGATTACCTTGCGCGCGAAATCTGGGTGCCGCTGAATAAAACGGAAAAAGGCGTTCGCGTGTTGATTGATGATCCGCAAAATATTCTCAAGCGCGACGCCATTGAGAATCTGATGAGATCGAAACACATCATCTACGACATCGCCATGAAGGAGGATATCCTCAGCTATATCGACTTCTTTTTCCGGGCGGAGTCGGAAGAATCCACCTTTAACGACTTGCTGGGCAAACTCGAAAGCGGCGAACCCGGACAGGAATCGGCTGAAGAGGACGAAGGCATCCGGGATTCCGACAGCGCTATTATTCAGCTGGTCAATAAAATCATCAACGATGCGTTTGCCCGCCGCGCCTCCGACATTCATATCGAACCGGACATCATTGATAAAAGCGTCCTGGTGCGCTACCGGATTGACGGCGACTGCATCCTGTATCAGACGCTCCCTTACAGCTACCGCTCCGCCATTATTTCCCGCATCAAAATCATGTCCAATCTGGACATCACCATCAAGCGGCTGCCCCAGGATGGAAAAATCAAGCTCAAGAAGGCCGGCGTGGGCGAGATCGAACTGCGTGTCGTCACCATCCCCACGCAGGGCGGCGTGGAAGATGTCGTCATGCGCATCCTGGCCAAAGGCGACACACTGCCGCTGGAGGCCATGCAGATGACGCCCCGAAATTATCGGGAGCTTCTGCGAATTTGCGAAATCCCCTACGGCATGATTCTTTGCGTCGGCCCCACCGGATCCGGCAAAACCACCACCCTGCACGCCGTGCTGCGCCATATCAACCGGCCGGATCGAAAAATCTGGACGGCGGAAGACCCTGTCGAAATCACGCAGCGGGGACTTCGCCAGGTTCAGGTGCATCCCAAGATCGGGTTTGATTTTGCCGCCGCCATGCGGGCGTTTCTGCGCGCCGATCCGGATGTCATCATGGTGGGGGAAATGCGCGATTTCGAAACAGCGAAAATCGGCGTGGAGGCGTCGCTCACGGGGCATCTGGTGCTCAGCACACTGCACACCAACAGCGCGCCGGAAACCATTTCCCGCCTCCTGGACATGGGCATCGACCCGCTCAATTTCGCCGACTCCCTCCTGGGCGTCCTGGCGCAGCGTCTGGTGAGAACCCTGTGCGAAAAATGCAAGGAAGCCTACAATCCCACGATCGAAGAATATAATCAGATCGCGGCCAGCTACGGCGAAGAACTCTTTAAAAAACAAAATATCCCCTATTCCAAAAACCTCAAGCTTTACCGGCCCAGGGGATGCGAAGCCTGCGATAAAACCGGCTACCGGGGACGCGTCGGCATCCATGAACTGCTCGTCAATACGGAAACCATTAAAAAACGCTCGATTGAGCGTCGCGAAAGCATTGATGTCATCCGCGATATCGCCATTTCGGAAGGGATGCTGACCCTGTATCAGGATGGGGTGCTCAAGGCGTTTCAGGGCATCACGGATATCAAACAGGTCCACCGCGTCAGCGTCGGCCGCTAGCAAAAACTTAAAGACCGTACCGCAAAATATCCTCTCCATAAAAAACCCGGCCAATGGCCGGGTTTTTTATTCTATCTGTCGGATGATCCGGTGTTATTCGATTTTCCCGATCTTCAAGGTCATGATTTTCAGCGGCATATTATGATAGGCCTTTTGCACCAGTTTAATTTCTTCCGGGGTTTGAGCAAACCAGACATACAAATCCGGCTCTGAAAATTTTCCGTCCTTGACGGTCTGCACAGCTGTAGCGCTGAAGATGCGCCCGGCCGGACTGATGGCGTTCATCTCCACCGGGTAGCGGTCGCCCAGGAGAGGCAGAATCTGTGGGAAGGCGGCACGCACGGCATACACATTATCCTGTGTTCCGGCTTTTTCAATGGCCTTGGCCAGCGCGTGCATGGCGGTGTAGTGAAACACGGCTTCCCACGTGGTTGGTTTCTTAAACTGTTCACGGTAGCTGGCGTCAAATTTCTTGGTGTAGGGAATAGGAATCGTCCCGAATGAGGTGGGGCCGATCGTGTTTTCCATGAGTTTCGTCCCCAGGAGCAACTTGGCAAGGTCACCGACATTGGCCTGATCAAGAATCAGAAACCCTCCCTTATACCCCATGTTACGGGCCTGCTCGATCACCAGTGCGGTGGTTCCGGTGGGGCCTCCGATCAGCATGACGTCGGGCTTCGTGGCAACAGCCTCGGTCAGCGGCGCAACAAAATCCGTCCGGGTGTAATAATTCACAGCCTTATCAATCGTAATCGTGCCGCCGATTTGTTCCCAGTAGCCCCGAAACGTTTCACGCCATTCGTTGCCGTAGTCGCCAAAGACCACAACCATGGCGGCCTTGCGCCAGCCGCGTTCCCAGGCCATATCGGCGTAAATCTGCGCCAGCACCGCCGACAGCGGCGCAAACGCGACGAGCAGATCGTTTTTCTGGGCGGTAATCTTGGATGAGCCGGCAAAGGCCATCGTGATAAACTCACCGCACTCTTCTTCGTTGATTTTTAACAGCCCAAGCGTCGTCGTGGAGACGGGATTGAAAATGGCCAGCGCGGTTTTATCGAGCAGCTCACGGGCGTTGGTTTGCGCCAGATGCGGGCTCACCTTGTCATCCATGCGTTCCAGACGGAAGGTCCATTTCACGCCATCTGCCTTGACGCCGCCTGCGGCGTTTATTTCTTTGATCGCCAGATCAACGCCGTTGACGCACCCCTCTCCATATTCGGCCGCCGGACCACTCAATGGGCCGGTAAAACCGATGACAATTTCATTGGCAAAAGACGCTTTCGTCCAGAAGACCAGTGAAGCCAGCGTCAGAACCCATAAAAATCTCTTAAGATGTTTCATCATTCCCTCCTCATCATGGTAAGCGATTTCATCCAAAATATATTGCAATCTCGTGATTTAAATATCCTGCAATTTATCGATAGCCTTTTTCGAAGACAGCACCAGGGTTTCCTGATCGGGGGTCTTTTTAATCATATCGGACAGGGATTTACTGGATTCATCCGCCTGAGACTGCTTCGGTGCCGGGGCCGCTGAAGGCGCCGCCTCTTTCTTGGCGGAAGGTGCGGTGGAGGTCGCGGGAGACCCGGAGGCGCTCATCTTGATTCTCATGGCGTTGACGGATTGTACCAGCTCGCCGATAGCGTCGTCTGCCTCCCAGGTCAGCGTTTTGGCAAACTTACCGCCGGCATAATCACGAAGTACTCCTGATGTTTCCTGCAGCGGTTCGACCACATGCTTTCCCATCATACTTTTAACCAGGGCGGGAATAAGCAATACCGACAAAAGCAACAAGACCAGAAGCGCCAGTAAAACGAGGTAGAACATGGACGATGAGGCCGCTTGCCCTCCCCTGGCTTTACTTTCAAAGACCGCCAGCTCCGATAAAAGCTGGCCAATCGTGTCCACTCTTTCACTGGCCGAAATCAGGTAGGGGGTGCCCGTGCCCTCCGGGGCGAGCTTCATGTAACGGACAGCCGCTTTTTCGTATTCCAGCAAATGATCCTGAACGGCTGAATAATACTTTTTCTGTTCTGCGCTGATGCTGGAGGACAAAGCCCGTTTGACCATATTGACACTTTCTTTGAGCGTGGCGGTCTGATCGTTGGAAAGCTTTGCGACCGCCTTGGCATCCTGGCTGCTGGCCACCATGTGCTGAATCTTGTAGAGATTGGTCTGGGTTGAATAAATATCTTTGAGCAGCTTTGACGCCGCCGAATTCGTTTGAGCGACGTCGTCTGCACCACCGCCTGATGACGACTTATTCATCAAGATTCCGACTGTTGCGACTAAAATAATGACAACCACCAAAACCAACACTTGCACTGAAAGTTTTCTTTGTCCGGATTTTAGATTATTGCTTGAATTCATAGCGTAATCACACCTCTCTCTGCTGTCAGTATGGCTATCGTTTTCAGGATCGTCTGGGCTGTTACCTGATTCTGCTTAAACATTCGGCACGTTTTTCCGTTTGCGCGATTTGCCTGAAATACCTCAACCGGCTGCTTGCGAACAGCCCATAAAAAATCGCATAAACCGTCAGACTTCTTAGTTTTTAAGAATACTTGCGGCGAAGAGCGTTGTCAAGACAATTTTAGGGTTGGACTTTTTTTATTTTGTGATAAGTATCGGCCTTCGGCAACATGATCAAAATGAACAGGTCAACTTGCGCAATCGTCCCAAGGGACCAACAGCACCGATCTGTTAACAGTCTGATATTATGACTAAATATCATAATTATTATTTGGGCATATCTCTTGCTTAAAATGAAATCAAGAAAAGAACCAAAAACAAATGATTTGATTTCGGTGAAATATGAACAACACCCCAACGAGATTTGATATTTTAAATGCCCAATCTCATGACCGGTGCGACCATAATAAAGAGGCCGCCAAAAACGAGCGCGTCCGTGAAGTGTTGATCGTTGATGACGAAGAGCCTCTCCTTTTAACCATTGCAGAAGGATTGAGCATTTACAAAAAATACTTTAATCTGCTGACGGCCACCAACGGCGCAGATGCCGTGAAGGTGTTGAAATCTTCACCGGTCATCGATCTTGTCGTGACGGATTTGAGCATGCCCAAAATGGACGGATTTGAACTGCTGGCCTACATGAACCGAAATTACCCCCATATCCCCGTCATCCTGATGACCGCCTTTGGAACCCCCAAAATTGAAGAGATTGTCAACAGCATGGGGATTTTCCGTTATCTGGAAAAACCGCTCGATATCAACAGCATTGCCGAAAACATTTTTGCGGCGCTACGCCTTCACACGCCGCGTACAGACAGCCAGACCACCAACCCGCACGATCCGCCGGACCCGAAAGGCTATGCCACCTCACGGGTGGATTTTGATTACTACAAAAAAACGATGCCGTGATGTTCACACAAGGGGTGCTTTATGAGTGGAGCCACAAAAAAGGAATTTAAGCTGATTATCGACAATGAAGATATCGACAACACGCCTGTTGCCGATGTAGGCATAAAAGACGAAATTCAGCGATGGCCGCTTTTTGGATTGTCCGTAGGCAGTTTTTTACAGGTCATTGCCATGGAGCGTCAGACCTGCATCATGGAAGTCTATCTGGATTCGAACCACTGGGGACATTTCTGTTTTGTGGAAGGGGAGCTGCATGACGCGGTCTTCGGCGAACTGACCGGCGAACCGGCAGCGATGGAAATGATTGCCTGGGAAAACGTCCGGCTGAACATCAAACAGATTCTCAACACCAGCAGCGTGATTCGAACCATTGATAAAAATCTCATGCTGCTGTTAATGGAAAGCACGCGCCGCCGGGACGAAGGGCTCGAGGGCGAAGAGCCGGATACCGAGGAGGCCGACGAACTCGATGAGGCCGAAAATGTTGCGGATGAGGCGGAGCGCGCAAAGCTGGAAGCCTGCCTGAGCCTTTTGCACAAGGACATGGGCGACGCGCTGATGTCGGCAAGCATCGTCCGGATGGACGAAGACAAGGTGATGGCCGCGCATAAAGAGACCCCGGAATCGGCGAAGGCTTTTCTGCGCTTGACAAAATTTATGAAAAAGGCTTTTTCTGCGTCCACAACATTGAACCTGGGCGATCACTACATCCTGGAGCTGAAAAACCAGCAACTGCTGGTGGTGTTAATCATCGGCGATTATCAGTGGTGTGTGGTGTTTAACAGCGTGAAATGTACCCTGGGACTGTTCCGCAATATTATCATGCCCAAGGTCATCCAGGTTTATAACGACATGAGTCTCTAATATCAGGTTGAAAAAGGAGGTTTTTCAGTGAACATCCAGAAGCTGAATGTATGCATGGACATCTTGAAAAAGGATTTGGGAGATGGCTTTGTCGCATCCTGCATCATCTCCACGGATGACGGTCAGGTGCTTCTGGCCAGCGATCAGGCCAATGTCGCAGAAGCCACATTGCTCAACGACGCAACAGCGCTCATCCGAAACGCGCTGAAAACCTATCCGGCGGAGCTGGGGAATTACTATTATATCGACGTCGCTGGCTCTATGGCGGTCTTAGTCATTCCCTTCGGAGATTTTCAATGGACCGTCAGCATCAATAAAAAAATGGTCAAGCTGGGGCTGTTGTTAAATGTGGTGCTGCCGGCCATTATCAATGCGTTTGAGGATGCGGTTGTTTCCTAACATCTGGGAAGGAGAAGGGGGCACATGGGAGATAAATTAGTTCGCATTTTTGAAATCGTGCAGGAGCAGGCAGGCCTCAGAGGCCGCATGGAACTGGCCGTCCGAACCGGTATATCGCTCAACCGGGCGATGGCCATGACCGATGCGGAAGATGTCGTTAAAAGAATGAAAGACGTGGCAAGTTCTATACTTGAAAAAAATTCGTAAATATTATACATACAACGCGGTTTAGGCGTTATGTGTTTCCAGTTCAGACGCAACGGATGACATTATTTTCACACGTTTGTCTTGGCGGATAGTCGATTTGTAGCGGAGAGCAGGATGGCTCATCCCTTGTTAGAAAAGCATTCAAAACTGCGGATAGAGGAAATGCAAATATGATCTTAGGCCAAAAACAGCTTGATAAAATCCATGATACCCTGACGGATAATCTGATTGGTTCCGGTGTGCAAAGCGTGATGCTGATTGATACGGCCGGCAACGTCATTGCGTCCGTGAACAGCGGCGGTGGCGAAACGATCGACCTATATTCGCTGGCCGCGCTGGCCGCCGCAAACTTCGGCGCGATGAGCTGCATGGCCCGAATCGTCGGTGAAGATGAATTTTCGCTCCTCTTTCACAAGGGCGAAAAGGAAAATATTTATTTTTGCAAAGTCAACGAAGAGCTGTTGCTGGTCAATATCTTCAACAATCAGCTGTCGCTGGGATTTTTGCGGCTGAAGATGTCGAAAGTTGTCGAAGAGCTTCTGGAACTGCTCACGATATAATTGACATTCAAAAACATGATTCACAGCCTGTCAAAGGCTTGAATAGGGCGGAGGTCACTCAATTGGCGTTCATCAATTTAAAAGACAAGGTTATTCAGGCCAAAATCGTCTATTACGGTCCTGGCCGTTGCGGCAAGACCACGAATCTTGAATACATCTATGACAAATGCCGCCTCCAGGTGAATTCGGAAATGGTCACCGTTAAAACGCAGGGCGACCGGACGCTCTTTTTTGATTTTTTCCCATTCGATATGGGGAAAATCAACGGATACGATGTGAAAATTCAGCTCTACACCGTCCCCGGGCAGGTCAAATACAACTCAACGAGACGCCTGGTTTTAAAAGGCGTGGACGGCGTCGTGTTTGTCGCGGATTCCGCAGTAGAGCGCCGCAGTAAAAATATTATTTCCATCCGCAATCTGGAAGAGAACCTGACGCTATACAACAAGAATATCCGGGAAATTCCCCTTGTCATTCAGTACAACAAAAGAGATCTCGTCAAACAGGGCATTGAGGTTCTGGATATCGAAACGCTGGAAAAAGATTTGAACGCCGAACTGAAAGTTCCTTCATTCGAAGCCAGCGCCGTAGAAGGGCACAATGTCGTTTTGACCCTTAAAAAAATCATTTACTACACGATGTCGTCTTTGGAAAAGCAATTGAAACAGGAGCCCTAATATGAATAAAAATGAGGATTCGTCGTTTCTTCAGGGAGTGGAAAGTCGCCTCGACAGTCTTTTTGGCGAGGCTACCGGAGCCCCTCACGCAAAGGACCCAAACCCTGCTGAAACGGTTGCTGAGGATGTCGCTTTTGAACCGGCGCCCGATGCCCAAGCCCAGGAGGATATCGAAGCCCCGCCCGTCGCTGAAGACCCGGACCTCGGCAAACTCGACAGGACAGCACCGGCAGCCGAAGACCCGGTGATGGCCATCGCTGCGGATTCCGACAAGGGTCAGCCTCAGGATAAATCCACATTCATTGCGGAAATTGAAAAACGATTTTCAGCCATCTTTGGCGAAGAAGACAAGGATATTGTTCCTGAAGAAACGGTTTCTCCCCGTCAGGAGACACAGGAGGTTTCCCGCCCACCAGAACCGGTGGAACCCGTACAGGACAGTCAGGACGACGATGAATTTCTGACCCCCGCGGCTTCTATCTATAATTCTCCGTTGAAGGACATCAAGAGCATCGTTTTGTCCATCGAATGGGAAATCAGCGAAGACATCCTCTCGCAATTTGATGACGAGATCAACAGACTCTACCTACTGTACACCGGAAACCGTATCACGCAGGGTTTTCTGCGCATTCTGCGATTTCTGGGACGCTACATCCGTGTGCGCGGTGCTAGATCGAATCAGGATTCGATTAATCTGCTTTTGTCTGTTTATGATCAGCTCGAGACCGTCATGGTCTCAGAGGGGATGACGGAAGCCAGAAAACACATCATCCTCATTGAAAACATAAAAAAATATCGAAAATGGGTTGAAAACACCGATATCGAAACAGAAGCGGAATTGTCGGCGCAGAAAATCGATTTGGATGAAGCCGCGCCATTTGTTTCAGCCGCGGTTCAGTCAGAGTCGATCGAAGAGCCAAGAGTTGCAACAGTGATGGATATTCCGGAGGTAACTAAAGCCGCTGTGGAAGAGCCGCTGGAGGCATTACCCTCCGAGAAGACCGAAGAAACCAGACGCCTTGTCATCGAAGACGTCGAACCTCTTGTCCTGGAGTCCCGCGAAGAAAAATTCACCGAGCCGGTTGTTGAAGCCGTCGAGGCGATCGACGAAATAGCCGCGCAGGAAGAACCGCCCGCGGAGGCCATTCCTGAGGCGATTGAAAAAGCAGTTGAGGAAGCGCCGTCGAAAATCGATTTCGCCAGGGAAGACCGTTTTTACGACATTCAGGAACCGGTAATTTTCTCACGGGAAGCTCCCGGGGCGTCAGCCTTGCCGGAAGAACCCATGTCTTCGGCGGAGGATGATATTCAGAAGACGTTTGCCGAGGCGATGAAAAACATGCCGCCGCATGAAGCCTATGCTGCGGCGCTGGCAGAAATGAAAAGGACCTTCCAGGGCCAACTGGATCTGCTCAAAGAAGAAATCCGCACCTTGAAGGGTGAGCGGCAAGCATAAAGTTATGATTGACCGGAAATTCGTCAGATGTTACGGAAAAAGCAAAGTGATGTCGTCAGCGAAAGTGTCTGGCGCAACTGTTATGCTTCCAAAGACAACCACCGCTTTGGATAAAAGCAAAATGTTGGTGGAGA
>CAZSQS010000057.1:0-22980 GCA_964608995.1 uncultured Smithella sp. | reverse complement strand
CGCCGGAAGATTACGACGTGCGCGCCAATCTCATGTGGTGCGCAACGCTTGCGCTCAACGGGCTCATCAGCGCAGGCGTTCCGCAGGACTGGGCCACGCACATGATCGGCCATGAACTGACCGCGCTTTGCGGACTGGATCATGCCCAAACGCTTGCGGTGGTTTTGCCGGCCATGCTCAAGGCCCGTTCAGCCGAGAAAAAGGCGAAGCTCCTTCAGTATGCTGAAAGGATATGGGGCGTGACGAACGGCGATGAGCAGGCCCGCATTGACGCAGCCATTGAGAAAACGCGGGAATTTTTTGAAAGCCTTAAGCTTGCCACCCACCTCTGCGATTATTCGATTACCGAAGAAATCATTCCGACGGTTATCGAACAGCTCAAGGCGCATCACATGACGCACCTTGGTGAAACGCGGGAGGTGACGACGGAGGTGGCGGAAACGATTTTGAAGGCCTGTTTGTAGGCGCTGGCGGGCCGCTTAAAAAACCTTTTACTTGATCCTGCCAGTTGTGTCACGTGCGTCTAAAGCGCCGGAAGAAATGTCCGACACGTTCAATGATGTTTTCCAGGAAACGGACCGTTCCCCCGCCGGGCGAAGCGCTTCACCCGGCGGGGAGAGGCTCGTCGAGGATGTCGTAAGGGGAATTGTCGGGGTGGATGTTACACTTTTTTAAATCCTCTTGTCCTGTATTTTGGGAAAGGTTGGAATTGCGGTAGTGGGTCATGACTTGCCTCCCTGGCCGACGGCTTGAAATCCAAGGGGCTGCGGCCTGTTTTAGTGATCCTGACGCCTGAGTGCTTAGTGATGACGGGCACCCGCACATTTTCAGTCATTATACACTTTTTGCGCGCATTGTTCGACGCTTCTTTCCCGGGCCATTTAAGAAAATACTTGTTTATGGCGCTAAACCATATTAGGTAAAAATGTTTAATGCACAGAAGGGAATTTCATGGACATTCTTCAGGCAATTCTTCTATCCATCGTCGAGGGCTTAACCGAGTTTCTGCCCGTGTCGTCCACCGGCCACATGATCCTGGCCTCCTACCTTATGAAGATTCACGACGACGCGTTTGTGAAAACCTTTCAAATTGCCATTCAGATCGGGGCGATCCTGGCCATCGTCATGCTCTACTATCGGCGCTTCATTCAGGGCATCACCATCTACATCAAACTGTTTATTGCCTTCATCCCCACGGCCATTGTGGGCTTTCTGGCGTATAAGACCATCAAAACGTATCTGTTCAATCCACTCGGCGTGTCGCTGGCGCTGGTGATTGGCGGCGTCATTTTGATAATCATCGACAAGTGGGTCGTGACGCGGGAAAGCCGCTATGTCGCGCTTGAAGACATCTCCTACAAAAACGCCTTCTTCATTGGACTGGCCCAGTGCGTGTCGATGATTCCCGGTGTGTCGCGCGCCGCGGCGACCATCATCGGCGGCGTGGGCAACGGACTCAACAAAAAGCAGGCGACGGAATTTTCCTTCCTGCTGGCCGTGCCCACCATGTGCGCGGCCACCGGCTATGATCTTATCAAAACCGACGCCACGTTTGCCTCGCATGAAATCATGCTTTTAGCGATCGGGCTTGTCGGCGCGTTCATCTCGGCGTGGCTTGCGGTGAAGATCTTCATCCGGTTTGTGGAAAATCACGGCTTTAAAGCGTTCGGCTATTACCGCATCGTGATCGGGATTATCTTTATGGGGTATATGCTCCTGAGCGGATCGAAATCGCTTCTGGATCGATTATAATTAAATCATTATTAGAGGAGGAACCGATTATGGTTAAAGTGACAGAAGAAATCAAAGAGAGTTTGAAAAGCACAAGAGTCGCCTTTCTGGCGACGTCGTCCAAAGATGGCGTGCCCAATGTGGCGCCGATTGCGGCATTTAAATTTCTGGATGACGAAACCCTGCTGATTTCAGACCAGTTCTTTTTAAAGACGCTTGCGAACCTGAAGGAAAACCCCAAAATTGCGCTCGCCTGGTGGGGGGAAAAAGACGGCTTTCAGATCAAGGCGGATATCACCCTTCATACGGACGATGAAATCTTCCGGCAAAATGTCGCGTGGGTACGCAGTATCAAGGAAACCCTGAATCCCAAATCGGCCGTGGTGGGAAAAATAACAGGCGTGTATATTGTCAAAAGCGGCGCCGACGCGGGCAAAAAAATACTTTAACCGATCATCCTGGCCGGGTGCGATTGCGCAAAGCGGTCGCGATTCATTTTTTATCGGAGAGGTGGAGTTGCGTTATGGAACAGGAACAAAAAGACGAGGAACAAATCACAAAGGAAATGATCGATCTGGTCATGGAAAAAATTCGGGGAGGGCTTTCTGAGCGGGTTTTCGATTACGGCACCCATCCCAGAAATTACGGCGGTTTGGACGGGCCGGACGGGTACGCGAAAATCAAGGGCCCCTGCGGGGACACGATGGAGATGTATCTCAAGATTAAAAACGATAAAATCGAAGACATTGCTTACACGACGGACGGCTGCATGACGTCGCATGCGGCAGGCTCCGCCGCGACGGTTATGGCGAAAGGCAAGCCGGTTCGGGAGTGCCTGAAAATCAATCAGACAAGTATTCTGGAGCATCTGGGCGGCATGCCCGAAGACTCACAGCACTGCGCGCTCTTGGCGGCCAATACGTTCCACAAGGCCCTGCGTGATTACGCCGTCGGGAAAAAACGATGAGCGTATGGAGAAAGGGACGGTTGGGGCGGATATGACTTCCGAGGGACAACAATTTCTGACGCAGTGGTTTGATCGCCATGTCAATGCCTATCGGGACGCAGATGGGGTGTTGCCTGCTGCGCTGGAGCTGAAATATACGCACAGTCAACGCGTGGCCAAAGACGCCCGTTTGATTGCCGAGGGGCTTGATTTGGCGCCCCAGAACGTCCAACTGGCCTGGGTGTGCGGTCTGGTGCATGACGTCGGCCGCTTTTTCCAGTATGAACAATACGGGTCTTTTTCTGACGCCGATACGATGGATCACGGTCTGGCCGGACGCCGGGTGTTGGAGGCGGGGGAGGCGTCATTGCATTTTGCGCCTGACGAATGGGAGGTCCTGGTCTTAGCCGTTGAATACCACAACAGGAAAACCGCTGACCTGCCCGGAACGCTCTCGATACAAGCCGAACGGTTGCTCAAGATCATCCGCGACGCGGATAAGCTCGATATTATGGATCTGGTTTTAAGCTCCGTTGCCCGCGACGGATTTCGCGAACTGCCGGAGATGCTGCCGCACATCCGTTTCAGCCGCGATTTGACGCCTGACGTAGCCGGGGATGTGCTCAAGACGCAAACCGTCTCTTTTACAAAACTTCAAACGGTGGCGGATTTTCTTGTCATGCTGTCCACCTGGTTTTATGACCTCAACTACGCGCCGTCCAGGCGGCTGGCCGTTCTTCGGAAGCTGCCTGACCGCCTTGCCAAAGAACTGCCGGATGATCCCGTCGTGCGCGAAGTCTTTGCCCGTATTCGGAAAACAGTTTTTTCGATGCCGGCCTCATGAGCGCCTTTCGAGAGTTTTGAAAAATGAGATTGGTTCTTCGGCAGTGAGGCTTGTCAGTGTGCATGGGTTCTTATTTAAAAATAACTGTGGGCCGACGTTTTGCAGGCGCTGCAGGAAAGGAGGGGTGTTTTTATGAAAACAGACGAACATGCTAATACGTTAGAGGCGCGCATTACCGTGATTTGCGACAACTACACCACCCGCAACGATCTGGAGGCCTCCTGGGGCTTTGCCTGCCTGATCGCGCTGGGCGGGAAAAATATCCTTTTTGATACGGGCAGCGATGGAATCGTTTTATCGCACAATCTGGAAAGGCTGGGCATTGACCCTTCAACCATTGATCTTTTGATGATTTCACACCAGCACTGGGACCATGTGGGCGGCATCTACGCCATCCTCAACGCCCGCAAAAACCTTCCGGTGTATGTTCCTCACTCGTTTTCCGTCCATTTTCAAGAAGACATGCAGCGCTACGGCGCGAACATCATTGCCGTTGACGAACCCCGGGAAATTCTGCCGGGGCTTTTCACCACGGGTGAACTCGACGGTCCGATGCAGGAGCAGGCGGTGCTGGTAAAGACACCGGCGGGGACGGTGGTCATTACCGGCTGTGCGCATCCCGGCATTGTCCGGATTGTGGAAGCCGCGAAAAGCATCCTTCCCCAGGAGGACATCGCGCTCGTCATGGGCGGATTTCACCTGCTTCATGACAGCGATGAGGATATTCTAAATATTATTGAAAAATTTAAAGAGATGGACGTCCGCTATGCAGCCGCGTCGCATTGCAGCGGTAAGCTCGCCAGAGAACTCTTCGCCCGAGAATACGCAAAGCGCTTCATCGCGTTGGGAGCGGGAAGTGTCATAGAACCTCAACATCTCAAGTCAGCATAAAGACCGCGACCGCGGTCAGCAACCACTCGTTCCTCAAGTGAATCCGCCGCCGGATGTACCGGCAGATGAAGAAGACTTGGAGGCAAAAACAGAAAGTTGCTTTTGAGTGTTTTTCCCGCCACAATGTGGACAGGCTTGCTTCTGGTCGGCTTGGGAAATTGAAATAAGTAGCTCAAAACGTGTGCAGCAATCTTTGCATTCGTATTCGTAAAACGGCATAAAATATTTTTCCTTTCCGCTCATGCTTTTGAATAAAGGTAATGCGGCTGGAGCGGCTCGTCAAGAGATGTGGCTAAAAAACAGTTTTCTTGTCGTCAGCAGGAATGCAACCGTGCGATATTTGATGGTTTCATTTTTCTCAAATAACTTTGTTTATGCGCCCCGTCTGTTTCCTGAGCCTCTGCCCCGCCCTTGCCCGCGTCCCTGTCCACGCCCTTGTCCGCATCCCGCGCCCTGTCCTCGCCCCTGTCCTGAACGGCTTGGCGTGTTGAAAAAGTCAAATATTTGCCCGAGAAGCCCGCCACCTGACGCAGGTTGTTGAAAGCCTGTCTGCCTGTTTGATGATGGCTGGGGAGGGGCTACTGAAGCGATCCGGTCGGACATTCGAGAAGAGGCGGGTGCTTCCATCGGTCGAAACGCCGGGGCAGGTTCTTTTTTTGCCAGATAAATGGCGTCGTTGGGGCATTCATCCATGCATACGCAGCAGCCGGCGCAAAGTCCCTGATCAATTTTGGCCACCTCGTCCACCGTGATGGCTTTAACCGGGCAGACGTCAACGCACAGACCGCAGCCGGTGCATTTGCTTTCATCAATTTTAACGGTGTTTAATCGTTTCCGTCTCATGGGGTATCCTTTGTTTTTTTATTTGCAGTGACGCTCTTTTCTATCCGCAATGTCCGTACTGGCTTCGTTTGAAGAATCGGCTGCGTCGGGGCCGCTTTCCTGATGCTCAATATCGACATTTGCCCCGTAGTCACAGATCAGCACGCCCTTGAGATGATCCATTTCATGCTGCACGACGCGCGCCCACAATCCCGTCAACTCATACTGCATTTGTCTTCCCCGGATGTCGTACCCGGCAACGACGATCCGGTCGTTACGCGTGACTTTGACATGCATATCCGGCAGACTCAGGCATCCCTCAATCATCTCCGCCTGGCTGTCCGCCTGAATAATCGTCGGGTTGATCAGGCAAAGCGAGTCGTTTTCAATTCCGCAAACAAACAATTGTCTGGAGATTCCCGCCTGGGGTCCGGCAAGCCCGATGCCTTCGCTTTGGCGCATGATCTCAAACATCTCATCCGTCCATTCGCGAAGCTGGGCGTTGAAGGTTTCCACCGGGTCGCAAGGTGTGCGTAAAACCGCGTCGGGGAAAATTTTCAAATTCAATGATGGCGCTTTCGGTTTCATGACCCAATCCTGATATGTAGAGATGGACTAACCTCCGGCGCGCGCGACCGTTAATGCCGCCCGGCACCGGCGCAGATTCTCATGTCATCAGACTGAGCCGTAACGCTCAGCTGCTCTCGATTTTCAGAATCCGCGTCACTCATTCCTTCTAAATGAGCATTTAGCATGCCAGAGAGGAAATGTAAGGACATGATGAATAATAGGTAAGTGAATACGGTTGTCTGAGAAATGGTGTCCCAACGGCATGGATGCCGGGAAGGGTTGTGCAGTAGCATTAGTGCAACTGTGAGAATAAAAAGAGTTGCAATAGTGCGACTTCAATGCAGCTTCCGGCAGAGCCATCCGACAGGAGCGACGATTTTTTTTGTTCAGGATTATGCAATGTTGCTATGCCCGAGAGGCTTGATCCTGCCTGTAAAGGATAACAACCGGGTCAAGGATCTTGGCCCGGGATCATTCCTTCCCGCCGTCGAGATGATTTGCTCCTCATGGAATGGGCCGATGGCAGGGTGACATCGCTGGGATCGTTATTTCGTCGAAATAATAATATGGTATTAAAATTGCTTAGATTTGGACGCTGTCTGTCAAATAGGTAAAACTCAGATCATCGCGCAATGCGTATTTTTCGGGCAGTCAAAAAATCATTTCATTTCAGGAGAACGCATCATGAAGCAGACAGACGTGTTAGTGTTGGGGGGGCTTTCCGGGATTACGGCGGGCATCAGTTGCAGACGGCATTATGCAGGAAAAAAAGTGATTCTGGTCCGCAAGGAAGGAACGGTTTTAATTCCCTGCGGGATTCCCTATATCTACGGGACGGTCGGGGGGCCTGAAAATAATGTGGTTCCGGACGGGTTGCTCGAAAGCAACGGGATTGAACTGATCAAGGGTGAAGCGGTTTCGGTGGATCGCGAAAAGAAGGTGGTTGCGCTCAAAGACGGGGAAACGATCAGTTACGATAAGCTGGTCTTTGCGACGGGTTCTGTTCCAATGATACCGCCCATTCCCGGCGTGGATAAAAAAAATGTGTATCCGGTCAAAAAAGAGTTTGACTACCTCGGGCAAATTCTTGCCGCCATGAAATCCGTAAAAGATCTGGTGATTATCGGCGGCGGTTTTATCGGCGTGGAGTTTGCCGATGAATGCCGCAAGGGACGGGATATTAATGTCACGGTTGTCGAGGCGCTGCCTCATTGCTTGCAGATGGCCATGGACGATGAGTTTTGCGCCGAGGCGAAAGCAAAATTGATCGAGGCCGGCGTCAAGGTGATGGTCAACACGAAGGTGGAAGCCATTCTGGGCGACGATGCGGTGAGGGCCGTTAAATTGTCCGGGGGCGCTGAAATAAAGGCTGATATGGTCATTTTGGGAATCGGAGCGGTTCCCAATACGGAACTGGCCAAAAAAGCGGGTCTTGAGCTTGGGTTTAATAATACCATTAAAGTGGATCGCTATATGCAGACTTACAACGATCGCAATGTTTTTGCCTGTGGCGATTGTGCGGAGAAGCAGTCCTTCTTTACGGGCCGGCCCATTGGGGTGATGCTGGCCTCGATCGCCACCTCTGAAGCCCGTATTGCTGGAGCGAATCTCTTTTCATCCGTTCATCAGAATTGCGGCGCGATCAGTGTTTTTTCGACCGTGATCAATGGCCGCGCCTTTGCCGTGGCGGGGCTCACGGAGCGTTTTGCCAAGCAGGTTGGGATGAAAATGGTGATTACAACCGCCGAAGCGCCCGATACGCATCCCGGCGGAATGCCTAATTCGTGTATGACCAAAGTCAAGCTGGTGTTTGCCAAGGATACGGGGTTGCTCGTGGGGGGAGCAATCTCCGGAGGGAAATCCGCAGGTGAAATGGTGAATGTGCTGAGCGCCTGCATCATGCACCGGATGACGGCCAACGACATCGTGAAATTCCAGATGGGGACTCACCCGGCGCTGACGTCGTCGCCCATTGCATATCCCATTGTCAACGCGGCCTGCAAGGCGGTGCTGCCGATTATGCAGTAAAAAGAAAAACCGGTTGGAGCAGACAGGGTTGATCATGCCTGTTTGACGCTGTTGTGTCATCTTAGGGTGTGATGATTATAAAATCCCATAATCATCCACCCTCTTTTTTTTACCGTAACCCTCTTCTTATTTCTCCATTGGGCAGCAGGTTGTCCGGATGGAATTGACCCAGCGCTTCCATGGCGTATCGAAGACAATGTCCGTGGTTATCGACCAGACAGTAATTTTCAATCCAGTATCTTTCGAGTTTTCCCTGTTTCGTGTAAGTTTTCATGGGACAGACGTCATACCACTTGCACGGTTTTATTTTTCCCTCGCGGATTAAAATGTCCCACCCACAAATTTGATAATCGCTTGCGTCCATCTGGCCATGCTGAAATTTTTCATGCCAATCTTCAGGAACAGGCAGCCATTCGTAAAGCTCTTTTCGCCAGGCTTCCAGAAAAAGCGGGGTTCTCTCCATAAAATCCGCCGCAGAATAAATGTGATGGCGGGCGGTCCGCTTTAATTTTTCCAGCCAGGCGACGCCTTCTTCAGAGCGCAGGAGGTGGTGATCAATAATAAGCGTACCGACTTGCTCCGACAGCCGCAGTGCGTTTTCCCAGGCGCGTTTTCTTTGCGCATCATGCGACGGCAAAACATAATGATATAAAGGAGGCCCTGAGACAAAGACGATGTCGGGTTTCCAATTTAAGATGATCTCGATGACGTTGTCGTTGAGGAGTTGAATATCCGACGCGTGAACAAAGGTTTCTTCGTCTTCTTCGATCCGGCTCATCATGACCCCTCGCTCTTCCTGTTGCCCGTGGGGAACGCAAACAGAGAACGAAAGCGGGCCTTCTTTCGAGCTTTCGGCGTTGAGCAACGCTTGGTTGAGGCTTTCGGCTAATTCCTCTCTTCTTTTATTCTGGGTCGAGGGACATTGGTCCGGTCCTTTGGCCCAGAGGCGGCAGTGGGACAAGCTGTCTTTGACTTCCTCAATGCCCAGCTGATACGGATTGGGGCGCAGTAACGGGCAGTGATCCCCGTCAAAATGGCTGATGATGACATCCGTGGCGTCTTTTAGTTCATCAATAATATGTTTGCGAATGCCGGCCCCGATCGCAATCTGAAAGGGGTGCGGCAAAAATCCCTGGCGCGACCAGCCCAGGGCGATGCCGGGATCGATGACGATCTTCCGGTTTTTTAACTGTGCCACCGAGCAAAGCCCGCGGACACCCAGCGATTCAGCGCCCAATAGTTTTATGCGCATCTTCTTGGCCCCTTGAAAAAAATGGGTCTGTTCCGGTTATTTCAATATCAGGCCTTTTCGTTCCTTTTTGTTTTTTTCATGGACGATGGCGCATATATTTTCAATCAGGGCGTTCTTGGCGTCATCGATGGTCGTCTGCCTGACAATCGCGCAGACAAAGCGATTTTTCAGCCGGACGATGTTGGGGCCCATCAACCTGCCGACCAGCACGTCCACGCCTGCCAAAGCGGAAGCCGTCGCCTGCGCCTTGCCGGGATCGCCGTGAACTTTTGTTTCGTCCTCACGGTATTTGGGATTATCCCGGCTCTCCTGAAAAGCCAGCTCCCCCTCATAATATTCGAAAATATCAAAATAGGCGGATTTACCCACATGATCGTCTGATTTAACGGTTTGATGATCATCCGTGCCGATGGCAAAAAACAGCCGGTCTTTTATTTCCTTGATGGCGTTTTGCGGACAGGCTTTCATCACTTTCCACAGGCAGTCCATCCTGTCCCTTATAATTTCCGCAAACCCTTTTTCCGTTTTTAATGTGATCGCTTCCGGACAGACGGAGACGCAGATTCCGCAACCGACGCATTGATTTTTATCAACCAGCACCATATGTATTCATTTCCTCCAGTTTTTTATGATTTCTTTGCTGCAAAACTTTGAAGCGTTTTGGCGATGACCACAACCGTTAATCCCAGCAGGATGAGATAGACGACGACGCCGATATATCCAAAAAAGAGTTGGCGCGTGGAGATCGCGTAGCTCAGGGAAGCGATGGACACGGACGCGGTGGGAAAGATAAACGCCCACCAGCCCGGTGAGAAAGGAACTTTAAATTGCTTGAAGTAGTAAAGGCTCAGAAGGATCAGAAGCAGCAACAGCCAAAGGCCGATGCCGATGAGCATCGGATTCAAAAACACGCTGATCCCCGCCAGAATGGTTTTCGCCTCCGGCAGCACAAGCCCCGTGGCGTCGGCAAACAGAGGCAGACAAAGCGCCATCAAAGAAAAGGGGACCATCATGATCCACAGGGAAGGGAAAACCTTCGGGTCCAGTTTTTCCGCGAAAAAGATTTTTGCAAAAATCGAAAAGGCCATCAAAATGAAGAGGAAGGCCCCGACGCCAAAGAAAAAGTAATTGATCCAAAGAAGGCTTGAAACGGCCGCAGGGGAAGAAAGGAACAAGGCGATATTCAAACCGCCGATCGTGGTGAGCAACGCGGCCACCGGCGGAACCAGCCATCCGCCGTTCATGAAGTTGACGTTCATCTTTTCATTGATCACCAGGTTGTAGAAGGTCAGTGTCAAAAGGATCAGCTCGAAAACAGCGCCGAGCATCCAGAACGTCACGGCTACCGTCTGGTATTGCCAGAGCGCAAGGGGAGGGCCCAGTTTGGAAAAGTTGATGGAAACCATCACAAGCGCCGCCGGCAGCAACGAGTGAAAGCCGGCCAGAACGGGATGCTTAAGCTCCTCGGCCAGACCTCTGAAATACAGAATTGCGCGGGCAAGCCAGACGGCGAACAAGCCCACACACAATACAAAATTGAAATACACCAGCAGCATCGCGGGCGGATTCAACCAGGCCGCCTCGAAGATCTGGGCGATCAGGACCGACGCCAGCGCAATCCCGCCAAACCCCAAAACGGTGGCAAACCAGACGGGATTAAAACTTTTCACAAAATTTGCTTTCTGTTTTTCCATCTAAAGCCCCTCCCTTCGTGAATGGTTTATATTTCGATAGGCGTTCCCACCAACAAATCCACATACGCCGGCCCGAAGGCTTTTTTAAACTGGTCGATCGCCCAGTCGGAGCTGTCGTGGGCGGACAGGGAGACAAGCTTTGCCCCCGCCTCTGAAATGGCGCGAATCGCTTCTCGTACATCGTTTTCGTTAATGCCGTTCCACGGCATCCGGTCCGAGCCGACGAGGGCCTGGGCGTTGATGGGGCCAATCATGATGCGTCCGCCGTGGACGGGAAAATGCAGGCCTCCGATAATGCCGTAGATCGGCAAATCAAACAGTTGTTTGGCCCGTTCAATGACACGCTCCACCGTCTGGTGGCCACACCCGATGATCAACACCAGGCCTTTCCCGGCGACATGGACGGCGAGGGCCTGCTCTTCGGTATAGCCCATCAGATACAGGGCGCGGGGGATGCTGCCGATGCCGTACACGCCGGGGGCCAGTTCCACCGGATCCAGCGACACGCGCATTACGGAGCCCGGATTGGCATTCATCGGTGAGGGTTTAAGCGGCAACGGAGAGTAAACCGGTACGGCGGGAAAATCGACGGGTCCGTTAGAAAGGCTGAAGGTGTGATTTCTCTGATCCCTGCTGCCGCCTAAGTGATCCAGGTGATGGTGCGAGATAAACAGGGCGTTGATGTCGGCCAGATTAACCCCGAACAGCTTCATGTTCGAGATCAGCGGGGAGGGATGCTCTCCTTTGGCGTTGTAACCGACATCCATCAGCACCTTAAAATTCCCCGCTGTCACAAGGTAGGACACGCCGGGTTCCGTCTTCGCTTCCGGAAACGTGCTTTTAAAATCGACCAGCGGCAAAACCGTCAGGGACGCGACGGATCCGGGATTTTCAATGCGCGGATAACTCCGGGCGTTGCGTTCTTTTTCGGCTCGATTTCGATCCATCCATAACTTTAGAAACATGGATTTTCCTCCTGTGTCCCAGCAATCTTGTCACAGAATTGCCGCGTTAACGAGGATGTCCAGGCGGCGATGTTCTCAACGCTTGCCGGTTTCGTCTTTCATCCATCCCTGCTCGGGCATCGAGTGGAAGCAAACCGGCCTGGCGTTGTGCCAGCGGCCGTTTTCATCGATATCCCACTGGGTATAGCGGTCCAGGGGCGCCCCCGTTTTATCAATTCTGAACCCCGACGGGTGATAACCTGTTTCAAGTTCACAGGCCTTGAAGGTTGGCTGTGTTTGATCCTCCGGCTTAAAGACCTCGTCCAGTATTGCAGTCACTTGGCTTTTCGTCTGAATGCCGGTTGTTGCTTTGGTTACTTGCCCGTCTTTGTAGTAAACGACAAACGGAAGCGACTTAAACGTTCTGCATTCCGGTAACACCCGGATAAAGCGGGCTTCCCGCTTATCGAAATCCGCATCCAGAAATATCACATGGGGATAGAGTGCCTTCAACTCATGCATGATGTTGTAAACGGGTATGCACATCGGTCCCATGCGGCCGCAGCAAATCATCACGAAGGGATTCTTTTCGATAAGGTCCTTCGCTTCTTCCTGAGAAGTTATGTGTTGTAATTGGGTTTGCAGCACTTTAATATCCTTTCCAAAATCTTCAAACAGCGAATCATGCCTGACATGTTTTGGCGCCAGGGCAGCCGGAAGAAAAATTTCTGATTCAGCCGGTCAGCAGTTCGGATCCGCTTCTTTCATTTTTTCAGTAAATTGCTCAGCCTCTCGCGGACTGGTTACTACCCACACAGGACGTCCCGCAAACGGAGCCATATCCACACAGGCGGTCTCACAGCCGGCAACGACCAGAGTGCCTGTTGTGTCCGGGTCCTCGTGCGAAACCAGTTCAATGTTTTCCTGCAAACGTTCCCTGATTAAGGCCACCGCCTGCACCCGGTCATAATGCGGCTTACAGCCCCCACAATACTTCAGCCCGATCCTGATTTTATTTGCGGGCTCGAATGTTCCTTTGGACAAATCACATCTCCTTTTGAGGGCGGAAAACCATTTTCCCGCCCGGAAATCTACCCGTCGTTCTTTATCAGTTTAGCTGATCTCCCTTTTCAACGCCGCACAACTGTTTGGCCACTTTTTGTTTTTCCTTTAAGTTGATCCTCCGGGAAATCATGATGCGCTGCGCCTGAGGCGAACCCGCGCCGTGCATGGATTCCGTCAGATACCCCACGGCAGCCGTGCCCAACGTTAAATTTTCAATGAGTCTTAAAATGCGCATCCGGTCTTCCGTTTTGACGTCGGCTCTGCCCTGATAGTATTTCTCAAGCCACTTGCCGATTTCGGGCGAATCAAAATCCGCCGCCGATGGAAGCGTGACCATGATGCCACCCGCGATATCCTGCGCCAGCCGGGCGATCAGGTAGGGGAAGCGGGTGACGTTATGTTTGCTGATATTGGCCAGAAGCACATCCACCAGATAGGTTCCGCAGGCCTCCTTGTGCCCTTCGGAGGCGCAGGCGATGCTCCCGCAGTAAAGCGTTTCATTGAGGTGATTCATTTCGACGATTTTGTCTTTGACATGCGCCGCCTTTTCCACACCGTTATACTCCGCGATGGTCTGCGTCGCGCCGATGAGCACGTCGCCCACGCCGCTTTTGCACGCGTAGCTCTGGCGGTGGTACGCCGCGAAATTTTCGACAAGCTCGGTTGTGAAATCGAATTCCTTGTACATGAAGACGCGCTCCCACGGCACAAACACATGATCGAAGACCACCAGCGCCTCGTGGCCGCCGTAGTGCATATTGCCGCGGTCCAGCGTCATACCTTCGAGCTTACGGGTATCGCACGACTGGCGGCCCATGATGTAGGTCAGGCCTTTCGTATCGCTGGGGATCGCGAATGAAATCGCATAGTCCTTGTCTTCTTCCCGCATGGTGATGGTGGGCATGGTGATGATCTCGTGGGAATTGACCGCGCCGGTCTGATGATCCTTGTTGCCGCAGACCACGATGCCGTCCTTGCGCTCTTCAACGACATGCAAAAACATATCCGGGTCTTTTTGCTGATGCGGCGCCAAAGACCGGTCGCCTTTCGTGTCCGTCATGGCCCCGCAGCAGGTGAGGTCGTTTTCCTGCACGTATTCGAGATATTTCAGGAAGCGCTTATTGTATTGCGTATTGTGTTTTTGATCGATATTGTAAGTCGTAATCGACAGCGCATTGAGCGTGTCCATCCCCACGCACCGCTGGAAGCAGCAGCCGGTTTGCATGCCTAGAAGACGCCCCATTTTGGTTTTCTTAACCAGATCCTGAGTGTTTTGGTGAATGTTACAGAAGCGGTTGACCTTCTTTCCGGTCAGGTGAGAGGTTGCCGTCATAAGATCTTCGTATTCCGGTTTGTGCGCCAGTTCGTAAGTCAGGGCCACGGCATTCATGGATGGACGGATGATGGGATCATCCACCACGTTTTCAACTTTTTTTCCAAACATCCAGACATCCAGATGCAACTTTCTTAAGCTTTCCTCATACTGTTTGGCATTCATCAGGGCCATACGCTTTCTCCTTTTTTGTTTTATTGTTCTTCAAAATGCCCGTCTTTGAATCAGAATAGTTTTATGTGGCATTTGTTTCAAAGGGGCTGTGTCAGGGCAAATCGTTTTTAAGCATTCAGTTAGGCAAGCATTAAGCGCCGAAGCCCCTTCCGCCGCCACCGCCCATTCCGCCACCTCTACCGCCGCCGCCCATGCCACGGCCTCTGCCGCCACACATCCCGCGGCCCGCACCTGCGCCGGTACCGAAGTGACTTTGGACGTTGGGCTCGGACGCCCCGGACAGGTTTCCTGTTTTATACAATTCAACCGCCTGACGCACCGATCCGGCCACGCCGGTCATGACGCGGACGCCGGCCGCGCCGAAGGTTTGAAACGCATTAGGGCCGCAGTTTCCGGTCAGCACGACTTCCACGCTTTTGTTGGCCAGAAGTTGCGCGGACTGGATGCCCGCTCCCCCGCCTAAAGCAATATTGGGGTTGGAAATCGCCTCAAATTCCAACGTTTCCGGGTCAATCACCAAAAAATTAGCGCAACGTCCGAATCGCGCATCGACAACAGCATCCAACGAGGGACCGTTGGAGGTCACAGCAATTTTCATAAAATTTCTCTCCTTGATTCAAAAACCAGCCGCCGGATTTCCGGCGACCGGTTTTCGAATTTCTGTTTGCAAAAAGGAAGGTGGCTACTTAACGTTTTTTTCGCTTTCCAAATCCGCCAGACGCTTTTTGATATCCGCCAGCGCGTCTTCAAAATACTTCGCCTGTCCCTGGAGTGCGTTGACCTCCTGCTCGCGCGTTGGCGCCGCCCAGGCAGGCGCTACCGCCGGCGCGGCATATCCATAGCCGGCATAAGGCGCCGCGAAGCGTCCGCCCCAGCCGCCGCGACCGCCGCGACCACCCCGGAACCCCAGCCCCAGGCCCCGGCCAAAGCCCGCGCCGTATCCGCGGCCTAAAACCGGATTGGCAAATCCGGGCGTTGCATATCCCGCACAAAAACCCGCGGCTCTTCCCGTCATCGGTCCTAACCCTGCAGGACCTGTTTGATCTCCTCTTGGCATAATAAACCTCCTTCTTTGTTGATGGATCCTTATTCTCTTCCGCCGCGAAATCGTCTGCGGCGGCCCTGGCCGAGGCAACCGGGCATCCGGAAGGCCTGGCCGATCGGCATTTTTCGTAAGTAGGCCTCCAGCACCTGACGCGCATTGCCGGAGACAAACCCGATGAGCTCAATGCCGGACCTTTCCAGCATTCTTGCAAAGTCCGTCGATATCGCCCCGCAGATTAGAACCTCAACCCCCCATTCGGATAATCTTGACGCGCGCGAATAGGGTTGTTCGGGCCCCAGGGCCTCCGCGCGGGTGGACCGTATATTCCCGTCTTCAATGTTCGCGATTAAAACGGTTCGCGCCGAGTCAAAAACGGGAGAAAGAATGTCGCCCCAAACGGCCAGGGCAATTGTTCGACGGTTTCCATGGCTCATACCCGTATTCGAGCATTTTATGTGCCACAAGGTAAAATCGGGATGGCTTAATGAAAGATCAAATAATAATAAGTATTTAATAAGATGAGTTGAAGAAGGCGCGGTTTTCCCCAAAAATTTACCGTCTCGACAATGCGACTTTAATCCAATACAGAGTCTCGATGATGCGACCCTATTTTTGGTTTTGCGCTGATCGTCCGTCTTTTAGCGGCAGGTCGATGCCCAAATGTTTGATTTTCCGGAAAAGGGTGCTTTTGTGCATACCCAGCTCGCGGGCGGCGGCCAGACGGTTGCCCTGGTTTCTGGTGAGCGCATCGAGAATGGCTTTGGCTTCCAGCGTCCGCAGGGCGTCGCCGATGCCCAGCGGTGAGGAGGTGGGCCCCAGGCGGACTAACATCGCCTCCGGCAAGCAGTGCGGTGTGATCTGACCTTCGCGGCAAAGGACGAAGGCATGTTCCATGGCGTTTTCCAGTTCGCGGATATTGCCGGGAAAGTCATAGGCCATCAGAAAGGCCAGCGCTTCGCGGGAAAGTCCGGATATCTTCCCGCCGCGCCGCGCGTTGTTTTTGCGGATAAAATGATCAGCCAGAAGTGGAATGTCTTCCCGGCGTTCGCGAAGCGGCGGGAGATACACGCTGATCACGTTGATCCGGTAATATAAATCTTCCCGAAACGTTCCTGCGGACACCAGCTCCTGCAAATTTTTGTTGGTGGCGGCGATAAAGCGCACGTCGGTTTTTTCATCGCGGGTTGCGCCCAGCGGATGAAAAACCTGATCCTGAAGTACGCGCAACAGGCGGACCTGAAAGGCTTGGCTGATTTCGCCGATTTCGTCGAAAAACAGGCTGCCGCCTTTTGCGACGGTAAAAAGCCCCGCTTTGTCGCGCTTTGCGTCGGTGAAAGCGCCTTTTTTATAACCAAACAGTTCCGATTCCAAAAGCGTGTCGGGAAGTGCCGCGCAGTTGACGGCGACAAACGGATTTTTTCGCCGCAGACTCAAATCGTGAAGGGCGCGGGCCAGAAGCTCCTTTCCCGTTCCCGTTTCACCCTGGATCAGCACGCTTGCGCCGCTTTCGGCAATCTGCGGTAGAATTCCGAAAATCTTTTGCATGGCGGGGCTTGCGCTTACCATGTCGCCCGCCGAGTGGCGGCTCTCGAGTTCGCGGCGCAGATCCTCCACCAGACTCATATCGCGAAAGGTTTCCACGCCGCCCAGAACGTGTCCTTTTTCGTCTTTGAGAACGGCGGCGCAGACCACCACCGGAATCCGGCTACCCTGAGCGTTTACAATATAGGTGGATGTATCCAGAAGGCTTTTGTTGAGTTTCATGGTTCGGCGAAGCGCGCAGTCGCTTTCGCACATATTTGAACGGAACACCTCCCAGCAGTGCTTTCCAATGGCTTCCTTACGCGGCACGCCGGTGATCTTTTCCGCCGCCCGGTTAAACGACGTGATCCGCCAGGCGTCATCGACGGTGAACACGCCTTCGGAGATGCTCTCCAAAATTGTTTCCGTCACACGGTCGGTTGCGTTATGTGTTTTTTGAATTTTCATGGTCTTGTGTTTTTTGCTCATCAAAAGATACCTGAATCCTACACGCAAAAAAACATTTTTACTCGCTGTTTTTCAAAAACCGGATATTTTTTTCAAGGCCCGCATGCCCTGCGCGCCACAGGGGCGATGGCCGGAAAATGCGCTCGAAGTCTTCCTTGGTCAGATTTTCCCAGTCTGATTTTCCAAACGAGGCGATTTCCGGCAAAGGCTGGAACTCCTTTTCATTGTGGGGCTTAGCCTTGACATTCCACGGGCAGACCTCCTGACAGATATCGCAGCCGAAAATCCAGTCGCGCCATGAATTATTAAACATCTCCGGAATTGCCTGCTTGTTTTCGATGGTGAGACAGGAAATGCATCTGCGGGCATCAAGCGTGTAGGGCGTCAATGCCTTTGTGGGGCAGGCGTCGATGCAGCGGGTGCAGGCGCCGCACAGGTTTTTTCCCGGCGCGTCATATTCGAATTCCAGATTCAGGATGATCTCGCCCAGGAATAAAAAAGAGCCGTGGTCTTTCGAAATGAGGTTTGTGTTTTTGCCAATCCAGCCCAGGCCGGATCGCGCCGCCCACGCTTTTTCCATCACCGGCGCGGAATCCACAAAGACGCGTCCGCGCGCCGAAGGCGCGATGGTCCGGATGAATTCAAGCAGGCGGTGCAGCTTTTCCCGGATGACGTCGTGATAGTCGCGCCCGTAAGCGTAGCGGGAAATTCTGTAGGCGCCTTCGGGCTGGATATCGGGGCTGAAATAATTGCAGCCAAGCGAGATGACCGATTTGGCCTCCGCCACGAGCTTGCGCGGATCGGTGCGCAGCTCGAAATGGTTTTTCATATACGCCATGGGGCCATACAGACCGCCCGCCAGCCAGTCCTCCAGCGCGCGGGCCTCTGCATCCAGAAATTGCGCCTTTGAAATTCCCATTGCGCAAAAGCCCATCGAAAAAGCTTTTTCCCGGATCCATATTTTCATCTGCTCACGACTTACGTCTTGCATTTTACCCCTCGTCAGGCAATCCTTACCGCAATGGATATGCAGCATCAAGCGTAAATCGTAAGGTGAGGCCTCATGTCTTACGTCTTTTGCCCTTTCCCATCCATCACGCACGACGCGCCTTTTACCTCCTTTGTCCACCGCTGGCGCGTTAGTCCGGCGTATGCTGGAGGGGTGGCGCGAAGCGCCGGGGGTGGATGATGTTTTCGTTTTTAGCCTTTGTCCTTGAATCTGTCCCTTTCACCATCCACGATTTTATCAGCCGCCAACTGAGAACCGTCAACCGATAACTGATTTATTCCCATTTATTCTTGAAATCTTATCAAGAAGTTGTAATATGCAAAACGATTTCTTTGATAGCGGGGAATAGAAATTACACGGGGTCAGAAAACTTATATTTCAAGACTTGGCCCCATTTTTCTGAACATTAAATCACTAAATAGTAAAATGGAGGTGCTAAATGTATTTAAATCTGAATAAACGCTGGTGGGTTATAATATTCGTAATTATATCAATCTCATTATGCAATTGTTCAAATAAGCAAATCGATCAGTCTTTATCAAGTATTTTGATAGATAAAATAAATCATGAGAAAGACGGATACACGTCGCTATTTCTGCTGTCACACATATCACTAAGTGACGCTGATGTTAAAAATATTATCAATTATTATAACGAAGAAACTAATTTGACGAAAAAGCTACATATTGTCTACGTTCTCGCCGCGCGTACTCAGGAAAATAAATATATTGATGAATTTATAGAATTATATCCAAGCGGCGCAAACCAAGCCATCGTTTGGAATACATCACGTGACTCTTCAGATTATATTTGTGTTTCATCGCCTCTTCAAAATCGATTGGCAATTTATGCAATGTCAAATGATAAAGCATTAAGTAAGTTAATTGAAGGTTCTAAGTATGCTGATGGTGCTGACAAAGAAAGCCTTATTGAAAATATATATAAAATATATGAACGTTTTCCAGAAAAAGTATTAAGGGAACTTAAAACAAATAATATTAATCTCTCGATGTACGGAATAAAATAAGAAGGAGGTGTTTATGATGACATATAATATTTCATTGCGAATCTTGAAATTTAACGGTGTTTCCTACCGTGCCGTTAGTGGGCCGTTCGGCAAGGGCGCTCTTCAACCTGGCGACTATGAAGTCAAGGTTAGAAATATAGCCGACGAAGGTTTAGGTAAGGCTTTTTGCGCGGGTGGCGTTTGCTTCTTCATTCCTATTCGGCCAACATTTACATATGATCGAGGTGGCTTAGGAATTCATCCGGACGGTAATGTTCCCGGTACAGAAGGATGTATTGGTGTAAGTTCATCTGACGCTAAGCCATTTTGGGACGCTTGGAAAAATATGCATATAAATAGCAGACCTATAAAACTGCAAGTACTGCCTTAGTAGAATGTAATTGAAATAGTTGTTTTTGATACAAGCCAACCAGTCGCTAAAGCCGATCGCAGCACCTGCCGGTGCCGCTCCGGCTTAGCTTTTCGTTATAAAAGAATATGACTAGATCAATTTACATAATATTCTTCATCGTCATTTTCGCATTCATAGGCATCGTCACCAATGCAGGTGCCAATGATATAGAAAATAGGTTTATTGATGCCGGGCTCGTTGATGTAAATACCATCGATAATACAATTCAAGTTGACCTTGTTAATTCAAATTCCGAGAAGAATTACTTCAGAGAGAATTTCTATGGTGGGCTAAATAAATGTTATTTGAGAAAAGACGTAGCCACAAAATTATCACAGGCACAAAAGCTTCTTAAGTCCAATCATCAGGAATTATCATTACAAACACTTGATTGTGCACGGCCAAGAAGCGTATCGGCAAAAATGTATGAAAAAATGAAGGGCACAAAGTACGAAAAATATGTCGCAAATCCCAAAACTGGTTCAATGCACAATTATGGCATTGCCGTTGACATAACCATTGTAGATTCTTCTGGCAAAGAACTTGATATGGGGTTTACGCCATTTCGTAAAAGTGACATTGAAATATACTGGCAATTTGCCAAAATGAAAATCGGCAAAAAACTTTCAAAACAACAAAAGGCAAACTTAGAACTTCTATCAAGCACCATGAAAAGCAGTGGCTTCATACCACTGAGTCATGAATGGTGGCACTTTGATGGTATGCCAAAAGATCAGGCAAGGAAGATGTACAAAATAATAGAATAGAATTTATAACGTATAAAGCCCGGATGGCCACTTGAAAATCCCCCACCCGTGGCCGGGTCAAAATCCCCCACCCTGAGGCGGGCAGAACGCGGGGGTAATTTAGTTAGGGAACCAAGTGGGACGCCCTTAAGTTGTTAAGTATATGTTCCAACATCCCAAAATAATTAATTAATATTGGGCCTGCTTTGGCTTGACTAGAAATAGAAGCATTGCCCTATTGGCCATATTCACCTATTGGTCCTCTTATTCTGCAAAACTAATAAGCGGCTATATAATCAAATATAGTCGTCATAAAATCATTAATTACGAGCAGACTAAAACGGGACGGTTGTATTAATGTCATCACCGGTTTAATTCCCGTGTAGTTGCACTGAGATAAAAGTGGGCCATTGCCACCGATCATGAGAATCCAGGGATCACTATTTTGTTCTTGAATAGATTATCAAGCTTCCATATAGTTCTTTTAATTCCTTTTGGATCATATCATTAAATCCAGATTCCGGAGAGTTTCTAAGCAAAGCGTTACCAAGTGGATCAGAAAGGCAAAGCTATCGAGAGAAGTTCAAAAGTCAAATAAATAATCAGGCAAGCAACACATAGAAGGAGAACGCCCTCCATCGTTTTATTTACAGCACCAGAAAGCAGCATCAATGAACTGCCAAAAAAAATAATTGTGTCCTTTTCGCCCTCTGGCCTTAATTTATCCGATGAAAATGGCCATGTTTTTCACCGGCGATGACATGTATTAATTTGAAATATTCATATGAGAAAAAAGAGCTGTTCCCTTTTTACTTTATTTATTCATCCACGCATGTTGCGTTTTTTTCGTAAACCCAGTTGCCATCTTTGTTGTCATGGAATCCCACGGCTTTCCAAAATCCAACAGCCGTCGGCCTGACCCGGTCCGCGACCACCATCCTAAAGCGCGTCTTGCAGTATTCTACAAACTTTTTGCCGTAACCCGCTCTTTCGAATTCCGGATAAATATTGATGGAATAAATGGTAATTTTTGACTGCTCCATTTTGCAGCGGGCCTTGCCGACGCGCTTCTCATCTTTTGAAATATCCGCCCAGTCATAGTCCGACTTTTGCGCTTGTCTTGAAATAAAATGAATCATGAGTGGCATGGGTCACCCTATGCAAAGCCCTGACAGAACGAAAGAACATTTTTGCCCAAATCCGGCAGATAATAACCGCCTTCCAGGACGGCAAACCGTCTGTTATGGGCTGCGCGTTTTGCAAACTGCTTCATGATAAAACCGATGTTGTAAAAATCAAACGTGGAAAGTTTCGCCCCCACATCTTTGAGATAAGCATCAAAGCCCGCGCATACCGCCACGATGTCCACGGACGGGATATCTTTAACGAAGGCTTCAATTTCCCGAAGGTATAATTCTCTGTTTTCGGCATAAGGGTTTAGAATTTTACATTCCTTCCACCCAGCCAGAATCTCTTTTGTGCCGTCGCCGGTGTGTGCGTCGAAATCAAGAATACAGGCGGACGCGATTCGCCGCTGCTTTCTTAAGCGCAAAAGTCCAATGGCCATATTGTTGAATACACAATACCCCCAGGCTGAATTGCGCGAGGCATGATGACCGGGAGGACGCAGGCAGGCAAAGGCAGGCTCTCCCGTCACGCCGATATCGGCGGCCGCAATCGCCGCCCCGGCGGATAACGCCGCCATTTCGTACAGCGGAGCGTTCGATTGGACGGACGCCACATATTCAGGCGAATGCGCCTCAATCAAATCCTCGTAAGTCGCAGCTCCCGGCAGAATCATCTCAAGACCCTTATCTCTTCCAACACACTCCATGATTGATTCCATTCTGCCTTTTGCGGATGCCGCATTGTCAGCATAGTTGGATTTATAAAAATGATCATGAAAGATGAATTTCAAGCGGGTTCCCATCAAGTCATATTTTTGTAACGTGGAAAGTGAACATCCATGATACATTTTGTCAAGCGGAAAAGGCTATCATGATTCCTATTTATTCTTGCAATCTAATCAAGAAGTTGTAATATCCAAATCGCTTTAGGATTGGAACATCCTGAAGTTTTTTAAGTGACTGCTTTGACCCCTGAATTTGCATTAAATATATCAGAAGAAAGGAACACACGACGATGAAAAAGAATTTCTGGTTGAGGGTGGCAATAACTTTTACGGTGCTTTTCGTGTGCGGCGTATTTCAAAACGGGCAGGCTATGGCCGCCTATCCGGACAGGCCTGTGACCCTTCTTGTGGGTTTTGCGCCGGGCGGCTATATGAGTTTGAGCGCGCGGGCTTTGGCATCGTCTCTGAGTAAAATATTAGGGCAGCCGGTCATCGTGGAAAATAAAGCCGGCGGAACGGGTACGGTGGCGCTGATGTCCATGCTGGCTCAGAATCCGGATGGTTATACCCTTTGAGCGGGTCTGGCAAAACTGGACAGGTGCATAAGTGAGGAAGATGCTCTATAGA
>CAZSQS010000056.1:17726-23694 GCA_964608995.1 uncultured Smithella sp. | reverse complement strand
CTATAACAAATTAATCCTTCTCGTCTTTTAGGCGAGAATAAAATCACCCTGGTTTACCGGCAACGAAATCTTGACCGAGCGGGATATTCAGGATTACCATAGCGCTTATATTGACCTTTATAACGAGCTTCGCAAATCAGGTGACGACGAGAAAGAAAACATCAACGACGATCTCGTGTTTGAAATGGAACTGATCAAACAGATTGAGATCAATATTGATTATATTTTAGCACTTGTTAAAAAATACCACGAAGACCACATGAAGAACCGTGAACTGCTTGTCGATATTAACAAGGCCATCGACTCAAGCATTGAACTGCGAAACAAAAAAGATCTTATCAACCAGTTTATCGCGTCGCTTGATATCCATTCGGTCTTGGATGAAGACTGGCGGAAGTATGTGGAAAAGAAAAAAATTGAGGAACTGGAAGCAATTATTAAGCACGAAAATCTTGATCACGACGAAACCTATAAATTTGTGAAAAACGCGTTTCGCAACGGCAGTGTTACAAGCACCGGCACTGCTCTGGTAAAGGTTTTGCCGCCAGTGTCGCGCTTTTCTCCCGGAGGAGAGCGTTCCAAGAAACGCGAGAGTGTGCTTACTAAACTTATTAAATTCTTTGAACGATTTTTTGATATTTCCCGTGGGGAGTTGTAGTAACGCAATATTGGGGACAGGTCCAATTAATACCGCAGTTGTCAGGGCGACAACCAGTGGGAGCTAAGAGGGACACTGATAAAATAGTAAAAAATCAAAAGGGTAATGCATTTAGCGGGGGTAAGCGCTGCGCCCTTCAATTGTTAAGTAATTTATCGATTCAGTTGTATTCATTAGGCCTTTAATGTCTCTGGTTGCAGGATCAATCCTTAATTACATCTTTACGAAAGAGCAGTGGCGGTATTTCATTCGATGCATTTCCGGGGTGGTTGGGTTGGCCTGGAAGTAATCGTGCCATTCGGCCGGGCGTCGGTTAAATATTTTTCCTGAGACACGAAATGTCCTACCAATCTTGCTATAAGAAACAATAACCGGCTTGATGAGGCATGCGGCCTTTACGCGATGAATGATCAAACGGATGAAATAAGCAAAATGAAGCGCTGCGAATTGCTGAAAGAGTCGCACGGGATTGACCCCGGCAGGTTCAGAGGATCTGATAAATGGCAAAGGAGGCAAAACAGCGGGACGCTGTTTCCTGGCAAAACAGCGGGACGCTGTTTCCTTATTAACCTCCGCAGTTGCACTGGGGCATACAAGAGCGAATAGGCCCGAAACGTTGTGGCTCTTGGCGAAATGGAGCATTGGACAGACGAACTGTTTGAGCCCGCAGGGCGAGTTTTCGGCTGTCGCGCAATGAGCCGTAGAGCCACAGTTGCAGGGCATTCTGAGCGAGGGCATGGCCCGGTTCAACGGCGACTCCTTTCAATTATTTTGAATTCTTGATCAAGTCAAAAAGCATGGATCAAACATAATTTCTGGATTCCCGCCTTCGCGGGAATGACAGATTAAAAGATATTTGCTGATCAATTATCAAGCGTCAAGATAGATACTGATTGTTTCCCCATTATTCTAATAATCTCAACTTTTGAGCTGAATGCGATTTGATCATTAAGATTTAAAACGTAAGGGCCATTTAGTTTACGGCATCCTATTGGAATTAATAGAATTATCATAAGTATCATAAGGATGGGAAAATCGACACGCGCCCCGGCCTTTTGCTGATTCCCATGCTCTGCAATCGCCCAGCGCGCAGGCTTTTTGCACATCACGGCATCCCGATTCATTTTCACCCATCATCAGGTAAGTCATTCCCCTGTTGGCGTAGGCTTTCACAAAGCCCTCATCAAGCGCGATGGCCCGGCTGAAATCCGCAATGGCCTGGGGGTGATTACCCATCATGCCATGGATGCCCCCCCGGTTGAAATAGGCCATTTTAAATTTCGGGTCGATCTCGAGCGTCTTAGTGAAATCCTCCATCGCCCGCTGGTAATTTCCGATTCTGCCATAGACCGCGCCGCGGTTGTACCAGGATTTGGCATGTCGGGGATCAATCTCAATGGCTCTGTCATAATCCTTAAGGGCTTGCCCGTAATGGCCCAAATCGGCATGTGCGGACCCCCGGTTATTATAGGCCAAGCGGTTGTTATCCTCCGTCACCTCTAATGTACGATCAAATAAAGTGATACTGTCCATCCAGTACCCCGTTTGTTTGATGGTCATAACACAAAGGGCGCAAATGATCAGAATCGAGAAGGCCCACAGAAAGACTTTCCGGTAGCGCCATTTTGTAAGGAGGTCGGGAACGCCCCAGGCGACCATCAAAAAAATACCCGTCAGGGGGATATACGTGTATCGGTCCGCCATTGCAAAATTGCTGTTTTGCACAATGCCGATGACCGGCGCGAGCGTTCCCAGATACCAAAACCAGCCGGTGACCAGATACGGGGATGTCTTTGCCCGCAAGATTACAAACAGCGTGATTGCCGCCAGCACAAGAACCGCACCTGCAACCTTCCAGGCAATGACCATCCCCGGATGAGGGTAATAGACGGCCAGATGCACAGGCCAGATCATTTTTCCCAGATAAGCGGCATACGACACCAGGGCATTGCCGATGCGGACGTCCAGGGGAAGCGCATCAAACGAGGCAACGACGCCGCCTTGATGCGCGGCCAGATACGTCACAACACTGATCACGACGGACAGAAGCAGAAGAGGAGCTTTTTCTAAAATCAGAAATGCGACGGATGAGCGCCTGAGAGGCCAGTAATCCAAAAGCAACAAGACAAACGGCAGCGTAACATTCATGGGCTTGGCCAGCAGGCCCAGCGCAAAAAACACAAAGACCGGGACATATCGCTTAAAACCGGGCCGCTCGACATAGACGCTGTAGGCCCACAGGGTGAGCATCCAGAAAAGCCCTGAAAGCACATCTTTTCGCTCCGTAACCCAGGCGACGGATTCGACATGGAGCGGATGAATCGCAAACAGGCAGGCAACAAACGCGCAAGGCCAGAGCGTTTGCGTCATCCGGCTCATGACCAGAAACAATAAAATCGTACTCAGAATATGCAGGAAAAGATTGACCAGATGATAGCCGGACGGATTCAGTCCGAAAAGCGAAGCATCCAGCATCAGAGACAGCCATGTCAATGGATGCCAGTTGGTGACTCTCTGGAGCAGGTCAGTGGAAAAGGCCGCCCGGATGCTGTCGGGGTTCAGGCCGGCCTGCACATGGAAATTTTCATAAACATAGACATCGTCGTCATAGTTAATGAACGCGCCGTCCTGGACAGACCAGAAAGCGACAAGGGTGAGAAGCGCCAGCGCCAGGCAAATCAGGACCGGCGTCAGGCGCTGATGCTGCGCTGCTTTCGACATGAACATCCTTACTGACATCGACACTGTTTAATTACCTTTCGGTCACATAAAAATTCAAGCATATTTTGGACAACCGTTTAGCATACCTTAAACTCCAGGTCAGCTTTTTTTCGCTCAGGACAGGAAGCGGCGGGAAGCGCGCGTCTCCCAATTTTCAAAATCGTCGCCGGAAACAGCAGGACGCCTTTCGGCTTGGGATTGACAATCGTCCCGGCTTTATATAGTCATGTAAAGCTCTCAAAGAAAATATGGCGCAAGGATTAAAGTGAATATCCTTATCAGACCACCCATTGCTATTTTACTTTGCATGCCGCTGCCAGTCGCTACACCCTTTCATGTCGCCGAAGGTAATCAAAATACATCGAATAGGCTTTTAAAATTAATATTACAGGAGGAAGAGGCGCAATGGAATTTCGCTATGATGTTCGGGATTTGAAGTTTATCTTGAAGGAGTGGCTGCCGACCGGCGAAGTGCTCACCTGTGAGCGCTACAAGGACAACTTTTCGATGGACGACATCGACATGCTGCTTACCGAGGGCTACAAAGTCGCCAAAACGGTTGTCAATCCCATCAACGCGCCGGGCGACAAGATCGGTGTGAAGTTTGAAAAGGGCGTCGTCACGGCCGTTCCCGGCTTTAGGGATGCCTATCGGTTTTTGCAGGAAAACGGCTGGGGGTCGTCGAGTGAATGCATTAAGGTGGAAAGCGGCATGCCCCTGATTCTTTACAAAGCCTGCGCCGAGATGAACACGGCGGCGTGCCCGGCGCTGACATCCTGCATCAAACTGACCTCCGGCGCGGCCAATCTGATCTTGCGCTTCGGCACGGAGGATGACCGCAACCGCTTCATCCCCAAGATGCTATCAGGCGACTGGCAAGGAACGATGTGTCTGACTGAACCGAACTTCGGCTCGGACACAGGCGACATCATCACCCGCTCCTACCCCACTGATGATCCGCGCATCTGGAAAATCAAGGGCACCAAAATGTTCATCACGGCAGGCGACCAGGGCACATGCGAAAACACGATCCACCTGCTTCTGGCCCGCCCCGAGGGTGGCGCGGCAGGCTCCCCCGGCATCGGGCTTTATGTCGTTCCCAAATACTGGGTCAATGAGGACGGCTCAATGGGCGAGCCAAACGACGTCACCACCGCCGGCGTCGAGCACAAAATGGGCCTGCACGCCCAAGCCACCGCACTTTTGAATTTCGGCGACGACGACAACTGCCGGGGCATTTTACTCGGGCCCGTACCGGACGCGAAGGGCTACTCCCAGGGGCTCGCGATGATGTTCCACATGATGAACGAATCGCGCATCGGCACGGGACACAACGCCAACACGCAAGGGGCGGCCGCGTACTATTTTGCCTCTCAGTTTGCCACCGAGCGCATCCAGGGACGGCCCTTTGGCGTCAAAGGCGCCGAACGCGTTCCCATCATTCAGCACGAAGATGTCCGCCGGATGCTCCTGGACATGAAGGCGCACGTCGAAGGCATCCGGGCGATGATTTTCAAGGGATTTTATTATCTCGATATTGAAGGCAACTCAAAAGATAGAGACAGGGCCAAAAAATTCGCCTCCTTTGCCGAGATCCTGACACCCATCGTCAAATGCTACGGCTCGGAAGCGTCTCTGAATGTGATCGCCCAGGCCATTCAGGTTTTAGGCGGCGTAGGCTATACGATGGAATATCCGGTTGAGCAGTATCTGCGCGACTCCAAAATTCTCACCATCTGGGAAGGCACGTCGTTTATTCACGCCAATGACCTCATCGGCCGCAAGATGCGCATGAAAGACGGCGCCACCTTTGCCGCCTGGATGGCGGACATTCAAGCCTTTATTGACACAAACCGCAAAACGGCAGGCTTTGAAAAGGAAATGGATAATCTGGCCCGCGCATACGCAGCGGCTGAAGAAGTGAAAGACATTTACAACGGCTGGTACGCCAACATGGAAGCCAAGCGCGAGCTCATCCCGCTTTTCGCCCAGCGCGCGCTTTTTGTTTTCGCCGAGGTGTATGTGGCGATGTGCCTCTTGGATCAGGCGCTGGTTGCCGCCGCAAAATCCGCAGGGTTGAAACCAGGCGAAGGCGACTTCACGTTCTATGCGGGCAAAATTGCGTCGGCGCGCTACTATGCCAACAATATTTTGCCGAACGTATCGATGCTGGCTTCGATCATTCAAAGCGAGGAAGACAGCGTTTTGACCTGCCCGGAGGAGGCGCTGGGAGTGAGTTAAAGGATAGAGGCCAAAGGCTAAAGGCTAAAGGCAATAGGCCATGGGCTATGGGCTAAAAGCTAAAGGCTTTTTGGCTTCCGATGCCGAAGGCATCAAACGTTTGTAGATCAATGACCAAGCCGGGTTCGACCCCGACGGGGTCGAAGGTTCGGAGGAACGAACCAACCTCTATAAACGTCTCATCCCGTCGGGATGAAAATTAGAAAAGGGAAGCCTTTTGCGCCATTGCATTACGATGCTCATGGGCTCATGGATTACTGGACTTCGGGTCTTTTGATGCCGAAGGCATCGAACGTTTATAGATTAACGACAAAACATTGTACGACCCCGACGGGGTCGAAGGTTCGG
>CAZSQS010000056.1:0-17626 GCA_964608995.1 uncultured Smithella sp. | reverse complement strand
CGTTTATAGATTAACGACAAAACATTGTACGACCCCGACGGGGTCGAAGGTTCGGAGGAGCGAACCAATATCTATAAACGTCTCATCCCGTCGGGATGAAATATAAAGACGAGCTGAAGGGTTTTACGTCATTGCACGGCGGGACTAATGGGCTCATGGTTTACTGGACTTCAGGTCTTTTGATGCCGAAGGCATCGAACGTTTATAGATTAACGACAAAACATTGTACGACCCCGACGGGGTCGAAGGTTCGGGGGAGCGAACCAATATCTATAAACGTCTCATCCCGTCGGGATGAAAATTAGAAAAGGGAAGCCTTTTGCGCCATTGCATTACGATGCTCATGGGCTCATGGATTACTGGACTTCGGGTCTTTTGATGCCGAAGGCATCGAACGTTTATAGATTAACGACAAAACATTGTACGACCCCGACGGGGTCGAAGGTTCGGGGGAGCGAACCAATATCTATAAACGTCTCATCCCGTCGGGATGAAAATTAGAAAAGGGAAGCCTTTTGCGCCATTGCATTACGATGCTCATGGGCTCATGGATTACTGGACTTCGGGTCTTTTGATGCCGAAGGCATCGAACGTTTGTAGATGAATGACAAAACAGGTTCGACCGCGACGGGGTCGAAGGTTTAGCGGACGTATCATCAGCTACAACCATGTCATCCCATCGGGATGATATGATCGGAAATGAGGTAAAAAAATGGCTGGCACGTTTTTCCAAATTTATATTCACGTTGTCCCTGCCGTATCAGGCAGGGAATCCTTGATTGAACCTTCTTGGGAAGAGCGACTCTATCAATATATAACCGGCGTTGTTCAAAATAAGGATCAAAAAATGCTGGCCATCAACGGCATGCCGGATCATCTGCATTTTTTTATCGGCATGAAACCTTCATGTCGCCTGTCGGATCTGGTTCGCGAAGTCAAAAAGTCAAGCCATGAATTTATCAATAAAGAAAAACTTTGCAAATTCAATTTTAGCTGGCAGGAAGGCTACGGCTCGTTTTCGTATGGTCATTCTCAGATCGACGATGTTGTAAAATATGTTTTGAATCAGAAGCAACATCATGAAATCAAGCCATTCAAACAAGAATATCAGGAGTTTTTGACGAAATATCAAATTCAATTTGATCAGAAATATCTGTTTGACTGGATGGATTAGGCATAGATGCCGAAGGCATCGAACGTTTGTAGCGAAATGACAAACCGTTGTTCGACCCCGACGGGATGAAATTTAGAAACGGGAAGGCTTGTGCGCTCGTGAAACCATCAACGGCTGGGCGAGCGATGCCAAAGGCATCAGACGTTTATAGATTAGCGAGAACATGAAGTTCGACCCCGAAGGGGTCGAAGATTCGGGGGGACGAAGCCATATCTACAAACGTGTCATCCCGACGGGATGAAATTGATGGCCGACTGACGCTTTTGCGCCATTGAGTTAAGGGTCTGATGGGCTTATGGATTAAAGGACTTCATGTTTTCTGATGCCGAAGGCATCGAACGTTTGTAGCGAAATGACAAACCGTTGTTCGACCCCGACGGGGTCGAAGATTGGGGAGCAGATAATAATCTATAAACGTGTCATCCAGACGGGATGACTAATGTGATGCGATTTCCGCTTGTTGAGGCCCTGTTATTAAAGCGAAATGAAAATAGAGAAATATTTTAATATCGGAGGGAAATATGAAAGATATCTATCTGGTGGAAAGCGTGAGGACCGGTATTGCCAGGGCGGGAAAAAGCTCGTGGTTTACGAATCTGCGGGCCGATGACCTCTCGGCGCGGGTGATGAACGAGGCGATCCGCCGGGCGGGCCTTGAAAATCAAAAAGACAGAATCGATGATGTCATCTGGGGCGGCACGGCGCTGATGAAAGACATGGGCTCCAACATTGGCCGTTACGCGGGGATCATGGCGGGCCTTCCGCACAGCGTTCCGGGCTGCACGGTGGATCGCTTCTGCGCTTCGGGCCTGCAATCCATCGCGTTTGCCATCTCATCGATCAATATGGGCTGGGCGGATGTGATTCTGGCCGGTGGCGCGCAGCACATGACGCATATCCCGATGGGCACGATGTCTGACCCGAATCCGCGGCTTTCGGAATTTTGCGATCCGCAAATGGTGTCGATGGGCTACACGGCGGAAAGAGTGGCCCGCAAATACGGCATTTCCCGCAAGGAACAGGACGAAATGGCCGTGGAAAGCCATGCCAAGGCCCATGAAGCCACGCAAAAGGGCCTCTTCAAGGATGAAATTCTACCGATTGAAGCTGATGTGCCCCAGGAGGACGGCTCGACTAAAAAGATGATCGTCGATCGCGACCAGGGCATTCGTCCGACCACAACGATGGAGACACTGGCCAAACTGGAGCCGGTTTTCATCAAGGATGAACAGGGAACCGTGACAGCGGGGAACTCCAGTCAGACCAACGACGCGGCGGCCTGCGTTGTCGTCGCAAGCCGTGAGGCGTGCGAAAAACTCGGCCTTCAACCAAAGCTGCGCCTGTTGGCCTACAGCGTTGTAGGCGTTGATCCGGCCTATATGGGCATTGGTCCGGCAATTGCCGTTCCCAAAGCACTTGCGGAAGCGGGGCTCAAAAAGGAAGACATCGGCCTTTGGGAAGTCAACGAAGCCTTTGCCGCTCAGGCGGTGTATTGCACCAAAGAGCTGGGGATCCGAAACCATAAGCTCCTGAATCCCAAAGGCAGCGGCATATCGCTTGGGCATCCGCTGGGCTGCACCGGCGCACGCATCGCCACGACGATCATGCATGAAATGCCCTTCTACGGCGTGAAATACGCGGTGGAGAGCATGTGCATCGGCCACGGCCAGGGCGCGGCAGCCGTCTGGGAATGGGTGGGAAAATAGTCTGTAGGGAATGGTTTGAAACCATTCCCTACGATACGGGGGCGGGATGGGTATCCCGCCCTTTTTTGTTCTGGCTTGACTATTGTATATGGCAAATATATACTTGATTACATGGATATGAAAAATCTGCTAGGCGCCATAGGGTTCGAATGGGACGAAGGCAATATCGACAAGAACTGGATTAAGCACGGCGTTTCGCCGTCTGAATGCGAACAGATGTTTTTTAATCAGCCGCTGATTGTGGCACAAGACATTGGCCACTCAGAGAAAGAGTCGCGCTATTATGCGCTGGGCCGAACCGACACCAACCGCTTGCTGTTTCTCGTTTTTACGGTACGGAAAGACCGGATCCGCGTCATATCGGCGAGAGACATGAGTGTCCGGGAAAGAAAGGTATATCAAGAAAATGAAAGCGAATAAACCCACATTCAAGAGCGAAGCCAAGGAAAGGGAATTCTGGGGCAAACACGACTCGACGGACTATATCGATTGGGATAAAGCCCACAAAGTCACTCTTTCCAATCTAAAACCTTCAACAAAAACGATTTCCATTCGATTGCCTCAAACCGTCCTGGACGAGCTGAAGCTGCTCGCCAATAAGCGCGACGTTCCTTATCAGTCTCTTTTAAAGATATTTCTTGTTGAAAAAATCGCCGAAGAACTGCGAAACAAGCATGCCGCCTGAAAGAGGGAACCCTCTGGGAATGGAGAATGATAGTAGGGAACGGTTTCATCCGGCATGCGCCGGACTAAAGAACCGTTCCCTACGATACGAGGCGGGAATGGATTTCCGCCATTTTTTTATATCAGGCTAAGGGTTTGCCGCATTCCTTGCATTTACCGTCCGGGCCGATGACACCAATGCAGGATTCATCGCTGCACAACACCCGACTATCCCAATCGTCATCGTCGCTGTCGCCATAAGCGGCTTCGGCTGCATCCGCAAGCGATTCTTCAGCAGGTGGCGTGCTCTCGGTTTTCTGGCCGTGGCCTTCGGGCAAAACACCTTCATAAACCCGGCCGCACTCTTTGCATTTGCCGTCCGGGCCAATCGTGCCGATGCAGGACTCGTCGCTGCACAACACCCGGCTATCCCAATCCTCGTTTTTGTCAAAAATTATTTCCGTCATGAACCTCTCCGTTATGTCGTTGGACCGTTTCTTATGATGGAGCGGCAAAAAAGTCAATGCGCGAGGAACGATTCTCGACTTCGGCAGATACCGGATCATCCTTTGATGCAGGCAATGGACTTGAGCTTTGCGACTTTTTTGGCAAGGCCCGCATCACAGACCACCCCCACGACATCGTTTAAATTTTTGTAGGCCTCCGGCATTTCTTCGGCCAGCGTCCCTTTACTTGCGGACATGACTAAAACGCCACGGTCGGCAAGCTCGCGGCTAATCGACCGGCCCCGGCTGGATTTGATCGCCTGCGTCCGGCTCATGACGCGGCCCGCGCCGTGACAGGCGCTCCCGAAGGTTTCAGTCATGGCCTTTTCCTGCCCGGCAAGCACATACGAGCCGGTTCCCATATCGCCGGGAATCAGCACCGGTTGACCGACGCTTCGGTATTGTGGGCAGAGAGCCTCGTGCCCGGCCGGATAGGCGCGCGTGGCGCCCTTGCGGTGGACACAGAGCTTTCTTTCTTTACCGTCTATTAAAAACGTCTCGATCTTGGCGATATTGTGGCAAACATCATAAACCAGACGCATTGATAATTCACGCGGCGCCATGCTCAGCGTTTTTTCAAAGACCTCGCGCGTTTGGTGCATCAGCATCTGGCGGTTCGCCCAGGCGTAATTGGCCCCGCAGGCCATCGCCGCCAGATAGTTTTTCCCACGGGGCGACGAAAGATAGGTGCACGCCAGTTGCCGATCCGGCAGCGCAATGCCGGTATCCGTTTGATGCTTGACCATCAACGCCAGATAGTCGTCGCAAATCTGATAGCCCAGACCCCGCGATCCACTGTGGATCATGACGACCACTTGGCCCTTCCAGAGGCCGAACGCACGCGCGGCGGACTCATCAAAAATCTGTTCGACCACTTCAATTTCCAGAAAGTGATTGCCCGAGCCCAGCGTCCCGAGCTGATCCTTGCCCCGTGTCAGCGCCCGCGCGGACACCTGCTCCGGGTCCGCGCCCGGCAGAGAGCCGCCGTCTTCGGTGGTTTCCAGATCCGCCGCGAGGCCGAAACCGGCTTTCACGGCCCAGGCCGCGCCGTCGATCAGCACTTTTTTCGAATCCTTCCCGGAGAGCCTCACACGCCCGCCAACGCCGACACCCGACGGAATCTGCTGATACAGGGCAACGGTCAAATCCTTCAGGCGGTCTTTTATATCGGGAAAAGAAAGCGCCGTCGCCATCAGGCGGCAGCCGCAGTTGATGTCATAGCCCACACCGCCGGGCGAGATGATGCCTTCGTCCAGATCGAACGCAGCCACGCCGCCGATGGGAAACCCATATCCCCAGTGGACATCCGGCATGGCCAGCGAATAGTTCACAATACCGGGCAGACACGCGACATTAGCCACCTGTCTGGCGCTTTCATCATGCGCGAGGAGACCGGCGAGGGAAGCGTCGGCGTAGATGATCCCCGGCACGCGCATCGAGCCAGTTTGAGGGACCAGCCAGCGGTTATCGTCCAATTTTTCCAGAATGATTTCAGACATCGAAAATGACCCTCGCCTTCCAGCCGTTTTTTATCTTTTCGACGCTCAGGCGATGATACGTCACCGCTTTGAGCTCGGTCTTGACCGCATGCATCTTCGGGGAATAAGGCTCCAAAATCAGATTGGACGCAAGCGTTTTCCCGGTAAAGCTCTTCATCTCGCACGAGACAATCACCTGATGAGCGCCATTAAAAAGATACAACAGCTCGCGCAAAAAATTCACCAGCAAATCGGCGGCATCGGCGCCCTCCACCACCAGAGACAGGCTGCGCGTTTGACCCTTTCCGGCAGGCGCGTTTTTCCGCTCAACCAAAATATCCGTCAGCGACTCCGCAGCCCGGATGAACAGCGCCTTTCGCGTGCGCGCCGAACATTCAATGCCCAGATCGGCCGTATGATCCAGCAATTTATAGTGTTTCATAATAAGGAGTATAGCGAATCGACATGCGCCGGACAAGGGCCAAATAGGAAAAGGCTGTTTTGCCCTATCCCTTCAGTTTCAGTATGAGCTTCATCGCCTTGGCCAGCGGAATCATTATTTTGGGCGCGCTGTACGTGACTGGTTTTTTGCGGAGGCAAACCATCAGATGATCGACGGCTTTTTCAACGCTCATCAAAAACGGCTTCACCTCATCTTTGGCCATTTTGGTATCCACATAACCAAAGCGGACATTCGTGACAAAGACGCCTTTGGGCTTTAACGCCTTCGCCAGTCCACCCAGATAGTTTGAAAATCCCGCCTTGGAGGCGCTGTACGATGGCGCTTCGGGTGAAAGAAATTCATCGGCCATGCTCGAGATGCCGATGAAATGCCCGCGTCCACGTTGAACCATGCCCGGAATTACAGCGGCCGCCGTGCGGACCATGCCGGTGAGGTTAACCTCAAAAATCCGCGCCTCGCCGTCCATATCCAGAGGATTCAGAAACTCGCCGATGCCAGCAAAATAAATGCACAGATCCGGCAGTTCATTCCCGATCACTCTCTTCAGGATGTCTGTAAAATTTTCCTCACCCGCGTCGGCGACGATATGACGATAGGCGCTGTTTTCAAGGGGTGAGGCGCTTCTGGAAACGCCAGTGATCTGCCAGCCTGCGTCGAGCAGCCTTTTGGTCATCGCCAGCCCGATCCCGTCGGAATTGCCCACAAACAGTGCTTTCATCGCATCATTCCCTTCATTGTCTAATCGGGCGTGGGAGTTCAGACTCCCAATCCAACCGCCACAAAGCCATCATGATCCCGCACAGCAGATGAAAAACAAACGTCTGCACCCCGAACTGCGTATCGCCAAACATGGCCTGAATAAAAAAAGCGATAAACGATGCCAGTATGACGAGCGCCATTGATCGCAGGTCGTCTTCTTTAGAACGCCGGATCAACCCCCAACCGGTTTTAAATAATTTAAAACACAAAAGCAAATAGATGGCCAGACCCACAAGACCCGTCCTGACGGCAATATCGAGGAAGGTGTTATGCGGCATGGCGACCGGGTCAGACTGGTGGTAACGGATAGGAACTTTCTGATTATACGCATCGAGTAACTCGCGCGAGTAATACGTCTCCATACCGAAGCCGATACCGGAAATCGGATGATCTTTGAGCATTTCAGTAAACAGAACAATGGCGCTCAATCTTATGGTCTTGGATTCCTCCATAGTCTGCAATGAATAGCGACTATGATAGGCAAAGATCAGCACCAGCAGGATGCCGCACATGACCACTGCAATCAGCATGCGCTTCTTTTTTTGAAAAGCGAACAATATGGCCAAAACCGCCGCCAAAGCAATTATCGTAGCTCTGCTTTGAGTCAACACAATGGCCGTGCAAGCACCGAGCAGTGAAAAAGCAATCCAGCATTTATAAAAGATATTTCCCCGTTCAGTTAAAAGATAAATCGCGAAAATCACCGCCGGAACATAAGCAAAATCCAGATAGCCCCTATACAAGGGTGTCGTAAAGCGCTCCAGGATAGGATGACCTTGAATGCCATAGAAATAGATCATGCCGCCATAAGTCAAAAAGCACACTGACGTGACATACAGCCCCAGCAAAAACGTCAGGCGCCTGCGGGACGAAAAGACATTGAAAACAAGCCATAAAAAAACCAGAGGCTTGATCAGATGCGCGAAGATGTCATGAATGCTGTTTTGCAGGTTCAGCGCAAAAAAAAGTCCGACAACACACCACAGCAGAAATAGCAAACAGGCAGCGGTAATTGGCGTGATAAACTGAAATTCTGTTTTATCAAAGATGAGCCATATACCGGCAAGCACCGCAGCCGAATAAAAAAACAGTTCCTGAAAAGACGTCAGCGGCAAGGGCGATACAAATATAAACAAGCTGGTTAATACAAAAACAGCCATCCGTAAGTAGTCGAAGCGGGATGGGGGGTGTGCTTTAAAAGATTCCAAACATTTGGTCAAAGAGGCCATCATTATTTCAATCCGCACAACTAAGCGAAACACATGGTTTACCGGTTCAGATTTTCATCACTGCGGCGGCCGGCATGGGCAAGGGTTGTTTCAATCACATACGACAGGAGCTTCGATGTCGTATGATGCCGCAGACAATGCGCTCTTGCCATCTGCCCCATCCGGCTTAAGCGGTCTTTATCGCTCAACGCTTTTTTGATCACCGTGTAAAGATGTTCATCTTCCACGCCGTAATAGAGGCAATGCTCATGGTCCATCAGGGGACGATGCCGGAGGATGGACGGATAATTAATTACCGGCACGGAACCGGCCATGGAGGCTTCATAGTGCCTGAAGCAATCCCAGCCGCGGCCGTTGGGCGACCAGACGAGCCAGGATCTGGAGCAATAGTTGTAAAATTCATCAAACGGAAGCCGGTTTTCGGGGCGCACCACGCGATATCCTTCATCCGCAAGTTTTTTCATGATCCTGAGGCCATCCTCGCGAACCGTTGAATTGATATCGCCCATAAAAAAAACGTCGATGTCCTTACATGACGCGCACGCCTGTTGGGCCACGGCGTCGGCAATTCCGAGACTCATCGGATAAATTTTTTCGTTCATCCGGCGATAAAAAGGATTGTCGCGGATGCTTTCCATCGCATTGCTGCGCTTGTTGGCGTTGAGGTAGAGCAATGCTTTATCCTGAGGCAACTCCCGCATGAAATAGGCGCTTGAGCGGCGCATCAGAGGGAAATCTTCCTTGGGAATACGCGGCTTGTCTTCGTTATTGATAATGGCCAGCGGAATATTTGAGCCCCTCAGCATCACCGGCAGCATCGATAAGCCAAAGGCCGGGAAGTCAAAAAAAAGCCTATGAAGGAAATTGCGGATGTTTTTAAAGGCGGACCGGTCGTGAAGATAAAGGGGAAAAGGATTGCTCCCGGCCAAAATGATGTCAAATTGGCCGTTTCGAATGGCTTTACGTAATTTGAAAAACAAGGGAAGGGAGAACAAGACGCCTTTTCTATACCAGCCGTTTGAATGTTTCTTTCGAACATTCACGCCAAAGAAATGATCATGAGTGATATGCCGAAACTGGATGATTTCGCCCAAGGCCAATATCCTGTATTGATCCAGTGTCTGTTTCATTTCCGTTTTTGTTTCCTTTGAATCGGCTGTCTGATCAATAATCAGCCATCGCCTGCTTGCAGAGGCAATAGCGGGTATTTGATAACATATCACATCGCCTATTAAAACATGATTTTTCCTCTGATCTGTGTTAACAGTTCGAGCATTATGAAGTGGATACTGAAATCATGATTCAGGCTCAGATTGATATTGTTGTACCTACCTATCAACGTTTTGCGATCCTTCCCGAAACGCTTGAGAGTGTGCAGCAGCAGACCTATCCACACTGGGAATGCTGGATTGCCGAAGACGGCCGGACCGAAGAAACACTAAAGGCGATAGCGCCTTTTTTAAAAGATCCCCGCTTCCATTATTTGCCCGGCGCGCATTCAGGAACACCGGTTGTCCCCCGCAATCGCGCCATGCGAGCGGGACAGGCAGCGTATGTCGCCTTTCTCGACGACGATGATATCTGGCTGCCCGAAAAACTTGAAAAACAGACGGCCTTTCTAAACGAACACCCTGATTGCGTGCTGCTGGGCACAAACGCTTTCATTATGACCGAAAGTTCGAGCCCTCGGGATTCCGGGCTTCCTCTTTATTTTGAGAAAGCGCCGTTTGGACAAATACCCTATTCTAAACATGTTCAGGACAATTATCTCATTAACTCAACCGTGATCATCCGGCGCAAAACGCTCAAAGAGGCAGGTCTGCAAAATGAAGCGCTCTTGAAAGGACCAGGAGAAGATTATGATCACTGGTTGAGAATTGGCGTTTTAGGGGATATCTGGCTTCTGCCGCAAGCCCTGGCGATCTATCGCAAGAGAGAATCCGGCAATGACCAGGCACCACATAAAACCTTTGAGAGCCGCAAACAATCTTATTCGCAAAAATACAAGATTTATCAACACGCCCTGACGGGCGCAGGCGACACGCCGAGCCCGCTGATGCGCCCGGAGTATGACCGTCAGGCCTGTCTGGTCCGCCGGGAAAGGGATTTTCACGCCGCAGGACCGCGATTTCTGGGACGATTACGTCATGATATCGCCTCCCCATTGAGGGATTGGCTTTACCGGTCGCCTTCCAAAAAGATGCGTCAGGAAAAAGCCCTTCAGGCCTATATCGAATGCAAGGCGCGCTGGGCCAGACAGGATAAAATGTCATCGGCGGCGTGCGTGATCTTTTCCAAGGACAGGGCCATGCAATTGCACGCCCTGCTGACATCCCTAAAACAAAAGGTGTCGCCTGTCCCGCCCACCTGCATTCTCTATACGGCAAGCACGGCAGATCATCAAAGCGCGTACGATCAGCTCCAGACGCTGTTTAGTGACGAGCGCACTTCCTTTACCTTTATTCGTCAGAGAGGTCCCTTTTCGTTTAAACAGGACCTGTTGGATATTTTGAGCGGTCTCAAAGCGGATATGCTGTTTTTTCTGGTGGACGACATCGTGTTTCTCGAACCGGTTGACCTTGCCGAAATTCTCGCATTTTCACCGGAGAAATTTGTCTTCAGTCTTCGCATGGGGAAGAATCTCAACCGCTGTTATGTCGTGCAATCCGCACAGCCCCAACCGGTATTTTCAGACCATCCGGCTGGCGCCGGGAATAAAATCGTCTGGACATGGCGTGACGGCGCACTGGATTGGGGCTATCCTTTATCCGTTGACGGTCATTTTTTTGCGAGGCGCGAAATGACGGCGATGGCGTCCCTGATCTCTTTTAACGCACCCAACTCCTTCGAAGATCAGTTGCAACACTTCAAGCCGTTTTTTTTGAATCGCTGCGGCATTGCCTTTTCTCAATCACGCATTGTGAATGTTCCGCTCAATCGCGTCCAGACGGAAATGGAAAACATCTCGGGAAATATTCATCCGGATGAGTTGCTGGCAAAATGGCATCGGGGGTATCGCATTGATTGTGAAGCAATATACGGCAGAGTGAACGAAAGCGCCCATCAAGAATGGACACTCCCCCTAATCCACCAGGCGGATTTACACGCAGATTTACCATCGAGATGACGATTTGAACTATCCTGACTTCACATGAAAGGGGAAAAGCCACAATGATCAAAGTGAAGCTCTCCACATCCCCGTGGCCGATTGTGCGGCAGACTCCGGGACAGCGGGGCATCTGGAAAGACTGTGAATTTTTCTGCAATACGGACATCAAGCAGTGCGACTACTGGTTTGTCATTGAAGGCACTTACAAAAAAAGAGAAACCACCCGCTGCCCGCAGAAAAACATTATCTTCATCGCGGGTGAGCCGCCAACGCTCAAGACTTACAAAAGCGAGTTTCTGCGGCAGTTTGCCGCCGTTATTTCCAGTGACGCCCACATGGATCATCCACGTGTGCTCCTGACGCAGTCAGGATTGCCCTGGCATGTGGGGCGGCGACAACGCAATCATGTTAATATCGAATTCACAAAAGATTACGACGAGCTTGCCGCCATGACCGACATCCCCAAAACCAAGCTGATCTCGATTGTGAGCTCCGCCAAAACCATGTCGGACGGGCATCAAAAAAGATTGGCCTTTGCCCGGAAGCTCAAGGGCCATTTTGGCGACAAGATAGACCTGTTCGGTCGTGGCCTTGACGAAATTGAAGACAAGTGGGACGCGCTTGCAGATTATCGCTACACGGTCGCCATCGAAAACAGTGAAGTACCGCATTACTGGACGGAGAAAATCTCCGACGCATTTCTGGCCGGATGTCATCCCATCTACCACGGATGCCCCAATATCACGGACTACTTTCCGGAAGGCGCCCTCACCGCCATCAATATCGGCAATCCCGACAGCGCCATTGCCGCGATTGAAGATAGCCTTTTGTAAAACCGGTATGAATCGTCCAAAGCACTCATCTGGCAGGCCCGACAAAAAGTACTCGATGAGTACAACCTGTTTGCCCTGATCGCAAATTATATCGCCGAGGACTCAAAAAGCGCCGACGCGTCATCGCGAAAACCCGTCCGCGTCACTTTGAGAAAAGAACCGTCGGAGTCCAATGTCTTTTATCAACTTAAAAAGAAAATAGCGCATTTACGGGATCGGATATGACTTTTAGCGTGGTGTATGTGCAGGACTTGGGTTTTGCCCCATCGATCAAGTAACAGGAAAGAATTAAAAATGAGTCTTCCCCGCATTTTATTCACTAACTTCCACCCGGAGCTCGGCGGTGGGCATGATACGTTTATTCTGTCGCTGGCCGGTGGCAGCTTGAAAAAGCACTTTCAATTTGCCCTGGCCATACCGAAGACCTCGTATCTTTATGCCGCGGCAAGGGAAGCCGGCATCGAAGTTTTCGCGTGCGACTATCCTTCACATATCACGGAAATTCTTTACACGATTCGATCCGTCCGCGAGTTTGCGCGTATCTGTAAAGCCTTTAAGCCCGCGATCATACACACCAACGGCGGAGCGGACAATGACATCGTCGCCTGGAGCCTGATCTTTCAAAAAAAAGCGTTTGCGGTTCTGCGGACGCATCACGCCATACGCGAAATGCCGAAAGACCCTTATCATCAATGGCTTTATCGGTTTATCGTCAATAAAAATGTCTATGTTTCCGAATCGGCCCGCGCGATGAGCCAAACATCAAAAAGCATGAAAATGCCCAATACCGTCGTCATCGAAAACGGTGTAGATACGGATTGGTTCGCCCCGCTGCCAACCGATATTGCGCTGAAAAAAGCATTGGGCATGGCCGAAAACGATTTCGTTTTCGGCTCCTGCGCAGGCACCTCCGGATACAAAAGAATAGACGTCATGATTTCGGCGGCCAGAGCGCTTCGGGATGCGTTTCATTTCAAAGTTCTTATTCTCGGGCAGGAATCATCACGTGAAGGCATTTTGCAACTGGCGGCCGATGCGGGCGTGTCGGATCGCGTCCTCTACGGCGGCTTTCAAAAAGACATCCGCCGCTACTGCTCAGTCTTCGATGTCGGATTTATTTTAAGCGATGCCGTGGAAACCATCTCTTATGCCAGCCGCGAGATGCTCTCGATGGGCATTCCACTCATTTCGTCATCGTATTCCGGGCTTCGGGAAAACATTGACGATGGAGAAAACGGCTTTCTGGTGCATCCGGGAAATGTAGAGGATGTCGTGGATAAAATGAAAATCTTTATGAGTATGACACTCGACGAAACCGCCCGGTTCCGGCAAAATGCCCGGAACAAGGCGGTTTCGTTCTTTGGGATCCAAAAGCAGATGGACGGGTTTTATTCGGCCTATCAGTCGTTACTTAAATAACCTACTTTTCCTGATATTCCTTGATCAGGCTCAATACTTTCTGGACCTCTTCAGGGGGAAGCTTGCCGTTATAAACATAGCGGCAGATCCGGTTTTTATCCAACACGACGAGGCTGGACGTATTGTCCTTTAAACCCCAGAGATTCAAAATGGTCTGATCATAGTCCAATAAAATTACGGCGCCGGTTTTTTCCTGCTTGCCCTTGATGATCTTCTTGATCAGGAAGTTGGGCATGACCGTGGCTTTCAGATTGGTAATGCCCAAGCCTTTGTAACGGTTTCCCCGATCGAGTCCGGTGTCTTTCAGAAGCGCGTCTTCAACATGAGCATTCAAATCTTTCTCATCCGGATCGACATAGAAAATGGTCATCACCATCCCTTTGTAATCAGGATGCTGAAGACTATAGGCCTTACCGGTTGAATCCTTGAGGGAAAAATCAGGGGCTGGATCGCCGACCTTTAAGGGCGCGGCAACCACGGTCATCGCGCTTAATAACAAGATAACCATGACAAGCATTACTACTTTTTTCATTTTGGTCCTCCTTAGTTTGCCCGAAGGCGTTCATGATGAAACCCGATAGCATCTTCGCCGCTGCAGTGGGGAATTATAGATCAAAATTCAAACCCGGGCAATGTAAATGTATGCGGCATCGATCACATAACAAATTCGATGAGCGACGGATCATAATCTTCAGGCTTTTCAAAACCAAGCAAATTCAAGAGCGTCGCCGCGATATTGGACAAGCCTTTTTCTTTGATATTCGCCATCAGGTATTCTCCCGCATACAGGGGATCATAGATGATAAAGGGCACGGGATTGAGCGTATGCGCGGTTTTGACGGATTTTACGCCTTTTTTATCGATCGTGAACATCTCATCGGCGTTGCCGTGATCCGCCGTGATGACCGCGATACCGCCTTGCTTTTGGATTGCGGCGAGGAGTTCACCAACGCACGCATCCACGGTTTCCACCGCGATAATTGCCGCATCAATCATGCCGGTGTGGCCAACCATATCGCCATTGGGGAAATTGAGCCTGCCGAATCGGTAATCGCCCGTTTGCAGCAATTCGATTACCTTGTCGGTGATTTCTCTGGCCTTCATCCGGGGGGCGCGATCGAACTCGATCCGGTCGGAGGGAATCTCGACATACGTCTCGACCAATTCATCGATGTAGCCGGAGCGGTTTCCATTCCAGAAATACGTCACATGGCCGAACTTCTGGGTTTCCGAGACGGCAAAGCTTTTAACCTTTTCGGCTGCGAGGTATTCACTGACCACGTTATCAATCTCGGGCGGCTGGACAAGAAAATTCGGCGGAATATGAGCGTCGCCGTCGTACTCCATCATGCCCGCGTAAAATACATCCGGAAGAGGCCCGCGGTCGAATTCGTTAAATTCTTTTTCGGTAAAGGCCCTGGATATCTCAATGGCGCGGTCGCCGCGGAAGTTAAAGAAGACAACCGCGTCCCCGTCAGAAATCTTACCGACAGGAGCGCCGGAAGAATCCGCGATGACGAACGGGGGCAGATACTGATCCGTCGCCTTCGGGTCTTCGGCATAAAAGGTTTTCACCGCCTCAGACGCAGATGAAAATGTACGGCCTATGCCCAAAACATGCGCCTCCCAACCCCTTTTAACAATATTCCAGTCGGAGTTATAGCGATCCATCGTGACCTTCATCCGCCCGCCACCTGAGGCAATCGCGTAATCCAGCCCTTTTTCATTCGATATCTTTTTAAGCTTTTCTTCAGTGGGGAGGAGGTAATCGAGCGCCGAGCGCTCACCGACGTCCCTGCCGTCCAGAAGGGGATGAAGGCAGACTTTTTTGAAGTTCAGCTCGGCACATTTGTCGATCAGAATGTAGAGCTGCTCAATATGCGAATGGACATTGCCGTCTGACAGAAGACCGATAAAATGGATTGTTCCGCCCGCCTGGGCGCGCTTTGTGATCTGTTCCCAAACGTGCGTTGAAAATATCGCACCTGTTTTAATCGCATTATTCACAAGACGCGCACCCTGATCAAAAACCCTGCCTGCCCCCATCGCATTATGCCCGACTTCGCTGTTTCCCATGTCGTCATCCGAAGGAAGCCCCACCGCCGTCCCGTGGGCCCGAAGCTCGGTATAGAGCTTTGATTTAAACAGTTGATCCAGATGAGGCGTCCGCGCCTTGAACACTGCATTGGATTCATCGGCTTTGCCAATACCGATGCCATCCATGATGACGAGCAGCAAAGGCCCCTTGCGGCCGTGGAAAGATTTTAATTTATTGAGATTTAATGACATTAATTAGCTCCTTGATTATTAAAAATGATCCGTTTTTTACATCGCCATTCTATCGCTACGTCTTCAAGTTCGTTTAACACAAAATAAGCACCTGCAAGCACACAGCTACTGACCGTCAGAATCGTCCTTTGCGCAGAAGTGGCGAGATGCCAACTTAGATCGTTTGGGGTTAGAAGATATATTATTACGAGACCACAATAATAAGCCGTGGCGGTGATCAAGGCAGGAATCCAACTAACATTATGCCGCTTTGAAAATCTAAGTAATATGAGACTCACTATAAATAAAACGATAGACAAACACATGGCACTCTCATCATGAAAAATAGTCTTTTTAAGAATTAACGGGAATGATACACCATCAGAAAAACGATTCATTATCCGAATAATTGACTCAGTCGTTCCAATCTGTAAATCATTGAATAGTCCCCATTTATTCTTATAGTAAACCGACCAAAGAATACCGGGAGAAAGAATAACGGCTAACCAGCCCACTCGATAAAGGGTGAAAATTTTTCTTAACTCGACCGTCTTAAATTTTCGCAATAGTCCTCCCGTTGCAATTAAGGACAACATCCCAACCAACCCAATGAGGATGCCTTCATTTTTGATATTACTCACTAGCACAAGACAACTTATTCCAGATATCAGATCAAGTGAATGGTGATGTTTAAAATAACGCCCAAAAAGAAGCATTGAAATTGCTGAATAAAGAGCAATGTAGCCATCCATGGAACCACTCCAAAGGTGACTTTTCAAACCAAATGGAAAGACCAGAACAAGGAACAAGAAACTAATACGGCGCGAATAGAAACTGAATATCCAGAATATAGCGGGAACTAATAGTAAAAAGAGCGAATACTTTGGCACATACTCGTTCCAGTAACCAAGAACATATGATAATTGAGCAGCTAGTGTGGGTATCAGTTTCGGATAATCTACATGGGAAAATTGAAGGGATGGATGATCCCAACCTGACGCCATACTCAATGATCCTGAAGACCAAATCATTTTGGAATGGAAAAACCAAATTGAGCGCGCATCCCAGTCGTTCAATGGGTCATAAAGAATGGTAAAGTAATAAAGCGTAAGAATGACAGCAATCGCTACAATGGGACACCAATCTCTGTGGCGCTCGAATACAATTTCTTTTTTCCATCGCATAAATAACAAGACAAACCCACAAACACAGACAATAAAACCCACCAACAAACTTAATCGCAATGATTGATTTAATAATATTATTAAATAATTAACGACTAAACCAGTTGCCACTACAAGGGGGAATTTTTCAATAAACGGAGAATCGTCGCTCTTCAGACAGAGAGAATTAGCCACAAAATAGCCTAAACCAAAAAGAAAAATAACAGCAGCACCACTAATGACAAAAAACAAGTACCACCTCTTTTCTCCGCTCTATTTCTCTGCAGTTAGACGAATTATCAAGTTCGGGAATAAAAATAAATTTATATTTGCTTTCAGGAGCCATCCTTCGCGGCCAAGCAGATTCAACAATTCTTTGATGAAGAAGGGGGTCATTCATAATTTCCCCGGAGATGTAATAAGAAACAACTCGATGACTCCTAAGAAGTGCCAGCATTTCTTGAACGGCTGATGGCAATACATGCTCGCCAGCGTGCGGCGTATTTGCGTTCATTTGAAAAGATTGAATATTTGTTGCTACGTAGATAGCACATCGAAATCGCTGTGCTATCGTATCCAGTATAGGGGGCCTAAAAATAATCAAGAAAGCAACAAGCAGTATTAGTACCCATAACTTTCTGTTTATCCAAATATTTTTGTTGGTTAGATCTCTTAACTTCATTTTGTACCCTAATGTTTTTTTTCAATGCAACCAGACCAGCTGCTATAGCGGACATTACCGAGTACATCTAGCCTAGAGTCTATTACTCTATTTCCCAAAAAAGACCGCTTTCCTTTTTTCCAGAAACGCCTTCATGCCTTCTTTTTGATCCTGTGTGCTGAAGCACTGGGAGAT
>CAZSQS010000055.1:0-24193 GCA_964608995.1 uncultured Smithella sp. | reverse complement strand
CCGGCTTCGGCGATCGCCGCAAGGCCATGCTCGAAGACATCGCCATCCTCACCGGTGGCAAGATGATCTCCGAAGACATGGGCTACAAGCTCGAAAACGTAACCCTCGAAGATTTGGGCAAAGCCAAGAAGGTCACCATCGATAAAGACAACACCACCATTATCGACGGCGCAGGCAAACGCGCTGATCTCGAAGGCCGTGTCAAACAGATCCGCGCTCAGATCGAAGAGACCACCTCCGATTACGATCGTGAGAAACTTCAGGAAAGACTGGCTAAACTCGTCGGCGGCGTAGCCGTCATTAAAGTCGGCGCGGCCACCGAATCCGAAATGAAGGAAAAGAAAGCCCGCGTGGAAGATGCGCTGCATGCGACGCGCGCAGCCGTAGAAGAAGGCATCGTAGCCGGTGGCGGTGTGGCCTACCTGCGTACCCTGCCCGCGCTCACCAAGATGGAGTTGATTGGCGATGAGCAGATCGGTGTCAACATCGTGAAAAAAGCGATTGAAGAACCGCTGAAAATGATCGCTGCAAACGCAGGCCTCGAAGGCAGCATTGTGGTGGAAAAAGTAAAAGAGAAAAAGGGTTCTTTCGGATTCAACGCCCGCACGGATGAATACGAAGACATGATCGCGGCCGGCGTCATTGACCCGACCAAGGTCACCCGTTTTGCGCTGCAGAATGCGGCCTCCGTTTCCGGCCTGCTTTTAACCACGCAGTGCATGATCGCCGATAAGCCCGAAGAGAAGGGTGCAGGCGGCGGAATGCCCGGTATGCCCCCCGGTGGCGGTTACCCCGGAATGGGAATGTAAAAAAAAATGTAGGGAACGGTTTCAAACCGTTCCCTACGATAATGGTTATTATATGTAGGGAACCGCTCGCGAGCGGTTCCCTACACTTGTTTCAGGACAAATTCAATTCAGACGGATACGATTTTCTTGCCTTTGGATTCGAGATATTTCCGGATAGAGCGGTCGTAGGATTTTTCGGTTTGGGGATCAAAATAACAGGCGGGCAGTTCGCCGCGCGTGCGATGGTAGGCAACACATTCCTGGCAGATTCCGGAACGGGGGCAGCCCGGGTAAGTGCATTTACAGCTTGAATTCATTTTTTGAACTTTCAGTCCTTCGGTGCGCCAATGCCGTATTTGTTCATCAAATCATAAAGCGTCGGGCGGCTCACGCCCAATTCCTGCGAGGCCTTGGAAAGGTTTCCGTCATTTCGCGACAGCGCCTTGACGACCATTTCCTTCTCAAGCAGGTCTCTGGCTTCCTTGAGGCCGAGGCGTTCCTGCTTTTGCAGGGGGTGTGTCATCTCCAGATCTTCGGCGGAAATTTTTTTGTCGTCGGACATGATGACGGCGCGTTTGATCCGGTTTTCCAGCTCCCGCACGTTTCCCGGCCATGGATACTGCTCAATGGCGTCGAGCGCCTGCTGTGTGAATCCCTTGATTCTCTTTTTGTTGCTTTGCGCGTAGCGGTCAAGAAACGCTTTGGCCAGGAGCGTGATGTCTTCATTTCTTTCCCGAAGCGGTGGGAGCGTAATGGTGATGACGCTTAGCCGGAAATAGAGATCTTCGCGGAATTTTCCCTCCTTCATGGCTTCGTGCAAATCGCGATTGGTCGCGGCAACGATACGCGTGTTCACTGGAATCGTTTCGCGACCGCCCACGCGTTCCACCAGGCCGTCTTGCAGAAATCGAAGCAGCTTCACCTGGAGGCCAAGTGGCAATTCGCCGATTTCGTCGAGAAACAGCGTGCCGCCGTCGGCCATTTCAAACTTTCCTTTGCGCTGAACGTGGGCGCCGGTGAAAGCGCCTTTTTCGTGGCCGAACAGTTCGCTTTCGATCAGATTTTCCGGAATCGCGCCGCAGTTGATGGGAACGAATTTTGCGCTTGAACGAAGGCTTCGATGATGCAGAGCGCGGGCGACCAGCTCTTTTCCCGTGCCGCTTTCGCCCAGGATCAGCACCGCTTCGTCCGTTGAGGCGACTTTGCGGATTTTGGAAAAAACCTCCTGCATCTTAACGTTCGTGCCGATCATGTCTTGAAAATGGTCGCCGCTTAATCTCTGGCGCAGCGCCTTTTGCTCCTGCTCAAGCTGGGCCACATGGAAGGCGCGCCGGAGAACAACTTGAAGTTCGTCAAGCACAATCGGTTTGTAAAAAAAGTCGTAGGCGCCTTTATCCACGGCACGAAGCGCGTTTTCTTTTTCGCCGCGGCCCGTGATGATAATGACTTTCGTGTCGGGAAACTCCCGCAGAATTTCATCGAGCGTGGCAAATCCTTCCTCTACGCCGGCCGGCAGTGGCGGCAAGCCCAAATCCAGAGTGACGACCAGGGGTTGTTCTTTCTGCATGGCCGCAACGGCGGTTGCGCGGTCTTCGGCCAGCGTGATGTCGTATTCGCCGACAAGCGCCCATTTCATTTGCGTGCGGAGATCTTCGTCGTCATCGACAATCAGTAATTTATGCTTTTTCAATGTATTCCTCTTGGTTATTTTTTAATGGGCAATAAAATCCGGAAGGTCGTGCCGCGACCCTCCTCGCTTTCGACGTTGAGCTTTCCGCCATGCGCGTCGATAATGGTTTTACAGTGGTAAAGCCCAATGCCCATGCCCAGTTTTTTCGTGGTCTGGAACGGACGGAACAGCTTCTTTTCGATAAACTCCCGCGACATGCCGCAGCCGTTGTCGGCCATGCTCACGAGCGCCCAGTTGTCCTGGATGTTCGTGGAGATGGTGATCTGACCATCAGGGCCTGCCGCGTCGTTGGCATTCATGAGCAGATTTTCAAACACTTTGTAGAGCTGCTCCTGATCAATCTGGAGCTTGGGCAGCGACTCGCAAAAGTTCGTTGCAATGGGCGTCAGGAAGAATTTTCGCGCGTCGGTAATGGCAATTTGAAGAAGATCCTGGAGATCCGTTTCCTTGAAGACCAGATCGACCTTGCGGTTTAAAAGCGCCAGCCGGCTGCTCATGGTGTTGATTTTGACCACGCTTTGCGAGATCGTCTTGAGCGCGTCCTGGCGAAACTCCGGATTGTCAATGTGCAGGGGCAGGTTCTGCGTCACCAGCGAGAGCTTCGAAGCCAGATTCTTTAAATCATGCATGAAGAAAGCCGACATGGTCTGAAACGCTTCGAGCTCCTTGCTTTGCCGGAGGCTCTCCGACAGGCGCAGATTGAGCAGGTTCGAGGCGGCCTGATCGGAGATGGTTTTAATCAGATCGGATTCCTCGAACGTCAGGGGCTCATAAAAAACCTTTTCGCTGAGCGTCATGATCCCGACGAGCTGCCCCGCCGCGATCAGCGGCACGCAATAGCGAATGCGGGACTCCCGGGTTTCCAGCTCGTAGGTGCGCGTCAGGTCTTCCACCCAGTTGTCGTCCTGTTCCTTGAGATCGACCGGCAGCGTCTGACCGGTCATAGCGCGGATGAGTTCCGTCCCGCCTTTTGAAAACAGGTTCATATTTTCAATTTGCGCCGCCGTATAAACCGTCGATCCGCCAAAAGACAGACGCTCCTGGGGTTCATCGACCAGCCAGATCGTCACGGAAAGAATTTCGAGCGTGTCGGAAACAATTTTAACAATGGCGTGGCACAGATCCGGCGTGTGAGTGATCGACGCCGTCCGCTTCGTAAAATTTTCCCAGATTTTCTGATAATCGTAAATCGGCCGTTTCAGGTGCCGGCTGATAAAGCGTTTCCGTTTCATACGCAGACGGTCGGAAAGCAGCAACACCGCCAGGCCGATCGCGGTCAGGAAGATGAGGAAAATAACCAGATTGATATTGTGCAGCCATTGGAAACGAAGAGATATCCAGGTAATGACGCCCAGCGCGATAAAATAGACGCCCACGATGATAATGGTGAAGGAGGTGTAGAGGAACTGATGCGACAACTGAATGCCCACGCTCATCGGCATTCCCCGAAGCAGCGACCGCAGGATAAAGACGTCTGCGACTAAAAGCGCGCCCAGGTTCACAACGAAAAGCCCCGTGTCGATTCCCTGAAAGAGGATGGCCTGGCTCTGCGTAAAAAGCCGGACGCCGAAAATACCGACGGCGCCGATAAAGATGAACTTGGTCTGCCAGCGGATATGCCCTGTGGAGTGGCGAAACGTTCGTTCCAGGTTCATGAGAATCACGACCGTGACGGCCATCCAGGCCAGATGCCAGAAATATCCTGTGCGGCCGATGCGGATAAAGAGTGTTGAGGACTCCAGCGGCGACAAGACCAGTGCGACGAAGTTTGCGTAGAAGATGGTGGTCATTGCAAGCGGCAAGACCAGCGCCAGCGCAACGACCCATTTCCATTTCGAAATCTGTTCAAGGTAGTTGGCCCGGGCGAAGCTGACGCTGAATAATAGCCATACGGCCGGCAGCAGCGATGAGACCAGCATACGGAGCCTCTGCCAGTAAAGAAACTGCTCGAGTCCAACCGAGAAAAATACCATGCCGGTCATGGCCGCCTCGACAGCGAACAGAAACATGCCGGCCGCAAAGATCGACTGGACCAGCGAACGGTGATTCCGGTAAAGGGCAAACACGACAACCATCAGCGTCAGTGCCGCCGTTGCAAAAGCCAGGATTGTGCTGAAATTCATGTGCAACACCATCTAAATGTTTATTGCGGACAGCGTAAGGCGGATCGTGAATATGAATGGATATCCTTTGCCGTTTACTGCCCGCTGTTTTGAAGCTTTACTTGGAGCCATAAGCCCGTAGGGAACGGTTTAAAACCGTTCCCTACAATTTATTTTCCTAATCCTTGCTTCTTTTCTTTCGTCAGCTTTTCCAAATCTTTCGCGACGATGTAGTCGTGGAAGGTTTCGTATTTGTCGTAGTTGTCGCCCATCATGGATTTATAGGCTTCCTTGGTGAGTTCCCATCGGTAGAGGTTTCTGTGGTCTGATCCAACAAAACTGACGGGGCTGTTTGTCCATGCGAATTTATTTTCATCAAAATAATCATCTATCAGCAATATCGGCGTTCCCAGAAAATGCGGGTATTTTTCGGAAACGGGCATGAGGTAGGTCTTATTTGTTGCAACAGCACCACCTTGTCTAAAAACAAGCCATTTGCCGTCGGGAGAAAAGGAAAATTGTTTTCCGCTATCGACCAAACCATATGGTCGTTGATCTCGATCCTTTCCCCAAGCGATAGTTAATTCGTTTTCACTGCATCCGGAAAAAACAGCAAAAGGCATAGTAGGGTGTGAATAGATGAGACCAAAATCAAATTTATTTTGTTTTATCAAGTCACCCAAAGGATGTTGCGATGGTTCAAAGTTCATATCCAAAACCTGTAATTTCTTATCCGTATACTCCCATAGGAAGATCTTTTTATTCACTATTGACCAAAGTGTTCCCGTTGGTCTGCGAATCTCTTTCACCAGCTTTACATCTTTGTCTCCGACTAGTTCCACAAACTGAAGATAGTTCTTATAGTCCCACGGATCTTCCGACCTGTTGTTCATGGCTTCGATTTCCACCAGAAACCGCTTTTTATCCGCATCCGCAATCGCCATCTTCTCCGGCGTCTTGCCGATGGAAAATGCCAGACGGTAGAGCCTGGCCGTTTCCGTTTTGAAGTTGAACAGCAAAAACAGACGCCCCAGGGCAAAACCGACTTCGTTTTTCGATATCAGCGGCAAATACACGCCGCTCCCCCGAATGTCATCGACGACGTTTTTGAAGTAACGGTCTTCCCTGAGCTTGCCTTCCGGAAAGGTCAATACCGTGAGTGCGTTGCCCATGCTGTTGGTGCCTACTGCATTATCAAACGGCACCGGAAATAATGAAAGAGATGTGCCCCGGTTAATTTTGTATACTTTCGGTTCAGTGATCATGGAATCTTTAAAGTCATATAGGGGTTGCTGTTCCATCTTCTTATTGCCTCCATAGGTGGTGGTTGTCATCAAACATAGCATTCCGGCCAGCAATATCACCGGCCAGTGTTTTCTAAATGGCATCTTTCTGGTGTTATCTTGCATCTTAAGACTCCTCGTAGTTCACGAAAAACTTGTTGGCGATCTTGATGTAAGCGGCTTCTTTGTAAATATCATCAATTTCTTTTTGCTTAATTATTTCGTTGCCGAAAAAATCTATTGTTTTCTTATCCTTCTGCCTTCTGTCAACAATATTCCCCGCAATCCGTTCGATCTCTTCATCCAGACGGTAGAAGCGGTAGGGATTGACCTGCGTGAAGCGAATCCACAGGCTGGTGTCCATGTCATCCAGAAAGTTCTTTGCCGTCTCGCAGTATTCCCGATAATCCCTGCCGTCAAGCAATGTCAGGTACCAGTCCGTGCCGAACAATATCCGGTGACGGAGAATTTTATCAAACGCCGCTTTGTCTTTCATCACTTCCGCCTTGAAAAAGTCCCGGAATTCCTTTTTACAAAAAGATGAGGATATATCCGTATACAAATTCGGATACGCTTCGGACTTGATCATCCGCACAATATCCGCGAACCATTCACGTCCCGTCTCCGTATTACCCCCGAAGTGTGCAAGGCATAAACGCAGCGTATTTAAAGAATTTCCGAAGACTTCCTGATCCAATACGTTCTCCCAGGCTTTCGGGGCGACAAAGTTGTCGTTAAAGTAATCGAGGGGGTTTAACGACCGGGGTGGAATTTTTTTGCCACTGCTCAGAATCTGCGGGGCTTTGTCCTCTTTCTGCCGAATATCCGCCATATTGTCAAGCGGGTGCTGGAAGTTGATATATTCTTCGCGGTCAAAAGTCGGCGCACCGTCGGGGGTGCAATGGTTCATGATGGGAATGCGCTCGGTAACGCAACGGGCATAAAAATGTCTCAAGACCGGCAAGCGGGGGTCCCAGGGCCGGTAGCCCTGGGCGGTATACATCTTGAATCCCAGATAAAGGCCACTACCGGAGACCTGCTCGAAGGCTTTCGCGTTTTTTTCATCCTGAACCTGCCAGCGCCTTGGATCGTAATGAAACAAGGGTAAAAGTTTCAAGGGGTGGGCCAGCATGGCCAGTTCGGTATATTGAGCCTGCTTTTTCCACTGTTCGTATCTGGCGGTGACGTTCGAGTTTTCCGGTTGCTGTGTTCCTTCATTTGCCACCGCCGCTTCTCCGTCCAGAAGGAAAATATCCGCCTTGACGTTCACTTGGAAAGGTCGGCCTGCGTCATCATAATAAACGCCAGGAATCCCCTGATTCGCCATCCCCCCCTTGCTCTTTTCGAACTGGGCATTGGTCTGATAATCCAGCGGGGCCTTGCGGTCGTCTTTCCGTTCTTTATAGGTTTGATTTCCGAAATCTCTATCTTTCAATTTATGTAACGGCGCCCAGTAGCCAATCGGGTCTTTATCTCTGGCAATGTCCTCGCCGCTGGTATAGATCGCGTTGCAGACTTTCAATCCATAGTAGCCGTCCAGGTGCGCGTATTCCATATCCATCGTCATGACAACGCCCATGAACATCAGGTGAGGGGCATTTCTGTATAGGGGGTCTTTGGATAAATAATCTTTGTAAACTTCATTTTGTCTCTTGATAAAGCTTTTTCCCACTTCATAGGTGTTGCTTTTCGAAACGTCAAGCGCCGTCCGGAGTTTGTGTGTGCGGTACAGTTCTTTCTGATCGGCGGTGGCGGCCATGTTTTCCGTGGTATGCGCGCTACTTCTAAAGGCATTTGCCCCGTCAAAAACCTTGTCAATTCGTGCGGCATTTGTTTGAAGTGTGACACGCTTCATACGCACGGAGCTCAATGGACCCGCTTGCGCCCACATAAACGGCAGCGGCGCAGAGTTGCCGCTCTGGATGTGCATATGACAATCCACGACTACCGACGGCTGATATATACTGATCTGATGGTCCACTCCCGGAAGCATGTCCGGTTTGTGCGATTTCAGAAGCTTTCCTTTCTTATTGTTTTGTTCGGCTTTATGCTTCGCCATACGGTGTCCTCAATCTTTCGGATTAATCTTGCCACCTATTCCAAAATCTTCTCCAGCGGCGTGATTACATGATGGAAAAGATAATATTTGTTATTGAGACTTGCATCTTCCGGTTCAAAAATGACTTCAAATTTGGAGTGAAGGTCCTGATCAGCCAATTCAATCACGCCCTCGTCGTTCGTGGGTTTTGAGATCACGTTGCCATTGGGCAACCTGATTTTGAACATCCTGTTTTTTATAGGATTGTTATTCGCATCGCCCGGTTTGAAACACTTCGCCTTCGGATCGTAATTCTCCCAGGAAATATGCTCCACAATCCTGACACGGAAAGTTGCCTTGGGCGGCGGGGGATTTTTGGGTTTTGGCGGATCGGCGGAGGAATCGGAATTTATGCCGATGGTGTTTTTGTTGTTCATGGTCATGAGGTCGGTGTTGCGGCCAACGCCTTTGCCTTCAATTTTGACGTCAAAGGAATAGTTGCCAAATTGCGCCTTGTCGCCTTTAGTGCCGGACATAATGCCCTTTTTGTTTCCCGCCTCGTCGCCGGTGCTCTTGCTGTAGGAGCAGCCGTCAATGGCGGCGGAGGCGCCATCGACCTTGACGGTTTTACTGCCGTCTTTGAGATCGGATGATGTTGCGGTGTTCGGATACGGAATCGGCACAACAGCGTTGCCGATCTGCGTGAGGCAAACATCCGGCGCGGTGTTGGATGCAGTGGCGCTGCTGTTTTTACTCGATACGCCCTGCTTGTTGGCAAATACGGTGCTTCCCACTTTGTTCTCCCTTCTTCGCTTCGTAGCGCGTGGAGCGGTTTCCGGTTGACGGTTTTCAGTTTCCGGTTAGTTCTATTTGCGGGTCTAAAGACCCGGACTACGTTTAAACGGATTATCACCGCTCTAGCGGCGCGTTCGGGGAACGCGCCCTACATCTCTTTCTCCAATACCACCGCGCCGCAGGGGCCGAAATCGTCGGAGCAGAAGATCAGAACGGGGGAATCGAGCCATGCATTGTGTAATCCCAGCGCGGAAACGGCCGTCATGACTGCGCCGCTTGCCGCGCCGATGTCGCCATAGTATTCGGCGGGTGTCTTCAGGTGCGGCTGTTTTTTGTCCTTTGGAAATATTCGCATACATACAACGCCCCACTCTGTTGCTCGGGCGTCCTCGCCATTGAGATCGCCAATAATGGTTTGCAGTTCCCGATCCGCAAGCGGGTTCATGGCGGCTTGGCAGGCATCCGTCAGGCCCTTGCTGATTCCCGATTGTTCGGAAGACCTGGGCTTGGGCTCTTCGGAAAGTCCAAGGGTTGAAATCCTAGCAAGGATTGGCCTGCCTGCCTGTCTGGCCCGCTCAAGGTCTTCAACCACCATAAAGCTCACTGCTTCTGAGGCGATCAGTCCGGAGTGACGACCATAGCCTGGGGATTTGAGGCGGCCTTGTTCTTCAAAATAGTCCAAGATGGACTCCCGATGCAGGGAATCGACACAGCCGATAATGCACAGGGTATCGGGCTTGTTCTGAATCACTTTCGCGGCTTCGCTTATGGCGTAATGCAAGGACGCGTTGCCTGTCGTGAGGATGGTCTTTTGAAAATCGCTAAACCTCTCGGCGATGACATGTTTTAAAATAATCATATTCTCATCGCCGTATTCCGGACCGGGGAGCTCCTGGGAGGCTGCGCCCAGAATGAAGTGCGCTTTATTTGGATTTTGTTTTGTCGTTTCAAAATAGGCGTCGAGCATATCATCCAGACAGACTTCCGCAACATCCCGAATGCGCTCAATGACATTGGCTACATCGTCACGCACCCCCTGTATCTTCGCCAGAGTGACCGGTTTGCCATTGGCATCCTGATAATCATCGCTGAGGGCAAAGCGCACGATGCCTGCGCGCACGGAGGCGGCGGTTTGGCGGGCGTCGAGGCCGATGGGGGTGATGCAGTTGACGGCGGTGATGGCCAACGGGCGTGTGCCGTAGTTGGGCGGAATCACTCTGGCGGGGCTATCGCTTTTATTTGCGCCGTAAAGTTTGGCGATCTGACGCCTGGCCGGGTCGGTTGTGTTGAAAACCGGTGTATGCAGATGCACACAGGCAAGCTCAAGCGCCGCCGCCTGCCTGTGCCTCTGGAGGCCGGTTTGCAGGACGGCCTTCAAATGCGTCTCGGTTATGGGTTTGCCTAGAAGCAGGCGCGTTTCTTTGGGGAGGTGGGTCTTGTTTTTGTTCCACCAGACCGTAAAGGCTTTGGCATCGGGCCAGGGAAGATGCTCGTCCGGATCAAGGGCAACAGGGTCGTCTTTGGGGTCGTCGGTGGGTCCGGATTCAAATCCTTCGGGGCAGGGGCCGATCAGGTTTTCTGAATCCATATCGACGCCGGTGATCCGGCAGACGGCTTCGGCGGCGATTCTGGCGTGTTGCGGTATCATCATGCAGTCGATGAGCCACGGGATGCTGACGGTATCGCCCCGAAGGCCACACCCGATCATGGCCAGACGACGCATTGCGATTGAACCGGAGAGTTCATTGGTCCAGAGGATGGCCTCGGTCCGGCTGATCTTCCGGATGACCAGATTCAGTGCGTCTTGGGCATGGGGCGAATCGGGACGCACGAAGCTTTTGCAGACGGGAATCATGTCTTCATAGCCCAGAAGCGCTCCGGCCCAGGAGGCCCAAAAGCGCAGGTGGTCGTTATCGGATTTGAGTTGATCTTCGATGCTCCAGCGGATGTGTTTGCCGTTTCTGTGGCGGATCACGCCTGCGGCGCGAAGGGCGATTTGGGCCAGTTTTGCATCTTCCGAGGCCAGGGCGGAATCGAGCGGATGGCCCGGGTCTTGCCGATGAAGGACGCTTGCGGCCAGGCCGATGCGGATTTGCAGCGGGTCTTTTGAGGCAAAAAGCTGTTTTATGGGGGCTTCGGCTTGTTCTTCATTCAGCCAGCCCAAAGCGCGAATGACGCCTTCGATGGCTTCTTCGGAGAGGGCGGCTTTTTCCAAGATGAGGTTTATCTTTTCCGAATCACCCCGTTCAAAGGCGAGCAGGGCTGCGGCAAAGAAATGGCCACCGTTCCCACGGCTAAGCGCGTTTGCACACGCGGCCCATCCTGCGTCGCCTTCGAGCTTTAAGGCGTCGATATGGGCATCCAGTCGCTCATCGTGCGCCTGCAAATCGGCCAGCGTGTAGTGCGGCGCACGGACGGCAAGCCCGCGCAGATCCCACAAATGCCAGGCTTCTTCGGCATGCTCGAAGCAGAGCTCGCTGATAAAGGCTTTCGCCTTGTCGGATTGTCTGGAACGCAATTCCATAGTTTCGATCCGTTTACAGATTACAGATTACAGTTACCGGTTACCAGTTGACGGTTTCCGGTTATTACCTTTTTCGGGTCGAAAGGCCCGGACTACATTATTTCCATGTGGCGCGAAACGGCGCGTTCGGGGAACGCGCCCTACATCCATGCGCTAGGGAACGGTCGCGACCGTCCCCTACATTTGATAATTTTTCACCCGCCCCCGGCCCCGCCCATTCAGGGCGGGGAGAAAAAAGGAAACCAATGATTCGCCAGATTCTATGATCCATGCGCTATGAACCATCAACCATGAACCATCAACCATCAACCATCCCCCCTTTTCTTCTTCTTTTCCAACCGGATCAGGAAAAACAGGATCGGTGCGAGCAGCACGAGCGCCACGACGAAAAAGGGAATGCCGCCTTCGCGGTGCAGGTCGCTTTGCAAAATGCGCGGGTCCACATAATTGCCTAAAAGCGTGAGCGTAATAATGCGGATGCCGTTTTTAATCAGTGTGATGACGACCGCGCACACCACCAGAAAGAGAATTTTCAAGGGGGACTTCAAAAAAAAGTATCCCGCCAGCACCGCTGTAATGAAGATGGCCATGCTCGAGCGGATGCCGCTGCACTGTCTTGCAACCTCTACGCTGAGGTTCGGCAGGTGAAAGACAAACCCGTCCCGGACAAACGGCACGCCTGAGGCCATGAACAGCAGATTGGTAATTTCCGTCGAGCCCTTTTGGAGAAAAGTGATAAAAGCGTCCATCACCGCCGTGGGCAGAGGAACGATACAAATCAGAAAAAGAAGCGGGAACAAGGCGCTGCGATACGCTTTTAATCCGTAGATCAGGATAAAAGCGCCCTGAACAAAAATAAAAATCGCTAAAGCCGATACGGCGGCGAAATCGTTTGCATCCAGATTTGTTCCGAGAATGTTGTTGCCGAAAAAAAGCGCAAGCCCGGCAACCATAACCGGCAAGCCAAGCGCTGGGCCGTATTTTTGAACCGCCACAATCTCATTTTTCTTAAGATACAATAGATAGAGGCTGACCAAGGGGATGAGCCCGATATGCGTGTAGTAGCCTCCCATCGGCGAGGCAAAAAAAGCTTTGAGAGGCAGGTAGGCCAAAGCCAGCGCCACGGCGCAAAGCGCCAGAAAAGTAGCATTTCTCGGCGTGCAGGCCTCTTTAAGTTCCTGAAGAATCCGCGTCAGATCAATTTTCACAAGCTGCCTCCTCCAGATAGAGAGATCGCGTTCGATTCCGGTGTTTTTTTAGCAACATGTACGTAGCATATTTTGTTCCCGCTGACAATTATCGTCTTAATTTTTCATGCCATCCGACAGTTTTGCCCGGATTTGATTCGACAGGCCGTAAAGCCGCTGTACGCCGTTTTCAAGCCGGTAGTAGTGGATGATATAAGCGATGCTCAGAATCAGTAAAAGGCCCGTGAGCAACAGGCCAGGAAGCGTCGGAGCGTGCAGCGCAAATCCGAACGACAAAAGAAAAAACAGGCACACAAACATCATCGTGATCAGATGCGCCAGCCGCTCATGCTGCATCCAGGCGATCTGTTGATCATGACGGGCAAGAAGCTCCCAAAGCGCCTCGCGCGTCGAAACGGCTTCAAGCGCAGATAAAACATCGCGTTCATGGCGTTTGATGTAGTCAATCATGGGTGTCCTTTCTTTTTTCCCGATGACACCTGAATCTCGGGAAAAACATGGGGGTCTTTTTCTTGTAGTCCAGGTAATCCTGGCCCAGCCGAATGGCCAGCTCCGTCTCTTCGATGGTTTTTATCTCGGTGACATTCAGAGCGATAAAGAGCGGGGTGAAGATGAAAATCAGGAAAACAGACTGTAAAATAAATCCCAGACCGAACAATAAAAGGAAAACGCCAGTGAGCATTGGATTGCGAACACAGGCATAAGGGCCGGATGTGACCAGCGTCGGCGGTGGATTGAAGGGTACGGGCGTTCCCTTCACTTTAATAAAATGCCACAGGCACCAGAGAATCAACAAGACGCCGATGATGCTCAAAGGGATTCCCAGATTCAGACCAATGGGGGTGGGTGGAAACGGGATTATTTGAAACCAGCGCTCCAGCAATAAAGCAACGATAGCAAACATGGCTGTAAAAAGCAGATACGACAATCCAACGGCCGGCGTGAGAAGGAATCGAATTTTTCGACTCCCCGTTGCCGTTTTATAGATGATGTTGATCCATGTTGTCTTAAGGCTCATGATGATCTTGTTCTCATGCAATGGTTTCTCATCGCTTGCGATTTTATCCTTCTGGCCGGGTCCTGGCCGTAGAATTGTGTAAGGACGCGATACAGCTCGGGCGTGGCGGCAAGCATTTCGCGCGGCTGATCAAAAAAATGCTCTGTTGCCACGGCGAAAAACTCCGCCTCATCCGTTGCGCCATAGCCGTCGAGGAAGGTTTCGCGGCCTTTCTGAACATTTTTTAGCAGTTTCCGATACTCGCGCGAACAGATCTCCATCCAGTCCCGGCAGGCGCCCCCTGAAAGAGGCGGCGTGCCGTCGGCCATGCCGTCTTGCATATCGAGCTTGTGAGCAAATTCATGATAAACCACGTTATAGCCGCTTCCCGCCTCCTCAATGGCCTGCCGCACGGCATCCCACACCAGAATCACCGGACCCTGTTCAAACGCCTGGCCGCTGATGGGCTCGTCAATCTCCAGAGGCTCCATCGCCGTTTCAAAAAACCCAAGCTTTCTTTCGGGAAGCGCCACATCTTCCGGATAAACCAGAATCGTTTCGACGTTGGCATAATAATTTGTTTGCGGCAGATTGAGAATCAAAAGGCAGGCCATGGCTGAAATCGTCACACGTATTTCATCGGTGAGCTCCAACCCGCCGCAGCCCTCCCAGGCTTTTTCGGCGATAAAGACCTGGATAAGTTTGCGAAGATGCGCCTGCTCCTCGACATTCAGGAGGCGAAAATGTGCGACATTTTGCCGCAGGATGTCCTCCCACGAAGCGGGGAAGGGCGCTTCGGTCAGTCTGCGGCGTCGTCTTTGCGAAAACCATCCAAACATGGAGAAATCCCTGGGCGTGGTAATGATGGAGAAAGATAGCACAAAACGAAGGATCTGTAAAAAAAGCATTTGATTTTTTTGTTACATGATCAGGGATGGCTTTATGATCCCGCGCATAAGTGGTATGTAGCGCGCGTTAAAAAAAGAGCGTCTGCGAAAAATGGATAAAAATCAATGAAAGCGCCGTTTCGGATAAACGATATCATCCTGGTGGTTGTGGTCGTCTCCTCGATGGCCGCAGCCGTGCTGTTTCCCGATTTCGCGTCTCGCTTTCGGGCCTTTCCGGTTTACTGCCTGATGATCAACTTTTTTCTAAGCTACCTCTCCATTGACCTCATCTCCGTCTGGAAGGCGTTTCGGGGTCACAGCGGGCAGATTCTGGCTTTTACCGTTTTGAAACTTGCGGCGCTGCCGGTGGTCATCTATGGCATTTTTTATTTTGTCGCGCCGGATTATGCACTTTCGGCGCTCCTGTTGACGGGTGTCTCTGCGGGTGTTGTTTCGCCGATGATCTCCAACATGGTTCGCGGGAACTCCTCGCTTGTGCTGGTCGTCGTGGTTATCACTTCGATGCTTGCGCCCTTTACGCTTCCGGCGCTGATCAAAGTGGTGGCTGCAAAGGAGGCGGCCATTTCCTTTGGTGCGATGCTGAAGATGCTCGCGATGGTCATTTTTATTCCCATCTTGATTGTTGAAGCCATCCGCTATGCTCTGCCCAAACTCGTGACGCCGATTTTGAAAGTGCAGTTTCCCGTATCGCTTTTGATGTTTGCGCTTATTAATCTGGGGGTTTTTTACCGCTACGCGCCGTTTTTTCAAAAAGAGCCGTCTGTAATTCTGATGGCGCTTTTTATCGTATTTTCGCTTGCCGCCATTTACTGCATTGTGGGCATCCTCTTTTTTATCAAAGGCCCGCTGGAAAACCAGCTGGCTGGCGCTGTGATGATGGCCAACATCAACAATGTTTTGGTCATCGTCTTCGCCTCGCGTTTTTTCGGCCCGCTCGAGCCGTTGGTGGCCGCCATGTATATGATTCCCTTTTTCGTCATCGTCATCCCCCTTCGCTACTACCGCCACCGCAAAACCCGTGGATGACGGGGACAAGGCAATAAACCGGTAATTTTTCGTGTCGGGAAAGTTTACAGTTGTGAATTGAGTAAGATCCACCTCAGAAAAACCGAAATAAAAAAGGCCAATAAATATAGCCGACTGTGTCACGTTTCGCGAAATATATCTGAAGTGGCACACTATGTGTATAATCGATTGACATGAATATACTTTCTTTGGAGGAAAAGAATATGAAAAAAGTTTTAGTATTTTTGACAGTGTTTGCCTTCTTGGCCATATCTGGTCAAGCAATGGCGTGTTATGGACCGTTTTGTGATCTAAAAGGCGGAGAAATTGAATTTTGGGACACCAAAACTAATGGAAACTTTTTTGATAAAAAAGATGAAACAGTCACATGGACATTTAATTTATTAACGGATGCCCTTACGCCGTCTAGTGTTGCCATTGGTACTGAGGATATTATTAATAAAGCGCATTTGACAATTTGGTTCCGTGATGACAGCTGCATCGATGGCGCAGAATACGCCAAAATGATTTTTGATGGGACATCGCTTGGTAAATTTGAAGTGGATACAGGAATATCCAAGTATAATGTGCTGTCGTTTTTAGATGATTTTATCTTGAAAGTTACGATACAGAAAACTTTTGGAGATTTCTATGTTGATAAACTACAGTTGCATGGCTGTTACACTGATAATCCTCCACCTTCTGTTCCTGAGCCTGCAACCATGATTCTTCTGGGTCTAGGTTTTCTGGGGCTGGCAGGTCTTGGCAGAAAGATGAAGAAATAAGATTAGGTAAAACATACAATTAAAAAAGGCAGAGCCAAAGCTCTGCCTTTTTTAATTGTAAAAACATCTCACCCGCGATAAACATCCAAGCACCCACAGCCACCGTCCCGCGCTGGCGGTTTCTGTAGGCATGCCAGATTTCAATAATATCAAACCATTCCAAGTTAATGTGCAGGTCACAGGGCATCCAATAATTTTCTTAAATAGTGTTTCACATTGAAACATTGTCGGAAATATTAACATATTGTAAATGCAGTATAATCAATAATTTATGTGCTTTTTATGCTTTTGGGACGTTTTTATCGCCAGATTACTGTCGGGAAATCTTACAACTTGTTTATTGGTGATTGTGCCGCAGTGAAGCCGCTTATAAAAATATAATCAATAAATACGAAGTAATACTTCTCTGTGTCGCTTTAAAAATTGTTGTGGCATGCATTGTGCTATTACCTCCTCAAGAAACTTTTGGAGGAAAAATATGAAAAAAATATTATCAATGGCGATCATGTTTGCGATCATGACCTTTGCAGGTAGCGCGCTGGCGACCGCTTATGATTACGGCGACGCAACGGGGTATGCGCAAGCAAAAAATTCGGATCCAAGATGGCAGCGTCTTGGCACAGCTTGGGATTCCGAAAGAGCACAAAAAGCAGTTGACACATCGGATGACGGTGTGAAGTGGTCCATTAATAGTGGCGCTTATGGAAATGATGCAATCAATGTGGGCGATGATGTAAAATTCCAGTTCACTGTTTACAAAGAGTTCTGGGGGCAGCACGACACGGATTATCTGAAAGTCTGGTTGGATTTGAATAAGACAGGCGGATTTGATGCAAGCGATGTTATCCTTGCAACATATATAACGTTTACGCCCGTCATAAACCCCTCAAACTATAACGTTGGGGACGCTAAACAAACGTATTACCTTTACTCCAATACAATTTCTTTTGACAATGTTTTGGAAGGTGACTACTGGCTTCGTGCGCGCGTGACTTGCAATGAAAGTCTGGCCAATTACGGAGGGCCTGTGACAGGCACGGCTGATGAGCAAGCCAAAAAAAGGGCGACCTATCTGAGTAATTTCGATTCTTCTGCTTATTATTGGCAGGGAGAAACCGAAGACTGGAAGCTGACGGTTAATAGAGTTCCCGAGCCTGCGACACTGCTTCTGTTTGGTATGGGGCTTCTAGGTCTTGCTGGAATCCGCAGAAAAATGAAGAAATAAGAAACGATTTTATAAAAGAATAACCAAGAAAAAGGCCGCTGGTTTTACCAGCGGCCTTTTTCTTTTTAAAATTTCCAAGGCCGTCGTATTGAATGCCTTGCTGACCCCGAAACGTCATCGAATAAAACAATGCCACGGTTCTTTCGAACCGGAAAAAAGTGAACCGCAATAAAAATAAGAAACCCGTCTACCCGTGGGCAGCCCCGCTTGTAGGGAACGGTCGCGACCGTTCCCTACGGATCAACATCACTGGCAGGGTGCGGTTCGTAAGTCCGGCGCATGCCGGATGAAACCATGCCCTACTGGCAAACTTCCCCCTGTCTCCGGATCAGCAAGGTTCGTCTGCAAAAAAGCGCCATACCCTTGAGAGTAAACCGTTGCGGGCTTTTTTCCACCTCCGGCGCGATGCGCCACCTCCGCCGGCGGAGGACAGAAGCGATGCGTTGCCTTGCGCCATGTGATTTTTCCCATCGCCCATCGCCCCATGAACCATGAACTATGAACTATGCGCCAGCCTCCCACAAATACAGGATCGGGGATTACCTTCCGAGTAGAGGTCAAGGCGCTCACTGCCGGTGCTTGAAAAAAATGAAATGAATGTAGCGCGTAGCTTTAGCTTCGCGAAACCCGTCTGCCCGTGGGCAGCCCCGCTTGTAGGGAACGGTCGCGACCGTTCCCTACTGATCAACATCACTGGCAGGGAACGGGTTCGTAAGTCCGGCGCATGTCGGATGAAACCGTTCCCTACAGACAAACTTCCCCCTGTCTCCGGATCAGCAAGGTTCGTCTGCAAAAAAGCGCCATACCCTTGAGAGTAAACCGTTGCGGGCTTTTTTCCACCTCCGGCGCGATGCGCCACCTCCGCCAGCGGAGGACAGAAGCGATGCTTTGCCTTGCGCCATGTGATTTTTCCCATCGCCCTACGAACCATGAGCTATGAGCTATGAGCTAATTTCCCGCAAATGCAGGGGCGGGGATTGCCTTCCGAGTAGAGATCAAAGCGTTCGCTGCCGGAAACTTCCTTGCTTTTTAAGATGACATTCCGTCCGAAATACACCGGGCCTTTAAAGGCGATATCGAGCGTGAAGCGGCCTGCCCGATGCCGATCTTCAAGCCTCGCGAGCGTTTCGGCCAGCACCAGGAGGGGCTGGGCAAAGGCGCGTTCAAAGCCCATGAATCTGGCATACAGGTGCGAGTAATGCAGGGGGTTGTAATCGCCGGAGAGGCGCGCAAAAGCAATTTTGTTCTTTGATGGCAAAGGCCACCGGGCAATTTCCGGTGCATCGATGCTTTCCAGAACCGGCGGCGTGGCGCCGGTATCAATGGATGACGGCATTTCACCGTCTTTGATCTCTGTGTTGGAATCATTCAGAACGTTTGCCGCAATAAATGGCGAATCGCTATGGCTCTCGCCAAAGCGTCCCCGGTAGTAAAAGGTGATGCGGCATTCCCAGACGGTTTTGCCGGATACGCCAATCGTGCAATCCACGTCGATCTCCACGCCTTTTTTCACCATGCGGTGACCGGCCAGGCGGCAAAAAGCGCTGAGCGATTCATTACGCGCAATCGCCCTGTGCTGGACCATGCGTGTGCGCGTGTTGAGCATCTTGGATAAAAGAAGCGGCATTTCCCGGCGGGCCATCAACACCTGAACCATCGGATAGATAAACGTCATCGGATAAACCAGCGGCAACGTATCGGAAATCTCAATGCCGCAGATTTTTGCAAATCGGTTCAGGCGCGAAATACTGGTTTTAAAACCGTCGCGGCGCGCCGTGATGGGGAGCAGCGGTTTTTGCGGGTGGAAGGCGAGGCTGTGGCTGTTGATAATGGCGCCCAGCATCGTCCAAATTGATGGCGTTTGCGTAAAAGTCAAGGAAACGGATTGACGCATAAAAAACCATCCTGTTTGTTTTTTTGAAGAATGAGGGGCATTTATATGCGAATCCGTTTGCCTGTCAATAAAAAACATTGAATCCGTCCGTGGATATTTGTTAAGGGATTTGGCAAATGTCCGACGACACACTGATATGGATTTTATGAAAACACTGGCCTCTGCCCCGAAGATAAAAGTTTTGGCCGCCATGAGCGGCGGGGTGGATTCGTCCGTGGCTGCGCTTATTTTGCAGGAGGCGGGCTATGACGTCACGGGGGCGACCATGCTTTTAGGTGTGCATCGCCCAGAAGGTGTGGCCGGGCGTTTCACCGATGAGGCGGTATCTGACGCACAGGCAGTTTGCCGCCAGTTGGGCATGGCGCATCTGAGCCTTGATTTTGCCGAGCTCATGGAACGAGACGTGATTTCACCCTTCATGCACGAATATCTTGCCGGGCGGACGCCCAATCCCTGCGTGACCTGCAACCGCCGCCTGAAGTTCGGCGCGCTCTTGGATAAGGCCCGCGAGCTGGGGTTTGATTATCTGGCGACGGGACACTACGCCCGCATCGAAAAGACGGATTCGGCCTGGCGGCTTCTGCGCGCAAAAGACGATATGAAGGATCAGAGCTATTTCCTGTATGCGATCCGTCCGGATGATCTGCCGTTTATTCTGTTTCCACTGGGGGGGATGACCAAACGTGAGGTGCGCGATCAGGCGGCCCGGGCGGGTCTGCCTGCGGCTTCTCGCACCGAAAGCCAGGATATTTGCTTTGTTCCGGACGGAGATTACGGCCGCGTGTTTTCCGATCGGGGGCTTTGTTGCGAACCGGGCGATATTGTTGACGCATCGGGAAGGGTGCTGGGCCGTCATCGCGGGATTGCTTGTTACACAATTGGCCAGCGCGGCGGGCTGGGGGTGAGCGCCCCGGCGCCCTTGTATGTCGTCTCCATTGATGCGAAGGCCAATCGTTTGATCGTCGGCGGCAAAGAAGATGTGCTGGCCCGCGGACTGATTGCCGGTCAGTTGAATATACTGGCCGGTCCTTTACCGAAGCATGCCTTTGCAAAAATCCGCTATCGCAAAAAACCCGCCCCGTGCCGGTTAGAGAGCGAAGGGAAAACGCTGAGGGTTGTTTTCGATGAGCTTCAGGAAGCGATTACGCCCGGCCAGTCGGTTGTTTTTTATGACGGCGACACGGTGCTGGGCGGCGGCATCATTGAAAAAGTTATCCGTCAGGAATGAACCTTATTTAATCTTCCGGATATCCGCTTCCTTTCCGATAACGACGAGGACTTCGCCGTCTTTGACCACGAAGTTTGCGCCCGGCACCATGTGAACCTGATCAGAAATAACATCGCGTATGGCGATGACTTCGATGCTGAACCGGTTGCGCAGTTTCAGTTCAGCCAGTGTTTTTCCCAGAAAGCTGTTGGGCGGGGCCAATTCAAAAATCATGAAATCATCCGACAACGGAAGATAATCCATGACGTTGGGTGAAATAAGCCCCTTGGCCAGTTTCATGCCGACTTCCTTTTCCGGAATAATGACCTCCGTGGCGCCGACTTTTTCCAAAATCATTTTATGGTCTTCATTGGGCGCTTTGACGATGATGTTTTTGACTTTCATCTGTTTCAGATGCAGCGTAATCAGCGTTGCGGCGGCAAGATCCTCCCCGAAGGAAATGATGGCGATATCCTCTTCGCTGATGCCGATTTCGTCCATGATTTCCTGATTTGTGCCGTCGGCCAGAATCGCCTTCGTACAATGGTCCCGCATCTTCTGAATAATGTCCTTGTTCTTATCAATCGCCACCACTTCAAAACCGTTTTCAAACAGGGTGCGCGCAATATGGTAGCCGAAGATTCCCAGCCCGATGACAACCGCTCTTTTCATGAAATTCCCCCTTTTGATTATCCGACCATTACCGATTCTTCCGCATACGTGATTCCCTTGCGCCGGTGCGAATACCATGCAAACGCCAGCGTTAAGGGTCCAACGCGGCCGATAAACATCATAAAGATGATGGCATATTTCTGAATGTCGTTTAGCTTTGGCGTTGCGCCCATCGACAGGCCAACTGTTCCAAATGCGGAAAAAGTTTCAAAAATATATTCAATAAACAGATACCGGCTGGAAAGAGGAGCGCCGGCTGTGCCGCTTGTCAGCAAAAGCACGGCGGAAATGACGCCGATAATCATGGCCGACGCAAAAACAATGGAGATCGTCCGATCAACAAGTTCGGGTGGAATCGTCCGATTGGCAATGTTCACATTTTCGTTGCCCTTCATGCGATTGACCACCAGAAGCAGCAGGATGGCAAAGCTGGTGGTTTTAACGCCGCCGCCTGCGGAGCCGGGAGATGCGCCAATGAACATCAGTGCCATGATGAGCAAAAGAGTGGAGTTGCTCAAGATGCCGATGTCCACCGTGTTAAATCCCGCAGTGCGTGAAGTGATGGATTGAAAAAATGACGATAGTAAAGCCGTTTTGATGGTTGCGCCTCGAAGCACGTTATTCATCTCCATAAAATAAAAACAAACCGCGCCCAGCATGATCAAAAGGGTTGTGGCAATCAACACCATTTTCGTATGCAAAGACAGGTTCTTTTGCGCACCCCGCAGTTTATCGATGACTTCCTGCTGGACGATAAAGCCGATGCCGCCCAGAATAATCAGCAGCATGATACTGATGTTGATCAGGACGTTGCTTTGGTAGCGCATCAGAGAGTCGGAAAAAAGTGAAAAGCCGGCGTTGTTGAAAGCGGATACGGCGTGGAAGATGGCCACGTAAAGAGCCTTCAACAATGGGTATTCCTGGATGAATTGTACAAATAAAACGAGCGTTCCGACGCCTTCGATGATCAGCGTGTAAAGAAGAACTCTTTGAAGAATTAAAAAAATATCCTTGCGGGGGCTATGCAGAAAGGTGGATTGGGTAATTTCCCTGCCTTTAAAGGACATGCCCCGTCCCATCAGAGCAAACAGCAAAATGGAAAAGGTGATGATGCCCAACCCGCCCACCTGGAAAAGTGACAGCGTAATAATTTGTCCGGCAAGTGACAGGGTCTGGCTGATATCCACCGTGGTGAGGCCGGTGACGCATACGGCGGAAGCGGATGTAAAAAGGGCGTCAATAAAGCGCAAAGATTTGCCGGACGCGGGTGGTGTCAGCCACAGAGCCAGCGCACCTGCCACAATCAATACCGCAAAACTCAGGACAAATATTCTTGCCGGCGTGAGGTGACGGGAAAAGAATGCTTTGACGCGAAGATAGGGGTTCATCGTCATCCTTCAGACAGAAGGTCTGTTTCTTGTGGAGATTAACCCTCTTTGTTTTTCCGATGAATCACCATTTCCCAGATGAGTAAAATGGCGCCGACGGTGATGGCGGAATCCGCCACGTTGAACGCGGGCCAGTGGGCGGTATGAACATAGACGTCCAGAAAATCCACCACCTCACCAAAACGCAGGCGGTCGATGAGGTTTCCTGCCGCGCCGCCGAAAATCAGCGCAAGCGCCGAGGCGAGCATCCAGTTGCGTGGAGAGCTTTTCACCAGATAGTAAACAATGAGGCCCGCGGCTAAAACCGTAATACCGGTAAAGAAAACAAAACGAAAGGTTTCCGACGCCCCGGCCAGAAAGCCAAATGCCGCGCCGGGATTCATCACATAGACCAGGTTGAAAAAACCCGGAATGACCGGATACACGTCGTGGAGTGAAAAGCGCGCCAGGATGGCGCCTTTGGTGATCTGATCCAGCGCGACAATGACCGCCGCGCCCAGAATAAATATCAAAAGATTCCTTTTCAAAAATAACTCCTGAATTCCTTTTTTGGGCATGGTGATGTTTCCTTTTCAAAAATGATTATTTTTACTTGCATGCTCGTCGTGCTTTCCTATCGTCCAAAATGCTGACTCAAACAACTACTTCGGCCTGCACACATCGCAGCTGATACATTGTTTTTCACGCGATTTTGCCGTTGAGTACTCATCGCGTTACCCGGTTATCACAGCTATAATAATAAGCGCAAATAACACCAACGGAATAGCGCCTAATATGATTCCCAGGTTGACTCGGGATTTGTTCTGCCGGTTACCGTTAATCCCCGATATGACCGCTGCAAACCCGGAGCCAATCGCAATCACGATCAATACAATCGTCAGAAACCACCAAAAGGCATCGAACTGATCGCCGCTTTGTGTGCTATAGCCAATTGTAATCCCCGGATTCACCAGCGCCGACACCACAAACATCAGCGTCATAAATACTGGAATAAACAGCAAACAACAAAAAGAAAAGATTCCACAGCGTTTGCTGAATCTCTGTTGATCGTGAACAACTACTTTTTGCGCCGGTACCGGTGTTATGTCTGGTTCTTTCATTCGCATGGTCTATTCTCCACAAATCGGCTTACGCTTTCGGCGTGATCGGGGATCACGCCCTGCGGTCTGGCTGATTCCGCTTTGCCACAGTCCGTGATACGATACCAGTCATACGCAAGGTCTTCCCGGCACACATCATCTTGACGGCAGATCATGCGTTTGACGACCCTCCACCTCCGGCGCTTTGCGCCATCCGGCATACGCCGGACTAACACCTCTGCCGGTGAACGACAAAGCGCCAAAGCGCTGCCTTGAATAATACGTTACGAACTTTGATCCCCGTAGGGAACCGCTCGCGAGCGGTTCCCTGCATGATTATTTGCCCAACCCCTGCTTCTTTTCTTTCGTGAGCTTTCCCAAATCCTTTGCAACGATCCAGTCGTGGAAGGTGGGGTATTTATCGAAATCGTCGCCCATCATGGATTTATAAGATTCCTTGGTGAGCTCCCAGCGGTAGAGGTTTTTCAGGTATGTGCCGACAAAACTTATGGGGTTGGTGGTCCAGACGCTTCCGTATTTATCAAATGCATACTCAAACAACTGCATCGGCGTTCCGACGTAATAGGGGTATTTCTCGGATATGG
>CAZSQS010000054.1:0-25223 GCA_964608995.1 uncultured Smithella sp. | reverse complement strand
TAAATGGAATGCGGAATGTAGGAGCCGGGTCCGTAAGGCACAAAGCCCATGCCCGGCATGTACACTTCGGGTTTGCCCAGGTCGGAGGCCGTATAACCTGCGGCGTAGCCCAGTTCCGTGGTCATGATGATTTCAGCGAGCTTCTCGCGCACGTGTTCGGCCTTGTGAACATTGTTGACCTCTGCAGCCAGCGCCGCGATGCCCAGGATGGTGTCGCCGATGGCGGGCTTGCAGCCGGAGTAGCTGTGGCGATGGAAAAGCGCGAAAAGAAGCGCCAAAACTCCGCCGTGCTGATATTCGCCAGCCAGAAAGACTTTCTCCCAGGGAATGAAGCAGTTGTCGAAAAGCAGGTAGGAGTCAGTTCCGGAATGATGCACGCCGCGCTTATAGATTTCTCTTTTTTTAACGTTGTGAATGGTGACGACCTGTTTCAAGCCATCCCAGTCGGCCGGAATGCCGAAGGCCACGGCGTAGTCGCTGTCTTCAGGACGCAGCGCGCGGGTGGGGAAAACCAGGATTTCGTCGGAGATGGAAGCCTCCGAGATGTGCAGCTTGCAGCCTTCCACGATGATGCCGTCTTTGGTTCTTTCTTTAATGCGCACATAAGAACTGGGATCGGGCTGCTCGGCCGGGCGCAGCATGCGGTCGCCCTTGGTGTCAGTCTGAGCGCCGGCGGAGACCAGGTCTTCATTCTGGAAACGGGTCACCCACTTTTTGAAGTTCTCATGATAGCTGGTTTCGCCTTTTTTCACTTTATCGGCTTCGAACGACACATTGTAAATTGCGTTGGTGGCGTCAATGCCCATGCAGCGCTGAATACAGCCGCCGACTTTCTGACAGAGCATGCGGGTCATGTCCTGCTTTTTGTGCAGATCTTCCTTGCTCATGTGAATATTGGTGAAGCGGTTGATCTTGTTGCCCGTCAGATGGGAGATGGCGGTGCAAAGGCCCTCGTTTTCCGGCTTCGCCGCTTCGTCATACGTCGTCCCGATGACGTTGATGCAGTCCATCTGAACTTCGTCCGTCCGGTCAATGCGCTCTCCGTTGAAATAAACGTTGCGTTTCATTTTTGACAGGCCATTGATAAAATCTTGCTTTGTTCTCATGTAATTAGCTCCTTTTCCTTCATTTTATTGTTTTTTTTTCAGGGAATTTTTCCCTTTCTTCTTTTCAGAAGCCGCCTCCAGCAGCATTCGACTCAGCGCCTGCGCGTCTTCCACTTTTAATCGCAAAACAACTTCCTGCCCGGTTTTTTTCGTCCGAATGCCGCTTAATATAATCTCCAGCACCGGATCGAGCAGCGCCATCATGCTTTTATCGCGCTTGGGCATGCCCTGCATGTGCCAGTGAATAAAAATATGCTCCACCGCGCCCATGAGCGTTGAACGGATCAGATACGCGTCCGTGTCCGCGCGGAAGATTCCCTCGTTAATGCCGTCGCGGATACAATCCAAAAGCCGGTGCGCAGAGCGCCGGATGGCCGCGTGCGCGCCGGTCTGGCGAAACCGTTTGTTCGACATCAGCTGCAAAAGCACCAGCGCCGAGTAGTGGGGATTGTGCTCATAGAGCCGGACATAGCTGATCATCATCGCTCGCAGGCGCCCTTCCACATCTTTAATAAAGGGCAAAACGGCTTCTGATTCTTCAAAGGTTTCGTTGGATATTTTTTCGGGAATGGCAAAAAGGAGGTCTTCTTTGGTGCCGAAATACTCATACACCGTCGCATCCGACACACCCGCTTCCTTGCTGATCTCGGAGATCGTCGCTTCCTGGAAACTTTTTTCGGCAAAAATCCTCAAGGCCGCTTCCATGATGCGGTCTTTGCGGGTTTTTTTCCGGCCGTGGTCTGTCATGACGACATCCTCCCTTGATTCGATTTTAACCTATATCACCAGAGTGGGACTGTCAAGATATATTTTATTTCATAGTGGGACTTTGTTTTTGGTAAGTATTTACAACCATCAGTCAATCATTGAACATATCTATTTGTTATTAATGCGATTATAATTTTTTCCCGGCTTCTCATGATTTCACCGCACAGACAGCCTGAAATCGCGTGCCACAAACAGGAAATCAGAAAATCATGGAGATGCCCGGCCAAATGGATTATAAATAGCACCTGAACTCCGGATCGTCCCGCTACTATTTCGGGCTGCAACCAAGGATGCTTCATGACCCTGATTGACACACATTGCCATTTAAATGATCCCTCGTTTGCCGGTACGCTGCCGGAGGTGATCAGCCGGGCCCGCGCTGCGGGTATTGCCGCTGTAATTGTTCCCGCCTATGACACGGCATCGCTTGCGCGCACGGCCGAACTGGCCTTACTTTATCCCGGTCTGGTTTATCCCGCCTATGGCCTCCACCCCTGGTATATCGAAACGCAGGTTGACTTCGAACGTATGGAGAGCTATGCCCACCGCAAAGAGGCGGTTGCCATCGGCGAAATTGGCTTGGACTTCTCGCCCGAATGCCCGCCTGCCGGCAAACAGGAACGGGTTTTCATCCATCAGCTGGACATGGCCGCCAGGCTTTGCCTGCCGGTGCTGATCCACTGCCGTAAAGCCTACGACCGGCTCTACGATCTTTTGAAACCCTATGAGGGAAAAATCACCGGCGTTTTGCATTCCTATTCGGGCGGCAAGGCCCAGATGCCCCGCTTTCTTGATCTGGGTTTTTATATTGCCTTTTCGGGATCGGTGACCCGGCGAAACGCCCGAAAGTATTCCGCAGTCGCAGCGGCGGTTCCGCCCGAGAGGCTCCTGCTGGAAACGGATGCGCCATCCATCGCAACGGAATCGACCGTGGCCTCCGCCGTTGAACCGGCGCATGTTCTGGAGGTTGCCCGCAAGATCGCCGATCTCCGGGCTCTGCCGCTTTCGGACATTGGCCGCCAAAGCACGCAAAATGCCCGAAGGCTTTTTACCCGGCTTGCCGACATTGGATAGACAAAGAGAATCATCATGACCGACAATTTTTTTATGCGCAGCATTATGCTTTACGGCCAGGAAGGCTTTGAACGCCTGCAAAAGGCGCATGTCGCCGTCGTCGGCTTAGGCGGCGTCGGCGCTTACGCCACGGAGGCACTGGTGCGCGCAGGCATCGGCAAGCTTCGCATCATCGACTGCGACATCATCAAAGCCACCGATGTCAATCGCCAGCTTCTTGCGCTTTCCACAAATCTCGGCACGTCGAAAATCGAGGCGGGAAGCGCTCGCCTGCTGGCGATTAATCCGCAGCTTTCCCTCGACGCCCGCCACGCCTTTTTCCACTTCGATACAGCCGACGCGCTCATCACGCGGGATCTGGATTTCGTTCTTGACGCGATCGACAGCCTCAATCCCAAAGCGGCGCTGATTGAACATTGCGCGGCGCTTTCCCTGCCCATGATCTCGGCGCTGGGCGCCAGCTCCCGGACAGACCCCTTTGCCATCCGCATTGCCACCCTCAACCAGACATCCGTCTGCCCGCTGGCGCGCGCGCTTCGCCGCCATCTGCGAAGCAGAAAAATTGCGGCTGACCCGCCGGTAATTTACTCCACTGAAGCACCACATGCGGCGGCCTTTGACGATCCCGACTCCGACACGCCTGAATCCGTCGGCCCCTATGTCCGCGGACGCAAGCGCCGGGCGCTTCCCAGCATTTCGACCATCCCCGGCATTGTCGGCCTGATGGCCGCAAATTTTGTGATTTTTGAGTTACTGAAGACGGGGGATGGTTGATGGTTGATGGTTCATGGTTGATGGTTGATGGTGTGCCATCATTTCAAGACGTCGAGCATCGGTAAACAGATTTAGGCGGAAAGGACAGATATGGAAAAAATGCTGCTTATGTTGGCGATAGGTTCAGGCCTTTTGAGCCTGCTTTTTCTGTTTGCGACGTTTAGCGCCATTCGAAAAAAGAAAATTGTCGGTTCGCTTTTGCGGCTATTGTGCGTGTTACTGTTTTTGTCGCTTTGCGCACTGTTTGCAACGATTACGATTGCCACGCAGGGGTATCGCGCCCTGACGCATGAAGCCATCGTGGCCGTCATCCGCACGGAGCCGCTGGAGGATAAGCAGTTTATGGCGCACGTGGACTTTCTGGACGGCGGTTATGCGTCGTATCGCATAGCAGGCGATGCGCTTTACATGGACGCGCATATTCTCAAATGGAAGCCGCTGGCCAATCTTCTGGGCCTGCATACAGCCTATGAGCTGGATCGCCTGGGCGGGCGTTATTCGGACATCGAGGATGAAATGCAATCCCCCCGGACGCTTTACGCCCTTGCCCAGGATAAACCGATCAACATGTTTGCGCTGAGAAAGCGCTTTGCGTTTCTAAGTCCGTTGCTGGATGCGGAATATGGATCCGCCGCGTTGATCCGCGTGGAAAAAGCGGCCACCTTCGAGATCCGCGTCTCCACCACCGGCCTTTTAGTTCGGGAAGTTCAATCGGACTAAAGGACACGCCTGCGGGGCAATCTTGGTTTCCCGCAGGGGACAGAAAAAACGCGCTAACTTCCGGCGGGATACCCCTGCTCGACGAACCAGCCAATCAGTTCCTTCTCAAAGAGGTTCAGCACGCGGGTGGCGTCTTCTTTCCGCATCAGTCTCTTGGCGGCGCCATAAGCGGGCCCGTGCAGACTCAGCATTTTCCGGGCATAGTCCATCGCCGCCTGGGTCATATCACCGTCCTGGGCCACCAGCTCATCCACCAGGCCGTGCGCGAGCGCTTCCGCGGGTGAGTAGGCGCGCGAGTGCAACAGCGCTTCCGTCCAGTATTGCGGCGGGATGGACGTTTTGCAAATCAGCAGAATCCAGCTCGGCAGGAGCATTTTGTTGGCCACTTCATTGATCTGGATTTTGTAGGGGCCGTCGGAGACCATAAAGCGGTCGCAGGCGTAGGAAAGAATCGCGCCGCCGGCAATGGCGTGGCCGCGATAGGCGGCAATCGTGGGAATGGGGAACGTATAAATGCGTAGCATCGTCCGGGCAAACTGTTTTAAAAACTTTACCTGTTCGAGAAGCGACTGGCCGGCCATCAGCTTTAAATCCAGCCCGGCGGAAAAAATGCCGGGGCGGCAGGTAAAAATCACCGCGCCCGCCGAATCGGCTTGCGCGCGATCCAGCGCCGCATCGAGTTCGGAAAAAAAATCCCAGTTCATGGCGTTGACTTTCCCGTCATCAAAGGTGATGAGGGCTATTTTGCCTTCAAGGGCATAGTGCATTTTTGACATGTTTAAACCTCCTGATTTTTCAAATGCGCCGTTTTTCGCAACGGCGTTTTATCGCGTAACCTCAGAGAAGAGGCTGTGAAAGCTTTTGCTATTTTCCCCGGTTCAAAATCTCGCGGATTTTCTGTGACAGTTCGTTGATGAGAAACGGCTTTTGAATAAAACTCCGGATACCGCCGCGCTCCATCACTTCCTTGATCATCCCGTTGAGACTGTAGCCGCTCGATAAAACGACCCGCACCTCCTGATTGATTTCGGTAATTTTATCAACCGCCGGCCCGCCACCCCCGCCGGGCATGATCATATCCATGATGACCAGGTCAATCTCATCACGGCGGTCCCGATAGACCTCCACCGCTTCCTCACCGGTATAGGCGTTAATGACTTTATACCCAAGGGTCTCCAGAATTTCCGTATTCACATCCGCAATGAGCAGTTCGTCTTCCACCAGCAAAATGGTTTCATGCCCCTGAACACTGGGTAAAACGTTCCCTTCATCCGCCACAACGGCTGCCTTGTCCGACGCAGGCAGATAGATGTTAAAGTTCGCCCCCTGCCCTTTTTCACTGTAAACGGTGATGATGCCCTTATGGCCGCGGACAATGCCATAAACGGAAGCCAGACCGATGCCGGTTCCACGCCCCATGGTTTTAGTAGTAAAAAACGGCTCAAAAATTCTGTCCTTCACCTGCTCGTCCATGCCGACACCCGTATCCGTCACCGAAATCTTGACATAGGAACCGGGCGACACATCTAAGGCCTTGACGTATTGCTCATCGAGCATCACATTGGCCGACGACAGATATAAAGCCCCTCCGCCCGGCATGGCCTGCCAGGCATTGACAAACAGGTTCATGAGCACCTGCTCCATCTGCGCCGCATCCGCCTCGATGCTCCAAAGCTCAGGCAGCAACGATTGATGGATGACAATCTCTTTTTTCGTCCGGCCGAAGATATTGGCCGTTTTTTCAATTAAATCGTTAATATTGAGCGGTTTGACTTCATAGCGTCCGCCCCGGGCATAGCCCAGAAGCTGCTTGCTCAAGTCGGCGCCACTGCGCACGATGCTTTCGATGGCTTTGAGTCTTTCGTAGTGCACATGGCCGGGCGTTAAATCCAGTAGCATCAGCGACGTATAACCCAGGATGCCCATCAGCAGATTGTTGAAGTCGTGGGCAATGCCGCCGGCCAGGGTGCCGATGGACTCCATCTTTTGCGCCTGATGCAGCCGCTCTGTCAGCTTGCGCTCGGTCTCCTCCATTTTTTTGCGCTCGGTAATGTCCTGAATGATGCCCCGAAACCCTGCGGGCTTTCCGTCCGCATCGCGAATCAGCACTGTCGATACCATCAAAGACCTGATTTCGCCGTCCTTGCGGATCACTTCGCGCAGATAAGGCTTGGCGGGGGTGCCGGTCCGGTACACTTCATCGTAAATTTTTCGAATGGTTTCGATATCTTGCGGCTTTGTAAAAACAGTGTGATTAATCGAGGCCAACTCTTCGCGGGTATAGCCCATGATGCGCTCGGTTGCCCGGTTGCAAAAAATGTTATAGCCCTTTAAATCAATCTCGTAACAGCCATCATCCACATTTTCGACAAAATCCATATACCGCTGCAGCTCAGACGTCAGGTTCCTGCGCTCGGTCACATCACGGCTGATGCCCCGGTATCCCGTCAGTTGGCCCGACTTGTTTTTAATGAGCGATACTTCCGTTTCAGCAATGTGAATGGAGCCATCCCGATGCCGGAGCCGATAATCCACGAAAGCCGATTTTCCTGTTTTTCTTGCCTTTCTAAACGCCGCCGCCAGGCGCGCCCGATCCTCATCGGAGGCGAAACTGGCGCCCTGGGCCAGATAAGTCTCCTTATCATACCCCAGCGCCACATAATTGCGGCGGTTGGTGTAGGTCAGTTTCCCTTGAAGATCAGTTTCAAAACAGCCGATGAGCCCGGAGTCTTCAAGGAAGTCGCGATAGCGCGCATTATCATCCTCCAGAAACAGTAGCTTTTGTTCACACCCCTCAAGCTTTCGCGTGAGATGCGTCAACGCCTCTAAAAGTTCTTCCCGGGTCATTGTCTCTTGCTCGCGCATGGCAGCGATCTCCTGAAAACGTGTTGTTTCATACATGAGCATCCAAAAGAATTTGCGTCAAGGGGAAAACGATTGATCCGGAGTATTTTCCCGACGACGCCGTCACGTCGGCTGCCTCAACTGAGCGATGCTTCTTGCCATCCGCGCCAGGCCGTCCAACAGCGTGCCGCGGGTGCAGCCGAAATTGAGGCGCACAAACCCTTTTGCGCCAAAGTCTTCGCCATCGGACAAGCCAACACCTGCCGCCTCAAAAAAGGCCACCGGATTTTTCACCGGCAGCGCGCGGCAGTCGATCCAGGCCAGATACGTGGCTTCACCATGCAAGAGCGTTAAACCATCCGTTCGCGAAACAAACGCTTCCACCAGATCACGGTTATCCCGCAGATAATCGATGAGCGCCAGACGCCAGTCTTCTGAATCGCGGTAGGCAGCCAGCGCCGCCGTCAGCCCCAGGACATTGACATGCGGCACAATGCCCTCCATGGTTTTTCGAAAGGATGAACGAAGCGCTCTGTCCGGGATCACGGCCAGCGAACAGCCCAAGCCGGGGATGTTGTAGGTTTTACTCGGCGCCAGAAGCGTGATCGTGCGGGCGGCTATGGCCTCATCCAGCGTGGCCAGTGGAAGGTGTTTTTTATCCGCATCCAGCACCAGATCGCAATGGATTTCATCAGAACACACGATGATGCCGTGTCGCAGACAAATATCGGCGAGTCTGAGCAGTTCCTCCCGGGAAAATACGCGTCCGGTCGGGTTTTGTGGATTGCACAGCAAAAAGAGTTTCGTCGCGGGCGTGATGGCTTTTTCAAGAGCCTCGAAATCAAAACCATAGCGTCTGCCGTCACACGAATGCGAAACAGGAATAAGCTCCCGTCCACAGGCCGGCGGCGCGGAAAAAAACGGCGGATAAACTGGAGAACATGTCATCACCGCATCACCCGGTTGCCCCACCGCCCGGCAGGCCACATTGAGTCCCGTCACCAGGCCAGGAAGCCAGACCAGCCATTGGGGGTTCACGGCCCAGCTATGCTGATCCTTCAGCATGGCCACAACGGTGGCGATCAGTTCCTCCGAGGGATGACTGTAACCAAACACGCCATGTTCGATCCGGCGCGACAGCGCCTTTTGCACAGCGGGCGGCGCTTGGAAATCCATATCCGCCACCCACAGGGGAAGGATGTCTTGCCCCTGGTAGCGGTCCCATTTGATAGACGCGGTATGTCGTCGATCGACCGGCGAATCAAAGTCAAAGGAATTGCGAGTCGCGTGCGTCATGGCGTCATTCCAAGGGTCGGTCATGGCCCGACCGCCCCCGAGCCTGCTCGTCCATTAAAGATGTTTTTCTATAAAAACACATTGATAAAGTCAGCGGCGGACACCTGATTCTTGTTTTTGATGGTGCGCTTGCCGCCCGCCTCAGCGGTCACGGCGCATTTTTTAAACACAGTGCAGTTCCCGTCCTCGTCCGGTTTGTAACCACGGCAGACGCGCAACACATCGGGAGAAATCTCGTCAATCAGAACGATTTTTCCATCGCCATATTTTAAACGGCCCAGTTCAAATTTTCCGTCGATGACATGCAATCCCTTTGAGGCAAATTCCTTCGAGACGAGATCGGCAATTTTTTTAACCAGACGGACACTGCCCGCAATCTCTTTTGGGGTCAGCGCACCCGTCTGCTCAAGCGCCTCCAGCGTAATCAGGATATCACTGTCGCCTTTGGTCCAAGCCTCAACCACCTTGTGAACATTCCTGCAGGGGCGAACAAACGGGTAGCGTCTCCAGAAGCTTCCGGTGGCGTTGTTGCGCCAGGTGAATTCAAGGTTCGAAAGCGGCTGTGCGCCTGGGATACCGGAAACGGTCAGCTTCATGCCCAACGGCTGGGCCGGCTCAACAATCATTTCATTGTCGCTGACCGTATCAATGTAGTGCGTCGCAACGCCTTTGGACTTGAGGAGTTTGAAAAAATGCGTGGCAAAGCGGCAGGCGATCGCGCCTTTGCCAGGAATCTCACCCACGACCACATCATAGCCCGGATCAAAAACCGGTTTGCCGTTTTCAAGATAACCGGTTGCCCGGTCGGTAAATACAAACCGGTATTTGCCTTTGTGCGCACCGCTGGATATTTTGTAAACATCTTTCGATTTGCCACGATAAACCAGACTTTTTTCCGTCATGAATACCCTCTCCTTCATTTTTTTATCAGAAAACGGTCAGGACAACCCGCGCTTACCCGCCATCAATATTTTGGCAGGAATACAACATTTGATTGGTAATTTCTAGGATTAATCGAGTCGGGGTCATCAAGTTTTCAAAGCCATCTTTCGACAGCCACAGAGGGTAAACAACTTAACGAAAAAAAAGAGGCAGGGTTTTCACCCTGCCTCTTTCCTGCATGATCTTTCGGCTATTCAGCCTTTTTGGCTTTGGCTTTTGGTTTGGCCTTGGCCTTCTTTTCATCAGAAATATATTCCAGAATGGAAATCGGCGCATTGTCTCCAAAGCGGTATCCGACTTTGATGATCCGCGTATAACCGCCAGCACGGTTTCTATAACGCTCGGACAGTTCGCCAAATAATTTGGCGACCATATCCTTATCCCGGACAACCGCCAGCGCCTGGCGTCTTGCGTGCAGATCGCCTCTTTTACCCAGCGTAATCATTTTGTCCGCAAGCTTTCGCATTTCCTTGGCGATCGTATCCGTCGTGCGAATGCTTTCATACTTGATAATCGATGTCACCATATTACGGAACATGGCTTCCCGATGGCTGGACGTCCGTCCTAATTTTCTGCCCGCCTTACCATGATACATTGCTAAAAGTTCCTTTCCTGTCTGTCAAATACTGTCGATGGCCCCCGTTTACGTTGAACCGCTTCTCAGAGCCCTTCTGGATCCTTACGGTTCAATATCCAGCTTCATTCCGAAAACCAGACCGTATTCGTTGAGAATATCTTTGATTTCGGACAACGACTTACGACCGAAATTCTTGGTTTTCAGCATTTCCGCTTCGGTCTTCTGAACCAGCTCGCCGATCGTATTGATGCCGGAATTCTTCAGGCAATTCGCCGAGCGGACGGACAATTCCAGATCCTCTACGGACCGCATCAATATTTCATTGACGTTGCCCCGCTCATCTTCTTTTTCCACCACCACTTCTTCATCGACTTCTTCAAAGTTAATGAAAACATCCAACTGCTGCTTCAATATTTTTGCCGCATACGCAATGGCGTCTCCGGGATTGAGCGAACCGTCCGTCCAGACTTCCAATACCAGCTTGTCGTAATCCGTGATCTGACCGACACGGGCATGCGAGACGACATAGTTGACTTTTTTGATGGGCGAAAATATTGCGTCGATATTGATCGTTCCTTCAGGCTGATCTGGATCCAGTTCTTTTTTGGCAGCCATATACCCTTTGCCCATTTTCACAACCATCTCGGCGTTCAGAGCGCCGTCCCCCGACAGGGTCGCGATATAGTGATCAGGATTGAGGACTTCTATGCTTCCATCCGTTTCGAAATCCTTTGCCGTAATGGCCCCCGGACGTGTGATGTTCAGCCGCACAATTTTGGTATCAGACGCGCCCAGCTTAAAGCGCACCCCTTTCAGGTTTAAAATAATATCCGTAACATCTTCCTTGACGCCGGGAATTGTGGAAAATTCATGTAATACGCCGTCAATCTTGACGGAGGTGATCGCCGCCCCCTGGATGGATGATAACAGAACCCGCCGTAAAGAATTCCCCAGCGTGATGCCAAATCCCCGCTCCAAAGGCTGAATTGTAAATTCTCCATAATAACGTGTGTGCGTCGTCTCGTCCACATCGACACGTTTGGGGCGAATTAAACTCGACCAGTTTCTTTGCATAATCAAACCCACCTTCCAGCTGGCAAATAAATATTGATCTTCTTACTTCGAATAAAGTTCTACGACGAGCTGTTCCTGCACCGGCATTGTCAAATCTTCGCGTACCGGAAGCATCTTTATCGTCGCTTTAAAGTTATCTTTATCCAAACCCAGCCAATGTGGAACGCCACGCCTTGCCACCGTTTCCATCGCTTCGAGAATACGATTGATCTTGCGTGATCCGTCTTTAATCGTCACCTCATCGCCCGCCTTTAGCAAATACGAGGGAATATTAACCGCCTTGCTATTTACCAGAAAATGACCGTGGCTGACAAGCTGCCTCGCCTCGATTCGTGAATTGGCAAAGCCAAGTCGAAACACCATATTGTCCAGCCTGCGCTCAAGAAGCACGAGCAAATTCGTACCCGTAATGCCCTTCTGACGATCGGCCTTTTCAAAATATCCATGGAACTGCTTTTCCAGAAGTCCGTACATTCTTTTGAGCTTCTGCTTTTCACGCAACTGTGTTCCGTAATCGGAAGTTTGCTTCTTATGCGACTGGCCGTGTTGTCCCGGCGCATAACCTCTTCGCTCAAAGGCGCACTTTTCCGAATAACAACGATCGCCCTTTAAAAAAAGCTTCAAGCCCTCGCGGCGACACAAACGACATGAGGAATCCGTATATTTAGCCAAAAACGCCTCCCTTTACTTTCAAACTCTTCTTCAAATAAAATTGTTAAACTCTGCGCCGTTTCGGCGGCCTGCATCCGTTATGCGGAACGGGTGTCACATCGCGGATCATCGTTATCGTCAATCCTGCGAGTTGAAGCGATCGAAGCGCTGATTCCCGCCCTGCGCCCGGTCCTTTGATATAAACTTGCACACGACGCATCCCATGATCTTTCGCTTTCCGGACGGCATCTTCCGCCGCCATCTGCGCCGCAAAAGGTGTGCTCTTGCGCGATCCCTTGAACCCCTGCAATCCCGAGGATGACCAGGAAATCACATTTCCGGTCATGTCCGTAATGGTGATGATCGTGTTATTGAATGTGGATTGAATATGCGCCACGCCATCTGTGATATTCTTTTTTTCTTTCTTCTTCCCTGTTTTTCTGACTGTTTTCGCCATTTGTCCTCCGGTCGAAACTAAATTCCAGCTATTTCTTCTTTCCTGCGATGGCCCGTCTCGGACCTTTTCTCGTCCGTGCATTCGTGTGCGTTCTCTGTCCCCGCACAGGCAGCCCCTTGCGATGTCGCAAACCACGATACGCGCCGATATCCATCAACCGTTTGATCGACATGGATATTTCACGACGAAGATCACCTTCTACTTTGAGCTCTTTATCGATCGTGCTTCTAATGGCTGCGATTTCCGAGTCGGCCAATTCGTCAGTTTTTGTATCCGGACTCACGCCTGTCTCTTTCAGGATTTGCCTTGCTTTGGTCGGACCGATACCGTAAATATACGTCAAAGCAACTTCCATTCTCTTGTTTTTTGGTAAATCAACACCCGAAATACGTGCCACCTGTAACCTCCTGAACTCTAAAGACTAGCCCTGACGCTGCTTATGTTTTGGGTTTTCGCAAATCACACGCAAAACACCCTTGCGTTTCACAATTTTGCACTTCTCGCAAATTTTCTTCACTGACGATCTCACTTTCACGTCCCGACTCCTTGCTCTTCGTTAATATTTACTTCGTCCGATAGGTTATCCGCCCACGGGTCAGATCGTAAGGGGACAACTCCACCGTTACTTTATCTCCGGGTAAGATTTTTATAAAATGCATCCGCATTTTACCGGATATATGCGCCAGCACCTTGTGTCCGTTTTCCAGCTCCACTCTAAACATGGCGTTGGGTAACGGTTCCAGCACCCGACCTTCAACTTCTATCGCATCCTCTTTGGCCATACCTTCTTCTTTAACCGCTTAAGCCACCTGAATCCAAATTTCTTTAATTCAACTTGCTCAATATCAACGGACCATTTTCGGTGATCGCTACCGTATGCTCGAAATGAGCCGACAAACTCCCGTCTTGAGTAACGACCGTCCATCCATCCGACAAAACATTTACACTGTACTTTCCAATGTTCACCATCGGTTCAATAGCCAGCATCATGCCATTTTTTAGTTCGATTCCACGTCCTTTTTTGCCAAAGTTCGGAATCTGCGGATCCTCGTGAAGAGACTTTCCAATTCCGTGTCCCACGAAATCTCTAACCACTGAAAAGCCACCCGCTTCGACCGTTTCCTGGACAGTCCCAGAAATGTCCCCCAGGCGATTTCCGTCGCGTGCCTGCTCAATGGCGGCATACAGACTCTGCTCAGTAACCTCTAAGAGCCGTTTCACAGCATGGCTAACCTTGCCCACCGGCACGGTTATCGCTGAATCTCCATAAAAACCTTGATAACTTACACCAAAATCAAGTCCAACGATATCGCCTTCCTGCAATATTCGATCAGAAGGCATGCCGTGAACAACTTCTTCGTTCACCGATGTACAAAGAGCAAACGGATAACCCCGATACCCTTTAAAAGCCGACATTGCTCCTCTTTTTTTCGCAACCCCTTCAGCCAGTTTATCCAGCTCCTTTGTGGTCACGCCGGGCTTAATTTTTTCTCTCAGAAGAGTCAATGCTTCGGCAACAATTTGGCTGCTTGCACGGGCTTTTGCGATTTCTTCCACTTGTTTGATGATAACCATGAGCCCCTATTAGCCGTTTTGCATTAACCTATCGCCTGCGGGCAATGTGTCCTTTTTTCATAAACCCTTCATACTGACGGGTGAGTAAATGAGATTCTATCTGTCCCGCTGTATCCATCGCTACACCAACAACAATGAGCAAGGATGTCCCACCAAAATAGAACGGCGTGTTGAGCTGCGAAATCAGAATGCTGGGCAAAACGCAGATAATCGATACATAAATGGCGCCGCTGAAAGTCAGACGCTCAAGTATTTCTTCAATATATTCTGCTGTCTTCTTTCCCGGTCGGATTCCGGGGACATAGCCTCCGTATTTTTTCATATTCTCCGCCATGTCATCAGGCTTAATCGTAACGGCCGTATAGAAAAAACAAAAGAAGAATATCAAACCAACGAATAATATTTCATAACCAATCTGCCCGGGCACAAGATAGCCAGCAATCGTCTTCATCCATCCTTCGGGCGCGAAATTGGCGATCGTTGCAGGGAACATGATCACCGATGACGCAAAAATTGGCGGAATAACACCGGATGAGTTTATTTTAAGCGGCAGATGCGTTGTCTGACCACCATACATCTTCCGACCCACAACCCGCTTAGCATATTGAACCGGAATTCTTCTCTGCGCCGCCTCAACAAAAACAATGGCCCCGATGACCGCAATCATAAAAATGAGCAGCAAAAGTAAAATGATAAAGTGCAGTTCCCCTGCCGTATATAACCGCCATGTATTGGCAATCGCACTGGGCAGATTACAAATAATACCGGCAAAAATGATCAGAGAAATTCCATTTCCGATCCCTTTTTCCGTCATCGTTTCGCCCAGCCACATTAAGAACGATGTTCCAGCGGTCAGGGTAATAATGGTCATTAAAATAAACGACCATCCCGCATTTAAAACGATTGGCGCACCCGTGGGGGAAGCCATATGCTGCAAGCCCCAGGCAATACCAAACCCCTGTACGATACTTAATCCCACCGTGCCATAACGGGTATACTGCGTAATCTTTCTGCGTCCCGTTTCACCCTCTTTTGAGAGTTTTTCGAGATGCGGAATGGCAACGGTCAGTAAGTTGATAATAATGGATGAGGTAATATACGGCATGATACCGAGCGCAAAAATCGAGAATGAACTCAGTGCACCGCCGGCAAACAGATCCATCAGACCCAGCATGGACCCTTTTGCGTTCTCGAAGAAAGCCAAAAGCGCCACATTGTCGATTCCGGGTGTCGGAATAAAAACACCCACGCGATAAACAGCCAAAAGAAGCAAGGTAAAAAGTATTCTTCTTTGCAGTTCAGGTATCTTGGATACGCCCCCTAGTCCTTCCAGCAAGTCACATCACCTCTTCAATCGTTCCGCCCGCGGCGGTAATTTTTGCTTTCGCGGCTGCGCTGATTTTAGCCATCTTCACTGTTACGGGAAAATCGATATTCCCCTTCGCCAAAATCTTTATACCGTCACCCTTTTTCTTGACAAGTCCACTGGCCAGAATCGACGCTTCATCAATGAGTGCGCCTTTTTCAAACTTGCGGCACAAGTCCGCCAGATTAACGGCAACATAAGTTTCTCGAAATGGATTCCTAAATCCTCTTTTGGGCAAACGCCGAGCCATCGGCATCTGACCACCTTCAAAACCATCGCGCGTGTATCCACCCGATCGGGCATTTTGCCCCTTATGGCCTTTTCCGGATGTCCCTCCATGACCGGACGCATTTCCGCGACCGACCCTTTTTCTTTTTTTGGTTGCTCCGACAGGCGCCCTGAGAGAACTCAAATCCATATCTCTACTCCTTCGACTCTTCTACAGATACCAGATGGCTTACTTTATTGATCATGCCGCGGACTTCAGGTGTATCCGCCAAAATGACCGTGCTATTCAATTTACTTAACCCCAGACCGCGCATGATTTTTCTTTGCTTTTCGGGTCGTGTGATTAAGCTTTTCACCATTTTTATTTTCAGTTTTGTGCCCACTTTATAAACCACCTTGTCTTAATGATTTTACTTGCCTCGCTGAGCTGCAATTTCAGCCGGATCTTTAAGCTGACAAAGCCCCTCGACCGTGGCTTTCACCAGATTGTGCGGATTATGTGATCCCAGGCATTTCGTCAGGATATTTTGAACGCCGGCAACTTCCAAAACGGCTCTCACCGCACCGCCCGCAATCAATCCCGTCCCCTCAGAAGCAGGTTTGAGCAACACTTTCCCCGCGCCAAATTTGCCCAGAACTTCATAAGGAATGGTTTTATTGGCGACAGCGACTTTGGTCATGTTTTTCTTCGCCATTTCCATCCCCTTGCGGATGGCCTCGGGAACTTCATGCGCTTTTCCCAGACCCGCGCCGACCATGCCCTTGCCGTCCCCGACAACTACAATGGCGCTGAAGCGAAACCGCCTTCCTCCCTTGACCACCTTTGCCGTGCGATTAATGGCAATGACACGGTCCAGGAGCTCCACATCCTTCATTTCTCTTCTGTCGATTGCTTCTTCTCTAATCATGAGTCCTATACACAATAATCATTTAGAATTTGAGACCACTTTCCCGCGCGGCATCGGCCAAAGCTTTCACGCGGCCATGATAGAGAAATCTGCCTCTATCAAAAACGACTTTATCGACACCGAGGGTCTGTAAACGCCCAGCTATCAGTTTACCGACTTCGCGGGCAACATCGACTTTTTTCTTTCCTTGCAGCTTTCCCGAAAGTTCCTTACTCAGCGTAGAAGCGAAAGCGATCGTGGTGCCCGACGCATCGTTAATCACTTGAGCATAAATGTGCTTATCGGAACGGAATATGGACATTCGCGGACGCTCCGACGTTCCGGTCAGCTTACCCCTGACCCTTTTTTCTCTTTTATCTCTGATCTTTAATGTCTTTTTGGAAGCCAATGTTCCACCTCATCAAAACGATTGTTATTATCTATTATTTAGCGCCTGCTGCTTTTCCGGCCTTGCGTCGGATATGCTCGCCAGCATATTTAATACCTTTCCCTTTGTAGGGTTCCGGTTTCTTCAAGGAACGAATTTCGGACGCGACACGACCGACCAGCTCTTTATTAATCCCAGAGACAAGCAGATTGACCTGTTTGTCCACTTTTACCTCAATCCCTTTGGGAATGCTGTATTCTACAGGACTGGAATAACCCAAGACCATTTTCAGGGTCGATCCGGCAACTTCGGCGCGATATCCCACACCCGATATTTCCAGACCTTTTTCAAATCCAGTACTTACGCCTGTCACCATATTGTTCACCATGGTTCTGGCCAAGCCATGATAAGATCGCACAATCCGATCTTCTGATTTTCTTTCAATCACCAAATCGCTGTCTGTCACCTTTACTAAAATTCCTTCCGGTATTTTCGATGACAAAGTCCCTTTGGGCCCTTCTACTTTTACAATACCGTCACTTTGAGTGATTTTCACATTCTTAGGACAGGTGATCGGTTTTTTCCCTATTCTCGACATGGACAAGAACTCCCATCAAATCGTTATTTATTTACCAAACTTTACAAAGGATTTCGCCGCCAACATTGGATTGTCTGGCTTCTTCATCGGTGATCACACCCCGCGATGTCGAAAGAATGGATACGCCGAAACCATTCAGGACCTTTGGTATTTCATCCGCTCCGACATATACCCTTCTTCCAGGCTTGCTGACACGCTGAATACCTGTAATCACTGTGCGCTTGGCATCAGGATATTTGAGGCTGATTTTCAGCATGGCATGCCCTTTTTCATCCTTTACGGAATCATAATTATTGATATAGCCACTCGCTTTCAAAACTTTAGCAATACTCAAATTCAACTGCGACATATTCACGTTAACATTCTTGAAGCGCGCCTTGTTCGCATTGCGAATTCTTGTCAGCATATCGGCAACAGGATCAGTCATCCCCATGCTCTTTCTCCTTCGACTTAATTTACCAGCTTGATTTTATAACACCGGGAAGCTCACCCTGAAGGGACAGCTTCCTCAGACAAATTCTACACATTTCAAATTTGCGATAATACGCTCTGGGCCTTCCGCAAATCTGACAGCGGTTATATTCCCGAACTGCAAATTTCGGTTTCCTGCTTGCTTTTGCAATTAATGACTTTTTTGCCACGCGAACTTCCTCCGCAACTTTCTTCTTTTAATTCTTAAAGGGAACACCCATCAACCGCAGAAGCTTACGAGCTTCCTCATCTGTTTTCGCTGTCGTCACGATGGTGATATTCAACCCTTTAATCTTTTCAATCTTTTCGTACTCAATTTCCGGAAAAATGATTTGTTCATGCAAACCGATAGAATAGTTTCCTCTACCGTCAAAAGCGCTGGCCGATATTCCCCGAAAGTCTCTCACTTTCGGTAAGGCCACATTCACCAGGCGGTCAAAAAATTCATACATCGTATTTTGCCGAAGCGTCACGCAGCAACCAATCGGCATGCCCTGTCGTAACTTAAACGTCGCAATCGACTTTTTTGCTTTAGTAATGACAGGCTTTTGTCCGGTGATCATCGCCATTTCGGCCACGGCGCCGTCAATAATCTTGACATTCGAAATCGCCTCACCCAATCCCATGTTCACCACGATTTTATCAATCTTGGGCACCTGCATCGGATTGGTATAACTGAATTCCTTGACCAGCGCGGGCACTACGGTTTTTAAATAATGTTCTTTTAATCTTGCCATGTTGTTTAACCTACATCGATTACGTCATTACACTTGCTACAAATACGAATCTTTTTGCCGTCATCGAGAATGCGATTTTTTACGCGCGTCGTTTCTTTGCATTTTCCGCAAATAATACCGAGCTTGGAGACATCCATCGCCGCCTCTTTTTCTACGACACCCCCCCCGCCTTTCTGATCGGGTCGCTTGTGCTTTTTGATCAGATTAATCTTTTCGACGAGCACTTTTTGTTTCTCGGGTATAGCCTTGAGAATCTTGCCGGTTTTGCCTTTATCCTTACCGACCAGAACCTTTACCATATCACCTTTTTTTAATCCGCCTACACTCATTTTATTCCCTCTTTAACAAAGGCTTAAAGCACTTCCGGAGCCAGAGATACAATCTTCATAAACTGCTTTGCTCTCAATTCACGTGCAACGGGTCCAAATATTCTCGTTCCAATCGGCTCCATCTGGTTGCTGATTAAAACGGCGGAGTTGTCGTCGAACTTTAGATAGGAGCCATCCGGCCGCCTGACTTCCTTAACGGTGCGAACAATGACAGCCTTCATCACATCGCCTTTTTTCACCTTGGAATTTGGAATTGCCTCTTTAACGGATACGACAATCACATCCCCCAGACTTGCATAACGCCTTTTAGAACCGCCAAGCACTTTGATGCAAGCGACCCTTTTGGCGCCTGAATTATCGGCCACATTTAAAACTGTCTGCATCTGAATCATATATCAACTCCACCCACTCAAGCTTCCTGAACAGACTATTCAGGGTCTATTTCGCTTTTTCCAGAATTTCCAGTATCCGCCAGCGCTTTTCTTTGCTTTGCGGTCTTGATTCTATAATTAAAACCGTGTCACCCATCTTGCAGACATTCTGCTCATCATGGGCTTTATATTTTACATGTCTGCGAACATACTTGTGAAACTCTGGATGCTTCACCAGTCGCTCCGCCTTGACCACAATTGTCTTGTCCATCTTGTCGCTGACTACGACACCTTTAATGGTTCGCTTGTTGCTTTTTTCAGCCATCTTAACTTGCGGCCTCCTTCTCTCTCAAGACTGTTGCAATGCGGGCAACGTCCTTACGCAGACGTCCCAAACTTGCGGTGGATTCGAGTTGGCCTGATGCGTGCCGAATTTTCAGCCGAAACAGTTCTTCAACCAATTCGCTTTTTTTTATTTGAAGCTCGTTTACGCCGAGACTTTTCATCTCACTAATTTTCATCAGCTATCTCCCTCGATAAAAACTTTGTCGCGATTGCCAGCTTATGGGAGGCCAGCCGAAATGCTTCCTTGGCGACTTCTTTGCTCACGCCCTCCATCTCGTAAAGTACGGAACCAGGTTTGACAACTGCAACCCACCCTTCCGGAGCGCCCTTACCTTTACCCATTCTCGTTTCAGCCGGCTTCTTCGTAATGGATTTATGCGGGAACACCCGAATCCAGATTTTACCACCGCGTTTCACGTAGCGCGTCATAGCCACACGGGCTGCTTCAATCTGTCTCGCCGACACCCATCCGCATTCAGCCGCCTGCAAACCAAATTCGCCAAAAGCGATAGATGAGCCCCTGGTAGATTTACCCCCCATGCGGCCTTTTTGCAATTTTCTATACTTCACCCGTTTTGGCATCAACATAATTTAAAACTCCCGTTATTCGTCACAGCAATCGTTTCCCCGGAAAGTGTCCAAAGGAATTATAACTGCTTTTCATTCTTTGTTGGCAATACTTCGCCGTGAAATATTAAAACCTTTACGCCAATCAAGCCATAGGCGGTATGGGCTTCTATGAATCCGTAATCAATGTCTGCTCTCAGGGTGTGCAGCGGAACTCTTCCCTCACGATACCATTCTGATCGCGACATTTCTGCGCCACCGAGTCTGCCCGAACACGTAATTTTAATTCCTTTGGCACCAAACTTCAGAGCATAGCCAACACATTTTTTCATGGCCCTTCGAAAAGCGACACGTCTCTCCAACTGCATCGCGACATTTTCTGCGACCAGTTGCGCATCTGTTTCAGGCTTTCGGACCTCGAGGATATTAATGATAATTTCCGAACTCGAAAATTTTTCAATCTCCGCCTTTAGTTTCTCAATTTCGGATCCTTTTTTCCCGATAATAACGCCAGGCCGAGCGGCATAAATGTTAACTTTTGCCTTATTGGCTGCACGCTCAATCTCGATTTTGGAAATGCCGGCATGATAAAGCTTTTTCTTCAGGAACTTGCGAATCTTCAAGTCCTCAAGCAACATGCCGCTATAATTTTTTTCGGCAAACCATACCGACTGCCACTTTTTTATATAGCCTAATCGTAATCCGATCGGGTTAACCTTCTGCCCCAATATCCGTCCTCCTCTTACCTTTCATCCACGACAACGGTGATATGAGATGTCCTCTTTTTAATTCCAGCCGCACGACCCTGCGCCCTTGCCCTCCAGCGCTTCAATGACGGCCCCTGGTCCACAAATATTTCTTTCACGTAAAGCGTATTTTCGTCAATATTAGGATTTTGAGCAGCATTGGCAACGGCTGATTTTAGAACCTTGGCAACGATCCCCGCAGCATATTTTCTTGTAAACATGAGAATATTGCCTGCTTCCTGAACCTTTTTGCCACGAATTAAATCGACCACCAGCCTGACCTTTTGCGGCGACATCCGAATATATTTTGCAACTGCTTTCGCTTCCATATTTTATCAACTCCAAACCTGACCGCTTAAGCGTCTAATATTACTTTTTAACTTTGGTCTTCCGATCGCCGGAATGGGAATAAAATGTTCTCGTCGGCGCGAATTCACCCATTTTATGTCCAACCATATTTTCTGTTACATAAACTGGAATAAATTTCTTTCCGTTATGAACGGCGAAGGTATAGCCTATTAACTCGGGTGTAATGGTTGACCGTCGCGACCAAGTCTTAATAACATTCTTGCTGTTTTCCGCCTCCATTTTTCTTACTTTGGCCAGCAAACTTTCTTCGATGTATGGACCTTTTTTGATCGAACGTGCCACGTTATCCTAACCCCTTCTCTTGACAATATATTTGTCGGTTCTCTTGTTTTTACGCGTTTTGTGTCCCTTGGTCGGAATTCCCCAAGGCGTACACGGGTGACGACCACCAGATGACTTGCCCTCACCACCACCCATCGGATGATCGACCGGGTTCATGACCACACCACGGTTATGTGGCCGCTTACCCATCCATCGCGTTCGACCCGCTTTTCCTATGCTGATATTCTCGTGATCATTGTTCCCAATCTGTCCAATGGTGGCCATGCATTCGATGAATACTTTCCGCACCTCGCCTGACGGCAACCTTACCTGAGCGTAGCTTCCCTCTTTCGCCATCAGCTGACCGAAAGCTCCTGCGGATCTTATTAACTGACCCCCGCGACCGACTTTCAATTCAACATTGTGAATCAGCGACCCCAAGGGAATGTTCTTCAGCGGAATGGCATTTCCCGGTTTAATATCCGCTTTTTCTCCACTGAGAAGGACATCACCGACACGAATTTGTGCCGGCGCGACGATGTATCTTTTCTCGCCATCTCGATAATTCAGTAATGCGATCCGGGCAGAACGGTTCGGGTCATATTCAATGGACGCGACTTTCGCCGGAATGTCGGCCTTATTTCTGCGAAAATCGACGACACGATATCTTCTCTTATGCCCCCCGCCGATGAATCTTGCAGTGATACGACCGTTACTATTGCGTCCTCCGCTTTTTTTAATTGGCCGTAAAAGGCTTTTCACTGGTTCTGACGACGTAATTTCAGCAAAATCTGAAACACTCTGAAATCGTCTTCCGGGGGATGTCGGTTTATACTTTATAATTCCCATGTGCTCAATCCTTAACTCGTGTTATACGCCTTCGGCTACTTCGATTCGGCTGCCTTCCGCCAGGGTTACTATTGCTTTTTTCCAAGACCGCTTTTGCCCCACGACCCGACCCATTCTTTTCTTTTTGCCCAATACATGCAGAACCCGAACATCCGTGACCTTGACCTTGAATAACTTTTCTACGGCCTGTCCGATTTCCACCTTATTGGCACCCGGGTCAACTTGGAAATGATACTTATTGAATGTTTCGCGTTCAATATTGCTCTTTTCCGTTATGAGGATTTTTTTTATAATCTGATGAATTTCCATTATGCGAGCAATGCCCCCTCAATCTTTTTTATAGAGGGTTCAAGAAGGATCAGATGTTCGTAATTGAGAATGTCATAGACATTGATACCTTCCGACCGGATCATTTTAATATTTTTGATATTCTGTGACGATTTGAGTAACTTCTCGTTGTCCTGATCAATCACAAACAAAACTTTCTTGAGTCCGAACAAGTCAACAACTTTTTTAAATGCCTTCGTACTGATTTTTTCCAACGGAAAATCGCGAAGAACTGTCATTTTGTCTTCTTTGACTTTCATGCTTAGCGCTGATATGAGCGCGTTTTTACGGACTTTCTTTGGAACAGTGTAAGAATAATCGCGCGGCTGCGGACCAAATACAATACCACCTTTTCTCCAGATGGGAGACCTAGATGAGCCGGAACGTGCACGTCCGGTCCCTTTCTGCCGCCACGGCTTTTTACCTCCGCCACTGACATCGCTTCTGCCTTTGGTTGCGGATGTCCCCGCACGCCTGGATGCCAGTTGCATTTTCACAACATCATAAATGGTCGCTTCATTGACCTCAGCGGCAAAAACTGCATCGCTTAGCTCAACTTCGGAAACCTTATTCTTTTCAATATCAAAAACATCTGCCACTGCCATGTTGATAACTCCAATTATTTATGCGCGCTTCTTTCGGGCCTGTTTAATCATCACATATCCATTTTTACAGCCCGGAATGGACCCTTTTATCAGAAGCAGGTTTCTATCGGCACGAACCTGCCAAATGGTCAAATTCTGAACGGTCTTCCGAACGGCTCCCATGTGTCCGCCCATTTTGGTGCCCTTAAAAACCCGGGCAGGATCAGCGCTGGCGCCAATCGAACCGGGTGCCCGGTGAAACATCGATCCATGTGTCGCACGTCCGCCACCGAAGCCGTGTCTCTTCACAACACCCTGAAATCCCTTACCCTTCGATGTTCCGACCACATCCACATAATCACCGGCCTGAAAGACATCGGCGACAATTTCCTGGCCAACTTCATATTGCCCGGCTTCGGCCGGAAACTCCTTGAGGACCCGAAAAAAACCTTTATTGGCTTTATTCAAATGCCCCTGAAGCGGTTTGGTAACATTCTTTTGTTTCACGCGACCGTAGCCGATTTGAATCGCATCGTAGCCGTCATTTTCCTTTGTTTTGACCTGTAAGACGACCGACGGTTCGACCTCAATGGCTGTTACGCCGATTGCTGCTCCGTCTTCGGCAAATACCTGCGTCATGCCTAATTTTTTTCCCAGAATTCCCTTACTCATCATCAACCAACTCTTATATTAATAAAGCCACGATATTCAAACATCCGGAAACGGCGAGGCTCAGCCATTCCCAACACCGCCGCTCAAGCGCCTACGCCTTGATTTCAACATCCACTCCCGCGGAGAGGTCCAGCTTCATCAGGGCATCCACGGTGGCTTGCGTCGGCTCGACAATATCAATCAATCTTTTGTGTGTGCGAATTTCGAACTGCTCTCGTGACTTTTTATCCACGTGCGGTGAACGATTGACACAGTACTTATTGATTTCTGTAGGAAGAGGTATAGGACCGGCAACACGGGCACCGGTCCTTTTTGCGGTCTCCACGATTTCCTCAACAGAGCGATCCAACAGTTTATAATCGTAAGCCTTGAGGCGAATTCTTATCTTTTGTTCTTTCATTGATCAGATAACCTATTTCCGTTTCTATGCAATTACCTTGCTTACGACACCTGCGCCTACTGTTCTTCCACCCTCGCGAATAGCAAATCTCAACTGCTCTTCCATAGCGATGGGCATAATAAGTTCGATAGTCATTTTTACGTTGTCGCCGGGCATAACCATCTCAACGCCTTCGGGCAGCGTTGCGATACCTGTCACATCCGTTGTCCGGAAATAAAACTGCGGACGGTAGCCCGAGAAGAACGGGGTATGGCGACCACCTTCTTCCTTGGTCAGGACGTAAACTGCAGCTTCAAATTTAGTGTGTGGCGTAATGGACGCCGGTTTTGCAACAACCTGGCCTCTTTCGACTTCCTCACGCTTGATGCCGCGGATAAGCAATCCGACATCATCGCCGGCCTGGCCTTCATCCAAGGTTCTACGAAACATTTCCACACCCGTGACGACGGTTTTGATCGTCGGGCGAATACCGATGATTTCGACTTCCTCACCGACCTTGACGATACCGCGGTCGATTCTTCCCGTCACAACAGTGCCGCGACCGGAAATCGTGAAGACATCACCGACCGGCATCAAAAACGGTTTATCCGTGTCCCGTTTCGGCTCGGGAATGTAGGTATCCACGGCATCCATCAGTTCCGCAATGCATTTTACATCCGGAGAATTCGTATCTTCCGCTTCAAGCGCCTTAAGGGCGGAACCTCGAATGATGGGAATATCGTCACCAGGAAATTCATACTGGCTTAAAAGCTCGCGCAATTCGAGTTCGACAAGATCCAACAGTTCAGGATCGTCCACAAGATCAACTTTATTCATAAAAACGACAATGAAGGGAACCTGCACCTGACGGGCCAGGAGGATGTGCTCGCG
>CAZSQS010000053.1:0-25586 GCA_964608995.1 uncultured Smithella sp. | reverse complement strand
CTTTTAAATTTTAAATCCGTAAAAAACGGTTCACTTTTAATTCTTAATTAACAGCCCTTAAATGGCGCGCCCCGATGGGCGCGCCGCATGTGATTACGGCCATTGAAGGGTGAGCGTGGCTCGGGTTTCTCCGCCGTTTTTTACCGCTGGGAAGCGCCACTTTCTGAGGGTCTCCATCACACAGCGCCGGAGGACTTTATCCGAAATTCCACCCTCTGCCAGTTCGACTTTGCTGACCGTGCCATCCGCGTTGATCGTCAGGTGGATTTTGAGGGTGGTAAAATATTTTTTGCCGCCTGCGCATTTTAAAAGGGACTTAAACTGAGCCTGTGCGGCTTGGGAAATGTCGGTTTTCGACAAACTTCCGCTGCCCGTGACATCAACAATTTTGATGCCGGAGGTTTCACCTTTTGCAGGGGATGCCGAATCCTTTGTAACGCTTTCTTGAGTTTCGAACAGACGGCCCTGGAGCTTGTGTTGCATAACCCCATCTCCGGCCACGGCAGGCGAGGCGGGATAAAAGCCGGCACGGCCAACAGCGTAATCCGACACGCCTTCCGGAAGCGGCAGGGGCTGATTCACGGTTGTAACGCCCTGGGTGTTGCGAACCTGAGTGTCCACGGCCACAAACGAGGTATAGGCGGTCAGCAGATTGTAGGCAAGGCCCAGACGGGTGACCTCCTGAATGCGCTCATCATTGGGGCGCAGTTGATTGTAGTCCGATAAAATTGAAATGCGGTGTCGTGCCCACAGATATTTCAACGCGCCGTTATCTGAAGACGGCGCATAATCCGCCACAGACAGGGTATGCGTATATTTCCCATTGCCTGTGAATCCCCGCAGCGATATTTTGCCCCTGGCCGGTCCACGCCACTTGCCAAAGACCAGTACCGGACGATCCGCCAGAACATCAGGCACAGACAACGGCTCGACATCATAGGCCTCAAAGCCGTCAAAAGACACTTTAATCTGCGTCAAGGCCGGCGAGGCGATCATCTGGCGGAAACGCTCAGCCTGGGCTTGGGCCGCCTCGGGATTCGTGAGAATGAACGGCTCGCCCATGCCCACATGCGCCAGGCCTTCGATGAGATGGCGGTTGACGCTGGAGCCGATTCCGAAAGCAAACAGATTGGCCTGGTCCAGACTATTGCGAATCAGATCAAAAGCCTCCTCTTCCACGCTGACGTAACCGTCCGTGACAATCACCATCGTCCGTGAAAAACCCTCGTCTTTTTTCAGCGAAAGCGCCCGTTTTAACGCAGGCAGAAGCTCCGTGCCGCCACCGCCGCGCTGGCGATCAATCGTATCGAGCGCTTTTGAAATATTGGCGGATGTGGCGGGCAGGGACGCCTCGGCCATCAGCGTATTGCCGCCGGAAAACAGCAGGACATTGAATTTATCCGTCGGACGCAGAGAGCTGATCAGATTTGACAGAAGCTTTTTGGAAATAGTCAGCGGGAAACCATGCATGGAGCCGGACACATCCACGATGAAAATGTATTCCCGGCCCGGAATATGCGCGGTGGACAGGCGTTTGGGGGGCTGCATCATCAGGACGAAGAAATTTTCTTTTTCTTGCGAACTCAGTAAAAGCCCCGTCGAAATTTGATCGCCGTCGAGCCGGTAGCGCAAAATGAAATCACGGTTGCCGCTGTGGGCTTCGCTTTTATCCAGCGACAACTTGACGCGGGATTGACTTTCGAACACGGTATTGACTTTATGCGATGCACAGGTCACCTCCCGAACGGGCATGCCTGCGTCAATGGCCACATCCATATTCAATGTGGTTTTCGGAAGCTCCCCTTGGCGCAGATAGGGATTTTCCACCCACTGTTCGGCGCTTGGCGCATCGTGGGCTTTGGCATTGGAATAACGCGGGCCCACAACCGTGGGATAGACGAATTCATAGACACGGTCGGTGGGAACCAGGAGCTCCGTGTATTTAAGCTCCACCTCAATGGTATCGCCGGGCATAATGTTGGCGACGTTCATCGAAAAGACATTGGGACGCTCTTGCTCTAAAAGCGACGCATTTTTCCCCGCGTTTCGCGCCTGCTCGTATTCGCGGCGCGCCTCGTCGCGCTTTTTGATTTTTGCCTCAATCACCCGCGAGCCAATCGTCATCTTCATGCCGTAAACGGCGGCGCGCGTGGAGGCCGGAAAGACATAAATGGCTTCCAGCGGTTTTTTGCCAACGTTTGCATAGACCTGCGTGACGCGCACATCGGCGATCACGCCGGAGATGCTGACCCGGGCGGCTGTGGATTTTAAAGGCAGACGGTCAAGCTTCGGATCATCGCTCTCGACAAAGAAATAAGGAGAAAGGGTGCGATCTTCCACTTCTTGGGCCGAGGCCGCGGCCGAAACGCCCCCCCAGATCAAAAGAAGCGCGACAATGGCGACAATACTGCGTTTTAAACTTTTCATGAAAAAACCTCCTTCGTTAATTTTGCTGGTTAGACAAAGGAAGTTCCCCAAAAGTTCCCGACTACTTTTATGTCTGCCGACGAATATTTTGTCGAACGTCTCCGAAATTCCCATCCTGTATCTCAAGCAGGCATAGCGGTAGAAAGACATGAACAAAAAATACCGCCTCCGCATCGCAGATAAAAGTCAGACGTATATTTGAAGGAAGGACATCGCTTATGGTGATGATTCAAAAATAATATTTCTCTCGGTAAAATATTATCTCCCTTCATCCCGAAGGGATGATACGTTTATAGTCGGCAATCACCTTCATCCGTGCGACCCCGTCGGGGTCGAACCATAAACGCAAGGTTTCTCTATAAACGTATGATTCCTTCGGCATCATTTCTTTTAATGAAGGCAATCGTTCCATTGCGTGCAGATAATCACAGGCGGTTCGGCGCAGCGGATAGCTGCGGAAAAAGCGGTTTGATGCTCCTTGTTTTTTTAGTCACTTATCATTCGGTAACTGTACAAGCTGCGGTGTGTCTCTGCTGATCTGATTATTAATTTTAAGTTTTCAATGAGAGCAGTTGTGACATATTGCCCACGATCAATATTTTAGTAACCGGCAACACGAATTGCTGTAAACAAAAATACTGAAGATCAAGATAAATGAGGTGACTATTGTTGAGTTGGCTCGAAACCCATTAACTGCATACATGCCTTAAATTTTTTTGGTACGGTTAATTGATCTTTCAGTAAACCCAAACCATAACCAAGCGGGCCTGTAGCCAGAAGGAGACCTTTTTTACCGGGTACGGTGAAATGATTACAGTCCTCGATTGCCAGTTGATAGGCCTCTCTCTGGTTTGGTTGCACATGGTAACTATCGGACAATGGCTTTATGTGCGCCGGGCGTCGCAGAATGTCGTCAAAACCGTCTATGGAAACAATGCTTTCTGTGATGCCTTTTCGTCGCAGCATGGCCACCATGGGCGGACAGTTATTATGGATAGAGATGCGATACGCGGTTATTCCTTCGGAATTAACACAAGTCGGATCGGCGTCAGTCTTGTATAAAAGGTCAATGACATCGGGCTGACAGGTGTAAGCAGCAGCCATGAGCGGCGTATCACCACTACTATCGCGGACGTTGACATCGACACCTTGGTCGATAAGCACTTGCAGAATGCGGGGGTTATATCTGGAAATAGCAATATGAACAGGGTAATATCCATTAATATCAGGCTTGTGTGGGGAAACGCCTGAAGCCATAAAGCGTTGCGCTTCCTGAAAGTCATCATTGTAAATGGCGTTATGTAAAGGATACTTGATCTGATACGCGGTAGACGAGGCGCAACCGGAAATCGCCAGAGCGCCCGCAATCGCAATGAAAACAATGCATTGTTTCATAAGCTTCCCCTGCAGTAATAGTAAAGGCGGTTTCATCTTGCTATTTTCCCACTGAAGTTGAAACAATCCCGGCGGACTCATATCGGTTTAGAAATAATATTTAATACCAAGCCCGATTAAAAAAGAATCAAGCTTCATATTTCCGCGTAACCATGTCGCACCATTCCTGGCAGAAATCTCAGTAGATGACCAAATATATTTTAAGTCTACATTTAGAGCAAAATTACGAGATTGAGTGAGAAATAGTTCCGATCCACCATTAATGTGGTATCCCCATCCATTATCTATATTAACATTAGTTGCGTCAGCCCAGAAATTTTTGTTCTTATCGTAGGATCTGAAATAATAACCGATTCCAAATCCGAAATAGGGGCTAAATACACCTAACGGATATTGCAAGCGCGTAGTCAGGGTGACTGGTATTTGTTTGATTTCACCAACGCTGTAAGATGATCCATTGATTATGAACATACTATCCGATGAATTGATCCAGTCGATTCCTATTTCGGTTGAAAAATATTTGTGGATTTGGAGGGTTCCGTTAAGTCCAAATGTCCACGCACTCGAACTATTATTTGAATAATCAAATTTTCCAACCATTCCAGAGTCCGAAGATGAAAGATAGATGCTTCCATCACGATAAAAATTATATCCGCCCCTAGCGCCGATTCCTAATTTTGGCGCTTCTGCAAGAGCTTCTGATGCAAACATTATCGTCAATAAAACTAATGATAAAAAACCAGCTTTCTTCATGATTACCCCCCCCCTTTTTTATTGCCCCAAGCGAAAACAATTTATTATCAGTTCAGAAAAAGCGAAACTGCTCACATGCGCTTGCCTTTGAATATATTTGTAAACCAATAATGATTATTTTCCATAAACACACCTAATGGTATTTTGTCAACGCATAATAACACTAATATAGGGTTTATTGTCGTTTTTAAACCATCTATTATCCACGGATGAAAAAGCAAATCGAAAATGAAAGATTGCTTCTTGGTAGGAGAATTCGAAGCCTGAGAAACATCAAGGGATGGACACAGGAAGAGTTAGGTAAACAAGCGGATTTGAGTTACAAATTCATCGGGGAAATTGAACGTGGTCAGCAAAATCCGTCCTTGGATACTATTGTAAAAATCGCTTCCGCAATGAAGGTTGATCTGCCGGAAATTTTTCGTTTTGAACATGAGGTAATCAGCAGAAGCGTTGTCGAGAATCGAATTGGTCGAATTGTAAAAGCATTGCCGGATGACGACATGCGACGTCTCCTGATGGTGCTGCATGTGTTATATCCTGCATAAGAAGGTGTGCGAAGGCCTTTGACATATTTACGCGTGACTTTTAAGATCGCTTTGACCTCAATACCCGCTATACTTCCGTTACACCGCCAAATGAGCCGTTGCAATTTTATCCAACTGGGGTAAAAAGTAACATACATTTGTTTCCATCAAATACGGATGTCAGGAAAGGGGTCGGACCATGGAAAAACTAAATGTGGGTAAAATTCTTGAGCACGCGCTGGACATTGAAGAAACGGGGCAGAAATTTTACGCAATGCTGGCCGATCGTCTAGATGATCCGCAGCTGAAAAAAATATTTTCCATTATGTCCCGTCAGGAAGTCGGACACAGCGAAATCTATAAAAAGATGCGCGACGATCTTCCGGAGGCCCCCGCCCCGAAAGCTGCCGCTGACGGCGACTTTGATTTCAAAAAAAACGAGATGCTGGAGGACCGGATTTTCAACCGCCTGGAGATTGTCCGCAAAGCCCCGAAGCTCTATACGCTGGGCGACGCGCTGGCGTTAATGATCGAAATCGAAATCAGTGTGGTCGATTACTTTGAAAACATCCGCAGGCTGGTGCGTCTTCAGGATCAGCCGTTGATGGAAAAAATCATCAATGAAGAAAAGACGCATGTGAAGCAGCTGGTGGATCTGCGCACGCATTACAAATCAATCCGTCTCAAGCCCTGAAAAGAGGCAACCCTCCCTCTTTGCGCTGTCTTGCTATTTTGCCTCTTGAAGATACCACGAAATTTCACTTAAAAACGGGCGGCCGTATTTGAGAAGTTTGTGGTCGCCCACGCCGCTGATTTCGCGCATTTCCATTTCATTACGGGGAGTGAGCCGTGCCATTTCCAAAAGCGTCCGGTCGGAAAACACCACGTAGGCGGGAACATTGGCCTCTTCGGCAAGCTCCTTGCGCAAAACGCGCAGGCGCTCATACAGGCTCTCATCGAGCGGCGTTTTGGCTTTTTCAGGCGCGGCAATCGTGTCGAACTTCTTGTCGATGCGCGTGGGCTGGACCAGCTGCACGGTCATTTCCGATTTTAATATTTTGTAACTCAAGTCGTTTAGCTTAAGGGCGTGGCCCTCGTCGTAGGCAATATCGACAAAACCGGAATTGAGCAGTTGAAAGAGATACTCCGCCCAGTCGCCGTAGGCGATATCGCGGCCCGCGCCGAAGGTTTTGATCGCATCATAGCCGTTTTCACGAACGGCGGGACTCATCGAGCCGCGCAGGATTTGAATGAGCGTGGTCATGTTGACCTTTCCGCCCGTGCGGAAAACAGCCGAGAGGGCTTTTTGCGCGATAATCGTTCCGTCGAATTTTTTCGGCGGATTTTGACACACGTCGCAATTGCCGCAGTCGCCCTGGGGCTGCTCGTTGAAGTAGGAAAGCAGGATCCGGCGGCGGCAGATGTCCGCCTCGGCATAGCGTTTCATGCGGTCGAGCTTGGCCAAAAGGAGTTCGCGCCGGGCTTCGGGGGTTTCGGAGAGCATATCCGTGTGCGCCTGCACATCGGCGTAGCTGTAAAATAAAATTGTGTCGGCGGGCGCGCCGTCGCGACCGGCCCGGCCGATTTCCTGATAGTAGCTTTCAATGTTTTTCGGCAGGCTGTAGTGGATGATCCAGCGGATGTTGGACTTGTCGATGCCCAGACCGAAGGCGATGGTGGCGCAGATGATTTGCGCATCGTCGCGGATAAAGGCGTTTTGCACGCGGGCGCGCTCTTCGTTTTCCATGCCCGCGTGATAATAGACGGCCTTGTATCCGCGTGCGGAAAGCCTCGCGGCGACGGACTGCGTCTCCCTTCGGCTCAGGCAGTAGATGATGCCGGAGGTGTTTTTACGCTTCGCCAGAAAGCGCAGAATCTGCTCCAGCCGCTTCTGGCCGGAATAGACGGCCAGACTCAAATTGGGGCGGTCAAACGAGGAGATAAACTGATGCGACTCGGGGATGGCAAGCTGGCGCAAAATATCGCGGCGGATGACGCGGTCCGCCGTGGCCGTGAGCGCCAGAAGCGGCACGCTGGGGAAAGCCTCCCTCAAGAGGTGAAGCTTCATGTAGTCGGGCCGGAAATCATGCCCCCAGGCGGAGATGCAGTGCGCCTCATCGACGGCAAAAAGCGACACATTGATCTTTTTCAGGAAAACCACCGTGCCGGAAAAGGCCAGGCGCTCCGGCGAAATGTATAATAGCTTGACCTCGCCCGCAAGGCAGCGCCGTCCGATGTCGGCGCTTTCTTCGGCGCTCAGTGCGCTGTTGAGAAACGCGGCCGCGATGCCATTGGCGCAAAGGGCGTCCACCTGATCTTTCATGAGCGCAATGAGCGGAGAAATGACAACGGCCGTGCCTTCCCTCAGAAGCGCCGGAATCTGAAAGCAAAGGGATTTCCCGCCACCGGTGGGCATGAGGACCAGCGCGTCTTTTCCCGCCATTGCATGATCGATGATGTCCGCCTGCAGGGGATAAAAGGTTTCGTAGCCGAAATGTTTTTTTAACGCTTCGAGTTTGGTCAATCCGGGCGCTCCTTGTCGCCAAGACGTCTTACTAAAACCGCTGCCCCAGGTAAAGATAAAAAGAAGAATGCCCCCGCTGCGCCTGACCGTAGGCCAGGTAAATCGGCCCCAGATAGGTTTTGGTGCCCAGAAAAATGCTTCCCGCCAGAATAAGCGAATCATAATGGATGTCCGCGCGCTTGCTCCAGACGTTGCCCAGTTCGCTGGAGAGGCCCAGATACAGGGGCATCTTCAGTGCGCCGATGCCTGCCGAGGCCAGCTCCCGGTAAATAACCAGACGGGCCAATCCCGTGTGTCTGCCGTAGAGTTCATCCGTCGAATAACCTGAGAGCTTCAGGAAGCCGCCCAGCGGGAAGGTGTCCTGAACCTCCAGATCGTCACTGTCGAGCGTGGTGCGAACGCTGATGGCGGGCAGGAACGTGAATTTGGACCAGGTGAGCGCGGCGGTCCATTCCAATCCCAGCGACTGGACTTCAATATCCGATCCCAGCGCCCGCAGATTATAGTTCCAGACCACTGATGCGTTGGTGCCTTTGAGCGGAAAAACATAATTATCCACTGTGCTGTAAGCCGCCGATGCGAAAACGCTGGCCCGGCCATACGGGTCTTCTCCGACTGAGTGGTCGCCGACCAGCACCTGCACGGTGCCCTGCTCGCGGCTCACGCCCGCGCGGATTTCGCCCCACTTGCCAAGCTCTCGCCCCACCGCAAGAGAGCCCATAAACGACGCGGCGCGATACTGCGAGGTGATGCCGCCCGCTTCGTCATAGGCGTTGATGTTTTTGACGGCGTATTGCGCGCCCGCCGCGACAAAGGTCTGGAGGCTATAGTCGATCGGCTGGTAGAATTCGGTAAAGAAACGCGGGCTCTCGCCGATGCGGATCTCGGTGCGCCACTCGCCGGCGAGGCGGTTGATGGCGGTTTTGGTGAATTGCGCCGTGAGCGCATAGTGGCTTGCGCCCTTGAAATTGTCCTCGAGGCCCAGGCCGAAGCGGAAGTAATTGGGGCCCCAGGATTTTTCCAGCGGTCGAATGACGATGGCGGAGGTTTGATCCTTTCTTCGAAGAAAAAAATCGACGCGCTCAAACATGTCGATGCCGTAAATCGCGTCGATATTCTTTTTGAGCGCCGCCATGTCCAGCGGGGCGCCGGGCTGCAAACTCATCTGGGAGCGGATTACGCCGGTGGGAAGCGTTGTTTGGTTGATAATATCAATTTCGCTGATTTCGAGCAACGGGTTGTCATGCTTGCGCTGCTTGTGCAGGAAGGCTAAATACTGAGGCTCGGAGACGGACAGGCCCGACAGAATGTCTTTCATCGACTCGGCTTGGGCGCGTCCCGCCAAAACCGCCTCGCGCGCGCGGGAAAATTCGCCCGTGGTGATGTTGCCCAGGTGCGGTTGGATCAGTACGTCTCGTTCCCGAAGCATCCGGATCTGATCGGCCGTGTTGCGCTGGATTAAAATGGAGGTCAGCTGCGCCGTGATCTCCACCGATGAGGCGAGCGCCTTGCGCCTGCCAAGCGGCGTGCTGATATCGACGGCGATGACAATGTCCGCGCCCATTTGCCGTGCGATATCCACCGGGAGGTTGTTGGCCACGCCCCCGTCCACCAGCAGCCGGTCTTCCATGTCCACGGGCGCAAAGATTCCCGGAAGCGACATGCTGGCGCGGATGGCGGTCACCAGATCGCCGCGGGCAAGCACGACGGCTTCACCGGTTTCAATATCGGCGGCCACAGCGCGGAAAGGTATGGGGAGCTTATCGAAATCATCGATGCCTTCAGTGCTGAGCAGGTAAGATTTGAGCATCAGGTTGAGATTCTGTCCCTGCAGGAGGCCTTTCGGCACGGCAAACTTCCCGTCCCGAAAGCCCAGATCGAAATTGATCAGGTAATCCGCCGCGTCTTGTTTGCGGCGAAAGGGCAGGTCTGAAGGCGGCGGTCTGTCCTTGAACGCCTCGTTCCAATCCATCGACCTGACCACCTTTTCCATGTCGGCAGGCGACATGCCGGAGGCGTAAAATCCGCCGACGATCGCGCCCATGCTCGTTCCGGCAATCACATCGACGGGAATTTTCATTTCTTCCAAAACGGCAATCACCCCGATGTGCGCCAGCCCCCGCGCGCCTCCGCCGGAGAGCACCAGCCCGATGCGCGGGCGCTTTTCGGCAGCCGGCTCTTCAGCATGCGCGATTTGGCAGACCGGAAGGGCCGCCGCGATCGTCAAAAGAAAAAGAGCGAGAAAGGACTCAAACCGTTTGTGTTGAATCATAGGGAGAAACAATCCTGCATCCGTATCCGTTCCGGGTTGAAATTGAGTTTTTAAAAATTACCGTTGACCCCGCTCGCGGGGCATGCCGCCGCCGGGACGGTTTTCTCTGACAGGGCGATCCTGTCCGAAGCCTCCGGGACGCTCCTGATGGGCGCCGTCATCGCGCATCCGGGGGCGCGTATCCGGTCCAACGCCCCGGTCGCGAAGAACGTCAGAGGGAGGCGAAACGCGGTCCTCGCCTCCACGGCGGGGGTCCTGACCGTCACGCATCCGTAGTGGCCCTCCTTCCCTGACCGGAGGGGCGGGTCCGATGGGTTGGGCGCCGGGCGGGGCCATCCGTCGTCTGTCCGGTCCCGGTTCGGTCCGTCGATCCGGATCGTGCGGTGGCCTGATTATGCCGGGTGTGATAACGCCGGGAATGCGCTCCGGAGCGTCGCGGCGCTCGTGCGAATAGCGGCGACGATCATCCGGACGCCAGCGCTGCCTGTCGGGGTAGGGTTTAGCGGGCGCATGCCGGTTGTATCGCCTTGTCCGATCGATATCGGCAATGACGATGTGTCTTTGCGGCCAGTTGAAATAACTCCATCCGAACACGTCGAATCCGATCGAAATGCGCGGCGAAAAAATGATGCCGGGGCCGGAAATAACCAGGCCCGGCAGAAAAATCGCGAAGGGCGGGTACAGGGGGAGCCACCAAGCGCCGTAAACCACATAAGGATCATAGGCCGGAACGTAGAAATAATCTGTCGCGGGAGAGACAATGGAGATATAGCGCTCTTCAATAATCACCTTTTGCTCCGGGCTCGTTTTCAGGTGACCGGCCTCGCTTGCGCGTGTGCGCAGCTCCTGAATCGTCTCCATGACCTCTTCTTCCTGGTGGGCAAACGCATCACCTAAGGATGCCGTCCAGCCCAGGTTGTCACTCATCATCGTGAGGATTTTCGGATAGTGGCAAAGCGAAAGAACGCTCACATCCCAGTCTTTGGCCTGAAGGGCCTCGTCAAGGTCTTCGCCCGTTACATACGGGTTTTTCGTGACCCAGCGCTCGGCTTCCACCACTTCAAACGGATAGGCGGCCGCCATCAGAATCTGTGTCAGAAGCGCATCCGGGTAAAGCGCCACAGGCGCCAGCATCTGCGCCAGCTCCTCTTCGCTGTAGGTTTTTTGAGTATTTGCTTCAGGTTCGTTCTGCGCGAGCCCCACGACCGGAATCAGGAGCGCCAGCATCAGTACCCCGAACAAAAAAAGTCTAACGATTTTCATCTTCATGGCCAAACCTCCTTCCCCAAAGACACAAGCGCCGAAAAACAATTCCAGGCGCGTTAAAGCCTCAAGAGGGCACCAGTATAGTCATTGAAGGGGGGAAAATCAAATATTCATTGGGCTTCATTGGACGATGTCCCCGGAGAAGTATCCCACCCTTTTGTTGTGCGACCGCCCAAAATACCCCTTCGGGATCAAACAGACGGGCTGTCATATTCTTCATTTCGCTAAACGCTATAATGTCCCGGCCATGATGCGTTAAGGTCACACCCCGACGTAACTGCGGATGAAGGGTATGGGTGATTGATTGGGAAAAAGAAATGGTATGTTCAAATGTCGAGATGAAAGATGTCCCTTACGACTCGTCTTGTCCAAACCGCCTGCAGGCAAAATGCGTATCCACCTGCGCCTCTTTCTCACGGCTCGCAGCGCTCACGCGCAAAAAATGCTCTGCGGAGGTTCGAAAGGACACCTTTGAGGCTAAAAGGAATAACCGGTCACTGCTTGTTGCCGGGCGCGCCGGATTTTTTTATCCGGCGTGCCCGGCGATTCCTTTTTTCTTATCCTTACAGGATGAGCCTGAAAATGTTAACTCCAGGCTTTCTCCGCCGCCGCGTTTTGTCCGGCAATCCGGCCGAAGATCAGGCAATCCAGCGTTGCGCAGCTGCCCAGGCGAACCGCGCCGTGGACACCACCTGTGACTTCACCGGCCGCATATAAGCCGGGAATGGGTTTGTCTGTCATGATATCCGTTGCCTGTGCTTTGATATTCATGTTGACGCCGCCCATGCAGTGATGAATCTTGGGCGTGAGCCTTAATGCGTACCATGGGCCGGGACCGAGTGGCTTTTGGTTTTTCTGCATATATCTGCCCCATTCGGCATCTTTGCCTGCCAGGACGCTCTGATTGAATTTTTCAATTTCCTCTTTGAGGGGTTGCACAGGGCAATTATATGCCACTGCCAATTCTTCAATTGTTTCATATTTTTTGACCACGCCTCTTTCCATCAGCTTCGGCAATGCCTCTGCGATGGCTTTCTGACCAAAAGCATAACCTGCGGCATCCGTTAAGGCGATGCATTTGTTGCCCGCTTTGATGATGGCATCCGCCCGGATTTTACGGTCGGCCAGTTCGTTGACAAATCGTTTGCCGGTTTTGGTATCAATCCAGAGACCGTACATCGCGCCTAAAAGTTGTGCAAAGAAGGGCGAAAGTCCCATGCCCATTTCATCCGGGCTGCCCCAGGGGCCCAGCTGGATCCAGGAAAGCTGGATCGGCGTGCAGCCGATGCGGAAGGCTTCCCGCAGGGCTTCCGCGGTGGCGCCGGGCTGATTGGTGCTTGGGAACTCCGCGGTCAGGCGGGGATCTTGAATGGTCCGGAAAGCAACGTCATTGCCGAAACCGCCTGTTGCCAGAACGACGGCCTTTTTAGCTTTAATGTTTTTTAACTTGCCGCTTGTTGCATTGGGAAAAACATATTTTTCGCGGATTTGGATTCCTTTGACCCTTCCGTCCGTGTCACGGTAAATCTGCGTGAGAAAACTTTGCGTTTTGGGTACCACGCCTAATTCTTTGAGCTTTAGAAGCTGCTGCGTGACAATGGCCGAACCACTCTGATTATGTGTGCTGTACATCCGGGGAACGGAATGGCCGCCTTCCTGCGACAGTTTATCCTTATACTTGACGTCGAGCTCCGTCATCGTCCACTGCACGGTAGCATTGGAATTGTCGGCAACCATTTTGGCCAGTTCGACATGGTTTAAGTTCAGGCCCGCTGCCAGCATATCTTTGAGCAGCAGCTCCGGTGAATCCTCAATGCCTTGCTCCTTTTCCTTAGGCGAACCGGCAGCCGATACGACGCCGCCGTTAATGATGGAGTTGCCACCCGGCGTGCGCATTTTTTCATAGACGACGACGGATGCCCCTGCTTTTTTGGCTTCATAGGCTGCGGCCAGTCCGGCAAACCCGCTGCCAATGACGACTACATCATACGCGTCATCCCATTTTTTAGGCAGTGCGGCTGCTTCCGCCTTCCAAGGGGTCAAAGCCAGGCCGCTTGTGGCCAGTCCCGCCACCGCTGCCGCGCCCCCCGCTGTTTTTAAAAAGCCTCTTCTGGTCACCGCGTGTGCTTTTTTGGTATCATCTGTCATGATTTTCCTCCTGATGCTGTTTAATGGGTTCGGTTGTTCGATTACAGTGGACGCCACTCATTATCTAAATGATCCGAAAGGATCAATTCTTTGGGAATGATTTGTTGATAACCTTTTCACACAATGGCGAAGAAAGCGCAGCGAATCGTAAATAGAAACGGTTGATGCTTTTATAATACAAGATGCCTGTAACCAAATCGAAATTGAAGGGGTGGAGGTGCTTTCGGTCGATGATTCTCTTTTTTTGAAACGGCCTGAACATGTGAAGCGCTTTTTTTTTATTCTATCAGACTTCAGAGCTGTGGGCAATGGCTCATTGCGAGGGGCTAAAAATCATTCAAGATGGACCGGATGACCGGGGAATGTGTATAAAAAAACGTAATAAGCATCCTGGCGGGGAAAAGCCGGCAAAGACAAGCGCCTAAACAGAGCACGGAATGATTGCATATTTTGTTAATGGAGACGGGCGCTGTTAGCTTAAAAGTGAACAGCGCCCGTCTGTGTCTTGAGGCTGCCGGAACCTCAGGCAAGAAACTTGGTCTGAACGCTCTTGAGAATAGCCTCGGCATCTTTGACGATGGTCTGCACCATGTCGTTGACCTTGGGCAGGTCGTTGATGCGCTGCGCGCCTTCGCCGCCGGCCATCATCGCTTTTTCCTTGTTGCCGTCGAACGTGGCCCGGAGAGATTCGTTTTCAAAATCGATGAGAGACATATCCGTCGTTGTAAAATCGTCGGGGGTTCCCAGATAAACACCGGGCGATTTTTTTATGGTGTTTTTGGCATGTTCAATGCTGCGAGGGGTTTTCAGCCAGCGGGCGGGACCGACAATACCACGGGCAACCAGCGTTCCACGGTCTCCGGCTTCCACGACGCCTTCCTTCCAGATCTGGGAGAAGTCGCTCTCTTGCGTTGCCAGAAAACGGGTTCCCATTTGCGCGCCGTCTGCGCCCAGCACCAGAGATGCGGCCAGCGTCTTGCCATCGACAAATCCGCCCGCGCCGCAGACCAGGGTCTTTTCATCAGAGACGGCTTCGACCACGGCAGGCAACAGGATCATCGAGTGCACCGGCTCCCAGGACGTATGGAATCCGCCTTCATGTCCCGAAGCCACAATGACATCCACGCCCGCCTTCTTGCAGCGCTGTGCGCCTTTCACCGAAGGAACAACATGCATCCAGGTAAATCCCGCATTTTTGATCGTGTCCTTCCAGCCGACAGGGTCACCGGCGGAGGTGAAGATGACCTTGAAGTTATTTTTCATCTCCGGATTTTCTTCACGAACCTGAGTGGCTTTTTCGATCAGAATTTTTGCGGCATCTTTTAATTCCGCCGACACCATCACGTTGATTCCGAATATTCCACCCTTGTCCTTGACTAAACGATAAGTGCGTTTCAATACTTTTTCCAGCACGGTGGCCAGGTCATCTTTCGGATCCGCTTCCGCGGTTCTGCAAAAATCGATATAAGACCAATCGTCTGCGGCGCGATCCATGACACAAAGACCGCTGGTTGAAATCAATCCCAGAACGCCTGCATTGGCCGCGGCCACACAAAGGTTGTTGTTGGAAAATGGGCCCATGCCCGCCTGAATGATCGGATATTTTATCCCCGTCAACTCACATAATCTTGATTTAATCATTAATTTTCCTCCTTGTTTGTTTGTGCCCATTTTTTACTGTCGTGTCGCACCCTGGGGTAAGCGTGTTGAACATGAAGTTGTCAAATGGTGTGCCTCGTTTATTAGATAGAAGCTATTTAATCAAGCACAATATCTATTGTTAAAATATGATATAAATGCTTCTTAAAGTCGCTGGTGAAAGGACGTAACGACATGCTTTTTTGAAAGAAAGAGGAGCCGATGCCAAAGTTTAAAATTACGGGCAAACATCACCTGACCGGGAAAAATCAAGTGCTGTTTTATGAGGCCGAAGAGGCCACTCAGGCGGCAAAACGCGCCTGGGATGAGGGGCTGATTGTTGAAACAACAACCCCGATGGACCAACAGCCGGCGCTTGCGGCTTTATCCGGGCCAGTGAAGAAATGCCCGTATTGCGCGGAAGAGATTCAGGCGCAAGCCATTAAGTGCAAACATTGCGGTGAATGGCTCAATGCGGCAAAAGCCCCGCGCACTCAGGCGGAAAAGATGAAATGGTATTTCCGCACCTCATCCATCATTACCGCGCTGTGCCTCGTGGGGCCTCTGGCGCTGCCGCTTCTGTGGTGGCGTCCGCAAACCTCGCGCGCCTGGAAGATCGGGCTGACCCTGGTTATCCTGATTATCAGCTGGATTTTGTTCAGAAGCGTGATGGAATCCATCGAGCATCTCAAGGAATATTACAAGCTCATCGACAGCCTGTCCCACTGATTTTCACCCCTGGACGCTTCGTTTTTACAGAAAAGAGCGCATCTTTGCGCTTGACAATTCCCGGTAAAAACCGCACACACCTTCCCATTCCGGGCGGCGCGTGCCTTCCCGGAATAACCGGAGGTAAAAACCATGGATAAGCCCATGACGTATAAAGGCTACGCAGCCAAAATTGAATACAGCGACAAAGACGAATGTCTGATCGGGTCTATTGCCAACATACGCCATTCCATCCGTTTTCGGGGGGATTCCGTGAAGGAAATCCGGCAGGCCTTTGAGGACGCGGTTGACGCTTATCTTGAGGGTTGCGCCCAAAGAAATGAGGCGCCCGAAAAGCCTTCCGAAAGCCGCGCTGTTGTGCGGATCTCTCCGGCGCTGAATCGCGTGCTGACCCTGGTCGCCTCGCACGAAAAGAAAAGCGTCAACACCTGGCTTGCCGAAGTCGTCAACAAGAAATCCGATAAAAAGGAAACGATCCTGTATGAAGTCCATGGCAATCTCTATATCAACCTCACGAATCAATGCACGGCCAGCTGTGTCTTTTGCATCCGCAACACCTCCGACGGGGTGTATGGGTATAACCTGCGGCTTTCCCGGGAACCGTCGGAAGAAGAAATTATTCAGGAACTCGAACGTCTGGATCTGAGGCAATTCAAAGAAGCCGTTTTTACGGGATTTGGTGAACCGACCTGCCGGCTCGATACGGTGCTTGGCATCACGCAATGGCTTTCAGGGCGGGGGGTGCCTGTGCGTCTGGATACCAACGGGCATGCGGCGCTTTTGTATCCCGGCAGAAACGTCGTTGCGGAATTGAAGGCGGCCGGGCTTACGGCCGTCTCCGTCAGCCTCAATGCCGAATCGGAAGACGCGTATAACCGGTTGTGCAACCCGCGGCTGAAAGGGGCCTACCGTGCGCTCATCGATTTCACAAAAGAGGCGCTCCGGGCGGGCCTTCAAACCCGTATGACGGTCGTCGATCATCCGGGAATGGACATTGACGCATGTGAAAAAATGGCAACCGGGCTTGGGGCATCCTTCAAGGTAAGATAGGGGCGGTCCTCCTCAGTCCACTGGATTATTTTTTACAAGAAAGAAAATTTTATTCAAGATAAGCTGCTGAACCACCGATAAACAGGGAATAGAAATTCATGACGGGATTGCAATAAACAGGCTTAAGGACGCGCTATGATTGAAGATGACAGCGAGCAGGCCATATCCTGGTGGCGGGTCGAGTTTTTCGACAGAGACATGGAAGCGTCTTTCCAAAGCCACATGCAGCGCGTCTTGATCCTGCAGTTGCGAATTGCCCTCGTGGTCTGGGGAACGTTGCTGTTGCTGTATGCCGTATCCGACTATATCACCCTGGGCTTGAGCCGGCCGTTTTACACTCTTCTGGCCTGGCGGGTGACGATTTCGGCGGCGCTACTGATTCTGTGTCTCACCATCCGGCCCGACAGCAATTTGTTAAAAGTCAGCACGCCTGTGGCTTTTGTGGCGATGGCCGGTTTCTCCGGGTATATGCTGTTGTTTTTTTATCGTCAGGATGTTGTCGTCTGGACCATTGTGGTCATGATGCTTCAGCTTCTGGCCTTGCTGATCTTTGTTCCCATTCGATTTATTCTGTCGTTTGCCGCAGCGCTTTATGGCGTGGGAATCACGATGCTGACCAATTATGCGCGCGGGTTGTCAACGGCCCAGTTAATCGGACTGTTCATTTTGCTGATCCTTCCGGTTGTGATCGGCGTGGCCACCGCCAGCCGTCTTGGCGGCCTGCAGCGGCGAGAGTATGCGCATTTGATGAAAGTGCAAAAAATCAATTCGGAACTGGCAAAGAGCAATGCAGACCTGCAAAAGGCGCTCTCAGAGGTGAAACAGCTAAGCGGCATGCTTCCGATCTGCGCCCACTGTAAAAAAATTCGCGACGACCAGGGGTATTGGAATCAGATTGAAGCGTATATCAGCTCTCATTCGAAAGCCGAATTCAGCCACAGCCTTTGCCCGGACTGCGCTAAAGAATTCTATCCGGAATTTTTTCAGGAAAAATAAAACCGTCTTGCCCGGCAACCCTGGGCAACCGGGTGCGGTCGATGTCCGTCCCTTTTCAGCCCGCCTGGGCCAGATCGTCCTGCAAGCCTGCCTCCTCTTCAAAGCCTGGGTTGCGCTCACAAGCGGCGCCCGCCGAGATCTCGATGATCCGGTTGGCCAGAGTGGACACAAATTCCTGATCGCGCGAGGCAAACAAAACCACTTCGGAAAAGGCGATCAGCCCGTTATTTAAAGACGTGATCGATTCCAGATCCAGATGGTTGGTCGGTTCATCCAGAAGAAGCACATTGGCGCCCTTAAGCATCATGCGCGACAGCATGCAGCGTACCCTTTCGCCTCCGGACAGGACGCGGGTTTTCTTCAGGGCCTCTTCGCCCGAAAAAAGCATCTTGCCTAAAAAGCCGCGGGCAAAGGCATCGCCGTCGGACGGCGGTGAATACTGCGAAAGCCATTCAATCAAAGACAGCTCGCCTTCAAAAAAGGTGCTGTTTTCCTGTGGGAAGTAGGCGTGCGTGATGGTAACGCCCCAGCGAAAGCTCCCGCTGTCGGGTTCCATTTCGCCTGCCAGAATCTGGAAAAGCGTGGTGCGGGCCAGGGCGTTGTCGCCAACAAAAGCAATTTTGTCGCCCTTGCGCACGTTTAAGTCAAACCCGTCCAGCACTTTCATGCCGTCAATGGTTTTGGAAAGCCCGGAAATGGTCAGAATGACATCCCCGCAGACGCGCTCAGGCTTGAAGACCACATGCGGATATTTTCGCGACGAGACCGGCATATCCTCCAGCGTCAGTTTTTCGAGCAGTTTTTTGCGCGACGTGGCTTGTTTGGATTTGGAGGCATTGGCGCTGAAGCGCTGAATGAAGGCTTTGAGTTCCTCGGCTTTCTCAGTCATTTTACGGCTGTCGGCCTGCTTCTGCTTGAAGTGCAGGAGGCTGGCGCGATACCAGAAATCATAATTGCCCACGTAAATCGTAATTCGCCCGAAATCGATGTCCGCCGTATGCGTGCAGACCTGATTTAAAAAGTGGCGGTCATGGGAGACCACGATGACCGTATTGGAAAACCGGGACAGAAATTCTTCGAGCCACCGGATGGATTTGCGGTCGAGGTGATTGGTCGGCTCATCCAGAAGCAGGACATCGGGGTTGCCGAAGAGCGCCTGTGCCAGAAGCACACGGACTTTGTCGCCTGCTTCGAGCTCTCTCATCTTCTTGGTGCGCAATTCTTCGGGGATGCCCAGGCCGCTGAGCAGCACGGCGGCTTCCGATTCGGCTTCATAGCCGTTCATTTCGGCAAAATCCGTTTCAATCCGGGCCAGGTCAATACCGTCTGAGTCCGAGAGTTCAGATTTGGCGTACAAAGCTTCGCGCTCTTGAAGAAGCGCATACAACTTCTCGTGCCCCATGATGACGGTGTTGAAAACGATTTCATCGTCAAACGCAAATTGATCCTGACGCAAAACGGCAACGCGCTCGCGACGGCCGACGACAATCTCGCCGGAGTCGGCTTCGAGTTCACCGGCCAGAATTTTTAAAAAGGTGGACTTCCCCGATCCGTTGGCGCCGATGAGTCCGTAACAGTTACCGGCTGTGAACTTGATGTTCACTTCTTTGAATAATGTTCTCTTTCCATAGGAAAGCGTAATATTTTGCGCTGCTATCATCTCTGTGTGTAACTCCTTACAATAGAATAAAAAAACCACGGGGGCTTTGTGACCCACCGTGGTTCACTGAACATGCGCGTCCTATCAGCTATTGAATGGAGTTGCAATACATATTAATGGAACGCGAAAGCGCTATGATAACGCCTTCTTTTCGAAGGAGCTCCGCTTTCATGAGAGGGCCGCCGCCGTATTGGCCGAGAGTTTTGTCCGCGCGGATGACGCGGTGGCAGGGTATAATCAGGGGAAAGGGGTTTTTAGCCATGACCGATCCCACGGCGCGCGCGGCGCCAGGTGAGCCGGCCCGGGCCGCCAGCGCCGAATACGTGGTGACGGTGCCGTGCGGAATCCGGGCGGTAAGCTTTAAAACTTGAATGGCAAATGCGGAAAGGCCGGACCACGTCAGCGCCGACAAATCCGGTTTGTGCTTTTTGCCTGCATACAGATCCGCAATCGTCTGTTCCATGCCACTGGGCATCCGCCGCGGTGTTTTAGAAATGGCGGGAAAGTCATTTAAAATGCGATCCGTCAGGCAACGCGTTTTGTCCGGCAGATAGACGCGATGGATTTTCGGGGCCTTTCCGGCATCGTCCCACACCCCTCCGATGTTGTCGCTGTCTGCTTTGATGATAAAATAATGCTTCATCCCATGTGCTCGATTAAAATCTTCACGCCGATGCCGATTAAGACCAGGCCGCCTGCAATCTCCACTTTTTTGCCGAAAATCTTTGCCAGCGTTTTGCCGAAAATGCACCCGATGGCCGTCATGATAAAGCAGACAACGCCGATAAGCATCGCCGGGAATAAAATCGGGTTTTTCAAGACGGAAAAGCTAAAGCCCACCGCCAGCGAATCAATGCTTGTGGCGACGGATAAAACGAGCAGCGGCCAGCCCCTTGTCGCATCGGGCCGGTCTTTTGGTTCCTCTTCTTTTTCCAGTCCCTCCCGGATCATTTTCCCGCCGATCAGTACCAGAAGGCCAAAGGCCACCCAGTGATCGAAGGCCTCAATATAGCCCACGACGGTTGATCCGGCAAACCACCCAAGGCAGGCCATGCCGAACTGAAAAAAGCCGAAGGCCAAAGACAGACGCAAAACCGGCGGCCACCAGGGCTTTCGGGAATTGGCCGCGCCGACGCCGATGGCCACGGAAAACGCGTCAATGCCCAGCCCCACGGCCAGAATAAATATCGTTGCCAGACTCATATTCGATTCCCTGAAAATCTTTTGGGAACGGTTTCATCCGGCATACGCCGGACTAAAGAAGCGTTCCCTACGCTGATAATGCGGCATGAATTTTTTCCGCCAGCTCCTTACCAATTCCGGGTGCTTTTTGCAATTGGGTCACGGAGGCTTTGCGCACGCGGGCGGCGGAGCCGAAATGCTTCAAAAGCATCGCCCGTCGCCCAGGGCCGATGTCGGGAATCGCATCCAGCGCTGAGCGAAGATCATATTTTAACTTGACCTTGCGGTGGTAGCTTATGGCAAAACGGTGCGCCTCGTCGCGAAGCCGCTGGAGCAGCGCCAGCGCTGCGGGATACTTGGTGAGATAAACCGCGTCCTTGCGGTGCGGCAGATACACGCGGTCTTCGGAGGCGGCCGTTTTCCCTTTGGCCTTCCGGGCCGCCGCCACAAAGGTGCGCTCTTCCTTGGCCAGACCAACCACATCGAGCGAGACGCCCAGCTCCTTCATCACGGAAAGCGCCACGCCGAGCTGCCCCTTGCCGCCATCCACCACAATCAGATCCGGCAGCGGGTCTTTGCCCGAAAGTCTTCGGGTCAGGACTTCGCGCATCATGCCGTAGTCATCCGGCGTGTCGCCCAGACGGATTTTGTAGCGCCGATAGCCGCTTTTGTCCGGATGGCCGCGGTCAAAGGCCACCTGCGATCCGACGGCGTGTTTGCCGCTGAGATTGGAGATGTCATAGCATTCCATCCGCCGCGGCCGTTTTGAAAGCGACAGCTTTTCCTGAAGCAGGGCCAGCGCCTCATCCTGAGACTGGTCTTTCTTGCGCGCCGAGGCCAGAAGCTCACGGGCGTTGGCACAGGCCATCTCCAAAAGAGCCTTTTTGGCGCCGCGCTGAGGCGAAGACAGGATCACGCCGTGTCCCTTTTTATCGGCCAGCCACTGTGCGATCACGTCCGCATCGGGAAGCGCACAGGGAATCAGGATTTCATCGGGAATAAAGCTTTCCGCGTCATAGTGCTGGATGAGCGTTGCGGAAACCACCGCAGGGAGGTCCTCACGGTGGTGCATGGGCAGAAATGATTTGCTCCCCAGGATTTTCCCCTCCCGCACCAAAAGCAGGTAAAGACCATACGTTCCGTTGTCTGCATGGATGCCGAAGACATCCGTATCCGGACGCGCCGCGGCATCGACAGACTGCCGTTCAAGCACATGCTCCAGCGCGGCGATGCGGTCTCGAAGCGTGGCCGCCTCTTCAAAATTCAGGGCGTCGGCCGCCTGCTCCATCTGGCGCCTGAGCTCGGAGATCAGCTCGCGCCTTCGCCCCTGCAAAAAGGAAACGGCGCTTTCGACCAGTTTCCGATAGGCGCTTTCGTCAATCAGACCCTTGCAGGGCGCAAGGCAGCGGCCCATCTGATATTCCAGGCAAGGCCGCGCGCGCAGCTTAAAGACGGTATTGCGGCAGGTGCGAAGCGGAAACACCTTGAGGATAAAACGCAGCGTTTCTTTGGCGGCTAGTCCCGACGGATACGGGCCGAAATACAGCGCCTTCGGGTTTTGCCGTTTTCGCGCCAGTTGCAGACGGGGAAAGGCTTCTGTCGGATCAATGGACAGGGAATAGTAGGTTTTGTCGTCGCGCAGAATGACGTTATAGCGGGGGCGATGCTTTTTGATGAGGTTGTTTTCAAGAATAAGCGCTTCTTTGGCCGTCGCGGTCGTGATCCACGTAAGGTCAAAGGCCCGCGACATTAAAAAAGGGGTCATCGGCCGCGTATCCTGACCGGAAAAATACGACGCAATCCGGCTTTTGAGATCATTGGCCTTGCCGACGTAAATCACCTTTCCCGGCTCGTCCGTCATGATATACACACCGGGCGAGCGAGGCGCGGCGTCGGCTTTATTTTTCAAGGGGTGTGTGAAGTCCATGATTTGCTGCCTGATGGTCAACAGACTTATGGGTTTGACAGGAATTCATCCGTCGTCATGTGTATATCTTTAAGGATCTGCTTTAAAAGAAGGGGTGAAATGTCGCGTCCCGGATGAAACGGAACGGTCGTTGATCTGCCGTCAGGATGACGAAATTGCTTGTGAGACCCTTTCTGCCGAACTTCCCGAAAACCGAATTTTTCGAGAAAGGATGTCACCTCCCTGGGCTTGACAACGGGAAGCGTGCCCATCAGTTCACCATAACAGTTTGCGTTCCGATAAATTCCGCCTCCAGGGTGGGTTCGCCATCCTCCAGCAGCAGTTCAAGAACCTCTTTGAGATTGCTTTGCAATTCGTCGAGGGTTTCGGCTTGCGTGTGAGCGCCGGGAAAACCCGGAACAAAGCCAACATATAAACCCGTCTGCGGACACTTCTCAATAACAGCGGTGTATCGTTTCATGATTTTGTCCCCCATGCGTCGAGTTCCCCTTAAGTGTTAGTTAAATTACCGCAATTGATTCGGGTTGTCGAACGTTTCTTTTTTATTCCATCTCCAGCAGGATTTTATTGAGCTCTTTGATCTCGTCGCGAATCGCGGCGGCCGTTTCAAATTCCAGCGCTTTGGCGGCCGCCTTCATGTCGGCGGTGCGCTTTTTAATGAGCGCGGGCAGGTCTTCTTCTTTTAACGGCGCGCCTTTCCCTTTGGCTTCAACCGGCACGGTGACGTAGTCCGCTTCATAAATGGAACTGAGCACATGGCTGATGGATTTGACAATCGACTCGGGCGTGATGTGATGATCTTCATTATATTTTGCCTGAATGGCGCGGCGGCGCGCGGTTTCATCGAGGCAGGCCTGAATGGAGCCGGTCATGCGGTCGGCATACATGATGACCTTGCCGTGAATATTGCGCGCGGCGCGGCCGCTGGTTTGAATGAGCGAGCGCTCGGAGCGCAAAAAACCCTCTTTATCGGCATCGAGAATCGCCACGAGCGACACCTCGGGAATATCCAGACCCTCGCGCAGCAGATTGACGCCAACGAGCACATCGAACTGACCCAGGCGCAGATCGCGGATGATGCCGACACGCTCCAGCGTGTGGATGTCCGAATGCAGGTAGCGAACGCGGACGCCCAGGCCGCTGTAGTAGTCGGTCAGGTGCTCCGCCATGCGTTTGGTGAGCGTCGTGACCAGCACGCGCTCGCTTGCCTCAACACGCCTGCGGATTTCTTCAAGCAGATCGTCCACCTGATCCCCGGCCGGTTTTATTTCAATTTCCGGATCCATGAGTCCCGTGGGACGGATGATCTGCTCCACGCGCACGCCTTCGGCCTGAATCGTTTCATATTGCGCGGGCGTGGCGGAGATATAGATGCGCGAATGCGGCAGGGCTTCGTATTCCTCGAAGCGAAGCGGCCGGTTATCGAGCGCCGAGGGCAGGCGAAACCCATACTTCACCAGCGTTTCCTTGCGGGAGCGGTCGCCCCGGAACATGCCCCCGACCTGCGGGAGCGTCGCGTGGGACTCGTCCACAATGATGAGCGCGTCACCGGGCAGGTATTCCATGAGCGTCGGCGGCGGCTCGCCGGGCTTGCGGCCGGTCAGGTGGCGTGAATAATTTTCAATGCCCTGGCAGTAGCCCATCTCTTCTATCATCTCCAGATCGAAGTTCGTGCGCTGCTCCAGGCGCTGCGCTTCGAGCAGACGATTTTGTGCTTGATATTCGGCAAGCGTCACGGCCAGCTCGGCGCGTATATCCGCCACGGCTCTTGAAAGATTCTCTTTGCTTGAAACATAATGGCTGCCCGGATACACGGCCGTTCGCGAAAGCGGCTGAATTTTTTTCCCGCGAAGCGGGTCGATCAAATAGATCGCCTCAATCGTATCACCGAAAAATTCGATGCGCAGCGCCCGTTCGTCTTCATAGGGCGGAAAGATTTCCACCACGTCGCCGCGCACGCGAAACGTGCCGCGGTGAAAGTCGATGTCGTTTCGTTCGTATTGAATTTCAATGAGGCGCTTCAACAGCTCGTCGCGGGGAAAATCCTTTCCTGCTTCCAACTGGACAATCATCCCGAGGTAGGCCTCGGGTGAGCCCAGGCCGTAGATGCACGAGACGCTTGCCACGATGATTACGTCGCGGCGCGACAGCAGCGCGTACGTAGCGGCGTGGCGCAGCTTGTCGATTTCGTCATTGATGGCGGAATCTTTTTCAATGTACGTGTCGGTGGAGGGCAGGTAGGCCTCCGGCTGATAGTAGTCGTAGTAGCTGACAAAATATTCCACGGCGTTTTCCGGGAAGAGGCTTTTGAATTCCTCGTAAAGCTGCGCCGCAAGCGTCTTATTGTGCGCGATGATCAGCGCGGGGCGGTTCACCCGCGCAATGACGTTGGCAATGGTGAAGGTTTTCCCGGAACCCGTAACGCCTAAGAGCACCTGATGAGGCTTGCCTGCGGCCAGCCCTTCCACGAGCGCGTCAATCGCCTGCGGCTGATCGCCGGAGGGCGTAAAATTTGTGGTTAATACAAATTTTTCCATCGAAGGGTTTATCCTATTCGTAGGGAACGGTCGCGACCGTTCCCTACAAAAACAGCACGGGTTCCCGGAGGATCGCAATGCGTGCGCGCCAGGCGCAGGCGGCAACACCCGGATGCGTGTCGGCAAGTGCCGCGAGCTGGTGCAGGTTATCCGCTGTGCGCAACACGAGCGAGGCCATGTCGCCCTCGGCGATGCCGGTGGCCTCAATGACGCGGTCCCAGTCGTTGCCTTTGGCCCACAAATACATGGCCGAGCCCGCCGACGGGGAGAGCTTGACCTCGCCAAAGCCCGCCTCTTCCAGGCGCGAGGCCAGCGGGCGCACCGAGTGCCGGAGCTTTCGCAACACGTTTAGAAGCTTTGCCGGCAGGTCTTTCGTGTTCAGATGCAGATCGTCGTCGCGGTCATAGGCAAAAACGGCCATGGCCGAGGCCAGAAGCTTCTCGTCCTTATCGGGAAAGACGTTGTCGCGCAGGCACTGGGCCACCAGCAGCGGGTCGTCAAGCCTCAGGTGCGCGGCCCAGCGTCCGTCGTCGGTGAGCGCGCCGCCGGGTTCCA
>CAZSQS010000052.1:0-26521 GCA_964608995.1 uncultured Smithella sp. | reverse complement strand
GATCCCCGATCAGCCCGAAAACCGGACTGCCGATCAGATCGGCAATGACGCCCCTGTAGTTCCTCCCATCAAGGGAGGGAGGGAAGAAAAAAGGAAGCGGCGGAGGGATGATCCCAAAGGGATCAATGGCGTGGGAAGCGCAGGCATTCAGCCATGAAGAGCCATGATCCCGAAGGGATTCAACGTTTATAGCAAAATGATTCCATCAGAGTTCGACCCCATCGGGGTCGCACAAAAGCGCAAGCGGGTTGGCGATCAACGTATCATCCCTTCGGGATGTAAAGGAGCACAAAGGGAATTTCCCGGCACAGGGGGAAGTGTAAGGGTTTTCATTATCCATGCCATTCACAAAAGGCGCTTTGGAAATTGAATATAAAGGGATCGGAAATGGCCGAAACTTTTCTCAAGATGAAAGCAAGAGCATTTCGTTGCCGTAAAGCGTAGAAGCGGCGCGTTTTGGAAACGCGCCCTACAACACAATGTAGGGGCTGATCCCCGATCAGCCCGAAAACCGGACTGCCGATCAGATCGGCAATGACGCCCCTGTAGTTCCTCCCATCAAGGGAGGGAGGGAAGAAAAAAGGAAGCGGCGGAGGGATGATCCCGAAGGGATTCAACGTTTATAGCAAAATGATTCCATCAGAGTTCGACCCCATCGGGGTCGCACAAAAGCGCAAGCGGGTTGGCGATCAACGTATCATCCCTTCGGGATGAAGAGGCACAAAGGGAATTTCCCGGCACAGGGGGCAGTGTAGGTATTTTTATTATCCACGCCATTCACAAAAGGCGCTTTGGAAATTGAATATAAAGGAATCGTAAATGGCCGAAACTTTGCTTAAGATGAAATGAAGCGAACGGGGGGGGGGATGCGCCTGGCGACTGGAATTCAGGCAGACCGGCGCGTCATTTCCTGATAAGAGAACTCCCACAGACCGGCGTTACTTTTAGCGTGCTCAATGGTCATACTGACAATATTGCCGGACCGGTCGAGATCGACATAAATATTTTCGCTGATTTCTCTGGTTTCGCTGATGTCTTTGTCCGTGAATTCAACATGAGCCGTGTCGGTATCGGCAAAATATTTTACTTTCACGTTTTATCCCTCCTTGAAGGTTCGATCAAAAAAAGCATTGTGAACCGTCTGGCCATCCTCAAGCAGGATGACTCTCAGATATTTTCCTGCTTCCTGAATTTTACCCCACTTTCTGATTCTGCCGTCAGATTGTACTTCGGTCTTCTCGGGATTTTCAATCACGAAGACAATCCAATCTTCTTTAATCCCGGCGCGATCCGGCCGGATTCTTGTATAATCAAAGTATTGGGTGGTCTTCATCGGACAAATCCTTTGTACGTCCGGTTGAATAAGTTCTGTGTGAAGACTACTTGAATAGGTTTAAAATGAAAAGAAAAAAATTGAATTATGCAAATGGGTAAGATCCCAATTTCACTGCGCCACGATCCCGAAGGGATTCAACGTTTATAGCAAAATAATTCCATCAGAGTTCGACCCCATCGGGGTCGCACAAAAGCGCAAGCGGGTTGACTATCAACGCATCATCCCTTCGGGATGAAGGGGCACAAAGGAAATTTCCTGGCACAGTGGGCAGTGTAAGTGTTTTCATTATCCATGCCATACACAAAAAGCGCTTTAGAAATGGAATATAAAGGGATCAGGAACGGCCGAAACTTTTCTCAAGATGAAAGCAAGAGCATTTCGTTGCCGTAAAGCGCAGAAGCGGCGCGTTTGGGAAACGCGCCCTAAAACACAATGTAGGGGCTGATCCCCGATCAGCCCGAAAACCGGACTGCCGATCAGATCGGCAATGACGCCCCTGTAGTTCCTCCCATCAAGGGAGGGAGGGAAGAAAAAAGGAAGCGGCGGAGGGATGATCCCAAAGGGATCAATGGCGTGGGAAGCGCAGGCATTCAGGCATGAAGAGCCATGATCCCGAAGGGATTCAACGTTATAGTGAACTCGTTTTGGGTGCCCAGGGCCTAGAGTTTCCTTTGATCGATGACCCGGGTGGCCTTGCCCTCGGAGCGTTCAATGGTGTCGGGGGCGACCAGTTTGATCTTCGCGGTGATGCCGAGATAGTCTTTCATGTCTTTTCGCAACTGATTTTCAAGCCGCTGAAGAACTTTGATCTCATCCATTTTGCCCGCAAAGGAATCGGACAGCTCCACCTGAACCTCCAGTGTATCGAGCGTGCCCTCGCGGTTGATGATCAGTCGGTAATGCGGCTCCAGACCGTCTATCCCGACCAGCAGGGATTCGATCTGCGAAGGAAACACGTTGACGCCGCGGATGATGAGCATGTCGTCGCTGCGTCCCATAATGCGTCCCAGCCGGTAAAAGGTTCGCCCGCAGCGGCAAGGCTCCGGATTGAGGCGGGCGATGTCGCGTGTGCGGTAACGCAGCAGGGGAAACGCCTCCTTGGTCAGTGTCGTGAAAACCATCTCGCCTTCCTCACCGGGGGGCAGGACTTCACCCGTTTCCGGATTGATGGTTTCCACGAGAAAGTGATCTTCAAAAATATGCATCCCGTCACAGGCCTCGGCGCACTCCATTGCCACGCCCGGTCCCATAATTTCGGAGAGACCGTAAATGTTAAAGGCTTTGAGCCCGAACACTTTCTCGATTTCCGCGCGCATCTCGTCGCTCCAGGGTTCGGCGCCGAAAATGCCCACCCGAAGGTTGAGTTTGTGCATATCCACGCCCAGGGCTTTGCCATGTTCGGCGAGATTCAGCGCGTAGGAAGGTGTGCAGCAAAGGGCGGTGGGGCCAAAATCCTGTAAGATCATGATCTGCCGCTTGGTGTTGCCTCCCGACATCGGAATGACGCTGGCCCCGATTTTTTCGGCTCCGTAATGGGCGCCTAAGCCGCCCGTAAAAAGACCGTAACCGTATGCGATGTGAATAATATCGTTTTTTCCCAGGCCGGCGGCCGAATAGCAGCGCGCCATCAGTTCCGCCCAGGTTGCAATGTCGGCATGCGTGTATCCGACAACGGTTGACGCGCCCGTGGTGCCGGATGAGGCGTGCAGCCGCACAACCTGGCTCATCGGCGTCGCGAACAACCCGAAGGGGTAATGATCGCGCAAATCCTGCTTGGAGGTAAAGGGAAGGCGCTTGAGATCGTCGAGCGACTTCACGCTTTCTGGCGTTAGTCCCGCGCGGTCAAAGGCATCTTTGTAAAAGGCCACGTTGCCGTAAATTCGCGTCACCATTTGCTGCAATCTTTTAAGTTGCAATGCTTCAAGAGCTTTTCTGGGGAGGGTTTCAAATTCTTCGTTGTAGATCATCTCAGGCAATATCCTTTGAAAAAAGTGGCAATGATATAGCATAATCGGCGCCTAAATCCAAATGAAAGGCGATGCCGAACAGCCAACGGCAGTAACTGCCGTGGAAGACTCCCTCGAAAAAAATGATTGGCGAAAAAAGGAACCCGACAAAAAATTATTTTATGGACATATCCAGTTCAACCCGATTGATGCCATCCTGGTCTAATATGCGAATGATCCGGTAATTTGCCTTTTCCAGGCGAAGGATCAAAAAAGGTTCAGTCATCATCTGGATAACCATGTCGCCGGGGTCGGGCTGTGTCCACTGAAGCGTCAAAAAAGCCACATCTCCCAATGCATGCGCCGTGTTCTGCTTGAGATTCAAGGCATATCCGCCGGTGGGTTTTTGGCCCATCCAGATCAGAAGCAGGCCCTCTTGTTCAAAATGGGTGGTTGAGCTTGCTTTTTTTATCGCATCGGGCACGGGACGGCCGAATTTTGCCGCAAGCGCTTCGAGTGACTTTTCATCAGCAATCCATGAAGCGCCGGGGGTGCGCCCGAAATCCGGTCCTGAAATGCCGCTGTAAATACTTTCTATTTTTATGGTTGCCATGGTTTCCCTTTTTCCCGCTGCATCGGCAGGGGCTGAAATCAGCAGACAAAGAACAAAGATCAAAAGAAATAACGATGGATTGCGCATAGGTATGTTTCCTTATTTTTCAGGTGATCCATTTTGGCCCGCGCAGGGAAAATCCTGCACGGGCCAAAATTAGCGGATGTTTTAACGGATTCTTTTGAGGCGAACTTGCCCGCCTGAATCAATTAAACTGGTGGCTGTTGGTAAAAAGAGGATCAGGTCGGTTGCGAAATTGACGCCGCTTTTATTGGCGTCAACGACCAGCGGCGTGACCTGTGTGGGGTCGTCGTAGGCGCCGAAAGATTCGCCGTCGTTGTCGATATAGGAGTCATTGTCGCGGTCGCTTCCGGCAAAGACGTAATACGTGCCTGCGGGAACGCCGGTAAATGCGTAAGAGTAAGTTCCGCTTGCAGCCTCGACATCGAACTGCCGGAGAACTTCAAACGTATCGGCTTTAATGAGCAGCACGTAGTGATAACCCGCATCGGGGGAGCCCGCCGTGTTATTGACCTGAACGTGGACAGGAATGGTAAACGCCGAACCGCTGGAGGGGGTGATGATGATGTTGTCGCTGTAAACCCCGGTTGAAGCAAGGCTTGCGTGGCTGCGGTTGACCTGGACGGTGTACGTTCCAAATTTACTTGCGTCAACCGTTGACTCGCTGACCTGGAGCCATGTCCCGGTTTGAGGCGTAACACTGGAGACGGATAACACGCCATCGCCGGCTTTTGAAACATTCAGAGTCAGGGTGCTGGCGGCTAAGCCGAAATTAAGGTCGTTGGGAGAAACCCTCAGCGTGGCCGTGATGATGGGGTTATCCTGGGCCACACGGACGGCTTTATAAGCATCAATGAGCCCCCATCCATATTTATTGTCCCAACCGGCTGTGCCAATATCACTGGTGATCTGGCCGCCTTGCAGGTAGCCGTCAAGCTGGGCGGGTGTCAGTGATGGCCGCAGTGCTTTCATCAGTGCAACCACACCGGCCACATGCGGCGTGGCCATCGATGTGCCCTGATAGGCCATGTAATTAAAGACGATGGATCCGGAAGCGTCTGTCCCGCAAGTGCTCCAGACTTTGTCGGCGTAGCCGTCACCGTCCTGGTCACCTGAATCCCCACCGGGGGCCGCCACATCAATATACTGGCCGTAATTGGAATAGGAGGCGAGTGTCGAATTGATGTTCACGGCGCTTACGGAAATGACCCCGTCATAGGATGCGGGGTAAGACGGCGTGCTGGTGGCGGCGTTGCCTGCGGCGGCAATCACGATCACCCCTTTACTGCGAACCGTGTTGATGGCGGTCTGGAAGCTGGTTGAAGAGCCGCTGCCGCCAAGGCTCATGCTGATTATAGCGGCGGCCTGTGCCGGCAGCGTTTCGGAATCGTTGGGTTCACGCGCGGCATAGAGCACACCCTGGATAATATCGTAGGTGGTTCCGCCGCCTTTTCCCAGCACGCGAATGGGCATGATCTTCGTATTCCAGCCCGCGCCCGCCACCCCCCTGGCATTGTTGGTGGAGGCGGCCACTGTGCCTGCACAATGCGTTCCGTGAAAGGAGCTGGTTGTGGATTCATTTAAGCGATCGCCGGGATCATCCGGATTGGGGTCAATGCCCGGCGTGCCGTCGCCGCTGCGGGCGTCATCACTAATAAAGTCGTAACCGGTGCTGGTGAGTCTTCCCTGAAGATCGGGATGATTCATTAAGACCCCCGTGTCAATGACGGCCACAATGACGTTGTCGCTGCCTTGCGTAATATCCCAGGCCTGAGGCAGATTGATCGTTCGATAGTGCCATTGCAGGCCGTAGTTTGTATCGTTGGGCGTCGCAAAAGATTTGACGAGATAATTCGGTTCCGCAGTGGCGACATCGCTTCGTGCGCGCAAGGCTTTGATGACGCGTAGCGTGTCCATTTTGCATTGCTTAGCCAAATCGGCTGTTCTGGCCTGCGTTTTGTCAGCCGAGACAGACAGCGCCTGGAAAACGGAATTTTTCTGTTCATCATTAAAAGAAAGCAGGACGGGACGTCCCGGTCCGCCCGCTTTCATGTTCATGCCAAATGAACTTGCCCGATGGGCGAGCGTTTTTTGCGATGCGCTCAGTGCCGGCGATTCTTTGAAGCGCACGATGGCTTCGCCACAGACAAAATCGTCCTCAGTGGAAAGCGCATCAACGGACGCCCCGCTCACAGTCGGGCCGATGGTCAGAATGTAGTTGGATGCTCCGCTGTCCGCTTCAATATTGACGATAAAGGTTCCGCTTGACGGAGCGGTGATCAATTCCGATCGGCCGGTGCCGATGGAAGAAGCGATAGAGGTGCCTCCGCCTTCATTGAAGAGGTACAGATCCAGATCGCCGGCTTCATAATCGCCAATGGCCAGGAAAATCCGATCTCCGCTGTTTAAGGTTACGCGGAAATAATCATTATCGTCGCCGTTTGTTTTGGAACGTCCGTCTGCTCCCGCCCCTGCAACATTCACATAGCCAGCAAGTGAGATGGGGTTGGCCATGGACTGAGCGGATCCAATAGAATCATTGGCTGTGTAATTTTCATTGGGATCGTTGACATCGCTATCGATGGCAATGCCGGATGGCGCCGAAATCGTGCCACTGACGGAATAGGTGGGCGCGGGGGGTGTACCACCGCCACCAGCGTCGCCGCCTCCGCCTCCGCAACCCGCCAGGGCCAGCAGAAATCCTGCGATAAAAACAAAAGTTAAAGCGGACTTCGAAAGATGCCGCCCTGATGATGCCGGTTGAAATTTTCTTTTCATACTGTCTCCTTAATTATTTGCTTCGAAATATGAATCATTTGGTCACTTTTTTCCCTTTATGTCCTGTCCAGCCACAGCCAGCTGAACTATTATCGGCAAAAAATGCCTATCGGTAAAATATTTCCTTCTTTGTGTTCCAATATTTTTTTGTGTCGCCCGGACGCTTTGGTGATCCATCCAGGGCCGGTGTGGTGCCATATTATAAAATAATAATAATTACAGTAAGATAATGACATATCGCCCATGCAGGGTGCGCCTCTAATGTAAAATAATTCCATCTGGCATATCGATTGCAATAAACAGCAGAAAAAGAAGGAGCGTTATCATGCGTTACGACATTTCAGAAATAGCCAGAGCCGGTTCAAGAAAACTCACGCAACTGGATTTTGTTGCCAACAATATGGCCAATGCCTCGACCACCGGTTTCAAGTCGGAACATTTATATTACGCCATGAAAGGCAAGCAGATTCAGGAAGGAGCTTCGATGGATCTGGGGCCCACGGTTTCGAAAGTCGATCTGGCCCAGGGAACGCTGGGAATCACCGGAAACGCTCTGGATATGGCCATTGAAGGCGACGGTTTCTTTACGATTCAAACACCTCAGGGAAACGCCTACACGCGAAACGGAAGTTTTATGCTCAATACCAAAAATGAGCTGGTGACCGGTAATGGCGAGTATGTGCTCGGTGAGGGGGGCAAGATTGTTGTGTCCGGGAAAAATGTTCATGTGGGGCAGGACGGATCGGTGTTTGTGGATGAAAATCTGGTGGGAAAACTCAGGGTGACCTCTTTTACCGATCCCGCCGCTTTGAGCCGCTCAACCGATGGACGTTTTATAGATGACGGCAAGGCCGGCGCCAAAAAAGCGACAGGCTATAAAATTGCAGGCGGGTATCTGGAGATGTCCAATGTCAACGCGGTGCGCGAGATGACGAGCATGATGGAAATCCAGCGAACGTTTGAAACGTATCAGAAAATCATTCTGACGCTGACGGATATGGACAAGATTTCCACCAATAGAATCGGTAAATTGATTTAAAGGAGACAGAATATGATTCGATCATTGTGGACGGCGGCCACCGGCATGGTGGCCCAGCAGATTGAGCAGGATGTCGTGGCCAACAACCTGGCCAACGTCAACACGGTAGGCTTCAAAAAATCGCGCGCGGATTTTCTGGACCTGATGTATCAGGTGTATTCAAAATCCGGCGCGGAAACCTCACAGGGCAATCAGCTGCCCGTCGGCATTGAAGTCGGCATGGGTGTTAAACCGATTGCCACGCAAAAATTATTTACACAGGGCGACTATCAGCAGACCGGCAACCAGTTCGACCTGGCGATTGAAAAAGACGGTTTCTTCCAGATCGATGACAACGGCAATACGTTTTTCACGCGGGCGGGTAACTTCAAGCTCAACAGTGATGGGCTGGTGGTGAATTCCGAGGGCCTGCCGCTGATCCCCAACATTACCGTGCCGACAGGTACGGTGTCGTTTACTGTGGACTCAGGCGGAACATGGACGGCTGCGGATCAGGAGGGCAACCCCCTGGCCACCGGCAGACTGGAGCTCGCGGTCTTTGCCAATCCCGCAGGCCTCACCAGCGTTGGACGGAATCTTTACGCGAAATCGGTAGCCTCCGGAGAGCCGACAACCGGCAATCCCGGTGAAAACGGCATCGGCACCATCTCTCAAAATTTTCTCGAAATGTCGAACGTCAACGTGATTGATGAAATGGTGCGCATGATTGTCGGCCAGCGCGCCTACGAAATAAATTCCAAGGCCATTCAAACGGCTGACAGCATGCTGTCTATCATTAATGCACTCAAGAGGTCTTAGCCATGCTGAGAGTTAATGCCGCAATAATGCTGACGATCTGTGTTCTGTGCGTGATAATGATGACCGGCGCTACGCAGGCGCTTTGCGCCAAAGGGGATGGCGATCAACTGGCAGAAAGCATCCGCCAGCATGTTGAAAATAACATGTCCTGGCCCGTAGAAGATATGCGGATGGAATTTCTCTCCAAGTTACCCAGCCTTGATCATCTGACGGGGAAGATGGTGTTTCGCATCACCCCTAAACCCGGCGATGCCTATATCGGGGACACGTCTTTTTCCGTTCGGATTCTCAACGGCGGTACGCTGGTGCGCGAAGAAACGGTTCGCGTGCGCATTGAAGTGATGAAAGATTTCGTCGTCAGCGCAAAAAGCCTGGCCAAAGGCTCTGTCCTCACCGCTGATGATGTGACGATTCAGAGGCAATGGGTACGAAGACTTCCGGCAAATACGCTCTCATCGATTGACGAAGCGCTGGGCCGGGTGATGATGCACAGCGTTCGACCCAATATTCAGATGACTTACCGAATGATCGCAGAAGTCATGCCGGTCAAAAAAGGAAAGATGGTTTCGGTCATCCTTGATAACGGTTTGATGCAAATGGTGATGAAAGGCATTGCGGAAGAGGATGGCGCAGAAGATGCCCTCATCCGGGTGCGAAACGTCAGCTCCAATAAAGTGATTTATGCAAGAGTCATCGGCCCCGCCTCGGTGCGGGTGGACTTTTAAAAGAGAGGAAGAGGTCATGAGACTAGATCAATTTGGATGGGTTATGGGAGTGCTTGTGCTATCAATGCTTTTGGCGGGTTGCCCGCTAAGCCCTGCAAAGCAGGTTCGTCCTGATCTCGTGGTTTCAACGCCATTGCCTGTCGCAGCGCCTGCCGCGCCCGGCGCCATCTGGCGGGGCGAAAACGACAAAAGCATGATTTATGCCGATAAAAAGGCGCGTTATGTAGATGACATCGTTACGATCATCGTTGCGGAAGCGGCACAGGGCGGCAACAAAGCCAGCACCGGCACCAGCCGCAATTCCTCCACCTCCGCTTCGATCAACGCCCTTTTGGGGATCGAAAATTCCATTCTGGATAGTAATTCCACCATGGGCGGTCAGATTGCCCTGGGAGGAAGTCACAACAATTCACTTAAAGGAACGGGAGATACCACCCGCAACAGCACGCTGGTTGCACGAATCAGCGCAAGAGTCATCCGCGTGCTGGATAACGGCAATCTGCTCATCGAGGGACGCCGTCAGGTCCGGGTCAATGCGGAGGATCAGTTTTTGATCATTTCCGGCATTGTCCGTCCTCAGGATATTACCACCGAAAACACCATTGCGTCGCAATATATTGCCGATGCCCGAATCATTTATACCGGTGAAGGCGTGATCAACGACAAAATGAGACCCGGCTGGCTGACCCGCGTTGTGGATTGGGCCTGGCCTTTTTAAGCGAAGGAGATAGATATGAACATCCGAAAAAATACATTTTGCTTTCTTGTGCTGGCGCTGCTGTGCATATCGGCCAGTGTTTCCGATGCGGCCAGAATTAAGGACATTGCCGGCATCGGCGGCGTGCGCGAAAACCAGTTGATCGGCTATGGCGTGGTCGTGGGACTGGCAGGCACAGGCGACGATCTGGCCAAGAATCTTTTTACGGCGGCGTCACTGGCCAATATCATGAATCGCCAGGGCCTTTCGATGAAGGACAAAACCTCCACGCTCAAGGCAGACAATATTGCAGCGGTCATGGTGACGGCTACACTGCCGCCTTTTGCCAAAAACGGAACAAAAATTGACATCATGGTTTCGTCGGTGGGGTCGGCCAAAAGTCTGGAGGGCGGTACGCTCCTTCTGACACCGCTTCGCGGCGCTGATGGAGAAGTGTATGCCGTGGGGCAGGGCGCTTTATCTCTGGGTGGATTTTCAGCAGGTGGCACGGGTGGCGGCGCCGTAAAAAATCATACCCGCGCAGGTATCATTTCCAATGGGGCAACCGTGGAAAGAGAACTGGTCTATAATTTTGATTCCCGAAGAGCATTGATGATCAATCTGCATGAGCCGGATTTCACCACCGCCAGCCGGATGGCCGAAGCGATCAATAAGAATCTGAATTTTGTTGTGGCCAAGCAAATGGACGCATTTTCCGTGAATATTCAGGCCAAAGATTCCTATCCGGGAACGCTTTCGGAGCTGGTTTACTATATCGAGTCCATTGATGTGGCTGTGGATGTCCCGGCAGTTGTTATTCTGAATGAAAAAACCGGAACCGTGGTCATGGGTGAAAATGTGCGCATCTCCACCGTGGCGGTGGCCCATGGCAACTTAAGTATTCATATCAAAGAAGAAAGCAAAGTTTCCCAGCCGCTGCCCTTTGCCCCAGCGCCTCCCAGACTACCCGCCGGGCAGGCAGCGCCACAGACACCCACGACTCCGGGAACAACGATTGTTCCGGGCGGGCAGACCGTTGTAACCACGACAACAGAAATCGAGATTGCCGAAGAAAAAAAGCAGCTGATGCTGGTTCCCCAGGGGGTGACCATATTCGATGTCGTGCGCGGACTCAATGCCATCGGTGTGACGCCGCGGGATCTGATCACGATCTTGCAGGCCATCAAGGCGGCAGGCGCCCTGCAGGCGGAAATAAGAATTATCTAAAGTATTTAAGGTGAGTGCCATGACAAACGCCATTGACGCAACAAAAATGCAAGCCGCAGAGGCAGCGCCGAAAACAGGTTCAAAATTAAGCGAGGCCGAATTGCAGAAATTGAAAAAAACCTGCGCCGATTTTGAATCAATTTTCACGTATGAAATGATTAAAACCATGCGCAAAACGATTCCTGAAACGAAAACGGGAATGAGCAGCTATGGCAAGGAGACCTACACGATGATGATGGATCAGAAACTGGCCGAAACTCTCTCATCAAAGGGGGAGGGACTGGGCCTGCAAAAAGCGTTGTATGATCAATTAATTCAGAAATATCAACAAAATATACCGAAGGAGGGAAAAAAGTTCTAAAGTAATTTCTTGATTTAGCCGATAAGGTGTGTAAGATCGCAACCGTAAGGAGAGGTTTCAATGAACATATCTGATATTAAAGATGTAAACGCCCAGATGATTCAGCAGTATCAGCGAAATGACCAAGCATCACAGGTCGCTGAAAAACAGGCTGCTTCAGCTGCGGCAGTGAAACCGGAAGAAAAGGTTGATCTTTCCACCATGGCAAAAGAAATTCAGCTGGCTAAAGTTGAGGTGACTCAGTTACCTGACGTTCGTGAACAAAAAGTTCAGGAAATTAAAACGCAGGTAGAAAAAGGCACATACAACGTAAGCGGGGAGCAGATTGCCAATAAAATGGTGGGAGAATCAATCATCGATCTTTTTGCCTAAGCATTAAGGCAAAAAGACATTCCGGTTCTACCCCAAATTAATCTTCCTCCCGGCGGATAGCGCGGCGTTTAAAACCGTGTTACTCCGCCGTCTGTTTACAGACGCCCGTTTTTTGTGCCCAATTAAACAAAATAAAAGGAAATGAATATGTTGGAGCATAATACCTATGTGGCTGACTGTCTGGAGGATGCTGCCTGTTCGGGTCTTTTCGCATCGCTGATTGATGTCTTAAAAAATGAGCTCGCGCTGTATTCGGATTTAAGAGCGTTTTTAAAATCCGAAAAAGAAATGATTATGAATGCGCCATCGATCGAAAAAATCAATGCCAGCAATGCATCAAAGGAGAATCTCATTCTCAAAGTCAGAATTGTGGAGGAAGTCCGCTCGAATGTATTGAAAAAACTGGCCAGAGGGCTTGATCTGTCAGATTCTTCCATCCGCTTACTGTCTGTGATGAACTATGCCATGCCCGACCAGAGGCGCGTATTAGAAGAGCTTCGGGCGGATATCGCAATCATCACCGGAGATATTCACAGGATGAATAACGAAAACTCATATTTATTGGATACATCCGTATCGTATTTTAATAAATCACTTGAATTCATAACCTCGCTGACCCATCGTTCAGGGATTTACCAGGTTAATGGAAAAGTGAATGAAATACGACAATATGGGAGCCTTCTTCAAACGGAGGGATGAAAAATGGCCGATATCAATAGGGTTTTATATACAGCCAAAGAAGCGATCATCAGCAATCTGACGGCTATCAATGTAACCGGCGCCAATATTGCCAACGTCAATACGCCGGGCTACTCTCGTCTTCGTCCCATGTTTGAAACGACCGGGTCCAGCACGGCCCAGTCCACGCAGGTTCAAGTGGGCGTGCGCATATCGGAAGTGGAGCGCATTTACGATCGCTTTCTTGAGTTTCAACTGGTGCAGCAAAATGCAACCGTCGCCAATTATACCGCACAACAGGATTACCTCTCCCGAGTGGAAGGTATCTTAAATGAAAGCATTGGAAGCGGCGTGAATGACGCACTGGGACAGTTTCTCAACGCATGGGGCGATCTTTCCGTTGACCCATCGAGTAAGGCAAAAAGAGATGCCGTCGCGTCGTCAGGAGAAAATCTTGCGTATGTTTTCAATCAAAAGGCTCAGGAGCTGACAAACATTCAGTTATCCGCCAATGAAGCCATTTCGGATACGCTGAAAGTCTTGAATGGCTACCTCGATCAGATAGCCTCCTTTAATGAAATTATCGTCAATGCTCAAAGCGCGGGGGCCAGCGCTACGGCCGTAAGCGATAAGAGAACTCAGTTATTAAATGAAATCAGTAAGATCATTAATGTGAACTACATCGAAAAGGAAGACGGTTCTTTGTATCTGTTCCTGCCTGATAACGGCAAGGCGCTTGTTGAAGGGTTCAACAGCTGGGAACTTGCTGTGCAAAGAAACAAAGATAATGACAACTTATATGATGTTATCTTTACAGAAGATCCGAGCCAGTCGATCAATGATCAAATATCGGCGGGGAAAATTGCCGGATTGCTGGCGGTCAGAGATGAGGCCATCCCGAAATATCTCGATGAACTCAATCAAACAGCATCCAGCATTATAAACAAAGTCAATGAACTGCATCAATCCGGCTATGACCAGGACAAAAATCCCGGCGGTTTGTTTTTTAATGAAACAACCCAGGCGGCCTATATGCAGGTCAGCGCTACGATTCTTACCGATTCAAGAAAGGTTGCCGCCTCGGCAACGGTGAATGCCGATGGAAACAATGCGGCGGCCATCACGGAAATTAAAAGCGACCGGATGTACGCCTCTGTCGTGATGGGAACCTCTTCCCACGGCGTTACGGGACAAATCAATAACATCGGGCAGGCCTATAAAAATACAACCAGCGATATTTCGCTGATCCGTGCGGGAGGAAACTGGACGTTGGCTGCCGGCGGTCAGGGAGGTTATGCGTCTTTAGGCATTGTTTCAGCCAATGACGAAACGATCGAACTTGATTTAAACGGTGATTTGACTACGGACATCACGCTGAGTCTTTCAACAACCGCCACCTGGGTCGATGGCGACACTATTTCCTTGTCTTTAGCCAAAAACATGAACACGACGACCATTGACGGCTATTTCAACTCGTTTATCGCCAATATGGGGCAGGATCTGGTCAATGTTTCCAATTCGCTGGAGCGCGAAACCACCATCATCAACCAGCAGATTGATCAAAGAGAGCAGCTCTCCGGTGTGTCCATCGACGAAGAAATGATGAATCTGATCAAATATCAGATGGCCTACAACGCCGCGGGACGTATGACCAAAACAATTTCGGAAATGATGGATTTACTCATCAATTTAGGACGCTAAGTAAAGAGGTATCGCTATGATTACACGAGTGACAGACAATATTAAGTTCAACATGATTACGAATAATTTGTTTAATATTTCCGGCCAATACGGAAAATTGATGGAACAGCTCTCCACGCAGAAGCAAATCAACCGGCCCTCGGATAATCCAATTGGCATCAATGATATTCTGGATTACCGCACATCGCTGACGTCTATTGCCCAATATAAAACAAACATCAAGGATGCGGACATTTCTTTGACACTGGCCGGCACGAATTTATCCGGGCTGCGTAAAATCGCCGAGCAGGTTCGAGCTATTGCCGTTGAAGAATCAGGCGCAGGCGCTTCGCCTGAAACCCGCCAGTCTTCACTGGCGACGTTGAACTCACTTATGGATGAAGCTCTGTCTCTTTTAAATGCCCAAAACGGTGATAATTATCTCTTTGGCGGCTCCGCCACGGATGTGGCGCCCTTTTCGGCAACCTATGCAAAATCGGCAGTTGGGGAAGCCGTGGCGGCATCATCGAACACCTATGCAGGAGCCGTGAGTTCCGCAGGTACGTTTTCCAAAACATCCTCAATGACTTACGTTGTGCGTATCATTGAAGGAGGAGCGCTTGCCGACGCGACCTATTCGATTTCAACCGACGGCGGGCAAACCTGGGGCGCCACCTCCTTGCCGGGGGATTTAGCGGCAGGAACGATCAGCAATATCGACAGTTCCGGTATTAATATCAATTTTACGGCGGGAACATTAGCCGCAGGCGACACCTTCACTGTTCGTGGAACACCGGCCGGGTATTATCATGGAAATGATGATAAATTACAAGCCGTTATCGGACGTGACCATAATTTGGATTTCAACATCACAGGGTCGGAGGCTTTTGCCGGCCAGTTTGCCTCAGCGTCTGTTGAAAACGGCGGAGGAGGAATAACAGCGAATGACACAATTGTGTTGACACGCGGCGCAACTCCTGATAGTTGGGCCATTACGAGCCAATCGAACTACCCATTAATGAGCATAATGTCGCCACAGACAACGGATACGCTTAGAATCGATGCGGATAACGATGGAACAGAGGATATCACAATCGATTTGACGGGGGAGTGGGAAGATAGCCAGACGATTTCGTTGAGTCTGACCAGTGGTATCACCACCGGGCAGATTCCGGCGACGTTTAGCGGTTCTGGAAACATCGATTTATTGGGAACGATGCAGGCCTTAAAAGCAGCACTTGAAGAGCCTGACCAGAATCGGGCGGAATATTTAATTGTCGCACAACTGGAAAATATTAAAAAAGCGGAAACACAAATTCTGCTGTATGAAACGAATGCGGGCGCCAAAAGGAACTCGCTTACAGTAACTGATAAAAATCATGATTCATTAAATCTACAGTTAACGGATATGTTGGCCGATATAGAAAATGCGGACTTGACGAAGCTGATTACCGCTTTTCAGATGAAGCAAATCGCGATGCAGGCGTCATACAATATGGCTTCACAAATTGGAAAAATGACGATAATGGACTATATTTAAACAATACTCGGGTGTAAAATGCTGATATTAACCAGGAAACAGGGAGAATCCATTACCATAGGAGACGATATTCGAATTACGATTCTTGATGTCAAAGGAAAATATGTGCGCGTGGGCATCGATGCACCGCGTTCTCTGGCCGTTCACCGGCAGGAAATATTGCCAGTTGAACAAAAAAATGAACCAGCCCAACCCTGAACTGCTCAAATATATATCTTATTTATCAAATACTTCCATTTGTTATGGCAAGTAGGCCCTAAAGTTTTATTGATGCGTTGCCGATAAAGATGTTGAGAAGATTTTTGGAGGCAAGGCAATGACGATTACGGCCTACCAGGTCGATAGCGTGATTAACGCCTACACGCGACAGAGCAAAGTTCGGATTAAGCCGGTTTCGCCCGAGGAGGGCAATGTTGCAGGACAGTTTCGCGACGTTGTTTCTCTGACCGGCAAAGAAGAGCAAAAGGCGGAAGAGCTTGAAAAAATCAGTTACAATTTGCGCGAAGTCATTCTGAAGGACGGCAATGTTTAAGGCATGCGGATATCTTATGCCTGTATTTCATTTCCCCCTAAAATAAATAAAATTTAAAAATTGAGCGCTGGAGGCAGACTGCCGTCATGTTGAGACAGGTTCAACCGGAAAAGAGAAACGCCTCGAAAAAAATCCTTGTCGTTGACGATTATCTGCCGACAAGAAGCCTTATCATCGAATCCCTTAGTGCGACGTCAAATTACGAAATTATGGAAGCGGAAAACGGCCAGGAAGCGCTGCGCCTGTTTAACGAACACGATTTCGATCTGGTCATCAGCGATATCATGATGCCCGGCATGAGCGGTATGGAGCTTCTGCATCTTTTGCGGGAAAGAAATCCCAATACAGCCGTGATCATGATTACCGGCAATCCCACCACGGATCTGACTGTCAGCGCCATTAAAAAAGGCGCGGTTGATTTTCTAACCAAACCTTTTGACATTGATGATCTTCTGTATAAAGTCGGCATCCATTTGCGCGAAAATGAAATGCTCAGAGGCGAAAATCTCTGGCAGGCACTTGAGCAGGATCGCCTTAAAGACAAAAGCGCGGAGCTGTCCAAGCAGTCATATATCTATGACTCCATAGAAGATTCGCCCATGGATAATGACGTGATCTTCAACAAAATTGCCGAACTGGCCATACAACTGGTGGATGCGGAAGTCTGCTGGATTTTGCTTTTCGATCAACAAAACAACGAATTTTATGAGAAAGTGGTCAAAGGCAATACCGACGGCGCATACCGCAACTACACCAGCAGCCCGAATATGCAAATGCTTTACAACGAAGTGATCGAGCGCAAGGAAGCCCTGCTCATCAATTCCAATGATCATCCGGAAATAGCCCCGTCTTTGATCTGCGCCCCGCTGATGATTCGAAATTCCATTTTAGGCCTTTTGAGCATTCGCAAAAAGAAAAACCGGGAGGTTTTCAGTAAAAAAGACCTGCACCACATTTTAAGTTTGACCAAGCGCGCATCGTTGAATCTGGAGAATAAAATTCTCTACGAAAGCATTTACTTTAATATCATGGATACGCTCAAATCCCTGATATCATCCATTCAGGCCCGGGACCATTATACCGAAGAGCATTCGCAGCGCGTCGCTGAAGAAGCCGTCAGACTGGCCACCGCTCTGGCTTGCAGTGTAAAGGAAATTGAGAGTATCCGGATTGCGAGCATCTTGCATGATGTCGGGAAAATTGCCATTCCCGACAGTATCTTGCTCAAGCCTAGCCGATTGACGGACGAAGAATATCTCATCATAAAAAATCATTCCACAATCGGAGAGAATATTGTCAGTCCTCTGACCCTTCTCGATCGTGAAAGAACCATCATCAAATGTCACCATGAAAGATGGGACGGCAACGGCTATCCCGTGGGTTTGAAAGAAAGAGACATTCCATATCTTGCCAGAATTCTTTCCGTCGTTGACGGCTACGATGCCATGACCAATAAACGGCCCTACCGTCCGGCGATGCACAAAGACAACGTCATTGATGAGTTAATCCTCAACAGCAACACACAGTTCGATCCGGACATCGTCAAAGCCTATATCCAGATAATTTAAGATAATGGCATAGTAATTGAATATTTATCCTCGAAGGTAAGGGGGGAGATATGATTGACTATGACATCCGGCAGATCAGCATCAACAAAGCATCAGGTCAGCCCATCAGGAGTATCTCCGGCGCGTCCCCGGAAAATGATCAGTTTCAATCAATTTTAAAGGAAGTTATTTTAAATCCGCAAAGCGAACCTGGGAATTCTAAAGCGGTATCGAACATCAGTTCGCAACAGCTTGAGCTTCTTGCACGCGCGCTTCAAGTCCAAATGAATCATAAAATGTATCATGCTCTTTTTAATCAGGCTGCCGAATCGAACTTTCTGGCAGATCATGTGATCCGCACTTATGGAAATGGTGTGACGGAAGCGTCAAATAATCGACACAATGGAACAGATAATCATTCTTCAGCACGTGTCTCTAATCTTGACGCTGTTATCGAGGAAGCCTCCCGGCTTTATGCTGTCGATGCAAAACTGATCCTTTCGGTGATTGAGGCAGAAAGTGGTTTTAACCCGAAGGCCGTCTCGGAAAAGGGGGCCATGGGGTTGATGCAACTGATGCCGGAAACCGCAAGCGAGCTGGGCGTGAAAGACCCCTATGACGCGCGTGAAAATGTACTGGGTGGCACACGTTATCTGAAAATGCTTTTAGATCGCTATGAGGGAAATACGAATCTGGCTTTAGCCGCCTACAACTGGGGGATGGGAAATCTTGAGAAAAAACCGGATGGATTGCCACACGAAACAATGGCCTATATTGAGAAAGTTCGCGCCGGATTGAATGAAAAATCTTAAATCTGTATGGAATAGCTCAGACATAAAAAAAGGGGCATAACATTTTTCGATAAATGTTATGCCCCTTGAAATGATGAGACAAAAGCACTATTTCTTTTTGCCTGTGAACTTGCCCGTATCCTGGCCGGCAAAGTCAATCGTGCCGCTCATGGTGTTTCCTTTGACCTTGCCTTTATAAACAACCGTCTGCCCTTCGCCACTGTATTTCATGACAAAATCATCGCCTTTGACCGTTCCTGTGCAGGGGAATGAACCAAAAAAGCCCTGATACTCGCCCGATAATTTATCGCCGGTCTGCTTAAGAATAAAGGTGGGATTGCCGGTGGTGCCGCCCGATGATACAACATCCAAAGACCACTTACCCGTCATGTTTGGAGCGGCGGTTGCCGCCGCTGCCGCCGCTTTGGCTGCTGCATCTGCTTTGGCTTTCGCCGCTGCTTCCGCCTTGGCTTTTGCGTCCGCGGCTGCTTTGGCTTTGGCCGCTGCGTCTGCTTTGGCTTTGGCGGCTGCCGCTGCTGCTGCATCCGCCTTGGCTTTCGCCGCCGCATCTGCATCCGCTTTTGCTTTGGTTACCGCCGCATCCGCATCTGTCTTCGCTTTAGTGGCTGCAGCTTCCGCAGTTGCTTTCGCTTTCGCTGCTGCTGCGTCAGTCTCTGCCTTCACTTTCGCTGCCGCTGCGTCAGTCTCTGCTTTTGCTTTCGCTGCTGCCGCTTCGGTCTCCGCCTTGGCTTTCGCCGCGTCTTCTTTAACAGCTTTTTCCGTCGCGGCTGCAGGCGCTGCCTGTTCAGTGGTTATCTTTGATTCTTTTTGAGAAGTAGCCTTGGTGTCTTTTCCAGTAAACCATGCGCATGAGACGAGACCCAGAACAACAAAACACGTGACAACAAGAACAAATTTTTTCATAGCGTTCTCTCCTTATTGATTTTTATTCAACTGTGAAAAACGACCTTCTTTCTTTGGTTCGGTGTCTCATAACATATCTGCGTGAAACTGGCAAGAAAATGGTTGGCAAAAAGCTCAGGACCAAGAGTTGATCCAGTTGGAAATAGCGGTGTCTGCGCGTTCGGCCATAAGCAGGTGTCTGTTCTTTTTTTTTATTTTGCGGCAGACAAGTGGATCAAAAATTCCAAAGTTAATATTCATTGGCTGGAAATTTGGTGCGGATTCAGGTGAGGTGATATGACGCAGAAGCGCGCCAAGAGCTGTTTCCGGCGGAGGTGTTGTCATTGAATGCTTTTCAAGCATGAACGCGGCATTGAGACCGGCTAAAAGGCCCATGGCTGTTGATTCCAGATAGCCTTCGACACCGGTGATCTGCCCGGCAAAAAAAATATCGGGATGAATCTTCATCTGCAAAGACGGGCCAAGAAGGGAAGGGGAATGAATGTAGGTATTGCGGTGAATGCTGCCCATTCTGGCAAACTGCGCATTTTCAAGTCCGGGAATCATCCGGAAGATGCGCTTTTGCTCTGGCCAGGTCAGTTTGGTTTGAAATCCCACCATATTCAAAAGGCTACCGGCGCTGTTTTCACGGCGCAGCTGCACAACGGCATGGGGCATCATCCCCGTGTGTGGATCCACAAGGCCAACCGGTTTCATGGGTCCGAAGGCCAGCGTGTTTTCTCCACGTCCGGCCAGGACTTCAATGGGAAGGCAACCTTCAAAGTGTTTAACGTCTTCAAAAGGTTTGGGGGCGACTTTGGCGCCTGCCAGCAGTTCAAAATAAAAATGCCGGTATTGGTCTTCGGACATCGGACAGTTCAGATAGTCCGGTGTGCCTTTATCATAGCGAGATGCCCAGAAGACTTTATCCATATTGACGGAATCCGCTTCCACAATCGGCGCTATGGCATCATAAAAATACAGGGATGAACCGCCCACCAGCCGCTGGATCGAACCGGCTAACGCATTCGAGGTCAGGGGGCCGGTGGCAATAATTGTTAATATGTCTCTGGGAATTTCGGTGATTTCCTCGCGATGAAGCCGGAAGGTGGTTTGCTGTAAAAGACGTTCTTCCACGCGCCGGGAAAATTCATTCCGGTCAACGGCAAGCGCACTGCCCGCGGGAACGCTGGTTTGATCGGCAGAGGAGAGAATCAGCGAGTCGAGTTTGCGAAGTTCGTTTTTTAAAAGCCCCGGCGCGCTCGTTGGATCGTTGGATTTAAGCGAATTGCTGCAGACCAGCTCCGCCAGATGTTCACTTGTATGAGCGGGTGAATATCTGACGGGCTTCATTTCAAAAAGATGAACGCCATGTCCGCGTTTGGCAATCTGCCAAGCCGCTTCTGAGCCGGCCAGACCACCGCCGATAATGATCACCTCAGGTGCGCTCATTCGCCAGACTTGCTTTTGGGAATTTTTTTAATGTTCTTGCACTCAGGATAACCAGTGCATCCCAGGAACTGTCCGTATCGTCCCCTTTTAACGGCCATAGGCTTTCCGCAGTTTTCGCAGACCTCATCCGATAAAACCACTTCCTGTTTTGTGGTGGCTTTCCCGTCTTTGCCGATTTTTTTAATGTTCTTGCATTCAGGATAACCGGTGCATCCCAGGAACTGTCCGTATCGCCCGCGTTTGACGGCCATGGGTTTACCGCACAGCTCGCACACTTCGTTGGTGGTCGGCGCTTCGGCTGCGATAATTTCGCCTTGTTCATTTTTGGCCGCGTTCATGGTATTTTTGCATTCGGGATAACCGGAGCAGGCCAGAAACTGTCCGAAGCGTCCTTCCTTGACGATCATATTCTTGCCACATTTGTTGCATTTGACTTCAGTTGTCTGTGTTTCCACGTGTTTCACCTTGCCGTTTTCGTCATGTATGAAGTTCATTGTATTTTTGCAATCGGGATAATTCGAGCAGCAAAGGAACCGCCCGTTTTTCCCCCACTTGATCACCATGGGAGAGGCGCATTTTTCGCAAACCAGATCCGTCGGCGTTTCTTCACGCTTCACATTGCGCATCTCTTGTTTGGCTCGGTCTAGTTCTTTGGAAAAAGGTCCATAGAAATCGCGCAGGATGTCCGCACGTTTATTGGCGCCGCTTTCGATGGCATCGAGCTTGTTTTCCATGTCTGCGGTGAAGGCCATATCCAAAACGGTCGGAAAGCTTTGAACCAGAAGTTCGGTGACGACCTTGCCCAGCTCCGTTGGAGAAAACTTTCCTTTTTCCAGAAGAGCATACTCCCGATCCTGAATGGTTGACAGAATCGCGGCATAGGTGCTGGGACGACCGATACCTTTTTCTTCCAGTTCGCGCACCAGCGACGCTTCTGAAAAACGCGGCGGAGGTTGCGTAAACTTCTGCTGCGTGTCGAGTTTCAGCAGTCGTACGGTTTCATTTTCCTGAAGCGCCGGCAGCAGTTTATCCGAGCCGTTTTCTTCTTCCTTGTCGTCTTCCTTGCCTTCCGTATAGACAATGGTGAAGCCGGGAAATTTCAAGACCTGCCCCTGCGCGCGGAACACGCAATTGGCGCCGGCAAGATCAATCGTGGTCTGATCAAATACCGCCGGATTCATCTGACTGGCGACAAAACGGTTCCAGATCAGCAGGTAGAGTTTGAACTGATCCGGCGTCAGATATTGTTTGATCTCCGACGGCTTGTAGGTCATGGTTGAGGGACGGATCGCTTCATGCGCATCCTGCGCTTTTTGCGACGTCTTGTAAAAGTGCGGTTTGGGCGGAAGATACTGGGGCGCATAATTTCCCTGAATATAGTCGCGAACCGCGCCCAGCGCCTCATCGGCAATGCGGTATGAATCCGTTCTCATGTAAGTGATGAGACCGACGGAACCGTCTTTTCCCAGTTCAATGCCTTCGTATAACTTCTGCGCGACACTCATCGTTTTTTTTGCCGAAAATCTCAGCCAGCGCGACGCTTCCTGCTGGAGCTTGCTCGTCGTAAAGGGCGGAAGCGCCGAGCGCCGGACTTCTTTTTTCTCCAGCTTGTCAACGGTAAAAGAAGCCTTTTGGATCTTTTCGGACAGCCGGGTGGTTTCGTCGGCGTTGGACACTTTGGCTTTCTTGCCGTCCACTTTAATAAGCTTGGCCTCGAACGGTGGCGGCTGGCTTCCTTCAAATTGCGCCACGAGATTCCAGTACTCTTCCGGAACGAACTGATCGATCTCGGCCTCTCGATCACAAATCATGCGCACAGCGACGGACTGCACGCGTCCCGCGCTCAGGCCTCGTTTGACTTTATCCCACAGGACCGGACTGATCTGATAGCCCACCAGACGATCCAGAATGCGGCGCGTCTGTTGCGCTTCGTATTTGTCGAAATCCAGAGACAGGGGATGCTTGATGGCTTCGAGGACCGTATTTTTGGTCAGATCATTAAAAAGGACGCGGTAAACATTTACATTCTTTTTGGCGCCGATGACTTCGGCGATATGCCAGGCAATAGCTTCACCCTCGCGATCCGGATCGGGGGCGAGGTAGATGTTTTCAGCGGACTTGGCGGCTTTTTTGAGCTCGTCAATCGTTTTCTTTTTGGTGTCAATCGGATTGTAAGTCGGTTCAAAATTATTTTTCAGATCAATCCCCAAAGAACTTTTGGGCAGATCTTTGATGTGCCCCATGGAAGCGACAACATTAAAATCCTTTCCGAGAAATTTTTTGATCGTCTTAACTTTAGTGGGAGATTCCACGACAATGAGCGAATTGGACATAAGCACTCCTTATATAATTTCGCCGCCCCTATAAACGTAAGAAATTATTTTGTAAAGAAATTATTTTTTCAAGGAATAAAAATTCCCCGGATGTTGTTGAATGATTTCCTTTAATTCCATTGTGGTAAGGGCGCTCAGGATGTCGGCCGGCGCGCTGCCGGACGCCGCAATGATTTCATCGGCATGCATTTTTTTGCACGCAAGCATTTGGGCGATTGACTTTTCAAGTCCGCACAGCACGGGTGGTGTCGTATTTTTCTGCGGCAAGGATTCGCCGCAACTGGCCTTATCCCGGTCAGCCGGACGACCCGCACGGAAAATTTCAATTTGCGGCATGAGTTCTTCCAGAATGTCGTCAACGGATTCAACCAGTTTTGCGCCCTGTTTGATCAGGCTGTTGGAGCCGCGTGAAGCCGATGAGTCGATAGAACCGGGAATGGCGAAAACGTCGCGTCCCTGCTCCAGCGCCAGTCTGGCCGTGATCAGTGAGCCGCTTTTTTCACCTGCTTCCACAACCAGGACGCCGTAGGACATCCCGCTGATAATGCGGTTGCGTGAAGGAAAATGAAAAGGCATCGGTTGCGTACCGGGTGGAAATTCCGAAACGAGAGCGCCGTTTTGTGAAATCTCTGCAAATAAACTTTTATTTTCCGGCGGATAGATCACATCCAGGCCGCAACCCAAAACGGCGACGGTCCGGCCGGAAACAGACAGGGCGCCCCGATGTGCGCAGGAATCGATGCCGCGCGCCATGCCGCTGACGACGGTCATTCCCGACAACGCAAGCTCGCGACTGAATCTTTCCGTTGTATATTTTCCATAAGCGCTGGCGCGGCGGGATCCGATGACCGCCATATTGACATCCTCTTTAAGCAGCGTTCCCAAAACATAGAGAAAAACCGGGCGATCGTAGATGTTCAGCAGATTCGGCGGATAAAGCGTATCCAGGCAGGTCAGAATACGGATGCCTTTTTTCTCCAGTTCGTCGAGTTGCCTGAGAACCCGGTCCCAGGATTTAAAAGAAGCGATGGCGTGCGCCTGTTTGCCACTAATGGCGGCAGCGGTGCAAAGTGTCGGGACGTCTGCCGAAAAAACATTCGACGGCGAGCCAAATCGTTCAATGAGCGATAAGAAGGCTGCGTTGCCCACGCCCGGAATAGACTTTAAAGCCAGCCAGTATTTTAAATCGTCACGCTTCATAGGATAACTAAAGTGGGGCGTTTTCGCCCAGTCGTGGAGCAGATCATGGTGAAATTGGCGTAACCATTACCTCTTGCAACCGAGGTCTGTCAAGTTTTTTAAAAATATTGCGTAAAATCCATCTTTAGGTTAGAAAAAGCAAATTTCAAGTTTGAGGTCTTTATGATCAGAAAAATCACAACTGCCTTTTTAGGAATAATGCTTCTTTCTTACTTGGGCGTCTGTCTGGCGGCATGGGCCGAAACGCATCAAAAGATCAATGCTTCGGGGCAAACCGGAGCGGCTGCCGCAGAGCATAAAGCGAATGATGACATGAGACCGGTTCTTGCCGTTTCCCCGCGGGAGATCGATATGGGTACCATGAAACCTGATGAAACGACTTTTGGCGAATTCAGCATAAAAAATCTGACGCCCACAACCATTGAATGGGCAGCAGCCTGTCCCGAGGGGTGGGATAGCGCGATTGCCCGACAAATCACCGGAAGCGCAACGAGTGAGCCGACCTATCTCTATCTGGAATTAAATGTAACTGAACGGCTGGACATATTTGGTGATAAGTATAAGATATCGGCGTTCAGGACTACGATGAAGATGGAAGCAGCGGGTATGGACTTTGTTTGCCGCAAGGATTTGCCTGCCGGGGATCATCGCATCCCCCTTAAGATAACATCGTCAGGCGGACACAGAACGGTATTTCTCGGATTCAAAATTCATGCATTACAGGAAAAGCCTTCCATGAATTTAAATCCACAGCGCCTGGATTTGGGAAGCCACGTCTCCGGAAAGATTATTTCACAAAAAATTGAACTGACCAACCGTGGCAAAGACATGCTGAGCTGGTCCATTTCCGCATCCGGGCCGAAGAGAGTCAGAAGCTCAGCACTTTCCCCGATGGAAAGATACATTTCATTTCATAACGATAACCTCGCCAGCTCTGGCAGGTATGTCATCCCTGAACACCTCAAAGATTCACTGGAACTGATCGGGAACTGGTCGGAAAAAAACAGATATCCTTATATAAAAGGAGTGACGGGATCAATCAAATTCCGTTTTAACGGAACCGGGCTTAGTCTGTTCTCGCAATCAGATTCGCCGGATGGTTTGTATGCGGTTTACCTGAATGAATTGCCGGTTGATCTGCCGGAGGGATTGTCCGGTGAATGGGAAAAGAAGGAACTGCGCATAGCCAAAGATTTACCCGACGGACCGCACACGGTAACGATTGTCGTCCGGCAGGGAGCGCTTGAACTCGAAGGGGTAAAAATTTCGGGCAAAGAGATTCAATTCGGCCCCCGGGGCTGGGTTACCGTGTTTCCAAATTCCGGTACGACCATGACGGAGACGGATTATGTCAATATCAAGGTTGATACCTCGAAGCTGACGCCGGGACTTTACGCAGATGTCATCACCTTTAAGTCTAACGCGGGTGAAGAAAAGGCGGAAGTCTTTCTTGAGGTAATGGAAGATGCCTCACCTAAAATTATTGATGTATTCTTATACTCAAATAAATTCGATTATCTGCTCACGTCTGATCCACAAACCGAGGCCAGGCGGCTGATACAGAATGGCTACGTGAAAGAAGGGATTGCTTTTCGGCTTTTCGCTGCGCAAACACCGGGGACAACGCCTTTTCATCGATGGTTTCATCCGGAACTTAAAAATCACTATTATTCTACAGAACGCAGCGGTAAGAACCTTGAAGGATACGTATATGAAGGAATTATCGGAAACATTGCGACATCGAAAATGTCACGGACACGCGAATTGTATCGGTGGTATCATCCCACAAACAAACGGCATTATTATTCCACAAATCCCAAGCCGGCAAAGGGAGAAAGAAAGGGTTACCGTTTTGACGGCATAGCGGGGTACGTCCGTTGATAATTTCCGGGATTTGAACTGTTGGCTAAAAATTAAAAGTGAACTCTTTAAGAATTAAAAGTGAACACTTT
>CAZSQS010000051.1:0-27984 GCA_964608995.1 uncultured Smithella sp. | reverse complement strand
AATGATGCTTATCAGGCGGTAATAAATGGTGCATCTCGAACCAATCCCGCATTTAATACAAAATTTGGAATTGTGAGGTAATAGCATGAATTACTTTGAGAATAGTATAAATTGGAACAAGACAAAAGATCCTCTTTACCCATATACAGCCGTTTATAATGATAGAAACTTAAAGCTTCGTCTTAATGATTATCCAGAAGAACCAATGTATACTTTGTTCGTAGATGGAGAGACAATTGAAAGCTTTGATGAATGGCCTTCTATCTGGAAACGTTAAAAGCATACATCAATCGATGAACCGGCATATAAGTTATTCATTGTTAATAATCGCGCAACCAATCGCGCCACCGGATCGCGTGCCTTCGGCTTGCTCCCGGTGAGCTTTTCGTTGTCCATTGGGGAAAAACGATGAAAATTGAAATGAAGTACGACACGAAAAATGTTGACTGGAATCAGGTGGCTGAAACATTGAAATCCGTTGGCATGGCGCACTACGCACCGCAAAGACACCAAATTGCTTTTGAAGCCAGCTTCTGCACGGTATTTTTATATGACAAAGACGTGTTGGCGGGATTTGGCCGGGCGATTTCTGACGGGGCCTACCAGGCCGCAGTTTATGACTGCGCTGTTTCACAAGCATATCAAGGTCGGGGTCTGGGCAAACAAATCATGCAGGCCCTCCTGTCAAAACTCGCAAATTGTAATGTGATTCTCTATGCCTCGCCCGGAAAGGAAGGGTTTTACGAAAAGCTGGAATTTAGAAAAATGAAAACAGGGATGGCCTGCTTTCTGGGCCGCGACAAAATGGCAGAGAAAGGATTTACCGAATAGCAAGCCCACGCGTCCCACGCCATCGCTGCCCGCCGCGCCGCGATCAATGGGTTTTTTCGTTGGCTTTAATGAGAGCACAAACAGGTCCCTATTGCAAAATCGACAGATGCATGAGACTAAATAAAAAAAGTTTTCAGGTCGTGGATATAAAATCACATTTGTCAGGAATGGGGTTCATGCCCCATGTCCCTGTAACGCTTCGAGTGGAGGCGCTCAAAAAACCCAATCATTGCGTATAATCTTTAAAAATATAATATTAAAGGAGGTTGTATGTCAGACAGAGTTTCATATTCCGAGGTTTTTGAGCAGTCGATTTCCCGCCCCGACCAATTTTGGGGCAAAGCGGCCGAAGCGATCGTGTGGACCAAACCCTGGGACAAAGTGCTCGATGAGGGCCGAAAACCCTTCTATCGCTGGTTTGCAGGCGGCGAGCTCAACACCTGCTACAATGCGCTCGACTATCATGTAGAAAACGGGCGCAAAGACCAGACGGCCATCATCTACGACAGCCCCGTCACGGACACCATTCGCAAGATCACCTACGGCGAGCTTCTGGAGGATGTGTCAACCTTCGCGGGCGCCCTTTCCGGCATCGGCGTGAAAAAGGGCGATACCGTCATCATCTACATGCCGATGATCCCCGAAGCGCTCACCGCCGTTTTGGCCTGCGCGCGCATCGGCGCGATCCATTCGGTGGTCTTTGGCGGATTTGCGCCCAATGAGCTCGCCATCCGCATTGACGACGCCCGGCCCAAAGCCATTGTTTCCGCCTCCTGCGGCATTGAAGGTAAAAAGACGCTCGCCTACAAGCCGCTGCTCGATGAAGCCATTCGTATCGCGACGCACAAGCCGGAAAAATGCATCATCTATCAGCGCCCCCAGCTTGAGGCCCAGCTTACCCCCGGCCGCGATCTGGAATGGCAGTCGTTTATTCGCAACGCCAAGCCTTCCGCCTGCGTGCCGGTGGCCGCCACCGATCCTCTGTATATTCTTTACACGTCGGGAACGACCGGAAAACCCAAAGGCGTCATGCGCGACAACGGCGGTCATGCCGTCGCCCTGAAATGGTCGATGAAGCATGTTTATGATGTCAAACCCGGCGAGGTTTTCTGGGCCGCCTCCGACGTCGGCTGGGTGGTGGGTCACTCCTACATCATCTACGCGCCGCTCCTCTACGGCTGCACGACGATTATGTATGAAGGCAAACCTGTGGGCACGCCCGATCCCGGAGCGTTCTGGCGCGTGATTTCTCAGCATAACGTTTCGGTTTTGTTTACCGCGCCCACGGCGTTTCGCGCCATCAAGAAGGAAGACCCCAAAGGAGAGTATCTTAAAAAATACAACATCGCGTGCCTGCGCTATCTCTTTTTGGCAGGCGAAAGGCTCGATCCCGACACTTACCATTGGGCAAGCGACATGCTTAAAATCCCTGTCATCGATCACTGGTGGCAAACGGAAACCGGCTGGCCGATTGCAGCCAACTGCATGGGCATTGAACCCCTGCCGATCAAGGCTGGCTCGCCCACCAAGCCCGTGCCGGGCTACAATGTCCAGATTCTGGATATGGACGGAAATCCGCTTCCCCGAGGCGAGGAAGGCTCTGTCGTCATTAAACTCCCCCTGCCGCCAGGCTGCCTGCCCACGCTTTGGCAGGACGACAAGCGCTATCTGGAATACGTTACGGAACGGCCAGGCTATTACGTCACAGGCGACGGCGGCCGGTATGACGAAGACGGCTATCTCTACATCATGGGACGCATTGATGATGTCATTAACGTTGCGGGGCATCGTCTGTCCACCGGATCAATGGAGGAGATCGTCTCGAAGCACAAGGACGTCGCCGAATGCGCCGTCCTGGGCGCGGACGATGCGCTCAAGGGTCAGGTGCCGGTGGGATTTGTCGTCCTCAAGGCGGGTGTGGAGCGAAAACCCGAAGACATTGTCGCGGAGCTGGTGCAGATGGTGCGAAACGATCTGGGCGCACTGGCCTGCTTCAAGGAGGCAGCGGTGGTGAAGGCGCTGCCTAAAACCCGCTCGGGCAAGATCCTGCGCTCCACCATGCGCAAGATCGTCGATGGCAAGACCTACGTCATCCCCTCCACCATTGATGATCCGGCGGTGCTGGCCGCGATTGAAGAATCCGCCAGAGGGATCGGATACGCGAAAAAATAGCCCTCTTTGCCTCAAGGGGAATGGCGTTTGCCCTTTCCCCTTGAGGCAATCAGACAGAGGCTCCAAAAAAAGAGGAGGCCGCGATTTTTTGTCACGGCCTCCTCTTTCTGGATACTGCACTTTACTATATGAATTTAACGGATTATTTTTTCATCCTCCGCCTTGCGCCAGCCAGACCCATCAACCCCAATCCCAGCAAAATCAGCGTGGCCGGCTCGGGAACGCCCGTGTAAACCGATGCCGCACCGATATTAAAGCCATGCCAGTATTCGTTCGGATTGATTGAGAAGGTCAGGCTGCTGTAAGTGCCGGTCAGTTGCAACACACCGTTGAACTCTTTCCCTGAAAAGGTATTATCAACGATCGAATATCCTGTGTAGCCCCAATAATTTGAACCGGAAGAAATGACATTGATAACCCCAGTAAGATTTGTGAAGCTGTAATTCACACCGACGCCAGATTGACCGACGCTCACCAAAGCCAGATATGGGTCGATCACCGGAGTTGAAAAAGTAATCGTAACTGAGCCCGTGCTCCACTCCTGAATCAAATCGGAAGGATTCAAATTTCCATAGGTGGCCGGATAATTTTTATAATAATAATCTCCATCATTGAAGCCGTTTAACATGCCGCTCAGCTTAACTTCAACCGTTGAGGCGCCGATGGTCATAGAACCGGTTCCTGATCCCGATGCGCCTGTGGTAATGACTGACCAATCCGTCCATGAAACCGCCCCTGCCGAAGGCGCATTCGCCACAATGGCTAAAGCGATCAATATTCCTAACGCAACTGCAAAAAAATTCTTTCTCATTTCAATTCACCTCCCAGGGATTGTCTGCATGTTCAATACTGTTCAGGTTTAAAAGCAAGAAACAGACCTTTTGTGCGCACAAGCATCTGATTCAGAAATAGTTTAATAATATCAAAGCATAATGACTACATATCATGGCCGATTCAAAAAATAATCATAGACTATTTACGAATTCGTAAAGCAATCCGACACTCTTTCAGGTGATTTTCCCATATCATATCGCCAGAAATCTCCAATCATCCTGTCATGACTGACATTTGCACCCATACACCCCCGGAGAGGCAACTGTAAAGAAAACCGACAACCTGTCATGTGTGCAGAGAATCAGGTACGGGTGCAAGCGAAATGCTTAAAACCGCGATGGGTTTAAGGTCTGACCGTGAAACCCTCCCCCGCGCAAAGCCGGCTTAGCGGATGAGCGTGGCAACGCGGTTCCAGCGGACGGTATGCTCTTCGGCATTCCAGGACCAGTAAAGGATAAACGCCTTCCCCAAAACATCGTTCAGGTCCACAAACCCCCAGAAGCGGCTGTCGAGGCTGTAGTCGCGGTTGTCGCCCATGACGAAGACACTCCCCTTTGGAACCACCACGGGGCCCATGTTATCTCTTGGGTGCGCCTCGGCGGGATAAATGACGGAATCATGATAGACACCGTGGCCATCGGCATAGACCTGACCGTTTACCCAAAGCGTCTTCTGGCGGATTTCGATGGTGTCTCCACCGATGCCGATAACGCGTTTGATAAAATCCTTGGAGCGGTCCTGCGGGTAAACGAAAACGATGACGTCGCCTCTTTTTGGGGCTGTGACAGGAAGAATGGTTTTCCGAAGAATGGGAAGCTTGAGGCCGTAAATAAATTTATTGACGAACAGGTGATCGCCGGTCATGAGGGTGGGAAGCATCGACCCGGAGGGAATTTTGAAGGCCTGAATGACGAAGGTGATAAGAAACGCCGTGACCAGGATGGCGGTCGCAATGGCTTCAATAAATTGCCGGATGCCGGATTTATTGTTTTGAGAGATTTCTTTATGCCTCACGCGGCCACCCTTTGCGCAAATTCAGCACACCCTGTGCCAATGACATCGCCTGGCGCCTGTTTCGCTATGAACGAAAAAACGCCTGATCCGGGAAATCCGTCTCTTGCCGGTCAGTATCTGCTGTATTTTTTTCTCAGTTCAGCCAGACGGGTTTGTTCTTCTTCGCCAAACTCCATGGCTGAATACAACGCGTTGCCATCCGGCCCGTCTATCCGGACAACGACCACCTCCGATATCACGTTGCGGGGCAGGCGAACGCTTCCCTCTTCATTAGACAGCGACGGCGGCGCAAGGTGACCGTGAACCACCGCGCCGGGCTTCATGCCGCCCCGGATATCAAAATGAAAACGGCCTTTATGCATGGGCAGGCTGTTTCCCGGCACCCTCAGGGCATAATCAAAATAAACCCGTGAAACGGTGTAAAGCGTTTCATTGATAATTTTGAGCTCGACGACGGGAATTTTTATGCCGGGGCTTTGCTCATGCTCATAGAAGCGCGACTCCAGAATTTTTATCTTCTGGAGCTGATCTGTCGCCTGCGCGACCCGCCGGAATTTTCCTTCAAGGCGCGAAATTTCTTTCTGATCCTGCTGCTGTTCAATTCTTTGCCGCTGGCGCTTGAGGGTATTGGCCTTAGCAATAATTTCCAGGCCGCTTTTCTTGTCCAAAAACGCGCGAAGCGTCGCTTTTTCGTTATTGACGTCCAGATACTCCGGCACAAACAACCCCCTGAGGTCCGTTTGGCTGTAAACCAAAAACTCCATCGCCTCATCAAATTCCTGCCGCTGGGCCTCCGGCAGCACCTCTCTCGTTTTGCGCAGTGAGGCGCGCATGTTTTCTTCCGATGACGCGTCAAGGATGGGTTCAGCGCACCCCAACAACAAAATACTGACGATCAACACAGCAAGAAACCGAAGTTTCATATCAAGTCCCTCCTGTCCGTGTAATCTGCAATGTGCAGGCCGTATGAAAATGATGCTTGGCTGTTAATACACCAAAGCGTGCTTAAAATCAAAAAGGAATTCACGCTTATACCTTTAAGCCGCCACGGTTTATCTGCGAATTTTTCCTAAAAAGACAACAGACCCCTCACAAAAACGCAGAAAATCTCCCCTCGCCGGGGAGAGCGCTTCTCGAAGGCACACTAAAACATACCGCTTGCCATCTGCTGTAAAACGGTTATCTTTTAAGAAACACGTTTTGACAGGAGGACATCGTGAAACAGATTAAGATCAAAGGAATGAACTGCCAGCATTGCGTGGCAGCCGTCACCGGGGCGCTGGGCAAAATCGACGGGATTCAAAATGTGAAAGTCGATTTGGCCACAGGCCTGGCGTCTTTTGATGAAACAAAGCCGGTGGATGAAAAAGCCGTTTTGGCGGCCATCCGGAAAGCGGGATATGATGTCATCGGATAATCTCACGGTGGCCATTGGGGGGATGACCTGTGCCGCCTGCATCCGGCGCGTCGAAAACGCGCTGGGGGAAATCGACGGCGTCACCGGGGTCAGCATCAATCTGGCCACCGGCCGGGCAAGTCTGACCCATCAGGCCTCATGGGCGGGAATCGAAGCGGTTTCCACCGTGGTCAACGATCTGGGTTATACGTTTCTGGGATCGGTGGACGATTCGTCCACCGATCCTCTGAAAGCGGCGCGCGCCGCTGAACTGCGGGCCATGCAAATCCGGCTGATCGCCGGCATTGGGCTTAGCATCGTCATTTTTTTCGGATCGATGCAGCACTGGTTTGCGCCTCTTTCAGGAATCGACCGCCAGGTCATGCTGACGGTTCTGTTTTTCCTGACGGCGCCGGCCGTTTTCTGGGTAGGCAGCCGTTTTTTTATCGGCGCTTACAAGGCCGCCCGGCACAAAACCACCGACATGAACACGCTCGTGTCCGTAGGCGCTTTTTCCGCCTACGCCTACTCGGCAGCGGCAACCTTTTTCCCGCAGATGTTTTCATCGGCGGGCGTGGCGCCCCATGTTTACTATGACGGCGCGGCCATGATCGTCACGCTGATTCTGCTGGGACGCTATCTCGAAGCGCGGGCAACGGGAAAAGCCTCCGCCGCGATTTCAAAACTGATTGGCCTTGCGCCCAGAACCGCCCATGTGTTGCGGGGCAAGGAAGAGACAGACCTTCCTCTTGAGGCCATTGTGGCCGGTGATCTTCTGCGCGTGAAGCCGGGCGAAAAGATTCCGGTTGACGGCGTCATCGAAACCGGCTCTTCCACCCTTGACGAATCCATGCTTACCGGCGAGAGCCTGCCGGTTTACCGGGAGGCGGGGCAAAAAGTGTTTGCCGCCACGATCAATGCGTCAGGCAGCTTCACGATGCGCGCCACGGGCGTGGGCGCAGACACGATGCTTTCGCACATTATCCGGATGGTGGAGGAAGCGCAGGGCGCCAAAGCGCCCATCCAGCGCCTGGCTGACCGGGTCGCCTCCGTTTTCGTTCCGACCGTTTTCGTCATCGCGCTTTTCACCTTCGCCATCTGGTCCATCGTCCCCCAGGAGGCCGCCTTTAACCGGGCGCTGATCAACTTCGTATCGGTGCTGGTGATTGCCTGTCCCTGCGCACTGGGTCTGGCCACGCCGACGGCGATCATGGTCGGCACGGGTCTGGGCGCGCAAAGCGGCATCCTGATCAAGGGCGGCGAATCACTGGAGCGGATTTCGCGTCTGTCTCTGATTGTGTTTGACAAAACCGGAACCCTCACGCAGGGAAAGCCGGTCGTGACGGATATCGTTTGCGCGGAGGGCATCGAGGCGCGCCAGGTGCTTGGGTCGGCAGGCGCGCTGGAACAATATTCCGAACATCCGCTGGCCGCAGCCATTGTCCGGCATGCCCGCGAGGCGCAAATCGAGCTGCCCGAAGCCTTACAGTTCGAGGCGGTTTCGGGCCTCGGGGCAAAAGCCCAAATCGACGCCGACCCCTACCGGATCGGCAACCGCCGGTTTCTCATCCATGAAGGCATCGCGCTTAAAGACTTCGAAAAAGATGAGGCCCGCCTGGCCAAAGACGGCAAAACGCTGGTCTATGTTGCAAAAAGCAAACAGGCCATCGGTCTTCTGGCGCTGGCCGATGTTCCGAAAGCGTCCGCGCTTTCTGCGGTGAAAGCCCTCCAAAAGCGGGGCTTGAGCGTGGCCATGATCACAGGCGATCATGCCGACACAGCCCGGGCGATCGCGCAAACGCTCGGCATTGAGCGCGTCCTGGCGGATGTGCTGCCGGCAGGCAAGGCCGATGAAGTAAGAAACCTTCAGCGGTCGGGCCAGATCGTCGCCATGGTGGGAGACGGCATCAATGACGCGCCGGCGCTGGCCGCCGCCGACGTGGGCATTGCCGTCGGTTCCGGAACGGACGCCGCCATTGAAGCGGCCGACATCACCCTCATGCGGGAGGATTTGAATCTGGTCCCCGAGGCCATTGGGCTTTCCCTGGCAACGCTCAGAACGATCAAACAAAATCTCTTCTGGGCGTTTATCTATAATATCATCGGCATTCCGATTGCCGCGGGCGCTCTGTATCCTGCTTTCGGCATTTTGCTCAACCCGGAATTCGCCGCCGCAGCCATGGCACTAAGCTCCGTTTCGGTCGTCGGAAATTCGCTGAGACTCAAAACGCTCTGGAAGCGCAGGCAACTGAAAAGCCGCTCATAGGCATTGACAAACCAGACAGCTTTTCATAAAACTAAGCCATGTTGATTCTGAGAAACCTTTGAAAAATATTCCTATTTTGTCATTCCCGCGAAGGCGGGAATCTAGGAATAATTTGAAAAGGCTTCTGGATTCCCGCCTTCGCGGGAATGACAGCATTGTGGGTTAAGTGGCGTGATGCAAAGCGCTCGCCCGTTCATGGCGTAAATGTTTCCGAGCTGACCTGAGGAATAAAATCATGCGAAACATCATCCATTCTGCCCTGTGTCTTCTGGTTTTGGTCTTTGTTTTCTTTCTTACGACGCCCGAGGCATGGGGGCTCAGTTGCGGCCGGTTTGACTATCCCCGCTGCGATGGACCGGATGTGCAGTATGGCGGCCGGTTTCATCCCCGGGTGGGTTATGGCGGATTCGGCGGCGGCCCCTGCCGCGCTGAGCGCACACCCGTCATTTTCATCCACGGCAACGGCGACCGGGCCACCGGATGGGATGCTCCGGTGGTCGGTCAGGTAGCGGGGCATGAGGCGCCCTCCCGCTCCGTCTATGCGGAATTTCGCGCCCGCGGCTATAATGACTGCGAACTTTTCGGCATTACGTACCTGAGCGCCGAAGAGCAGAAAAACCCCCGCGGCAATTATCACAGACCGAGAAAATACGACATTCTGATTCACTTTATTGAGGCCGTCAAAGCCTATACCGGAAAAAATCAGGTGGACATTGTCGCCCATTCGATGGGCGTCTCCATGACGCTGGCGGCGCTCACATTCCATGCCGATCTTTTCCCGAATAAAAACGGCTGGACCAGTGTGCGACGGTTTGTCAACATCGCCGGGGGGGTGCGCGGCCTGCCCGCCTGCCTGTCCGCTGGCTTCATCAATCCGTTTGTCGCCACCTGCGGCTCCCAGAATTTTTTCAATGACTATACCTTCGGCTTTTATCCCGACTCCGGATTTTTCTTCGGCGCCAATGCCTGGACCGGCGCAGATGGCCCCCGCAGCCTGAGGCTTGCGCCCGTTCACCATCCAAAGGTTTTGTTCTATACGATTTCGGCTGGCAGGCACGACCAGATCCACTGTTCCACCGCACGCCGGCATGAAACCTGCGCCGAGGGCCCCCTGTTTGTCAAATCGGCCAACATCCGGGCGCAATTAAACGTGGGCGCAGGCGCCCAGGCTCAGAAAAGAAATTTCAATTTCAAAAACTGGACACCGGCGGAACTTGACGGCGGCGACGCAGACGGCATTGGTCATTTCAAGGCGAAAAACAATACCGGCCGGATTATTTTCGAGATGCTCAACTCAGACTGCGAGGCTCTGACCTGCAAGGGAAATTACACGGGCGGGCCGGTGAGCCTCGCGGAAGAATAACGTTTTTTGAAGGACGCGCACATGTTGGGTTATTGTTCCTATAACGCCTTGAGCTACTCCGGCAAATCGCACGCGGGCGTCACGGTGATCGCCCATCGGGGCGCGTCTGCGCATTTTCCGGAAAATACACTGGCCGCGTTTCAGGGCGCCATCGACATGGGCGCGGATATGGTTGAGCTCGATGTCCAGCTATCCGCCGACGGCGAGGTCGTGGTCTTCCATGACGACATCCTGTCGCGCTGCACCAGCGGCCGGGGACGCCTGGCCACGTATCGTCTGGCGCAATTAAAAAAGCTCGACGCGGGAAGCTGGTTTGCCAAAGCATTCTCCGGCGAAACGATTCCCACGCTCGACGAGGTTCTGCAAATTTGCCGGGGCCGCATCGCCGTCAACATTGAAATTAAAACCGAAGCGGTAACGGATAGCCCCACCTGCGGCATTGAAGAGAAGTGTCTCGCCCGGGTTTCGGCCGCGGGCATGCGCGATCACGTCGCCTATTCAAGTTTTGACCCGCGCGCGATCGGGCATCTCAAAGCCCTGCATCCCGGGGCGTGCGTCGCAGTTTTGTATGAAAATAAGCTTTACCCCAAAGCGCTTCCGTCACAGATCGTCTCCGCGCTCGGCGCACAGGCGTTCAACTGCTCTTATCGCGAACTTTCGGCAAAATGGCTGGCCGATCTCAACGCGAAGGTGATCCCTTTTCATGTCTATACCGTCAATGACGAAAAAACGATGAAGCGCGTGATTGCGCTGGGGGCCAGCGGCATTTTCACGAATTGGCCCGAGAGGCTTCGAAAGGTTCGCGAGGCGCTTTTATGACCCTCAAGACGCCCTCGCCCCTGACACCCGACATCTCCAATGCCATGATCCGCAGCATCATGGTCGCCCTTGATGTCATCTTTAAGGCCTCCGGAACCGATATCCGCGTGCACGGGCGGGAAAACGTTCCGGACCAGCCGGTGCTTTACGTCGCGAATCACTTCACGCGCATGGAAACCATTCTTCTGCCCTACGTGATTAAAAAATATATTTCCAAATATCCCCTGTCGCTTGCGGACGCCTCACTGTTTGTCGGCGGGCTGGGCGATATCATGACGCGTGGCGGTGCGGTGTCCACCACCAACCCCAACCGGGACAAAATGCTGGTGCGCGCCCTCCTGACGGACAGCCACCCGGTGGTCATCTTTCCCGAAGGCATGATGATCAAGGACAAAAAAATCATTGAAAAGGGCAAATATCTGATCAACACCGCCACGGGCAAGCGGCCGCCGCACACCGGTGCGGGGCGTCTGGCGCTGCGCGCCGAATTTCTTCGCGAACAACTGCGTCTGATGCGCGAGCGAAACGATGCTGCGGGCATCGCCGCCATCACCTCGCATTTCGAAATCGATCCCGCCTCGCTCGACGCGATTCTCGGCAAGCACACTCTCATCGTTCCGGTCAACATCACCTACTACCCGGTGCGCGCCAAAGACAATGCCATCAGCCGCCTGGTGAACCGTTTCGTTCATGACGTGTCGGCGCGCATGAAGGAGGAAATGCAGGTGGAAGGTTCGATGGTCATGGACGGCGTCGATATGGACATCAACTTCGGGAAAGCCATTTCTGTTAGCGACTACCTGACCCAAAGCAAGGGCGTCGCCGACATGATCCGCGATCCGGGGCTTTACCTGGACCCCTCCGAGCTCAAACACGCCGGGCCGTTTAAAAAAATATATATTGAGATGATGTATGACTACATGCGCGCCATCTACGCGATGACCACGGTCAACCTCGACCACCTGGCCTCCTATCTTTTGAGCAAGTACCGCAAAAATACCCTCCGCGAAAAGGACTTCAAAAGCCGCCTCTATCTGGCCATCGACCAGTTAATGCGCTCGGGCGTGACCCGCTATCATAAAACGCTCAACTGCGAGCAGCAGCACCTGCTTTGCGACGACGTGCACGAAAAGTATGAGCAGTTTATCTCCGATCTTCTCGCCGACGGGCTGCTGGCGCGCAAAAACGGCGTTTTGACCAAAAACACCGGGCGCTTCAGCCAACCCCATGAATTCCATTCCATCCGTCAGGACAACATCGTTTACGTGCTTAAAAATGAAATCGAGCCCCTTGCGCCTCTGACTCAAGCGCTCAACCGCCTGATGTGGCTACCGTCGTTTTACATCCGCCGCCATCTCCGGAAAAAATTTCTGAGCCTCGATGAATGCCTGTTTGAAGACGATTACCACCGCCACAGCGCTGGGGGAGAAACGAAGCCGATAACGATCGGCAGGCCCTTCTTTCGCCACCATTTCTGGCACACCCGGGGCGTGATCCTCATCCACGGCTATCTGGCTGCGCCGGAAGAAATCCGTCCGCTGGCCGATTTCCTTTACCGGCACGGCTTCAGTGTTTACGGTGCAAGGCTTAGCGGCCACGGCACTTCGCCTGAAGACCTGTCGCATCAGCATTGGCCGGACTGGTATGAATCCGTCAACCGCGCCTATATTGTCATGAACCATTCGGTGCGGTGTTTTGTCGTCGCCGGGTTTTCCACCGGCGCGGGGCTTGCGCTCCTGCAGGCGGCCAACAAGCCCGGTCACCTTCAAGGCGTCATTTCGATTAACGCGCCGGCGCGGCTGCAAAACACCTCCGCCAGATACTCCCCCCTGATTGTCGGCTGGAACAAACTCCTTGGCGCGCTTCGCGTCCAGAAAGGTAAAATGGAGTATATCGCCAACGACCCGGAAAATCCCCATATCAATTATACGCGCAACCCCGTCTCCGGCGTGAATGAACTCGAAAAGCTGATGAAGCGCGTCAAAGCGCGCCTGCCCGAAATTCACATTCCCGCGCTCGTCATTCAGGGCTCCGCCGATCCGGTGGTCAATCCGGCAAGCGGCGAAGACATCTATTCACGACTGGGATCCCCAAACAAGCAACTGGTGCAAATTGCCGCCAACCATCACGGTATTTTGCGCGGCGTGGAATCCGGCGACGTCCAGGAAAAGGTCCTGGCGTTTCTTCGGAAAGTGTTTGCCAACTAGACCCTGCAGGCCATGCCATGAGCGAGCGGTTCCAGATCCTTCAGCACCCGCCTCCGGGTTCGCGAAACGTTCTGTTTCGCGGCGACACGCTGAGCTTCACGCTTTCCCTGACGGCTCCAGCCGAAGGCCGTGCGTTTATCCGCACGAACCTCGGTCATGCCGCGCTTTACCACCGCGCGGTCATTGACGCAGTGGAGGCCCACCGGCCGCCTCTGGGGACGGAATGGTTCGACATTGCGCTTCATCGAATCGATGCAGAGCGCTTTTCGATCACGCTGCCCCTGACCGAAACGGGCCACTTTGAGGCAAAGTGTTTTTTTCTGCCCGACGGACAAATTACCCCGCACTGGCCCGACGGGCCCAATACGCGAATCCATGTGCAGCCCGCCCACACCGTAGCGGCCAACATCATCTATAATGCCTTTGTGCGGCAGTTCGGCCCCAATAAGGACGGCCGCCACCTGCCCGATGAAGCCGATGCGGCGAGCATGGCGCAGCTCGATGCCAAAGGCTACACGGTGATTCCCCGATCCGGAACATTTCGGGATCTGATCGCCGAACTCGATTTCATTACCGGTACGCTGGGATGCCGCTATGTGCATCTTTTGCCGGTATCGCCCACGCCCACCACCTATGGCCGCATGGGCCGCTTCGGCAGTCCCTATGCGGCGCTTTCCTTCACCGGAATCGATCCGGCGCTCGCGGTCTTTGACGGAAAGGCCACGCCGCTGGATCAGTTCATTGAACTCGTGGATGCCGTGCATGCGCGCCAGGCTGAGCTTCTTCTCGATATTGCCGTCAACCACACCGGCTGGGCGGCCAGCCTCCACGAAACGCATCCGCACTGGCTGAAGCGAAGCGAGCAAGGCGACATCGCCTCACCGGGCGCCTGGGGCGTGGTCTGGCGGGACCTCACCAGTCTGGATTATTCCGCCCGGGATCTGTGGGCCTATATCGCCTCCGTCTTTTTGACCTGGTGTCACCGGGGCGTCGATGGCTTCCGGTGCGACGCGGGCTACATGATTCCGCAGGAGGCCTGGAACTACATCATCGCGCGGGTGCGTGAGCAATACCCTGAAACGATTTTTCTGCTCGAAGGCCTCGGGGGGAGCATTGAGATCACGCGTAATCTGCTGGGCCGCGCGGGCTTCAACTGGGCCTATTCCGAGCTTTTCCAAAACTACACCCGGGAGCAGATTTTGGCTTACCTGCCTGAAGCGATAGACATCTCCCGGAAAGACGGCATCGCTGTTCACTATGCGGAAACGCACGATAACGACCGTCTGGCCGCACGATCGTTGATCTGGGCGAAAATGCGCACGGCGCTTTGCGCACTTTGCTCCACGCAGGGGGCTTTTGGATTTGCCAATGGTGTGGAGTGGCTGGCTCGCGAAAAGATCAATGTTCACGAGGCCCATCCGCTCAACTGGGGCGCTCCCGAAAACCAGATTGACGAAATCCGCCGCCTCAACATCCTGCTTCGCTCGCATCCCGCTTTTTTCGATAATGTCGAACTGATACTTTTGACCGCAGGCGAAGCCAACTGTCTGGCGCTTCAGCGCACCCACCGACCCTCCGGCAAAACACTGCTGATCGTTGCCAATCTCGATGACGCTCACCCGGCGCAGGCTCAGTGGCCATTTCAAAAGGACATGGATTCGCTTTCCCTCACTGATTTGCTGACGGGATCGAACGTGTCTGTCGCGACTGAAAACGGCTGTCAGGGCGTTTTCCTTTCACCCGGCCAGGTGCTTTGCCTGTCAACCGATCCGGATGACCTCCGTTATCTGAAGCAGCCGGAGGATATTTCCTTCGCCCCTGAGCGGGTCCTTGTTCAGAGGAAAAAAGCCAAAGTGCTCGAGATCATCTCATGCTATCGCGGTCTGCGGGATGTGTCAGACGTGGATCTGGACCGGGCTGCAGAGGAGCTTTGCGCCGACCCGGTGGAATTTTGCCGCCGCCACAACTCTCAAAGCGACGAGCATCGCGTCGTGTTCTGGCAATGGCCGCGTGATCTGAGACGCACCGTCATGCTGCCGCCGGGGCAATGTTTGCTGATGAAGGCGGATGCCCCGTTTCGCGCCGCGATCCTCGAAGGGTTTGAAGCCGCCGAAACCGTGCTTACCTGCGACGAAAGTCTGCCCTCCCCAAACGGACGTCACTTTATCCTTTTTGCCCCTTTAAAGCCCGTGGCGGAATCCGTCCACCTCACACTTCGCCTTTCTGTCTATGAAAAAACCGGCACGCGCCACGAAGACGCTCCGCTTCTTTTCCTGGGCGCTATTGAAGAAGCCTTCTGGCCGATGCGGCTCTACCGCAGTGAACTCTCAAACGACGACCATCTTTTTTTATCCACCAATGGCCTGGGCGGCATGTGCCGCGCCGATGTCCGCTGGGGCAGGCTATTAAGCCAGTACGACGCGCTGCTTTCGGCCAATCTGCACCCGGAGGTTCCCTGCGACCGACGCGTGATGTTTCGGCGCTGCCGCGCCTGGGCCGTGTATCAGGACTATTCCCAGGAAATTGACATTGACAATCTGGAATCGTTTTTGGCCGATGGCAATACCGGCATCTGGGAGTTTGCTATTCCCACCGGCCAGGGCCAGAGCATTGGCCTTCGCCTGTCGGTGGAAATGATTCCGGGGCAAAATGCCGTCCGCCTGCAATTTCACCGTCATCCGTCAGGCACTCACGCAAGCAAGCTTCCCGACGATGAAGCCGTCCGGTTGATTTTGCGTCCGGACATCGACGACCGCAACTTTCACGAAACGACCAAGGCCTACCTTGGACCAGAAACGGCGTGGCCTGCCGCTGTCACCCCTTCGAGGCAGGCGTTCGTTTTTGAACCGTCTCCCGAACGAAAATTAACGCTCAGCATTTCAACGGGCCTGTTTGTGCACGCGCCGGAATGGCGCTATATGCACTATCATGAAGCCGAAGCCCGTCGCGGCCTTGAGGCGCACTCGGATTTATGGAGCCCCGGTTACTTTTGGGTTTTGTTGCAGGGAAACGACACAGTGGAGCTCACAGCGTCGGTCAATGCATTCGACCCTCCAGCGCCGGCGAAAAACCGGCCCTCCCTCTCGCAAGGCGCTTTTGCGCCTGTTGCACAGTCGCTTCAGAGTTCGCTTAGCGCCTATCTGGTCAAGCGCGGCACGCTGCAATCCGTCATTGCCGGCTATCCCTGGTTTCTGGACTGGGGAAGAGATTCCCTGATTTTTACAAGAGGCCTGATCCAGACCGGAAGGCTGGCCGAGGCCAAGGCGATTCTTCATCTGTTTGCCTCAATGGAAGATCGCGGCACGCTCCCCAATATGATCTCCGGCGACAATACCGCCAACCGAACCACCGTGGACGCGCCACTGTGGCTAATTTGCGCCTGCGCGGATTGGGCGGGCCACGAAACCTCAGCGACGTTTTTGGATGAGGTGTGCGGTCAAAGGACGCTTCGGGACATTGTGCTGTCGATTGCAGACGCGTATATCGCGGGCACGCCAAACGGCATCCGCATGGATCCCGACTCCTGTCTGATCTACAGCCCGGCCTGCTTCACCTGGATGGATACCAATCACCCGGCAGGCTCCCCCCGCGAAGGCTATTGCATCGAAATTGCGGCCCTGTGGCACCGGGCGCTCGTTTTCCTTGCCGAAATCGATCCGGATGGCCCTCGGGCCTGGCAGGCGCTGGCAACGCGTGTCGCGCAGTCCATTCAGGAACTCTTTGTGCTCAAAAAAGGCTATCTGGCCGATTGCCTCTGTGCCTGCGACGGGGAGGCGGCCTGCGACGGCCTGCCCGACGATGCGCTTCGTCCCAATCAACTTCTGGCCGTCACCCTCGGCGCGCTCAGGGATGAGGCGATTTGCCGGGCGGTGCTCGACGCCACCTCGACGCTTTTAATTCCGGGCGCCATCCGCAGCCTGGCGGATGAGCCCACCGAATACCCGCATGCAATCCTGCATCAGGGCGTTCTGCTGAGTAATCCCCACGCCCCCTACTTGGGCCGCTACGAAGGCGACGAGGACAGCTGCCGTAAACCCGGCTATCACAACGGCGCTGCCTGGACCTGGCCCTTTCCGGCCTATTGCGAGGCTTATGCAAAAGTGTATGGTGAGCCTGGGAAAAACGCCGCGCGGGCCTGGCTTCTGAGCTCGCTTCAGCTTCTGCGGCGCGGATGCGTGGGCCATCTTCCGGAAATCCTGGATGGAGATTTCCCTCATACACCGCGCGGGTGCGACGCGCAAGCCTGGGGGCTTTCCGAATGGCTGCGCGTCTGGGATATTCTGAAAGCCGATCCCGAAAAATCCCCCTGAACCGATTTTTAATTTTCAGGCTTTCGCATTTGAGCGGGAAGTGGTATATTGCCATTCACATGACAGATGAGTGCTGACCTATTCTTCCTGTTTCTGAATCGATTCAACATCAACTGAATTTGCCTGAAACCGATTTCCGGCATCTCTTTTTTTTCGCTTTTCCCGAATCCATGGATGGAAAGAAAAATCCTAATATATTGATTTGAGGAGGGCGTTATGATCATCAAAAAGAAACCCGCAAAAAACAAAGATGTTTGCAAAGTCACCTTCAAGGTGCCCCGTCAGGCCTCGATGGGCGCACAGTCCATTGCGCTCGTGGGCGACTTCAACAACTGGAGCACACACGACACGCTCATGAAAAAGCTCAAAAGCGGAGAATTCAAGCTGGAGCTGGATCTCGAAGCCAACCGGGAATACCAGTTTCGCTACCTCATTGACGACAGCATCTGGGAAAACGACTGGGATGCGGATAAGTATGTTCGAAGCGACTATGGGAACTGTGACAATTCGGTCATTATCGTTTAACCCTTTTCATGAAGGATAGCGCCCATGAATCATCTGCAAACGTTTCAGGTGTTCCCGTACATTCCGGAATCGCTTACGTTTCTGGAGAAGCTGGTCAACAATCTGTGGTGGTGCTGGAACCTCGATGCTATTGAACTTTTCCGGCGCATCAATCCGAAACTCTGGGATGAATCCGGGCGAAATCCACTGGTGCTTTCAACGCTGGTTGAACAAAAGACGCTCGACACGCTTTCCGTGGACGCCAGTTTTTTAAGCCAGATGGAGCAGGTGCGCCAGCAGTTTGAAGACCGGGTCACAAAGCCTCTGGAAGCCTCTGCCCTGCAGCCGGACGGAGGGAAAAACGTCATTGCCTATTTTTCAATGGAATTCGGCATTCATGAAAGCCTGCCTCTTTCTGCGGGGGGGCTGGGCATTCTGGCCGGCGATCACCTGAAGGCCTCCTCCGATCTGGGGCAGCCGCTTGTCGGCGTGGGGCTGTTTTACCGCAACGGCTATTTCTATCAGTTTCTCAATCATGACGGCTGGCAGCAGGAGGAATACCCGGAAACAGACCTCAACAAACTGCCGATCTACAGCGTCAAAGATGAAAGCGGCCAGGATCTCATGATCACGCTTACCGGGCCGGACGGCCCGATTTCTCTGCGCGTCTGGAAGATCATGGTGGGGCGGATTCCCCTGTATCTGCTCGACACCAACATCAAGGAAAATCCGCCTGCCATACGCGACATCAATTCCCGCCTGTACCACTCGGAGGCCCGTGTGCGTCTGGCCCAGGAGGTCATTTTGGGCATTGGCGGCATGCGCGCGCTTACGGCTATGGGCTACCAGGTGGTCACCTGTCATCTCAACGAAGGGCATTGCTCGTTTTCCAACATTGAACGGCTGGCCCAGATCCGGCGGCGTTTCGGCGTGGATTTGAAAACCGCCATCGAGATCAACGCACGAACCAGTATTTTTACCACGCATACGCCCGTGCTGGCCGCGCATGATGAATTTCCCGCTGATCAGGTCAGGCCCTATCTGGCCCCCTTTGAGCAAGACCTGGGCCTGCCGGCCGATGAGCTTCTGACGTGGGGACAGATCAATGCGTGTCAGACAGACAATCCCTTCTCCATGTTCGTTCTGGGGCTGCATCTGACCCAGTACCGAAACGGCGTCAGCCGGCTTCACGGATCGGTAGCACGCAAAATGTGGTCTTTTGTCTGGCCGGGCCTTCCGGAAGAAGAAATTCCCATCCGTCACATCACCAACGGGGTGCACATCGCCTCCTGGATCTCCATCGAAAACTCCCGCCTCTTTGAACGCTATCTGGGGCGGGACTGGGCAATGAAAACCTGGAATACAGACCTGGTCAAACGCGTCGATGACATTTACGATGAAGAACTGTGGCGCTCTCATGAAATGAGCCGGAGCCGCCTGATCCGCTCCTGCCGCAAAAGAATGCTCCGCCAGTACGGCCGCCGCAACGCGCCCAAATACGTCATGAAGGAAGCTCAATCCGTACTGGATGATGATGTCCTGACCATTGCCTTCGCCAGACGATTCGCCACCTACAAGCGCTCGAATCTGTTACTCAACGATATGGAGCGCTTTGAGGCCATCTTGAAAAATGAAGAGCGCCCGGTCCAGTTTATTTTTGCGGGCAAGGCCCACCCCATGGACAACGAAGGCAAAAAGCTGATCCAGCAAATCGTTCAGCTGGCCCGCCATCCTCAATACCGCCACAAAATTCTTTTTATCGAGGACTACGATATCGACATCGCGCGGCATCTCATTCAGGGCGCGGATGTGTGGCTCAACACGCCGCGCCGCCCGCTGGAGGCCTGCGGCACCTCCGGCATGAAAGCGGCGGCCAACGGCGTTTTAAACCTGAGCATCCTCGACGGCTGGTGGTGTGAGGGCTACTCGCTGCAAACCGGATGGGCCATCGGCACGGAAGAGGACTTCAACGATCCTGCCTATCAGGACGCGGTCGAAAGCCACGCCCTGTATAATGTGCTGGAAAACGACGTCATTCCCTGTTTCTACAACCGCGAAAGCGGCGGACTTCCGCTTCGCTGGCTCAATATGATGAGGGCCTCCATGCAAATGGCCCTGGCCAGTTTCTGCGCGCAGAAGATGGTCTCCCGTTATAACGAAACCTTTTATGAGAGCGCCGTTTCAAACTACGATGCGCTGACCCGGGCCTCTGCCGAAGAGGCGATTCATCTCACCGCGGTCCATGACCGTCTCCGCGAAAAATGGAGCGCCCTGTCCATAGAACCACCCGTTCGCAAGGACAAGGCCCAGCTGCGAGTGGGCCAGTCACTGACCCTTTCAACAATCGTTTCTCTGGGCGAGCTCACCCCCGAGGAGGTCGATGTGGAAATATTTTACGGGCGCGTGAAAACCCTCGAAAACCTGACGGAGGGAAAAGCCCGGTCCATGACCGTACGGGAAAATCTGGGACATGGCGTTTACCGGTATGAATGTGATTTGCCCTGCGAGCTGGCGGGCCGTTTCGGCTATACGGCAAGAGTAACGCCCAAGGCGGATAGCTTTATCAAATTTACGCCCGGCTTGATTACCTGGGCCTGAAGAGTGGCATCCCGCTGAAGCTGCCCGCTTTCGAATTTGGCCGGCAAGGCCAAGAAGGGTGATACGGAAATGTTTCGCAGAAAAAAACCCCGCGTGCTCATCGTCACGCCGGAGGTAACCTATCTTCCGGAAGGCATGGGTAAAATCGCCAACAACCTCAAGGCCAAGGCCGGGGGTCTGGCGGACGTCTCCGCCGCTCTGATTGCCGCGCTGTTTGAGCAGGGCGGCGATGTACATGTGGCGCTGCCGGACTACCGCAGCATCTTCTACCATGAATCGGGCGCAGTGTTTCGCAAGGAATACAAGACGATCCGCAAACGGATGACGCACGAGCGCATCCACCTGGCAGAAGACCGGGCCTTTTTCTACCTCGATTCGGTCTATTCCAGCTACGGCTGGGAAAACGTCAAAATCTCGCTGGCGTTTCAGCGGGAAGTCATTCACAACATCATCCCCGCCGTCAAACCGGACCTGATCCACTGCAACGATTGGATGACGGGGCTTTTGCCGGCCAAGGCCAGGCAGATGGGCATCCCCTGCCTGTTTACCATTCATAATATTTTCACGGTCAAAAAGACGCTCGCGGAAATTGAGGACCACGGCATCGATGCCGCGCCGTTCTGGAGACACCTCTATTTTATGCGGATGCCCGCCTGTTATGAGGAAACGCGGCAAACCAATCCCGTCGATTTTCTCGCCAGCGGCGTCTTCGCGGCCCATTTCATCAATACGGTCAGCCCTACCTTTCTGGTCGAAATCGTCGAAGGGAAGCACCCGTTTATCGAAGAGCCGCTGAAAAGCGAATTAACCGCCAAATGGCAAGCCGATTGCGCCACAGGCATTTTGAACAGTCCCGATCCATCCTATCAGCCGCAAAACGATTCCAGTTTGACGTTTAACTATACGGATGAGAACCCGCTTTCGGGCAAGGCTAAAAATAAGCACGCGCTTCAAAAGCGGCTTGGCCTTCTGGAGGATGAACGCGCGGCTCTTTTTTTCTGGCCGTCGCGCCTGGATCGCATTCAGAAGGGCGCGCCGCTTCTGGCGCATATTCTTTACGATGTCGTTTCCAAATACTGGGAGCTCCCCCTGCAAATGGTCTTCGTGGCCAACGGAGAATTTCAGCAATATCTGAGGCAGATCGTCGGGCAGTTTCAACTCAATAACCGCGTCGCCGTGTGTGATTTTGACGAATCGCTGGCCAGGCTGGCCTATGCGGCATCGGATTTCATGCTGATGCCCTCGGGCTTCGAGCCCTGCGGCCTGCCGCAGATGATTGCGCCCATTTACGGATCCCTGCCGGTGGTGCGCGATACGGGCGGCCTGCACGACACGATTCAGACCCTCAACGCTGAGCGCAATACCGGCAACGGCATTTTATTTGAAACCTATGACGCTCACGGACTGTCCTGGGCCATCGATTCGGCCATCGCGTTTCATTCGTTGCCCTCCCCCGATCGGGAAAAACAGATTTCACGCATCATGAAAGAAAGCCTGGCCTCCTTCAACCATTCGGTCACGGCCAAACGCTATATTGACCTTTACGAAAAGATGCTCAACCGGCCGTTTATTTCCGCATAGCCCCTGCCGTCCGGCCCGCACGCAGGCGCGAATCATGAATACTTAAACAGGAGGCCCATGACCCAACATTTCGACGCACCGTCCTTATCTTTAAAAAATATTCTAAAAGCAATTCTGAAAGCCGATCCGTATCTGACCCCCTACGCCGCCGTTGTCGAGCGACGCCTGAAGCATATCGAATCCCTGGAGCATCGACTGACCGGCGCGAAAATCCCGCTTTCCGATTTTGCCCTGAGCCATGAATATTTTGGACTGCATCAAGGAGAAGATCAGTGGATTTTTCGCGAATGGGCGCCCAACGCCACGGCGATGTATCTGATCGGCGAGCATTCGGACTGGCAGGTGCGGCCGGAGTTTGCCCTTCAGCGCAGCGGGCCAGATGGCGTATGGGAAATTCGTCTGCCTGAACATCGCCTTCGGCACGGCAATCTGTACCGCCTTCATCTTGCGTGGCCGGGCGGGGCGGGCGACCGCATTCCCGCGTATGTAAGGCGCGTCGTTCAGGATGCCCAAACACTGATTTTTAACGCCCAGGTGTGGGCGCCGCCCACCTATGACTGGCGCCATCGGTCGCCTGCCCGCCCCGCCAACCCGCTGATTTACGAAGCGCATATCGGCATGGCGCAGGAAGAGGGCAAGATCGGAACCTACCGGGAATTCACAAAGAAGGTTCTTCCCCGCATTATTCGCGCGGGCTACAACACACTTCAACTGATGGGCATTGTGGAGCATCCCTATTACGCCTCGTTCGGCTATCACGTCACGAGCTTTTATGCCGCCTCATCGCGCTTCGGCGCGCCTGAGGAATTGAAAGAACTGATCGACAACGCGCACGGGGCGGGACTGAGCGTGATTATGGACATCATCCATTCGCACGCGGCCAGCAATGAAGTGGAGGGCCTCAGCCGCTTTGACGGAACCGCCTACGCGTATTTTCATGACGGCGCGCGCGGGCGGCATGTCGCGTGGGACTCACGCTGCTTTGACTATTCAAAACCCCAGACGCTTTCCTTTCTCTTGTCGAACTGCCGCTTCTGGCTCGATGAGTATCGCTTTGACGGGTTCCGCTTTGACGGCATCACGAGCATGCTCTACCGCGATCACGGTCTGGAGAAGGCTTTTACAAGCTACGACGATTATTTCGGGGACAACGTGGATGAAGACGCACTGGCGTATCTGGCACTGGCGTGCCGCCTGATCCATGAGATCCGCCCGGACGCCATCGCCATTGCCGAAGACGTCAGCGGCCTGCCGCTTCTGGCTGCGCCCCAGCATGAAGGCGGCATCGGATTTGACTATCGGCTCGCCATGGGCATTGCGGATGTGTGGATAAAGCTGATTAAGGAATACCGCGACGAAGACTGGCCCATTGGGCATTTGTGGTATGAGCTCACGCAACGGCGAGCCGACGAAAAGACCATCAGTTACGCCGAATCCCATGATCAGGCGCTGGTCGGGGATAAAACCCTGATGTTTCGTCTGGCGGATGCGGCCATGTATGATCATATGAAGCTGCATGATCATAACCTGACCATCGACCGGGCCATGGCGCTTTCTAAGATGATCCGTCTGATCACGCTGGCTGCGGCCGGATCCGGTTATCTGAACTTTATGGGCAATGAATTCGGTCATCCCGAATGGATTGATTTCCCGCGCGAAGGCAACGGCTGGTCCTGCCATTATGCCAGGCGCCAGTGGCATCTGGCCGATGATCCGAATCTGAAATATGCCTGCCTGGCGCGCTTCGACCAGGAGATGCTCGCTTTGGTCGGGCAGTATGATTTTTTGTCCGATCCCTGGCCGCGCCTGCTGCATGAACACGCAGACGACAAGGTGCTGGTCTTTGCGCGGGGGCCGCTGATCTTCGCCTTCAATTTTCATCCCACGGTCTCGTATCCCGACTACGGCATTGCCTCGCCCGTGGGCGCCTGGCAAATGATCCTCAATACGGATGATACGGCCTACGGCGGACATTCACGGCTTATCTTCGATCAGGTCCACTTCACGCTGCCCATACGCGATCATCAGACACAACATCATGTTTTGCAGCTTTATCTTCCTTCACGCTCGGCGCTGGTGCTGAAAAAAACCGGATAGGCGGCGGGATTCTTCCCGCCCGAAAGTGCACCCTGCCCCGGGCGCACAAAATGAAACAGCCGGAGCGAAATTGCCCCGGCTGTCATTTTTGTAAATGTCCGCTCATTATTCATGCGGACGGCATCTCACCTGGTTTTATTCAGCCAAGTCAGAGGTTGAACCATTGATTAAATTGTTGACCCAGTTATACAGGTACGTACCATTGATTGACTCGGAGTAGAAGTCGCTGCCCGTGAGAATCGTATGGTAGGTGTCATTCGGCAGGAAGTAGCCAAACTGGCTGTCATTGCGCGAATCGACGTCTTTAACAACATTCAGAAGCTGCGTCTGGTGTTCTGTGCCGCTCAGGCCTTCATAATCGGCAATCGTGGAATCCCGCTGGGTTTCAAACAGGCCATAGTAGCAGCTCGGGCAATTATCGAGCGTATAATTCACAAAATGCAAGATCTGTTTGGATCTATCCGTAATGGCGCCGGCCGGGAAACTATCCCAGGAGCCCCATCTTTCGCCCATTTCCGCGCTGTCGCCATTGGTCGTGCCAGGCTTGCCATTGAGGCCGGGACCCGAGTCATTGACCGTGTAAATCGGCTGATTGAAAATTTTATAGGCTGACCAGGCATGCAAAATGGTGCCGAACCCGCCCGCGCTGGAGCCGGTCACAACCACTTTGTTCCAATTGCCCTGAGCTTTCGCCCAGCGAAGCGCCGTGATGGCATTGACATAACCGGCATGGTGAACGGTTCTGCTGCTCAAACCGCTGGTGTATTTGACCACCCGGTTGCCCATGTGAATGTCGCCGGTGCCGAAGGGCACAAAGATGATCGTCCAGTTGCGGAAAGGATTTTTGGTATTGGAATTGGCGAAAATGCCAGCCGTCTGCGACATCGAAGAGGTCGTATAGCTCGGAGCCAGCGTAATGACTGTACCGCCGGAGAGAATCGATCCGCAGGTTTTATAGTCGGAGCAAGCGCCGCCAAATTCGAAGTGAACCATCAGGTTGTTGACACTGCCTTTTTTAACCATAACAAACGTCGATTTGCCTTCGCCGTTGCGGCAGGGGCTGGGCAGCGTGAGCTGATTCCAGGAGCGCGTTGAAGACATGGACGAGAGTTTGGTCATCGAGCCGACGTTGATCGTGAACGGATCCGCAATCTTGCTGGTCACGACACTGTAGGGACCGAGGACGGACGAACCGGAAGAACTTGAGCTGGATGATGAACTGCTGGATGATGAACTGCTGGATGATGAACTGCTGGATGATGAACTGCTGGATGAAGTGCTCCACCACCACGACGACCCCGAAGAACTTGAACTTGAACTTGACGAACTGGATGAACTACTGGATGAACTGGATGAAGAAATCCACCACCATTGCGCATTACATGTGGTCGCGGTCATCCCCGCCACAGCCAAGCACATGACCGCCAGAACTAAAAATTTTCGAACCATTTTGTGTTTCATAAAAAAACTTTCCCCTTTCCTTTTTTGAATGTTTATTTTTGTGGAACGATCTTTCAGTAAGCAAGAAGCGTGCAAGATTTTAAATAAAATCTAAATGCATGATTTATATATATAATTATAAATTCGATGCGCCATGAGACACTCAAGTGTCTCATGGATGAAGACACATGTGTGCCACAGCGGGACATTGTGAGACAACCCGACAAAAAGCCGGGGCGTCTCCACCCCGGCCCTGTGTCGCTTATTGTAAAAATGTTATTTCTTTTTCGCTGCTTTCCTGGCAACCGGCTTTTTAGCTGCCGCTTTTTTGACAACCGTTTTCCTGACGGCAACTTTTTTAGAAGCAACCTTCTTGACAGGCGCTTTTTTCGCAACCGCTTTACGGGTTGCGGGTTTCTTTGAGGCCACTTTCTTTACGGCTACTTTCTTTGCTGTAACCTTCTTTTTGGCGACCTTCTTCGCGACAACCTTCTTCGCGGTTGGTTTGGCTTTGGCGGTTTTCACCGCCACGGTGACGGCTTTCTTGACCGCCCTGGCGGTTTGCACCAGTGATTTTGCCTTGGCCATCACCTTGCTCTTTGTTTTGGCCACCTTTTTCTTCATCTCGGCCGGATGATTCAGAGCGGCCTGGGCCGCTGCGAGCCGCGCAATGGGCACCCGGAAGGGCGAGCAACTGACGTAATTGAGTCCGGTCAGATGGCAAAATTCAATGGAGCTCGGATCGCCGCCGTGTTCGCCGCAGATGCCCACTTTCAGCTTCGGATTGACACCCCGGCCTTTGGCCACGGCCATGGCCACCAGCTGCCCGACGCCGCCGCGATCCAGCACACGAAACGGATCAACCGGCAGAATTTTCTTGGCGATGTAATCCGGCAGGAATTTGCCCGCATCGTCACGGCTGTAGCCGAAGGTCATCTGGGTGAGGTCATTGGTGCCGAAGGAGAAGAATGCCGCTTCTTTCGCGATCTCGTCGGCGGTGACGGCTGCGCGGGGCACTTCAATCATGGTGCCCACGGAGTAATCGACTTTCACGCCCGTCTCTGCCATGACTTTTACGGCGGTTTCAACAATCAGCGCTTTCTGGGAAGCCAGTTCCTTCACGGTGCCGACCAGCGGAACCATGACTTCGGGCTTGGCGTCCACACCTTCCTTCACCAGCTGGCAGGCGGCTTCAAAGATGGCGCGCGCCTGCATTTCGGTAATTTCCGGATAGGTGATGCCCAGACGGCAGCCGCGATGCCCCAGCATCGGATTGAATTCATGCAGCGATTCCACTTTGGCCTTCACGGCCTCCACGGAGATGCCCAGTTCATCCGCCATTTCTTTCTGGCTGGCCGCTTCATGCGGCACAAACTCATGCAGCGGCGGATCGAGCAGGCGAATGGTGACGCCGTAGCCTTCCATGGCTTTCAAAATACCGTAGAAGTCTTCACGCTGCATCGGGAGCAGTTTGGCAAGCGCCTTTTTACGGCCGTCGAGATTGTCGGCCAGAATCATTTCGCGCACGGCCTTGATGCGGTCGCCCTCAAAAAACATGTGTTCGGTGCGGCAAAGGCCGATGCCCTGCGCGCCAAAGTTGCGGGCCACGGCCGCGTCATGGGGCGTGTCGGCGTTGGTGCGGATGCCCAGCTTTTTGGCTTCGTCGGCCCATTGCATGATGATGCCGAAATTACCGGAGAGTTCCGCCGGGCGGGTTTTCACTTCACCCAGCATGACTTCGCCGGTGGAGCCGTCAAGCGAAATGTAATCCCCTTCGGCAATCACGTTGCCGCTGACTTTGATGGTCTTTTGTGAGTAACTGATTTCCAGATCGCCGCAGCCGGACACGCAGCACTTGCCCATGCCGCGGGCCACTACCGCCGCGTGCGAGGTCATGCCGCCGCGCTGCGTCAGGATGCCCTGCGCCGCCGACATGCCCTTGAGGTCTTCCGGAGAGGTTTCAATACGAACCAGAACCACTTTTTCGCCGCGATTTTTCCAGTCTTCCGCGTCATCTGCGTTGAAAACCACACGGCCCGTCGATGCGCCGGGAGAAGCGGGAAGCCCTTTGGTAATCACGTTTCTGGCCGCAGCGGGATCAAACGTCGGGTGCAGGAGCTGATCGAGCGAAGAAGGTTCGATGCGCAAAAGCGCCGTTTTCTTGTCGATGAGTTTTTCGTTGACCATATCCACCGCAATGGCGACGGCGGCGGCGGCGGTGCGCTTGCCGGTGCGGGTCTGCAGCATCCAGAGTTTCTGATCCTGGATGGTGAATTCGATATCCTGCATATCTTTATAATGATGTTCGAGTTTCGTATAAACATTGACCAGATCTTTGTAGGCGGCGGGCATGTATTCTTCCAAGGAAGGATATTTTGCGGCGCGGTCTTCTTCGGTGACGTTGTTGTCTTTGGCCCAGCGGCGTGATCCTTCCACCGTGACCTGCTGCGGCGTGCGGATGCCCGCGACGACGTCTTCGCCCTGCGCGTTGATCAGATATTCGCCGTAGAACAGATTTTCGCCGGTGGCCGGATCGCGGGTGAAGGCGACGC
>CAZSQS010000050.1:0-27997 GCA_964608995.1 uncultured Smithella sp. | reverse complement strand
ATATTGGACTTCAACAACAGTTGCTGTTGCCTTTTTAACCGGACACTAGTGATCCTTTTTAAATCTAATCATGGTGTGTCCTCCTTTCAGAACAGTTTGCGTCTATTTTGTTCATATCATCCTCCTTGGGGTGGGTAGAGCCTCTTGAAAACCTTTTCACGGCTCCCTTATGTCGGAATTAGTTCTGAGCGAGTTCCTCCTCAGCTTTGCGCTCCATCTGATCTAAACGGGTGTAGTAATCGGCAAACTCGTTGAGATGAGCAAGTGCGATTTTACCGGTGAGGATGGGGTCGTCGCCGGTCACGTCCGTTGACGGGTCGACAAGACCATGCTCCAATTCAACATCCAGGCCCATGCGGAACTGCTCCACGTCAAAACGGCTCCAGTCAATGCCCAACTTACCACCAATTTCACGCGCTTCCTCTGTATTGAAATTTTTCTTCGCTGACATTTTGTTTTCCTCCTTAAGACTCAGATTATTTTAGTATTCCACCCCGAATGACTAATTCACGTGCGTCATAACTGCGAACCGAGAAGCGATGCAGCATGCTCCCAGATTTTCTCGGCAAACGGCCGATCCTTCCATTCCTGATAGGTAACCTGTCGTGAATGCGCCAGATCCTCCTGAAAAATATCAATCTGACGCCTGGCAAAAGCAGCGTCGTAATAGTTTAGATTAGCCTCATCATTGAGGCTGAATGAGCGGGGATCAAAATTCGTTGAGCCCACCGTTGTCCAGAGCCCATCGACGATCATCACCTTGCAGTGGTACATAGTCGGCTGATATTCATGTATTTCAACGCCGGCCTCGAGTAAATCGCCCCAGCGTGCGCGTGATGCACGCCTGACTGTCTCGCTATCTGTGTGTGGTCCGACGGTGATGATCTGGACGGTTACCCCGCGCTTTGCGGCATCGGTGAGCGCCATGATTGCCAAGGCATCGGGAATGAAGTACGGCGTGGACAGGTGAATAGAGCGACCGGCGGCCGTGATGGCAAGCAGGTACATCAGCCGCATGCTTTCGCTTCCTCCCGAGGGAGAACTGCTGAACACGTGCGCCTGGCCTGGGCCTGCGGGCTTTAATGGAGGGAAGTACTCGAGCCCGTGGAGCACGTCACCACTGACTTTGATCCAGTTGTCCATAAAGACCGCTTGCATCTGGGCCACCACAGGCCCTTGGACACGATAGTGCGAATCGCGCCAATGCTCAGAATCCTGGGCATGCCCCATCCATTGATCTGCAATACCTACACCGCCGGTAAAACCGGTCTGTCCGTCGACAACCAGCAGCTTGCGGTGTGTGCGATTGTTTAATCGGCCCCACTGATACCAGTGCGGTTGATGATATTTGCGCACCTGAACGCGAGCCTGTTCCATTGCTGCAAGTTGAGACGCGTCCATCTTGGCGCTGCCGATCCAGTCGAGCAGGACATGAACCTTGACGCCCGCACGAGCACGTTCGGCAAGGGCTTTCGAAAAATCGCTGCCGATCGATCCGGACCAATAGATGTAGGTTTCAAACGTGATGCTTGTTTTGGCGCTCTGGATGGCTGCCAGCATCGCGGGGAAGATCTCGTGACCGTTTAACAGCACCTCAACGCGATTGCCCTCCAGAATGCCCGCGCCAAGCAGTGTTCCCATCGTGCGGGAAAATTGCGAATCTCCCGTCGAGTAAAAACGAGGGATCGGGTGTTCCACAACCTTTTCGCGGTAAGATGTGGCGCATCCCGTTGCAATTAAAACAAGCAGAAATAGGCACCAAGACCACAGACGCATTGATCGGAGAGATGTTTTATTCGTTGTATCGTTCATCATTGTTATTTGCCTTCTTTGTGGTTATTCTTTAACGCTTTCAAGGTGAGCGTTGGCCGGTCCGCTCAGGACCCGCCCATTTCGGTCGAAGCTCGAACCGTGACACGGACAATCCCAAATCTTCTCCAAAGAGTTCTCGCTGACGATGCACCCGAGGTGTGGACACATGGCTGAGTACTTATGCAGTGCACCATCGCCTTGCTTGATCTCGTCTGGCTGATTCCACGTCGCCACCGGTCAGATAATCGTGAACATACTGCGCGGCAATATTGATATTCTCCTTGGCATATTGACGGAAGACCCGAAGCGTCTTTCGCGAAGGGTCGTAAAGCGGCGTCCATGGACAGTCGCGCCCCGTAGCGCAGTCCTCAGGGCTTGATGCGTCACTTGAAATGCATGATCCGCGCTTGTCCGATCACTTGCTTGCAGACGGCTTTTCACGAAGGGCGCTTCCTGCAAGACGATCCAGGTCGGCATCCGTCACCGTGGGAAGATAACGTTTGCGATAAAGCTCGTCGTGCAGGATGTTCACAATGGCAACGCCTGGTGCGGCAACCAAAACACCCAGCACGCCGAAGGCCGCCACACACAGGAGTATCGAAAAAATTACCGCCAGGGGATGCAATTTCATGCCGCGCGCCATGACAAAAGGCTGAATGAGATTGCCTTCCAATGCCTGGACCGCGATGAAGGCGAGCAAAACCCACAGCGGGGTCATGCCTCCTTTGCCCAGAGCGATTAACAGTGCCGGCACGGCGCTGAGGATGGGGCCCAAAAAGGGAATAGCGGCCAGAACACCGGCGATCAGACCGAGAATCAGCGCGTCCGTGAATCCGAGAATCACCCACATGAACAAAAACACCATCACGCCAATGGCCACCATCCCCGCAAGCGTTGCTAAGGCCCAACCGGGTACGACCTTGCCAATACGCCGCATGATGATCAGCGCTGAATCATGATGGCCCTGGGGAATCAGGGAAAACATCGCTCCTATGATCGGACGGGGATTCATGAGTGTAAAGGTCACCCCGAAAAAGACGGTCACCATGACGACCAGCATCTGCGCTCCGTTGAAGGCTACAGCGGTGAAACTGCCGACCACCCCCTTAAGCATTCCGCCTATACCTGAACGCAGAGATCCGTTCTCTTCATGCGTTTCGGGCTTTTTGGTCTTGGTGATCTGCTTGGCAACTTCTGTGTCCCCTTCATCCATCTCAGTCTGCGCTCTTTCGGTCACGACTTCGGCCTGTAGTTTTTCCTCGGTGAACGCGGCCTCTTGCTCCATTTTGATCAGGGGTTTTTGGAGGCGTTCCCAATAATGGGGCAACTGCGCCGTGAGGTTTGTGACCGACTCCTTCATCGGCCCCAGGAATGCCCAGCCCGTCAAGGCAATGATTGCGACAAATGCTGCCGTAACCAGTCCTGCCGCGACTCTTCTGCTGCGGATCAACACCCGCATCCGGGTGATCACTGGATTGATGGAGAGCACAATAAGAAAAATAAGCAGAAAAGACAGCAAAATGGGAGACAGCAGGGTGAACGCTTGGATGAAAGCCAATAATGCCGCTGCCAGGATTATATAAAAAGCCACCGAGCGTGTTTTCAACGTTTGTTTGAGGTTGTCCGCCAATGTTTTATCTTCTTTTGTTTTCATGTTTCATTCCTATTTATTCGCTTGCGACCGCACTGTATGATGTTTGACGACTTGAATCAAAGCTGCGACCTGATGGGTCGTAAAATCTTTTCGGCGATTTTTTGGTGCAGCGGACGGTTCTGCCAACGCGCAAGGGAATACGGCTTGGCCGCAAGCAGATCAGCCTCGAACACCGCAGTCATGTCAGTGGCGAAGTCGCTGTTGTAGATATTCAAACTCGCTTCGTCATTGAGCCGAATCGAACGGATATCAAAGTTGGTCGAACCTACCGAAACAAACGTGGCATCGATGATGAGCAGTTTGGAATGCAGCATCGTCGGCTGATATTCATAGATCTCAGCGCCAGCCTGCAAGAGCGCTCCCCACTGGGCCTTGGAGGCGATCTTGACCGTAAGCACATCCATATGCAGCCCAGGCAACAGGATGCGAACGCGAACACCGCGATTGCGGGCGGCAATCAAGGCCTCGATCAGAAGATTGTCGGGTACAAAGTAGGACGCCGTAAGGTCGATCCTTGCCTCGGCCGCCGCGATGGCCAGCAGATACATCAGGTGCATGCTCTCGCTCCCGCTGGATGGCGAGGCAATAAACACGTGCGCTTCCATCTTGCCTTCTTCCTTCAAAACCGGAAAGTAGCGCGGGCCGTTGAGCACATGGCCTGTGGTCCTGATCCAGTTGTCGTTGAAGGCCGCTTGTAACTGCGCCACGACAGGCCCTTCAACTTGGAAGTGCATGTCTCGCCAGTGCTCGGGATCGCCACCGTCGCCAATCCACTGATCCGCGATGCCGACCCCTCCGGTGAACCCGATGCGCCCATCGACCACCAGCAGCTTGCGATGGGTGCGGTTGTTCATCCGTCCTAAGTTGTACCAGCGCAGCGGCCGATAGCGATGGATATGCACACCGGCGGCCTGCATGGCATCCAAGAGCGACTGATCCATCCGGGTGCTGCCGACCCAGTCGATGATGACGCTGACCGGCACGCCGGCGCGGGCCCGTTCAGAAAGCGCTTGTGAGAATTTATCCCCGGTTTCACCGGACCAGTAAATGAAGGTCTCAAACGTGATAGACCTCTGCGCGGAGCTGATCGCCTGCAGCATCGCGGGGAATATCTCGTTGCCGTTTTGCAGGGCCGTAATGGAATTGCCTCGCAGAATCGCCGGGCCCAGCATAACGGACATCTCGCGCCGAAACTGCGGATCGGAGATACTGTAGCGATGCTCGATCTTACGGTTCAGAACCTTCTCGGGTGTTTTGAAGTTTAGCAGCACGATCAGCGTCAGGCTGGTGGTAAGCACAGTGATTCCGATAACCCAGAGCATTGATTTTCGTTTAACAGTCATTGAATTCCTATCCAGGCAAACAAGTAGAGACCGGTCAATGGATGCGCACTGTCGCTACTTTGCTCCCCGCGGCCCGGCAACGAGCCATATCATCAGTCCCAAAACCGGGAGGATGAGAATCACGACGATCCAAAACACCTTTTTACCAGTGGAGGCCGAACTGCCCACAGTCTTTACAATAGCCCAGACATCTGCGACCAAAATGATAAGCCCTAAAAGGCCACCGATTTCTATTCCCATATTACGCTCCTGTCCGTGTTCTATTTGTTGTCGCGTTGTCATCTTTGAAAAGCCTACTCCCAGTACTTCGGTCGACGGTTGAAATCGTACAGTCGCAACTCATACTCCCGTTTCACAGGGGCCGAAGGATCATACTAGTGCTTCGCGTACCCGCGCTATCTGCGCGTTTAACCGCGCAAGGTCATGGGCGGACTCGACGGTGCGCTCGGCCATCTCGGCGACCCATTGCACCTGATCGCGAAGCGCCTGTCTGCGATTAGGGTCGGCGATCAAACCGGCAAGGGTTTGAAAGGCGCCGAGCATCCGCGATAGGATGACGACATCGCCTTTGGCAATGCTTCGAATCTGGTTGAATGATTCGGCCAGCAAGCTTTCAAAGCTCGGACCTTTGGCGATCACTCGCAGTTCCCTTTCATCGTAGCGGTGCGATGAGGGGATTTGTCGAGGCGCTATCCGCGCCAGAATGGCCGTCAGATAATCCACGCACATCACGGCCGTCGTTGTGTCGATGACGCCGGGGGAAAGTGCTTTCAACGCCACATCCACGATCTGTCTGATGCCGAAGCCTGCATCCTGTTCCACCGTGCGGTGGCTGCTGATGCTGAAAATCGCCTGCAGGGCGGCAATTGTCTCTTGATCCGGCGGGTCTTTTAAAGCGAGTGAGGCCAGTGTGGTGTCCCGGACAACGAACTCGCCGATGCCGTACTCCATCCGCACGATGGTTTTCCTGTCTCTGGCCAGGCGCAGGAGCGCTGCGTTGTCCACGTACTGAATGTAACCACTCTGCCTGGCCGGGACGGCGCGCCAATTCCGCTCGGATAGAGGGCGTAGCGTTTGGTCATTATCGTCTTCGACCGGCCCTTGTCCAAGTTTTTCCGGAAACAGCCGGTCGATGGCCGCAATGGTTTCCTGAGCGGCCGAGGAGATAATGCTGGAAGCCTGGATCGAAGAGGCGATGTGATGAATGAAGAACATAAGGGCGCCAACTCCGCCGAGCGCCATAACGAAGCCGAAGAACACTGCCAGGCTTGGAACAAATGCGCCTTCGTCGCCACCGCGAATGGTGCGCAACACGATCAGGCAATACGTAAAAATACCGGCGAAGATCCCGAGCACAACCTGCGTGACGCGGCTGCGCATGAAGTTCCGCAGGATGCGCGAGGTGTATTGGCTCGAAGCCAGTGCCAGCACCACCAGGATCATGGAGAACGTGACGCCCACCACGGTCATCATCGAACCGGCAATCGTGGACATCATTCCGCGTGCGCCGTCCGCCCCAGCGCCAAACAGGAGCGGCCACCGGGTCAGCCATTGGTGGCTCCCGGCGGAGTCCACTTCGATTAACGACACCGCGACGGCAATGCTGACCAAGACAATCAGCGAAGGCACAACCCAAAAGCTTGACCGCAGATGGCTTAAAAAGCGTTTGAGTTTATTCATGGTTCAACCTTCTTTACCTGTTTATTGTAGCCGACTTTGGTGTCCACTTTTCCCATCGTAAATGTGTGCGTTAGAAGACGGCGATTCCCGAATCCGTCGGTCTTTCAACGAAGACTATCTGTGGATTCGCTCATTGACTCCTCATCGAGTTCGGGTTCAGGGTATGTTTGGTGACTCCGTTGATCGCACAGCCGCCCGAGGGTGCTTTTGATCAATGTGTTCAACTTTTCTGCAGCGCCGTCAACGGCTTGATCCAGGGTCGCCGCCCGGTGCGTGACCGCGATGGGCCTGCGGCCTTTGACGCGGGCTTCCATCGCGCAACGCATGTCGTCATTGCCACCCTTTTTGTTGCTGTTCTCATCACTGAGGTGGACCTCCACTCGTGTGATGTGCTCACTGATTCGGCTCAGGGCGCTCTGCACTGCGCCACTAATCTGAGTGGCTAGCGATTCGTGACCTTCGATGTTACGGTCGATATTGATTTGGATCTTCATGGTGTTCTCCTGATCGCGTCGATTAGATCACTCTTCGTTTGTTAGCCACCGTCTCACGACACACAGTCGCTGCGCCGATCCACCCGCCGTCAATCGATACCCTGAGAGAGCCAGCAGAGCTCAGATAAAAGCCACTCACAGGGAGGCCTGCGCATAGTTTGATGAGGTCTCAACGACCTCTTCGGCCTTCTTTTAAACTCGTCAACCGTTTGCTGCACATCCGCATAGAACGATGCTTCGATGTCACTGGAACTCATTGCGGTGTTGGCCACAAACGCGTTTTTGGCGGCTTGCACGTCGCCCATAATCAGGTGCATTGAGATCGTCTTGAGCACGTCCGGGTCGATTTGTTCAATCGTGCAGTCGGACTTGAGACTGATCCACATCCGAACCCGCCTGCTCTGACTTCACGGTTGGCCTGATTTCTTGCTTTTGTCATCCGTTTGCGCAAAAACACATTCAACCAGCAGGGCCGGATTGTTGATCTGGGCTTGACTGGTTGAAGAGGCGCCACAAGCACCACCTATAAAGCAGGCGTGATCGCGTCGGGCGCAACGCCTATTTCCTGAACTGACTGGCAGGCAAGACGCCTTGGTTCAGAATGATCGCCTCAACCCGTCTGTTCTGCTGTCTGCCGGTAGCGTTATCATTGCTTGCCAGCGGGTAATTCTTGCTATAGCCGATGGTGACAATCCGTTCAGCGGCAATGCCGCGTTTTACCAGAGCACTCTTAACGGATGCCGCACGCTGCTCGGAAAGCTTCTGATTGTATTCTTCGGTGCCGACGTTGTCGGTATGCCCTTCAACAAGCAGGTTCCTGTTTTGTTTTTTCTGGAGAAACGCGGCTATCTTGTCCATGCTGTTTTGCGCGCTGGCATTCAGATCGGCCTTGTCGAAGGCAAACAGGACATCACCGATCGTCAGCACGATCCCACGGTCAGTCAATTGGCCCTGCAGTTCCGACAATTCCTTCATCAGCTCTGCCATTTCAGCCCTTGCCATTTCTGCCTCTGAGGCTTGACGCTCGGCCCGTGCCTGAGCCAGGGCTGCCTCTTTCGCCTTGATGTCAGCAAGAATGCTCTGCCGTTCGGCTTCGCTCGTCGCCGAAGCCAGTTGCCGCTTTGCCGCCTCCAGCGCCGCTGCCTTTGCATCCAAGTCCTGTTGCAGCAGTTTTTCCGCCAACTGGCTTTTCAGCAGCTCTACCTCTGCTTTTTCCTTGCCCAGTTTGGCGATTTCGTTTTGCGTAACGACTCCCTCTGCAAGAGCCACAGCGGTCTGCGATTTACGCTCCGCCATGTAGGCAAGCCGCGCAATGTCATTGAAAAAGACATTTTTCTCCCAGGTCGTATACGCTTTGGAAGGATTATTCGGATTGGTGGAATAGGCCTTTGTTCTTACTTCCTCGGCCGCCTGTAATGTTTTTTCTGCTTCCTGAAGTGTTTTCAGGGCGTAGGATTCTACAATCGGATTGGCCTTTGCCTGACTATAGGCCGTACGCGACTTTTCCAGTCTGTCCTTGGCGATCTGTTCGCTGGGATTAACCGTTGCGCACCCGGCGAGAACTGCAAAAGCGGTAATGGCAAGGGCGGCGGCCATCAACTTACGGGGAAAACAGCTTGAATTCATATTAACTCCTCCTTTTACATGGATGGATAATTATTTTACGGTCGGCATCTTCGAGATCTCATCGCGCACAACCTTTATCTCCTCACGCAGCGCCATTGCGGCATTCTTGGCCTTTTCAGTAGGGGCCAATGCCCCTGCATATTCAGCATCTGCCATCGCCTCATCGACAAGCTTGCTTGCGGAAACCATATCTTTCGACGCCACAGCCGATTTGGCTGCCGCAAGCTTGGCCTCAGCCGACTTAAGAGGTTGCGACGCATATACTTCAGCGTCAGCCGCTTTGGCCGCGTTGATATTCTCTTGTAATTGGGGAAAACGTGAGCTGACTGTATCCGTCGTTGCACACCCGGTTGCGATGAATACGCCAACGGCAGCCAGTCCTGTTGCCACATACTTCAAAACCATGTTATTTTTGTTCATAGATCGTCTCCTTTTTTTGTTATGCCGGTTCAATTATCTTATATTAGCAAGGAGTCTGCCAAAGACTGAAATCGCAATGGCCAGTCTGTATTTCTCAAGTAATAACCGGAGATAAGGTGGATTGAAGAGAACGGCCGGAAATTGCGGGACCTCGGAAATGCCCTCAGTATTTAATGGAGCCTCAAAATGTTGAGGGGTGTTTTAAAGATTCAGATCGTTAATTTCGGTCGAGAGTTCAACACGCCGCGCCTGGCCCGGGCCCGGGCCTTGGAAGACTTCTGGATCAATCCCTTTTAGATTACGGTCCCCAGATGCACGGTGACGGCATGCTCTGCGCCGTCATCGCAAAGCGGAATCACCCCATCGGGTCGTTCATCGCCGTCCAACGTAACTTGTGTCACGCCCCGGCAGACGCCCGTGGGATTGTTGACCGAGATGCGGTAAAGCGCGGTTCCATGTCGCAGCGTCATCTCGTAGCTTTCCCAGTGGGGCGGAATACAGGGCTCCACGCGATAGCGGCGCGCCAACGCGACCAGGTGGGGCAGCGTGCATTCCGCGGTGATTGAACCATCCAGGGGCGCAAGCAGGTGTTTGAACATTTTTTCGTCTCCTTTTCGAAAAATCCGTACTCATTGAAAACGAGCGAATTAACGATCTGAAAGCATGCCCTCATATAATCGTTCGGCATCTTCCCTGCGGCACAACTCCGTTCCCGGCGTCATGACGGCCGCTGTACCAGCCGCCACGCCGAACAGGATGGATTCCCTGAGCGGCTTGCCCCGGGCAAGGCCAAAGACGATACCGGCCACCATGCTGTCCCCGGCCCCGACCTTACTGATGATGGGCACGGTAGGCGGCACGATGCGTTCGGCAAAGTCCTTCGAAACGGCCAGGGCGCCTGCCGCGCCCAGTGAGATCACCAGCACTTCGCACCGGCCGCTATCGACCATCTTTTGAGCCTCGGCCTTGATCTGCGATTCCTTGATCTCCTCGCCGACCAGTTCGCGGAATTCCCGCACATTGGGTTTGATCAAGAACACCCCTTCCTCCAGTGCTTCCTTCAGAGCTTTACCCGAAACATCCACGATCGTCTTTGTCCCCTTTTTCTTTCCGACACGCGCAATCTGAGCATAAAAATCAGGGGGCACGCCCCGCGGAAGGCTCCCGCTGGCCACCACATAATCCGGTGGAGGTTCCATTGCGGAGAGCTCCTGAAGAAATTGCTCCCATTCCTTTTTCCGGAGCTTTGGTCCGGGCATCCCGAAACGATATTGCCGGCCGGTGGATTCTTCCAGAATGACCAGGCTCTCCCTTATCATGCCCTCGATGGGAAACGGCCTATGGTTTAATCCTTCTTCGTCCAGAAGCTCTTGAAGCCGCTTCCCCGTCAGGCCACCTGCAGGATAAAAGAGTTGTGAATTGCCTCCCAGTTTTTTGATGGCCCGGGAGACATTCACCCCGCCCCCTCCGGGCTCGAAACGAGGCGGTGTGCAGTAGAGTTTGTGCTCGGCCACGACATGCGCGACGCTTGCGCTCTTGTCGATGGCCGGGTTCAGTGCGACGGTGATGATTCTTTTCATCTGTTTTTCTCCGCAATTTTATAAACACCCATTAATTTAAAAAGTTCGTCAACGATCCAGATGGAACTCGACGTAAGGATGATCAAAAGACAATCGTCCGGGCTAAGACCAACGGTCCCGAACAGCCAATGCCCGAGGGGGCTTTGAACCGCTCCTATCTGGAGAATGATCGCAAGTTTCCAAAAAATGTCTCATCACACAGGATATTCCCGGAGCATTTCATGGATCCCTTTGTGCATTTCGTACCAGAACTCGTAGGCGGCGGCATGCTTATCGCGTGTAAAAAACGCGATCCAGTGGTCCAGCTCAGGGTGGCTGACCCTGTCGATCTGTTTTTTATTTTTCAGGAATTCAAACACCATGTCCATGGTGCGTTCCGACTCCCAGAAAACCGATGCATTCCGGCTGGTGATGCGGCTTGCGGTCAGGGTGATCGAGCGCAGAAACGCATCCTTTTCCCCAAAGAGGTTCTCCACGATGTCGGGAAGCAGTGTTTCCGCCCAGGCGCGGTGAAAACGGCAAAACCCAAGATTGTCCAGCATCAGCTCCTTAAGCATGCGACGGGCATTTTCTCTTCCCAGCTCACGCGGCGGCAGAAAGTCCCGGCCGTAGTACATGTAATATTTGCCCGTGATGGCCATGGGTGCAAAAGCACCGGGCGTCCAGTACTGGTTGGGAACCATCCAGCCTTGGCGGGCAAAGGCATTGTAAACGAATCGATCCAGCACCTGCCGGCCCTTTTCCCGTGATAACCGGCGTGCAAATTTACGAACGCCGAATTGCAGCGCTATTTTCCCGCCGGGCGTAATCATCTGATTCAAAAGCGCCATCCCCAGTTCGGCATTGTGCATGGAATCGCCCACCACATCGAACGTCGCCATCTCCCACCTGGGCTTTTGACTTACACCCAACTCCGCGGGAGTGATCAGGCCATCATCCAGGCAATCCATGAGCCAGGCGAGGGTTCCGCCGACGGAAATGGCATCGAACCCCAGGCGGTCGGCCTGGTGGTTGAGTTGTTCGGCGGCCCGCTGGTCGAAGATGCCGCATAAGGGGCCCATGGACTGGTAGGGTTCGTAGTCTTTTTTATATTTGCCGTGCATTTTCTTGCAAACCGCCGCGCACGGCTCGCCGCATGTCCGCTGCTGTTTGGTTTCGATGGTCTCTTCGTTGAACTGCTTGAGGTAATGATTCAGGATAAACCGTTCATGAAGATCCTGTCGCGCTTCCTGGCTCCAGTGGATCGTGCGGTAATTGAACGCCAGGATATCGCCGTCCATGGCGGCGTAATTGACCCCGAACGTACCGCCTGTTTTTAATTCCGGGTCGTAACGGTACTTGGTGGTGGTCTCCATGTCTTTGGCTGCCATGCGCTGGTTGAATTTATCCTGGAACCATTCGTCCGCCACGGAGCGATCACGAAAATCCTCGTCGATATGCGTTCCGCCGTAGATGATGCCCAACAAGCCGTGCTCCTGAAACAACTTGCTGCCGAAGCCTCCCCGGCCAGCCCAGGTGTCCACATGCGTCAGCTCCCCTTTTTTCACCGGAGCGGACCCAATGGCGCCGAAATCCGAATCGCGTGCGGCCGGGCCCACGGCCAGCACACGGGGATCCTTTTCATACCTCGAACCGAACATCCGTATGGCGGCTTCCATTACGGCATACACCCCTTGGCGGCCGGATTCCCAGATCTGCTCGGGTACGACTGGAATTAGTTCAACTTCGATTTCTTCGCCGTGGATGCGGTTCAGGTACAAAAGCGAAGGATGCGCGGCTTTGCCGACCAGGCTAAGCATGTTGATCCCGAGGTTGTCAAAAACCAGGGCCGCGCCACCCATGGAAGAGACATAAAAACCGTGCCAGCATGGAGAGATGCCAGCGAATATCAGCCGGTTGGATCCGGGAAAAACAGAGCCGGCCAAAAGCCCGGCGCCGATGGTCAAGGCGTTGTGCTTGAAGGCCAGATGAATCCCCAGATCCACGGGGCCGAAAAAATCGCCGACACGGTAGCGTTGCATGCGATAAAAGCCGGTGCCGGTATCCAGCATCAATGCTTTGAGTTCATGGTTTATGACTTGCACGCGGACCCCCTTTAAGAGCTGCCAATGTGATGACCAGTTCTAATTCTTGAGTATCCGCGTGTGTTTTCACCTGAAAGCCGAGTTTTTTCCCCAGAGCCAGCATGCTTTCGTTTTCATGCAAAACAAAGCCGTAAACTTTTTGAAAACCTCGCTTTTCTGCGATCTCCAGACATTTTCCAAGCAGGTTCGAACCGATTCCTTTTCCATGTGAAGAATCGTCAACCACAACAGCAAACTCCCCGTGTCTGCCGTCCGGATCACCTATGATCCGGGCCACCCCCAGCATCCGCTCGTTGCCGTCCAGAGCCACCAAAGCGATTTCCCGGTCGTAATCGATCTGTGTAAATCGGACGAGCATTTTGGGGCTTAATTCTTTGACATGTCTGAAGAGGCGGTAATAGATCGTTTCCGGCGACAACACCTTGAAAAAACTTTGGAAAAGAGGCGCATCCACTGGCCGGACGGGACGGATCAGCAACCGGGCGCCTTCTTTGGTGATCATGTGGCTTTCTTCCTCGGCCGGATACGGGCTGATCACCAGGTGAAGCGGGTAAGGGCGTACAGGCTCCGAAACCAGGATGCGGGCATCCACGGCCACAGACTTTCCGTCTTTGATCATAACGGGGTTCATGTCCAACTCGGCGATCTGCGGAAAATCGATCAGCAGTTGGGAGAGTCTGATGATCATCTCTTCGAGGCGTTCCATATCCGCCGGGGGGCGGTTTCGGTACCCTTGAAGCAGGGTCCAGACCCGGGTCTGCTGCATCATGCGCCGGGCCAGCAGCCGGTTCATGGGGGGAAGTCCCAAGGCGCGGTCCTGGAGCACTTCGGTAAAGATGCCGCCCATTCCGAAAAGGATAACCGGCCCGAAATGAACATCACGTTTGGCGCCCAGCAGAATTTCGTAATCCGGGTTTGCGAAAAACGGTTGCAGGGTGACTCCTTCAATCCGCGCATCGGGTTTGTACCGGCGCGCGGATTCTGAGATGCCGGTAAAGGCTGACCGGACATCCGCATCCGAACGCAAGTCCAGGCGGACGCCGCCGGCCTCGGTTTTATGGGAGATGTCGGGGGAAAGAAGCTTCATGACGAGGGGATATCCCATGTCCCGTCCCAGGCGGCTCGCGTCGTCTTCGGTTCGGGCCGTTTCCGTCCGGATCACGGGAAGACCGTAAGCCGAAAGAACATTCCTGGCGTCCGATTCGGTCATGAACTGATCTGCGGACGCATGGGCCAGCAGTTGCCCGGCTTTTTCACGATCTACGGCGATGTCGCGGGTCAGTTTGGGGGGGATTTCCAGAAGGGTTTCCATGTTGCGGGCATATTCAACCATGTACAAAAAGGCCTGGATCGCCCGTTCCGGTGTATCGTAAGTTGGGATTCCCGCCTTATTGAGGATGGTCAAGGCGCCTTCGATGCTTTTGCCGCCCATCCAACAGGCAAACCCGGGATATTGGCGGTCCTTCATCGTGTCCACCAGGGTTTGGGCCACTATAGCGGGCGCTGTGAGAGCTTGGGGTGCCAGAATCACACAAACGCTATCCATATCCTTTGCGTCGAAGCAGACCTCCAGGGTTTGCCGGAAACGTTCCGGGGAGGCATCTCCGAGGATGTCGATGGGATTGCTGCGACTCCAGAAGGGCGGCAGGAAGGCGTCAAGCTTCTGCAGGGTTTCAGCGTCGAGGGGTACAGGCTCCAGACCATTGCGCGCCAGGGTGTCCGTGGCCATCACGCCCGGGCCGCCGCCATTGGTAACGATGGCCAGACGCGGGCCGCGGGGTCGGGGCTGTTTGGCCATCAGCTCGGCGCAGTCGAAAAGTTCCTGGATCGTGTTTACGCGCACGATGCCGGCGCGCTTGAAGGCGGCGTCATACACCGCATCCTCTCCGGCCATGGCCCCGGTGTGGGAAGCGGCGGCCTTGGCGCCAGCCTCGCTGCGGCCTGCTTTCAGGACGATAATGGGTTTGATTCGAGATACCGAGCGGGCGGCGCTCATGAACTTGCGGAAATTCGTCAGGCTTTCAATATACAGTAGAATGCTTTTGGCCTTAGGGTCGTTGCCGAGATAATCGATGAGATCGCCGAAATCCACATCCAGCATAGAGCCGATACTGACAAAATGACTAAACCCGATATGCTCCTTGAGCGCCAGATCCAGAATGGCCGTGCAAATGGCCCCGCTCTGGGAGACAAAGGCCAGATCTCCCGTGTCGGGCATTTCGGAAGCGAAGCTGGCATTGAGGTTGCCGCCGGGCCGGATGATGCCCAGGCAGTTGGGCCCCACGATACGCAGCCCGCCGTCATAGGCCGTGGTGCGGATCCGCTCCTCGATTTGTCTTCCTTCTTCACCGACTTCCTTGCCGCCGGCCGAGATCACAATCGCGCCCGCCACCTTTTGATCCACGCATTCCTGCACGATATCGGGGACCGTATGAATGGGCGTGGCGATGATTGCCAGATCCACCCCCGGTTCCAGATCGCGAATGGATTTGACCGTGGCCAATCCATGCAGGGTTTTGTGTTTCGGGTTCACGGGCAGCAGGGTCTGTGAAAATCCGCCATCGATGAGGTTTTTCATCAGCGCGTTGCCGATGCTGCCGCTCTTTTCACTGGCCCCCACCACCGCTATCCGGCCCGGATTGAAAATGCGCTCCAAATTGTATTGGCTCATGGGAATCTCCTTCTTTCAGAGAATGTTCTTTTTCATACAACCGCGCGGCATCCTATTGTTGCCTTACCTCCCTGGCAACACATTTCCGGGCTCGCCCCTGCTGAAGGAGGCAATGTTGCCCACCGTGGTGCTCAGGATGCGTTCAACCGCTTCTTGTGTATTGAATGCGCTGTGCGGGGTGATGATGACATTGCGCAGGCGCAGCAGGATGTGAGTCAGCAGCATTGTCTCCAGATCATGTTTTTTATCGTAAACCGAGCGCAGCAATTCGGCCTCTTCCTGAATGCCTCCCTCTTCGGGCAGCACGTCTAATCCCGCAGCCGCCACCTTTCCATCGCCTATGGCCCGGGCCAGGGCCTTGATATCCAAAACATCGCCACGGGCCGTGTTGATCAAGACCACACCTTCTTTCATGCGGGCAAATTCATCGTAGGATATCAGATTCCGGGTATGCTCATTGGATGGCACATGCAGGGTGATGATGTCGGCTGAAGACAGCAGTTCATCCATCTCCACATAGCGAAAACCCAGGCGGGTAGCCGCTTTTTCGTCCGGCCGCATATCCGAGGCCAAAACCACCATTTGAAATCCTTTGGCGATTTCAATGACACACCGACCGATGCTGCCCGTGCCGATGACCCCGAGGGTCTTGCCTAAAAGATCAAACCCCCGCAGCCCTTTGAGTGAAAAATCCCCCCGGCGCGTGCGGTCAACTGCGGCAATCATATTGTGGCTGATGGCCAAAAGCAGCGCAAAGACGTGCTCGGCCACGGTGTTATCCCCATAGACCGGAACATTGCAGACGGTGATGTCTTTTTTTTTGCAATACTCAAGGTCGATATGATCGAATCCGGTGGAGCGCGTCGCGATGAGCCTCAATCGGCTGAAATGTTGAAGAACGTCGGCGGACAAATCGGAGTAAATAAAGGGGCATACCACCTCCACCTCTGCCTCGGCGTAATCGCGGGCGTTATCAGTTGTCAGGGGGGCTGCCACAAATTCAATCCGGTGCTCCCCTTGCAGGCTTTCAAAGGCCGGGCGCTCCCAGTCCTCCATTTCAAAGGCGATGATATTCATCCGTGATCCTTTCCGAAAAACCAGTGATCACCCCACGGCGCATCAGCCTGAAAAAACCGTCCTGTTCAATGTCGTCAAGGCCGGTTGTTGCGCCATCGCGGGTGAACAGGATGAATCCCATAAGAAAGGGCAAAGGACGTTTTTAGAACTATCCCAAATACTCATGCTCCAATCGATGCAACAGTTCATGAAATTCCTCATGCTTGCCCGGTCCAATGCGCTCGTTTTCAAGTTGTTCGAAAGCTTTGAAGAGCTCGGCATCTTTAGCAGCGTCCAGTTTGGCGTCCGCCATTGCAAAAAGGACATCGTTCTCTTTTTCGATATGCTGTGTCAGCAGTGTTACATATTCACGGGTGGTCAGCTGAAAGTCGGTCGCAGCCGTTTTGTTCCCGGGTGTGTACCGTGTCACGACATCTTTGAGTTTTACAACAAGCTTCCGGCCCTGTTCGTGCTCGTTTAACATGACACCTATCGGACCACCGTCACGCGGTGCGCCTGCAGCTTCCAATGCCGGGAACAGGAACTCCTCTTCCTTGCCATGATGGCATTTGTCGACAAAAATCGACAAGAACTCCATGACACCTTGAAGCTGTCCGCCGCCAATCTGTTCACCCTGTCCAAGTTTGCCCGCCATGGCTTGTAGAATCCTTAGCATGCGTTTTATTCCCTGGTGTTCATTTCTGAGATCATCTGTTGCTTTCATTGACACCTCTATCGATTTTCAGATTACTTTTGGAAACCATTTGTTCTGACTCTTAACATTTGATGGCTTCGCAGACATATCCTATCTGAAATCATTGGCCTTGTGTTTTTGAGATATAGCGTTAGCCAACCGATCCAGTGCTTCAAAATCAGACCTTGAAGGAGCTCCTTTACACAGAACAGGCTCTATCACTTCTACTTTCAGATTCGGAATCATTCCCGCAAGAATTTCAACGGTTTTGCCTCCCCAACCGTATGATCCGATGATGGAAAGATACTTCGCCTTGGGCCGCAGGGCATTTGCCAGAAACGCTCCGTAAGCAGCCAAAGGATGAGGGCCGGCCAAAACAGTGGGTGCGCCAACAACAACGGTCGCCGCATCGACTAAAGCCATGGCTAGTTTTCCGATATCTGCAACCGTCAGATTGAACAGTTCGACCCGGACCCCTTGCAAGACGAGGGCGGAAGTCAGATGATCCACCATTTTCCGGGTGCTGCCATGCATGGACACAAAGGGTAAAACGACCAAATTGCGAGGAGCGCCTGTGACCCAGTCTCGATAGGCATCCATGATCCAGACAGGATGGTCATAGATCTGGCCGTGGCTCGGGGCGATTATTTCCACGTCATACGCTTTGAGTTTTTCGATATTCTTTTCGATCACACTCCGAAAAGGCATCATGATCTCTGCAAAGTAACGTTTGGCAGCCTCGTACACTCGACCCTTATCGGTGACGAAAAGATCGGTGGCCGCAATATGGGAACCGAAAAAATCACAACTGAACAAGATGCGATCTTCTTCCAGGTAGGTCACCATAGTCTCCGGCCAGTGGACCCAAGGCGTATAAATAAATTTAAGCGTCTTGTCCCCGAGAGACAGGGTTTCGCCGTCTTCCACGGTGACAAAGGCGTTTTCAGGGATTTTCAGCAGATCAATGAGCATTCCCCTGGCTTTTGGGGTCACAACCACTTTTGCTTCCGGAAACCTCTCAAGGACCCGAGGGATGGCTCCGGAATGGTCCTGCTCGGCATGATGCGAGATGATGAAGTCAATTTTGGCAACACCATCCAGTTGCGCCATCAATTCATCCGTCATAGCCGGATCGACCGTGTCCAATAATGCGGTCTTCTCGCTTCCTTCAACCAAATAGGCATTGTACGTCGTACCGTCTGGAAGCGGAATCAGAGAGTCAAAAAGGCGTCTATCCCAGTCCACAGCGCCCAGCCAATAAATCCCTTTTTTTAATGGTCTCTTTTGCATAAGTTTCTCCTTCAGATGCTCATCAATGTTATGATGATTTCAAATGTCTCCCTACCCGGTGCTCCCCTTGCAGGCTTTCAAAGGCCGGGCGCTCCCAGTCCTCCATTTCAAAGGCGATGATATTCATCTGTATCTAAATCCCTGACGCTCTCAATAGCGCAAACTCGCAGCAAGGGCTGCCTGCTCCGGGACTTTTTCCGGCGAGACCACATAAACTGTTCCGCCCTTGATCAGGGTCTGGATGGCCATTAAATCGAGGAGGTCCTCATCGCCTTGTTCAAGGGAGTTGTGTACATAAACCCCCTCGGGTTCCGAAGTAAACCCACCCCACACCTGCACCCCGAGCGCAACGAAGAGCACATCGATTCGCCCGTGATAGGCCGCAAGGACTGCCTCCGTGACGTCGGTCGTGGTCTGCCCGGTGCCTGCCAGCTCTCCAAACCTGGCGTAGTGAGCGTTCAGTTGTGCTTTGAATACGGGTTCCACGATAGCCCACGCCTTGGGGTGAAGATCTTCGGGCGTCATCCCTTCAGGGTTTCCCGGAATCCCTTCATCCATCAGGTGCGGGTAGGTATTGACTTCTTTGTAGAGGGGGAAAAGGGTGTCAACGCCTGCCAACACCAAAGGAGACTTCCCGTCCGATAGATAACCGCGTAATTGCTTATCGATCATGCGAAACCACTGCAGAATGCGATTCTTGTTGTCGTTGCTGATATCGTGTCCATGGAAGATGGCCGGCCGGTTTCCGGAACCCGAAGACGCACCGGTATGGAACTGCAACTCCTTTTCGCCAGAGGCATCGAGGGGGAGGGCGTCGGCAAGATTTTGAGGCACATTTTCCAGAACGCTTTCATCCACTGAGTGCCGTGTCCCTTCCAGAAGCCGCAACTGATTTTGACTCAGTGCGAGGATGTAGAACGTACCGTCACTGGTCAAAATCGGAAGGAGTGGTTTTACATGGAAACGATGGGAAACTACCACCAGCTCAGTGAAGATCATTGGCAGTCTGAAAAAGTGGAATGCTTCTGCACAAAAAAATACAGCCAGGCCATCGCTTTGCTGCTGCCAGAAAGGGCGATCCTGCAAAAGCCCCCGGGATTCTTTGAGCAACTCCTGAACCTCAGACGCTCGCAACCCTTTTGCCGTAAGGCTTTCTTCCGCCTCCCGAAGCAGATTCTTAAAGCGAATGGGATCTTGTTCCGTCTTCCGACCGGCCCGGTGCGTCGGCATAAACAGCGAGACACACCAGCCGGTTTGGCGCCCCAGAAATACCTGCTTCAATATATCCATCGTGATTCTATCCATACGAAAGTTACCTCCCTGCCTTTGCTTTTATCTCATGGCGTGGTTCTCCTTGCTGCGCCAATCAACGGCCCCGAAACCAATGTCGCCAAGTAATGTGTAAACGAGACTGACCGTGCCCACCGTCTGGTAACTATCCGGCTGGTCGGGATAGCGCGCATCGCGCAGAGATGCGACATATTGGAGCCCGAGAGCGTGTCTGCCGTAAAGGCGAACCGTTAACCCCGTGTTCAGGCGGTCGATGATCTCCTGTCCCCCGGGATCATCGCCACCCACACCGCTCAAAAAATAAGCCCGTCCGGTTAAGTCGAGCATGGCCCGATCTCCCAGAATCAGCCTTAGCGAGAGAAGCCCCTGCGGGGCGATGCCGTAGTGATAATCGCGCAGACCCACCTGGGTGACATTGCCGGCCGCGGCATAGCCTGCGCCACCCAGGACAGAGCCCTGGATCGCGACCTCCTGGGCGGGCCACCATTGAAAGGTCGTGCCAAGAGATAAGGAGGTGCTGGAGACTCGGAAAATGTGTGGCGATATATAGTCATAGCCGCCATAGAGCCCCCATATTCCGCGATAGGAATGACCGGCTTTGTAATCCCTGCCGAAGAGAAGGCCGCGGATCATGACGTTCTCGAAAGCGTTATCCACGGTGCCGAGGCTGGTGAATTCAAAATGGAAGTAGTCGAAAGGACGCTTGTAGGTGTAGCCTGTTTTCCCGGGCAGCCCGTAAGCCATCATAAAATCCCCATAGACCTCGGTCCGGTTGATAGTGCTCGAAGCGCCCCCGTCATTGAGGTTTGATGTCAGACTGGCTCCAAGCCGCACGCGCCAGAAGGTGGCTGGATCATGGCTGGGATATACAGTTTTAAACCGGTCTCCAAAAGCCAGACGGTTAATCCCTGTGGGAGGTGATATCGCCGTTGCTCCCAGCTCGCGAAAGACCCCGGGTTTGCTGCCATCCCCTTCGAGCAACAGGCCAGCCATCCGGAAGAGCGCCTCTCCAAAAAAGCTTCCGCCGATGCCGCTGGCGATCTGGTCGTTGATGGACGGGTTTGTGGTTTCACCGGCTGTTTCCCAAAGAAAACTGCCCACATTGGTGTAAACGAGCGCTTCCCAGTAGTTGAGGCCAGCCGATCGTGCGAATCCCTGATACATCGATCCCTGATACGGGTGGGCGAACTGGTTGATGGCAAAGGCGTCGCGGTCGATTCCCCATGGGCCGTGGACCAGATGATCCCAGAAGGTGGAAATACTTGTATCATAGACTTTTTTCCCATCCTCCATGTCGTCGGGGTAGGCAAACCGGTCATAAACGTTCAAAAGGACAAGGAAGGCCGGAATCTCGAGCGCCGGGATCAGATAGCTTTTACCGGCGCCCGTCTCCCCGTTCAGGTTATTTGTCTTTTTTTCGGGATTTTCCGCAAATATTACTTTCCCGCTTTTGGTGGAATCCGGCTGGCTGTTTCCTTCAGCAAAGACCCAAGTGCACCAGGAGATCATTGCGCCTGCAATGAGCATGGCAATGATTATTGGAAATGTTATTTCTGCACGTCTCATGGTTGCTTTCCATGGGAATCGTCGTATCGCGAAAAATAGATTTTCATAAAGCGCCCAAGCCACTTAAAACAGCCCTGGGCGTCAAAAGCAGAATTTTAATGTCCAGCCAAAGATGCCAATTCCGGATATAGTGCAGATCAAGGCGCACCATTTCGTCAAACGTCGTGCGGCTTCTGCCCAGAACCTGCCACAAGCCTGTAATGCCCGGTTTGCACGATAAGAGGCGCCGGCGATGCCAGATATCATAGAGCTCACATTCATACGCCAGAGGGGGACGAGGGCCGACCAGCGACATCTCTCCCAGAAAAACATTGATAAATTGTGGAAGTTCATCAAGGCTTGATCTACGCAAAAAAAGGCCCAGCTCGGTGATGCGCGAATCGTTGGTGAGTTTGTAAACGCCCGGTTCCACTGCGGCGCCATTTTGTTCACAGATGAATTTTTTTACATAATTTTGATGCTGGGCCGGATCGCAGTTTGTTTTCATGGATCGAAACTTGAGCATGGAAAATGCTTTGCCGTTTTGGCCGATGCGCTTCTGCCTGAAAAACGCAGGCCCCGGCGAAGTCGCTTTAATGGCCACGGCAAGCATCAGAAAGAGCGGGGATAGCAAAGTCAATGCGACGGTGCTCACCAGGAGATCCATCGCTCTTTTGGCGGCCAGCGAAATCTTTTTACCAGTGCGCTGCTCGGTCAGGTCCGGATACAGGTGGCTGTCAAATTTTTTATCATGAAATGGCGCGCCGCCTTTTTCAGGAAAGAGGTGAAATGAAATATCAATCAACTCCTGCCAGTCGGTATTGAGCTTTTGGAGGAAGCGATCGGATATTTGTTCAACGAAGGGTTCGATCGGGGTGTCTTGCCCGGCCTCTATTTCCGTAATAATGATGCCGATGCTGGAAGAGTCATGATACCAGCCTGGAACATCCACTTCACGCACGGATGGAATCAAGGCCGCCTTAATGCTTTCCAGGGTATCTGGATGCCGGAATTTAGCCAGCACTCTGGAAACATCTAACAGCAACAGCAGAAATGGTTTTTGGGATCGCTCTGTGCGCATTCTCTCGACCCGCAACATATGGCGGAAATGTGTTTCATTATAAAAGGTATGGTCGTTTTCAGAAGCGCGAACTTTCAGCGACATCAGTTTTCCCGGAAAGGCCGATGCCTTGTCCGTTAAAATCTGTTTGGGAAGAATCATCATCTTTATCCTTAAGTTTTCGGAGACAGAAATTAGAGTGTATCATGCAGCTGCGCCTCCGGAACACCGGCATAGGCCGATGCATGATACACCCCCGCAATGACTAATTGCCCCAGGCCTTCTTCACCTTACCGACGTTTTCCTGAGCTTTACCGCCCATTTTTTCGACAGCGCCTTCCGCTTCCAGCCTTGAGTTATTGGTAATATCCCCGGTCTCTTCCTTGATCTTGCCTTTCACCTGATGAAACATTCCTTTTGCCTTATCTTTCGTGCTTGATTTCATGGTATCCTCCATTAAGGATTTCGATTTATAGGGTTAGGCAAAGCAAACGCGATTATGCGCCAGCCCTGCGATATTCACGGACAAAAATGGCATCGTTTACCGCTATTCTGTCCACACCGCTCATAACTTTGTCCCGCCTGCTTGCTCTGATCGGATGTGTTCCTATCGTGACCCATCCGGAGCCGCGTTTGAATTTAACAACCTCTCTGGTTTCAATGAGTTGATCCAGCATGAAATCCTGGATATAATCGTATTGATTGTCTTTGCGAATAACATGGACTAACATACGCTCACCTCCTTGCTATAATGTCTTGCAGCCTACCGGCTGGATGACTGCATTTGACGTTCAATGACGATCTCGACACGACGGTTGTTGGCGCGTCCCTCGGGTGAGGTGTTATTGGCAATCGGGGTGCCTTCGCCCATGCCGCGTGATTGGATGCGGTTGGCCGGGTAGCCCCTCTGCACGATGTAATCCCGGACCGTTTCGGCCCGGCGATCAGAAAGACCTTGATTGTATGACGCCGTCCCCCGTGAATCGGTGTGCCCCTCTACGATGATGTTACGCTCACGCACAGCCATCAATGCCTTGGCCACATCGTCGAGCTTTCCCTGTGCCATGGGCAGCAGGGTTGACTCGGAGGAGCGAAACAGGATCGCGCCTGAGAGGGTGACGACCAGTCCGCGTTCCTCTTCTTTAACGTCGGCAAGTCTGGCAAGTTCCGCCTCTGCATCGGCTGTCCGCTTTTCAGCGTCGATGACTTCCTGCCTGGCCTTTTCGGCGGTTGCGGCTTGTTGCAAGGCGAGCTCATCTCGCGCCTGGGTTGTCCGCGCACGGGATTCGCTTAAATCCTGCCTGCTCTGTTGTGCCATTTCGTCTTGTTTCCTTTGGGATTCTGCGTCGGATTTTTCTTTAGCCGCCAGAAGAGCGGCTGACTTGTCGATTTCGGCCTGTGCATCAGCGGTCGAATTGTCGGCATCTCTTAAATCCTGCCTCCCTTGCCGGATGAGTTCGGCCTGTTTATCCTGGAGAACGACGCCGGCTGTGTCTTTTCGTGATGTATCGGCGGCCATGGCGCCAACCGCTCCCGCAAGCTGTGCCTTGCGGTTGGCGACATAAGAGAGATCTTTTGTTTTGGCTGAGTTTGCGTCATCCCGAAAGGACTGTTCCGCCAGGTTGAGCGCTTCTTTTGCTTTGTGTAATTCTGCGGGTGCAAGCGTCGAAGCCGGTCCAGTGCTCGCGATCTGGTAGGCCTGCCTCGCGTTGACCAGTTCATTGGGTGGCACAGTTGCGCAGCCGGCAATCAGGATAGCTGACGTTACGATGATCAGGAAATATTTCGTTTTCATTAAAACCTCCTTCAGGGGTTATTGTTTTAGTAATGGTTCGGTTAAGGGTTTTCTTGGCGAAGTTTGCGAACGCGCGCCACGGCTTCATTGGCCTCAGTCTTTTCGGCATCCCCGCGGGACAACACCAACGCCAACTCTGCATCTGCCTCGGCCCGCATGAGCATCGATGCGGCCTTATCCTTCTGGCCATCTTCGGCGAGCTCCCTGGCTTTAGCGAGTTCTTCCTGGGCGAGTTGCAAATGCAGCGACGCCTGCGGTACGCTGGCGGCGCCAGCCTCCTCGGCAGCGCGGATTCCTGACGTTGATGCTTCTGTGCGCAGCGGGGCGTTTGAGCATCCCGCGACAATTGTAGCGGTCACGACGACCGCGGCAAAAACCATAAATTTAATCCTGGATACATGTCTCATCTAATCCTCCTTTGATATTATGACCGGGTTTTTCTTTTCTGTATCTGGAGGGGCGGACTATCGGTTATCGACGGTCATCCGGTTCCAGACATCCTTTACGCCGTTTATGTCTCTTGTAAACTTGGTAACCAAATCCTTTTCAGCCGTGCTTCCGGCTTTGCCGTACAGGGTGACCACGCCATCGGTGGTTTCGACCTTGGTGTTGATAGCGGACGTTGAACGGTGATAAAGCAAGGTCATCTTCACCTGAGCGGTAATGGAAGCGTCATCAATCTTTGCGCCCACTGTTTGCGGCTTATTTTCAGCCTTGGCCACCGTCATCTCATTTTGCACTTCTTTAACCCCTTCAACATCCATGGCGTATTCCGTCGTCAAGTCTCTCTGCGCCGCGCTGGTTGCATCGCCACGGAGCGTCACTATGCCGTTATTGACTTCAATGATGGTCGTGTCGGCGTTTACGCTGCGATGAAACACGAGCGCGGCTTTTACTTTATTTCGAATCCATGCATCCGAATTTGCAGTGGGAAGCGCCCCTTTGATGTCCAGCCGGTTGTCCACACTTTTAACCCCGGGCAGTCCTGCGAGCGTTTCCTGGGCCAATGATTTGTTGAACTCGTCAGCAACTCTGCCCGTCAGGGTGACATTGCCCTCTTGAGAGGCGATGTGAATATCATCCCCCTGGAGGAGCGTTTTAAACACATAGGACGATTTGGCGGCTGACACGATGCGGTCATCCAATTCTGACGCGTGCACAGGTGTGCTAAGCATGAACATGGCCAAAGCCGCTGCCATTATAGATAGGACGGTGATGTATTTTTTCATGGTTTGCTCTCCTTATAGGGCGTCAAAATATTTTGTGGTGCTTTTACTTCCAGGCGTCCATACGCTCGTGGCGCTGGTTATTTATTGCTACGGAACCGGGCAAGTCACTGTAATGCCGCTGCAACACCTCATCGATTCGTTTGTTGACAGAGACGCGCTGCAGCGTGCACTGAATGGCGACGCCCCATTTATAAGGAATGAACAGAAGGAAAGTTTCGCACTCAATTTTACGGCCATCGCTGGATAGTCCGGTATATTGGATCTCTTTGGTGGTATAGCCGCCGCGGCACCCATCCGAATATTGTTTCCGGATATAGCGGCGGCTCTCCGGGGCAATGAGGCTCATCGGATCAAATCCTGAGCTGCAGGCCTCTTGCGGTGATAAACCAAAAAGTTCAGCAAAAATGTCGTTGATGAATTCCAGCTTGCGATCGAAAATGATCACGATCCCCTCCTGCATGTGCGCCAAATGGGGGAAGGATTGGTTTGCTCCTGGTACAAAATGATCAAGGGCCTGACCGGGCTGATTAGAGTACTGCTCCAGTACAGCAATACGCTCCTGTGCGGTTTGGAGTTCATCGATTAATTCTTTTTTTGTTTTGTCTGTTAACTTCATCCTGATTAATGGCTCCATCGTTTAATTTTAAAATAGTCATGCAATGCACGTGTGATGGTCATGATTCCAGTCAGATAATAGCAAGGACTCTGCCAAGCGCTGAAGGTGAGCCGCAATATTAATTCAGCATTTATAACGAAAGGTTAGGCTGCGGGCGCAACGCGCATCCATGGGCCAATAGGAATATTGGGCCTCAGTATTTGGTGGAGCCTCAATATTCTGAGGGAGGGCTTTGGCGGAGGGGCTCCAGGGCGGATCCGGCAGCGATTAGCCGAGCAAATGCGGGTGGCCTTATACATGTGATGCATGAGGAATCCTATAATGACGGTGCGCTTTTAAAAAAAGCGGGTTTTAGCCGGAAGTATTTATGATCAATGACGTCGATTTCTTCGGCTTTGATCAGTGAACTGATAATACGGCTGGCCGTTTCCCGGGACATGGCTGTGTAATTGGCCAAATCTTTATGCGTCAGTTTAATATGGATGATTTTCCCCGCGTCATCCGCTATGCCGAATTTGAGATAAAATATATTCAGGGCGGCCTTCATGCGGTCAACTGTATCGGAGTAACTGTGCAGTTTCAGCGTAATCCATGCATCGCGCAGGCGTGAACAAAGCAGTGAGACGATACTTTGCAGGCAGGTTTCATTCTTCAAGATGTAAGTGGTGAAGCTATGTCTTGTAAAAAAACCGATTTTAGACTGTTCCATCGCCACAATCGTGGCGGGCGACGTTTTACCGTCAATCATGGCCATTTCCCCGAAATAATTGCCTTGTTTATGAATCGCCAATAAGAGCTCTTTTCCCGTGTTGTTCCCCTGTGTAACTTTGACCTTTCCGGAAAAAATGATGTAAAAGAAATCAGATTGCTCTTCTTCCAGTTGAATGACTTGATTTTTGTCAAATGTTTTCACAATGAGGGTTTGCCGGAATTTCTCCAGATCTTCCGGGGGAACACACGTCAGAAAAGGAATATTCCGTGCAAATTTTGAAAATTCATCGAAGCTGTTCATCTGTTTACCCACCTTTTGATTGTTGCGTTATTTGTCCTTTTTTTCCTTGCGCTCTTTTTTTTGCTTTCCCGGCTGAGATTTGGACCGCTCCTGCTCATGCTGCTTTGGCGCCTGCTTTTGGAGCTGGCGGGATGGCTGCCGTGAGGATTGCGGTTTGGTTCTCTCCCGCACGTTCGGTGCAGGCTGTGCCTGCGGGCTGCGTTTTTGGGTATGCACATCACGGGGTTGTTCGTGGTCCCTTGGCTGAACGGTTTGATGTTTCGGCTGGACCGCGCCTGTGGGCGGTTTTGATTGTGATTGGGGTTTTAACCCCGAGACGCCCCAGGTGTTTTGCTTTTCCCAATGTTTATTCCTTTTCCATCCATCCCAGTTTCGTTTAACCTGCTCATGGGGAATGGGTCGATGGTCCCACTTCTGCCCTCTCCAGCGGCGATCCCGATAATCATCTCTCCAGCGGGAGGGCACCTGAACATAAAAAGAAGGAACGCTTCGATAGTGACGCCAACCGGAATCGTAAAATTGCGATCGATACCATCGCCCTTCCCATGGGCGCCACCACCAGCCGTCAAAAAAGAAGATATCCACCTCAGCGTCGGGGACGACATAGACGTAGGTCTCCGGCAGCACGATCAACGCCGGCGGCGCGGCAAATACGATAGGCGGCGGCAGCGAAATATGAACGTCCACGTTAACGCCTGCCATCACCGGAACGGGCAAAAAAAATACCAAAGCCAGAAGTGCTTTACCCAAAAATAATTTATTCACGATTGAACCTCCATTTCATCAATTGTTCCCAACATAAGCGCAAAACGCGGGCTGCAACCCCTTGTGCTAATGCTTTTGCTGGTGCAGCATCTGTCTATTTAAGAGAGAGGTGAAACGCTCAACTAGCGGCGATTGTCATGTCCGGGCCCTCGATCCCGGTCATGGCCCCGGTCTCGGCCATCTTTGCCATCGCGGCCACCCTGCCAGGCGGGAACGATACATCCGCTCACTAGTGTCCGGTTAAAAAGGCAACAGCAACTGTTGTTGAAGTCCAATATTGA
>CAZSQS010000049.1:0-28962 GCA_964608995.1 uncultured Smithella sp. | reverse complement strand
GACTAAAAATACTTGCGCATCATGGACATGATATGGAGAACAAATTTACCGTGGAGGTTGGGATAATCCCAATTGACAAACAGTTATACCTTTGGTTATACTAGCGGCCATGAAGACAGCAATTTCAATAAGCGATGAAATATTCACTGAAGCCGAAATAACCGCTCAGCAACTGGGTATTTCTAGAAGCAAATTATACACTCAGGCCATATCGGAATTTATTAAAACACACAAACCGGAAGCCATTACCGCAAAGTTAAATGAAATATATTCCGAAGAATCATTGCCGTTAGATCATGATATTGTTCAGTTAAATTACGACCTTATAGCAAAGGATGAATGGTAATGATCAAAGGGGAGATATGGTGGGCAAAATTACCTTCTCCACGGGGATCGGAACCAGGTAAAACAAGACCCGTCTTGGTCATTCAGGCGGATTCTTTTAATCGTTCTGCAATTAACACTGTCATTTGTGCCGTCATAACCTCCAATACAAGTCTGGCCACATCTCCCGGAAATATCCGGTTGGAAAAATCAGAATCCGGCTTGGATAAAACATCCGTGATTAATATTTCTCAGATTATTACGCTCGATAAATCCTACTTTGCTGAAATGGTTTCAATGCTTTCAAAGCCAATGATCCACAAAATCAACAATAGTTTAAAAATTATTTTTGACATGGATTAGGAAGCCAAAGAACGCAAGAACAAGGGCCTTTTCTAGTTTAGTCGAAGAACGGATCGATAATAATTAATCATATTGATATGTTGTGACAGAAACTTAACAAATTAAGGACGTCCCCATTGGTCCCCCCAAAAAAAGGCAGAGCTCACGCCCTGCCTCTTTTATGCAATCAGATATTGCTGCATGCATTTATTTTTTGAATTTTCTACCGGCGCCGGCCAGCCCCATCACGCCCAGCCCCAAAAGCAGCAGAGAAGCGGGTTCGGGAACGGAGGTATTACCGCTGTTGTCGGGAGTATTATCGGTGTATTCGGCATTCAGCGTAGAACTGTAAAGATAAAAGTCGCTGTAGCATTGACCTCTAGTGCAGTATTCGCTTTGTAGAGGGGTCAGTGTCACGTTGAGAAGGCCGTCTGCCTGTAATTGGGCAATGACATCGATACTGATCATAGAGCCATCATCGATTTCGAAAATCGTCGGGACGCCGTCTGTAAGTAACGTAACATTTTCTCTGAAATCAAATGCTCCGGCCATGGTATAACCATGGTTTTCTGAATTCTGATCGTTATCATAAATCGAGAAAGATATCGATACGGACTTTAGCGTGTCGCCGATGGAAAACCCGTTGTCCAGAATGTTATGTGAATAGTTCACACTGGACCCATACTGCAAATAAGGACTGGCTGTGGCTGTAGTTGATCCGTTGAGATAAAATGTGGTTACGACATCCGGTGTGATCGACGCCGCCCATGCACTGCCACTGGAAATATACACCGCTACCAAAAGAACCGCTAAAAACTTTTTCATGAACTTCTCCTTATCAATTTAATGTAAATAAATCCGACAGTGTCTTATAGATGTCTGGTCTCAAAGTCAAGAAATTTCTTAAAGAACCGATAACAGCAAAAGACGAGGACTAAGTTTTTATGAACGACATTTCATCGGTTGCCACAACCATTATGGGGATGCAGCAGTCTCAGACACAGCAGCAGGTTAACGTGAGCCTTATTAAAATGAAAGCCGAAGCTGATCAGGCTATGGCGGACAAGGACGCACTCGGGACGCCCTTAATTTATTAAGTTATTTCAGCATGTTACTGTAATTAAAGACATTATGACGGTTCGCCCTTAACCGTACGCTTCCCACTTTGCATGAATCTTTGCCTGAATCTCATCCATTATTTTTTCGGAAAGCGCCTTGAAGCGTGACTGTGTTCGGAAGTACTCGCGCACGGGCGTGAACTTTTGTTTTTTTAACAGCTTTTCAGAAGCGGCGGTCAATTGAAATTGACCGTTGATCATTTCGTACAGGTCGTAATAGCCGGTTTCCACGGCCAGGCGGCCAATCTGGATGGCGTAGCGCGGATCGAATCCCCAGCCGGGCGGACAGGGCGTGTGGATGTGGAAATATTTGGTGCCCGGCAGGTTTTTGCATTTGAGAATTTTGTCGTAGAGGTCCAGCGGGTACGAGGCCGAACAGTTTGCCACATAACTTAAATTGTGCGCCGCCATGATGGCTGTAACATCTTTTCTGTGCTGAAGCTTTCCCTGAAACGGCGTGTTGGCCGTAATCGCTCCGATGGGCGTGGTGCCGGAGCGCTGCACGCCCGTGTTCATGTAGCCTTCGTTGTCGTAGCAGAAATAAAGAAAATTATCGCCGCGTTCGGCCGCGCCGGAGAGCGCCTGCAGGCCAATGTCGCTGGTGCCGCCGTCGCCCGCCCAGGCGGCAACGGTGGTATGGCGATTGCCCTGTGTTTTCAGCGCGGCCAGAAGGCCCGTCGCCGCGGCGGCCGTCGAGGCAAACGTCACATTGAGGCAGGCCAACTGGGTGGAGGCAATTGGAAAAAGCCCCTGCAATACCGTGAGGCAGCTTGGCGGGACAACCAGCAGCGTGTCTCTGCCCAGCGCCTTGAGGCCCACGCGGTAGGCGACGGCCAGGCCGCAGCCTGAGCAGGCCCGCGTGCCCGGATGAACGAATTCTTCTTTGGGTAAACTCAACACCGTGCTTTTTAAAGACATGAAAAATAACTCCTAAAGCTTGAGCCCGATCCAGATGGGCTCTTTTGAGATGCGGCCATGTGTTGCGGTCTGAAGCGACTGCGTCAGTTCTTTGGTGCGAATGTCGCGTCCGCCAATGCCGGCAATGAAATTTTGAAGAAAGGGCAGCGCCCCGGTGCCCGCCAGATGATCATACAGCGCGGCTTTGATATCGGACGACAGCGCGCCCTCGTAGCCGTAGCTTAGCGCTTTTTCAAAAACGATCACGCCCTTTTTGCCTTTTAACGCCTGGGCCACGGCCTCGTCCGGAAAGGGCCGATACAGGCGAAGGCCCATTACGCCCACGCGAATGCCCTTTTTTCTCAGCGCGTCAACTGAAACGCGCAGCTGATAGCTGAGCGACCCCATCGCGACGGCAACGACGTCTGCATCCTCACACAAATAGGGTTCGATATAGGGATTGCCGCTCCGCCCGAATATACCGGCAAAGCGTTTTTCCGCATCGGCCGCAACCGACAGCGTCTGGCGCAAATCTTCCTGCAAAAGACAGCGGATTTCCATGTAGCCGTGCGCGAGCTCGCCTTGCACATCGGTTCTTACATCCGGCAGTGTCACGGTGTTGAGGTTGGCGGGCGCTTCGGGATTGAGCGCATCGTCCGGTTTAAAAGGCGGCAAAAAGGCATCGACCGCCTCTTGTGCGGGCAAATCAAACGGCATGGTGGTATGCGACAAAATATAGCCGTCGTAGCAGACCATGATCGGCAGACGCGCGTGCTCGGCCATCCAGTACGCCTTGATGACGTTATCGAGTATTTGCTGATGATCGGCGCAATACAGTTGCGCCCAGCCGGTGTCGCGCTGGGAGATGGAATCCTGATGGTCGTTCCAGATGTTCCAGGGCGCGCCGACCGCGCGGTTGACCACGCACATGACGATGGGCAGCCTCGCGCCTGCGGCCCACTGGATTTGTTCGTGCATGTATAAAAGGCCGTTGGCGCTGGTGGCCGTGGAGACGCGCGCGCCGGCCGACGCGGCGGCAATGCAGACCGCCAGGGCGGAATGTTCGCTTTCCACGGGAATATATTCGGCCTCCATTTCGCCTGCGTCCACATACTCGGAGAGCTTCTCGGTTAAAGGGGTCTGCGGCGTGATGGGGTAGGCTGCGATGACCTGAGCGCGGCAGAGCTTGATGGCCAGCGCTGCGGCGGTATTTCCAGTTTCAATGACATGCATGAGGCTTCGTCCTTGTTCTCATTCAGGTGAATGCACTTTCATCCACCATCGTGATGGCTTTGGCGGGACATTCTTCGGCGCAGATTCCGCAGCCCTTGCAGTAGTCCAGATTAATCGTCGGCGGAATCGTGCGGGAGATGACGATTTCCGGACAAAACAGCCAGCAAAGAAAGCAGGCCTCCTTGCCGCGTTTGCAGGGAATGCAAAGACTTTCATCCAGAACCGGACGCTCGACGCGCCACGACCCTGTTTTGCCGCCGTCACCGGGACCATGCTCGCTGTGTGACGTTTTTCTTCGATACTGGCGTGTCCCCATACTTAACCTTTCACCACCGTTTGCGCATAGGCCAGTTTAGCGGCCAGGGCGTTGGCCTGGGCGTTTCTGGTTTGAAACTCGTCTTCAATGCCTTTGATCAATGGCTCCATGCCGAGCAGGTGGATGGCCCTCTCCAGCGCGCCGATAATCCCCGTGTTGACCACACCATGCGGCAGGCCGGCTTCCACGGCAATCGCCGTGATGTTGGCGGTGGCCAGCTTGAAATCTGTAAAGCAATAAAAATCGGAAGGCATGGGAGTGTTCAACACAATGACCCCACCGCGCTTGAGGCCGCAGGTGATGTCCAATTCCTTCAGCAGCAGATGGTCCAGCGCCACCACCACATCCGGCGTTTCAATAGGCGATAAATCATAAATTTTGGTTTTGGAAATTTTAAGCGATGTCATGACCGGCGCGCCTCTGCGCTCCGTTCCAAAGCTTGGCGCCATGACCACGCCCGCGTAACCCGCGCCAAAGGCAGCAGCTGCGACGATTTTAGCCGCCGTGATTGTTCCCTGCCCGCCGCGCCCGTGCCAGCGGATTTCAAAGTATGTCTTGTTCATTCAAACATCCTCTTAGACATATTACAATTTCCTGCTGATATGGCAAGAATAAAACAGTTGATAGTTGATGGTTCATAGATAGAAAAGGCGATAGGCTATGGGCTATAGGCGATGGGCGATAGGAAAAGCATGGCTTGCAGCTTGGCGCTCAAACAGGTTTTTCCCCGCCCTTTACGAGCGGGGCAGGAGGAGGGTGAAAGATCAAAGGGGAATTGTTTTCGTTTAAAGTAATCCCGAAGGGATTTAACGTTTATAGCAAATTCTATACGTAAGCGTTCGACCCCGGCGGGGTCGCAGGATGGCGGAAGACCAGATGTTGCAAACGTTTCATCCCGTCGGGATGTCGATACTGAGGAGCGTGAAGTGTGAGGTGCCGGATGATCTGTCAAGAATGCCGGCAATTTCTTAAAGCCGGACGGCTGTTTTGCCGGGGATCATCGCTTTGCATCAATCCTCGTAAAAAAACCCCCTCAAGGCGGATGCGCTTGAGGGGGTCTATCTTCAACAGATCATGAATTTTTACGGCGTTTAGAGATCTTTCATTTTCCTTTTGGCTTCGTTGTACAGCCTCATCACGCAGATGAATATCGCCAGCATGAACAGACCCAGCATGAAATTCGGTTCGGTGCCCAGAAGCTGGTCGAGTTTGTATCCGACCCAGAGGAACAGGAAGGATGCAATCACCATGGCCATGCCCCAGGCCGACAGCATCAGTACGCTGGTCAGGTTTTGAAACTGTTTTTGGTGCATTTTGTTCGTTGCGATCATGGCTTTGTCCTCCTTTCCTTAAAATTCGTCTGCGTCGCTGACAGGCTGTCTCAATCAGGTGACGATGATTTTGACGGCATCAATAACCGGGTTGGTAAAAAGCGCCATCAACAGCGTGTAAAGGGCAAAGGCGCCAACAACTTCCGCTGTGTACATCTTGTTATATTTTCTCTTCAGGCTCACCAGGATGAATCCGCCCACGATTAAGCATCCCAGTTGAAAATACGGGAAATTCGCTGTTCCCGCTGCCGCGTATTCCGCAAATCCAAACGTTGCCGTCAATAAAACGATTGCCGCTGCCGTTGCGAGGGTTCCTAATGTCTTTTTCATGATCTGTTACCTCCTTAAAGGTTTTTTGTTTTACTTGCCTTTGTACTAATGAAAAATGCGTGCCAAAAGGGGGGAGAATTTGTGAAATAATTATAAGTAATTGATATAATGAATTATTGTCAGATAATTTCAGGTGGCGGACTGTGCAAAATAATCTCAAATGCACCTTCGTTTTCAATAAAATGTTTAAGGGATTGAACGAAATGTAAAAAAGGAGACCCAGACCGCTTTCCTTGGTTTTCAGGGGTTTTTTGTTGACAAGCCTTCGGCGGGCGGATTAAATACCTGTCAAATTCAGATTATCCTCTTAATATTTTTGTGCGTTTAGCCGACATAGGAGAGTAATGACGACGCCAACACCCAAAGAGTGTCCACCCATGTATTCGATCTCGGTTGAACGCGAAGCCGCCGGGCTTGGCGTGCATCTGTCCGGTTCGTTCGCGTTGAATAATGTTGTGAATTTTATGGCGGATATCCGGCGAGAGCTCGACTGGCCAAAGATTTCATCGCTCACGCTGGATTTTTCCGACGTCTGTTACCTCGACAGCGCCGCGGCCCTTTCGTTTGTTCACATCCAGCAGGAAGCTGCCAAACATTCGGTACCGTGCCATCTGATCCATCTCAATGACGAGGTTTCAAGCATTTTCGGCGTCATTTCCGAAGATGCGCTTGCCAAGCCCCCCTTTAAGCCCATCGCCTATCATGACAACCTGGTTCAGAAGGTGGGTAAGGCCTCGATCATCATCTGGCGGGATTTCGTCGATTTTATCAGTTTTGTCGGGGAGTTGACCGAGGGTATCCTTTACACGATCCGGCATCCCCGGTCTCTTCGCGGCCGCGACGTCCTTTTTTATGTTCAACGGGCAGGCGTCGATGGTCTGCCCATTGTCGCCCTGATCGGCCTTCTGATCGGTTTGATTATCGCGTTTATGTCCTTTCTGCAGTTTAAGCAGCTGGGGGCCAATATTTATGTTCCGACACTGGTGGCCTTCGGCATGGTCAAGGAGCTCGGACCGATCATGACAGCCATTTTAGTGGCGGGGCGATCCGGTTCGGCTTTCGCGGCGGAAATCGGCACGATGATGGTCAATGAAGAAGTCGATGCGTTGCAGACGATGGGGTTTGACCCGATTCGGTTTCTGGCTATACCCAAGCTTTTGGCCATGGTGATTGTCGTGCCGATTCTGACGATTTACGCGGATGTTTTCGGCATTCTGGGCGGCATGCTCATTGGGGTGACCAGCCTCGATCTGACCGTGAAAACCTATATCACGCAGTCCATCAATGCCATTAAGGTCTTTGATATCGTGACCAGTATGATCAAGGCGGCGGTTTTTGCTTCAGTCATTGCCGCCATCGGCTGTCAACGAGGGTTCCAGGTGCGCTCAGGCGCTCAGGACGTGGGTAAATACACGACCTCCGCCGTGGTTACGGCCATATTCTTTATCGTCGTCATCGATTCCATTTTTGCCATTATGCTGTATTATATGAAACAATCTTAAAGGGAAACGTTGTGGATGCTCCGTCTCGAAAACCGGTTCTTGTCGTCAAAAACCTTGCCGCCCGCTTCGGCCAGAATGTTGTTTTTGAAAACGTCAACTTCGAAATTTTCAAGGGCGAAATTCTCGTGATTGTCGGGGGGAGCGGCTGCGGCAAATCGACGCTTTTAAAGATTCTGATCGGTCTGCAAAAGCCTGCCGAAGGGCAGGTGTTCTATGAGGGGATCGATATGATCGGGGCCTCCGACAAGGACTTGCACCATTACCGGCAGAATATCGGCGTGCTGTTTCAGTCCGGCGCGCTTTTCAGCTCAATGACCATCCGCGAGAATATTGCGCTGCCGCTGACGGAATACACGTCGCTGGATACCGCGTCCATCAACGCGATTGTCCGGATGAAACTGGGGATGGTCAATCTGGAAGGCTACGAAAATCATTCTCCGTCCGAGCTCTCCGGCGGCATGAAAAAACGGGCGGGCATCGCGCGCGCCATGGCGCTTGACCCGAAAGTGCTTTTTTTTGATGAGCTCTCCGCGGGACTTGACCCGGTGACCGCCGTGGAGCTCGATCAGCTCATTATCAAAACCAACGAAGCGCTGGGAACCACGATGTTTATTGTCACACACGAGCTGGAATCTATTTACAAGATAGCCCATCGGGTGATAATGTTGGACAAAAGCGCTCGCGGGATCATTGCCGAAGGGACGCCGTCGGAGCTCAAAGCGCAGACGACGGATCCGCGGGTGAGAAGTTTCTTTTGGCGCGAGCTGCCGGATGCAGCCGAAAAGCAGAGGGACTATGTCAGCTAGAAGCTCAAAGTTCATGATCGGTCTTTTCGTCATTTCAGGATTCCTGATTTGCGCGGGTATTATCATCTGGATCGGCGCGGCGCGCATTTTGATGAAGGGGTCGGTCTATGCGGTTTATTTTGATGAATCCGTGCAGGGCCTGCAGGTGGATTCAGCTATCAAATATCGGGGTGTGGAAATCGGGAAGGTCCAGCACATCGATGTGGCCCCGGATTACCGCCTGATTGAAGTGCTCATGAAAATCGATCTGGAAGGTGATCTGGAGAAACAAACCATCGCCTCGCTCAAGTCGGCGGGCATTACCGGTATTGTATTCATTGAGCTGGACCGTCTTGAGGAAGGCGAACGGGCCCGGTCGCCCAAGCTCACCTTCCAATCGGACTATCCGGTCATTCCGTCGCGTCCGTCAGACATCACCCGCATTCTGACCGATACGGGCGTCATCATGCAAAATATTCGGGGAATTGATTTTAAAGGCATCTCCAATCAGCTTATTGAAACCTCGCGCGCCATCGAAGTCTTTATGCAAAGCAAGAAACTCCACAATATTGTGACGAATCTCGAATCTAGCTCGGCGGGCCTTGATGAAGCTATCACCAAAATCAACGCATCGGTTTCGCAGGGCAGGCTGACGCAGGTGCTCGATGAAACCATGAGTATTCTCACGGAGGCGCGGGGCCTTGTGGGGCAGGCCAGAGCCGAAATCGAATCGTTGAATTTGAAGGAAAAATCTCAGCGGGCCGACGCACTGATTGACGATGTGGAAAAAAAGACACGGGTTATCACCACCGGGCTTCAGGATACCTCGGAGAATCTGCGCATCACGTCGGAAAATCTGAAAGTCCTGTCTGACGGTTTGAAAAACGATCCGTCGGAGCTTCTTTTTTCAAAACCGGCGCCGCCTCGAAAACCCATGGAATAAAGGAAACGGAGAACGCCCATGAACTTATTTTTTAACCAATACGCGACGCGGCGGGCATTGATGCTGCTCATAACGCTTCTGATGACCGGCTGCATGCTGGGCGCGAGTGGGTCAAAGCCGCAACATTATGCCGAGCGTTATCTTCTGTCGTACGCATCACCTTCATGGGAAAAGGCCGATTCCCTTCCCGTATCAGTCAAGCTTGACCGGTTTTCTCTGGCCGCCGCCTACAATTCAAGCCAGATGATTTTTCGCGACGACGCCTACCGGCTCGATTCCTTCAACTATAACCGCTGGGCCGTCAATCCCGCGGATATGATTACCGATGCGCTTCTTTCCGATCTGCGCGCAAGCGGGCTTTTCGGGGCCGTGTTTTCCCGGTATGAAACCGATGATGGGCGATTCCGGATCACTGGCGGCGTAAAGGAATTCTACCTCAAAATGGAGAAAAACAATAAAACGGCCGTCATCAGCCTGACGGTATCGCTTCAAGATGTTGAGCAAAAAGAATTTGGCCGGAAAATGATGTATCAGAAAAAATATACCCGGGAAGAGCCTCTGACTGAAGCGACGCCCCACGGCTACGCATTGGCCGCAAGCCTGGCCATGCAGACGCTGTCACACGATATGATCAGCGATGTGTGTGCGGCCGTTTCCGAAAGAATAAAAGAGACGGACAAAAAACCATGAAAGAAATATCTATTCAGACATCCGCCCGCTGCCAGATGATCGACATCACTGCCGATGTGCGAAGGGTGATCCGCGAAGAGGAAATCGAAAACGGCCTGTGCCTCGTATATACACCCCATACGACCGCCGCGATCACGATCAACGAAAACGCCGATCCGGACGTGCCGCGCGATATTCTGGCGGCGCTGGAGCGGGCCGTGCCCTTTGAGGCGGGCTACCGGCATGCCGAAGGCAACTCCGCCGCCCACGTTAAATCTTCGCTTTTCGGCGCCTCTGAAACGGTCATCATCGAAAACGGCCGACTGGTTCTGGGCACGTGGCAATCCCTCTTTTTTTGCGAATTCGACGGCCCGCGAACCCGTAAAATCTTCATTCAAAATACCCCTTGCTAAACCCATCAAAAGAGTGTCACCGGCTTTTTAGAATTGGATGCGAACCTGTCAATCGATTATTTTGCCGATTCGTTTTTTCCATGCGAAGTCAAGGCGCGGGCTGCATCGTGGAGTGGCAGCTCCAACGGAACCTGGTGCTATCCGGCAAAGTTTTTTTCGACCGCCTTTTGAGCATGAACCAGAAGCAACCCAATATGCCGAGCCAGCGCCCCTTTTCGCCTGATCAGGTTTACGCGGAAATTAAAAAAATGGGCCTGACAAATGCGACCCTGGCCACCTTGGTTCCAAATAACGGAAAACAGAATTTCACATGATTTCATTGACAGCCGCGTTAGGCTTCTGTTAGGAGCAGTTTATGTTAAATATGGCATATTAAAAAATCGATGGATGGTTTCATCGGATCTGAACGCTTGCTATTGATGAAAAATTTATCGAAATTCCGCGGCACGGTAAATTCAAATGGAAATCAAATATAAAATATGGGTAGAAAAAGATGGCAAGGTGCTCTTCGGCAGAGGCAGAGACGATATTTTAAAGGCGATTGATAAAGAGCGCAGTCTCAATGCGGCGACGCTGGCGCTGGGGATGTCCTACCGTGCGGCCTGGGGACGCATTCGGGCCTCCGAAGAGCGATTGGGCCTCAAGCTGGTGGAAAACGAAAAAAACACGCGCATGATGTTAACGCAACAGGCCCGCGATATTATCAACCGTTTTGAAGCGCTTGAAAAAGAAATCGATCAACTGCTTAAAAAGGCCAATCACGACTTTCAGAAGTATATGGACGTCTCTGAAAAAAAATCAAAATAGGGGTGCTTTTTACATGAAATGTTTACGAAGGGCCAGTGGTCTTGTTGTCATGATTTGCGTTGTGGTTCTCATGGGAACGCCCGGCGCCGTTTTGGCGCAGGAAAAAATTCGGGCGGCGGTTGTGGCCGGTCTGATAACGCCTTTTCAGGAAATGGCCTCAGCGTTTGAGCGGGAGACCGGTATTGCCATCGAGGCGACGTTTTCATCGGCGGGCAAGTTTTATGCCCAGATCCTTAACGGGGCGCCCTACGATATATTTATCTGCGCAGATGAAGAGCGGCCGGATCTGCTGTATGGAAAGGCGCTGTGCGCGAAGCCTTTTGTTTTTGCAACCGGCGAGGTGGTCCTGTGGTCGTCCCAAAAAGATTTTTGCCAGGCGGCCAACTGGCGTGATGCGCTTAGGCAAAAGAAGATCAAAAAGATCGCTCTGGCCAATCCCAATGTTGCTGTTTACGGGGCAAGCGCTAAAAAGGCGCTTATGGAAGCGGGGCTATGGGAAGGTATTGAACCTAAACTGGTCACGCCGCAGGATCTGGCCCAAGTGTTTCAGTATGCCACCATGGGTGCGGTCGATGCCGGGTTTTGCAATATGGGTCAGGCCTCTTCGGACAACGGGCGCAGGGGCTGCTATTACCCGCTGAAAGAAGCCCCGGCGGTCATTCATTCGGCCTGTGTTTTAACCGGCGCGAGGAACCGGGAATTGACACAGCGTTTTGCCGCTTATCTGTCTTCTCCGGCTGCGCGGGACATTAAAAGAAAATACGGTTACAAGGAGGTTCTACAGAATAAATGATTCTTGAACAGGCCAAAACGAAACTGCAAGCGCTGACGGCGGCGCGACACATTGACGACCAGGAAATAAACATCACCTGTAAAACGCTCACTCCCGAAGAAGCTATTGGCAATCCGCTGCATGACGATTATCCCATCCAGTTGGGAAAAGAGAGGCTCATCGAAGCGGAATTCATGGGGAAGAAAGGCCAGGCCTTCTCCGATGCCTACTTCAACTATACCGGATCCGTCCGGGACATTCTTTCTCTCCGGCTCGATACAAACGCCAGGCGGGCGATTTTTGTTTCCTCGTTAAACGCAATTCTGGCGGGACTTGGCGAGATGCCCCAGGCCCTGCACTGCAAGAACGATGACCTGACGCGCTGTGGAGACTTTTTTTCAGACTATCTGCGCGCCCTTCCACAGCAAGCGGACAAGGCGCTGCTGGTCGGTTTGCAGCCGCGCCTTCTGGAAAGTCTGGCGGCGCAAAGGCAGGTGCGTGTCTGCGATCTCAACCCGGATAACATCGGCGTGTCGAAATACGGCGTATGCGTGGATGGGCCGGATCGCTTTTCCGAAAACGCCCAATGGGCCGACGTCATTTTTGCCACCGGCAGCACGGTCGTCAATGGAACGATCGATGATATTATTTCCGCCGGTCGGGATACGTATTTTTATGGCGTGACTATCGCCGGTATCGCGCAACTGCTTAAGTTAAACCACTTCTGCTACATCACGCAGGCAAGCTAAGGGTTCATGAACAGGGAGGTTCGGGAAATGAGTGAAGCCGCAGGCAGAAATATCTTGACATCTATGTCATGATTGACATAAGAACCACCCGGCTTATGTTATGAAAAATATACGGGCAACAACGTCATTGCCGCTGGGCCTGTCGGCGCGCATTGACAGGAGAAAAATAAATCTGTATAAAATGGCAATATGTTAAAAAAAGCATAAAGCGAATTTACAACAAGTGCGCGTGCCTGCCGGGTCAGGAAAGGAAATCAAGATGCGGAAATATTATTCAATCACCATGCTCCTGTTGATTTTGATGTTGCTCAGCCCTTTTTCAGTAATGGCTGAGGATAAACTTTCCGTGGCTGTGGCCGCCAACTTTATTTCAGCCTTTAAGGACATGGCTGCTGATTTTGAAGAAAAGTCGGGCGTCAAAGTTGAGGCAACGTTTTCTTCCACCGGCAATCTCTATACCCAAATTCAAAACGGCGCGCCCTATGATTTCTTTCTATCCGCCGATGTTGAACGTCCCGATCTACTGCAAAAAGAAGGGCTCACGGAAGGGTCGTTTATTTACGCACGCGGCCAGGCGATTCTTTGGTCGGCCGATAAGCATATCTGCTCAGCGCCAACCTGGCAGGAGGCGCTGAAAAACGATAAGATCAAAAAGATTGCCATCGCCAATCCGAAGACCGCGCCCTATGGCGCTGCGGCAAAAACGGCGCTGGAAAAAGCGGGCCTTTGGGAGGCGCTGCAGAATCGTTTTGCTACGGCGCAAACGGTCGCACAATCCTTTCAATACGCAAGCACGCAGGCGGTGGACGCGGGATTCTGCGCGCTTTCGGCCGCATCCAGCGAACCGGGGAAAAAAGGCTGCTTTTATGTTCTTCCGGAAGCGCCGGACATCGTCCAGGCCGGTTGTATCCTGAAAAGAACGAAAAATGCAGTTTTGGCTGAACTTTTTATGACCTATCTCCTTTGTGATTCCGCCAGGGACATTCGAAAAAAACACGGGTATCGATAAGTGGATTATCTCGCGCTCTACGTCACGCTGAAACTGGCTTTGGTGACAACCATGGTTCTGATGGTCATCGCCGCGCCGGTGGCCTATTTTATGACGTATGCCCGGTTCCCCGGGAAATCATTTTTCGAAGCGCTGCTTTATCTGCCGATGGCGCTGCCGCCCACCGTCATCGGCTTTTACCTGATTATGATCATGGGGCCGAAAGGTTGGTTAGGCCGAATCTGGGAGACGCTCACCGGCGGCTCCTTGTTGTTTACCTTTCTGGGCATCGTTATCGCGTCGGTGGTCTATTCGATTCCGTTTGCCGTCCAGCCGATGAAAGCGGCCTTTGCCAAAATCGACCGGCGTCTTCTGGAGGCGGCCTATGTTCTGGGGCTTTCCAAGACATCGACGTTTTTCCGTGTCATCCTGCCCAATTCGTTTGCGGGCATTGCGGCTGCGGCCATCCTGGTTTTTCTGCATTCCATCGGCGCGTTCGGCGTTTTGCTGATGGTCGGCGGAAGCATACCCGGTGAGACGAAGGTGGCGTCCATCGCCATTTACGAGGCAGTTGAAATGATGGATTACCGTGCCGCAGGTTTGATTGCGCTGTGCTTTATCCCCATCAGTTATGTCTTTCTGTTAACGATTAACAAACTCAATTCAGGCGGGCGAGCATGAAGATCGTCGCAACGTTAACCCGGCAGCTGAACTTCTTTGATGTGGACGTGGAATTTTCCTGCGCGACGGGAAAGATGCTGGTGATGATCGGCCCCTCCGGCGGCGGCAAAACTACGATCATCCGGATGCTTGCGGGCCTCGACGCGCCGGACGCTGGCCGAATCGCTTTCGGCGAGGACGTCTGGTTTGATTCGCAAAAACGGGTCAATGTAAAACCGCAGGCGCGCTGCCTGGGCTATGTGTTTCAGGACTATCATCTTTTTCCGCATCTTAATTTATTCGACAACGCGGCCTTTGCCGCCCGCGATAAGGCGGAAGTGAAAGACCTGATGTCGCTTTTTAAAATTGATCATTTAAAAAAACGCAAACCCCATCAGGTTTCCGGCGGCGAGCGACAGCGCTGCGCACTGTGCCAGGCGCTGGCGAGGCATCCGCGGCTGCTCTTGCTGGATGAGCCGTTTTCTGCGCTGGATGTTGTGACGCGCCGGGGCTTGCGCGAAGAGTTCAAAAGCCTGAAAGGCAAACTCGCGTGCCCCGTGATCTACGTGACGCATGATATTAACGAAGCCCTGTTTCTGGCGGATGAAATCCTGCCGGTGGTGGATGGAAAAATCGACCGGGGCTGGATGCAACGCACTATTTCGCGCGAACCCGGCGAAGGCACGCCGACCAAAGGCGCGCGTGAACCTCGACTGGCGCTGATGTATTAAAAATGTAGGGAACGGTTTTAAACCGTTCCTTACCGATACAAGGAGTAAAATATTCATGAACATCTGCACCTATTCTTACGAAGAGTTTCTCCACCTGGTCAAATCCTTTCACGGCACGCTTGCGCCGGGACTGCTCATCGGCGGCTTTATGGTGGACCTGGCGATGAAAAATTTGCCTGAGGGAGAATTTTTCGATGCCATTTGTGAAACGCCGGTTTGTCTGCCCGATGCTGTCCAGATTCTCACGCCCTGCACGATCGGCAACGGCTGGCTCTCTGTTGTGCCGTTTGGAAAATTTGCCGTGACGCTCTATGAGAAGTACAGAGGCAAAGGCGTCCGTGTGTATCTGGATATGGACAAGCTTCAGGCCTGGCCGGAAGTCCGCGACTGGTATCTGAAAAAGAAAAAGAAGCAGGATCAGGATTCAGAGAAGCTCTTTGGCCAAATCAAAGAAGCGGGACACGGCCTGCTCAGTATTCAAAAAGTTCAGGTCGAGCCCGAGAAAGTCCGCCGAAAAAAAATGGGTCCGGTGGCTGTATGCCCTGTTTGCAACGAAGCCTACCCCACGCGCGACGGCGATAAATGCCGAAGCTGCCAGGGGGATAGCCCTTACTCAGAGATCAAAGCGATTCGTTGATACCATGGAAATTGTGAAATTAAAAATCTTGTTTTGTCATTCCGGACTTGATCCGGAATCCAGAAATATAATAAGAACCGGATTTCCGCCTTCGCGGGAATGACAGCGTTTATTAGAGTGGGATATTTTCTTGCAATTTATTCAAGATAGGAGCGCTACAAAAAAGTCATGCTTGAAACGGGAACAATTTTAAATCGACTTTATGAAACGCAGGAAAAGTCCGCCAAAGACCGGCGCATCGCCGATTTGCGTGTGGGACTCAGTTACGTGGGCGTCAAACTGGATAACGGCGCGGCGGGACTGGCGGCCGTGCTGCCGGATTCCTCCCCGCGTGGCTGCACCGTTTTGAAGGAGGCGGGAACCTTTGCGGGTTCATCCGCCGATGAACTGCTGCAATACCTGGTCAGCGGCAAAAATGCCCTGCATCGCGCCATCGGCGTGGCGGTGGCCAACGCCCTTTCCGGTTGCCCCGGAAATCCGGTGGAAGACCGCGAGGCGACGACGTATTTCGATTTGAAACCGGGTGAAAACGTTGCGATGGTTGGGCTTTTCGCGCCGCTGGTTGACCGCATCCGCAAAACCGGCGCGACGCTGACCATCATTGAAAAAAATCCGGAACGCATGGATTTGCTGGCGCCCCAAGACAAACGCAAGGCGCTTGGCGATTGCGATGTCGCCATCATCACGGCCACGACGCTGCTCAATAACACCTTTGAAGAAACGATGGGCCTTTTAGGAGCGCCGCGCATCGTGGCGCTGGTGGGGCCCTCCACGCCGCTCGTGCCGGAAATCTTCAAGGAGACACCCGTTACGCATCTGGGCGGTGCGGTGGTGGTCGATGCCGCCCGCGTCTTGCATATTATTTCCGAAGGTGGCGGTACGCCCGCGCTTCGGCCCTCCCTGCGCTTTGTCAATCTGATCTTACAGACCTAAGCGCCGGTCTTGCCTAAAAATCACACTACTTGTAAATCACCGTCCCCACGTGTTTGCCCGCAAGCGCTTTCGTGATGTTGCTTTTTCCAGGCGATCTGAATTTTGTCGATGACCTCGCTTGCCTGCAAAATGTCGAGGCGGGGCGCTCGACATTGAGATCGTCGAGGTCTTTTTTGAGCAAAACCTTGATGCGAATTTCAGGGATGAACGACGCTTTCGGATTATTTTTGGGATCCTCCGTGCAGAGCCCCTTTTCATCTTTGACGAAAATGCAGCTTCTTGCGCCGATGAGGTCGGCGGCAATGAGCGTGCCTACGTCTGTGCGGTGAATATTCACATCGGGAAACAGGCGCTCCTGCGGCGCCACTTTCAGGCTGTCCATGAAGGTTTTTCCCACGAGGCTCTCGCCCATGAGCTTGCTTTTGACATGCAGACGTTTTCCGTCGCGTTCCCGAATCAGCGCCACAACTTTTTTGACTGTAGGTCATTTAAAGTTTCCGGCTGAAGAAGCAAAATTTCTCTATGATATGAATCTGACTTGCTTTAATGGTTATGTCAATAATGACATAACATGATGATTTTACTTGCTTTTTTCGTTGACAACCTCCTGCGTTGCATATATACGCATGGGGTGCGAGAGGGTGTTTATTTAGAAGGTTCGGTCCTTTGTCCCAGGGGTTTTATCGGTTTGATTTTTTTAATCGATAATGGGGAAACACGTAAACACAGGGCTGAAGGATTCGACAATTAGATAAGTAAATTCTGGGGAAAGGAGAAAGAATTCATGAACGTCAGCAGAAGAGGTTTCTTGAAGCTTTCCGGAGCTGTCGCGGCAGTAAGTGGTTTGGGGATCAGCCTCAAACCGGCGGCCGCCCACGCAAAGGAACTCAAGATCAGGTACGCCAAAGAAACCACCACGATTTGTCCTTATTGTTCCGTCGGATGCAGTATTATTGTTTCCGCGCGTGACGGGAAGGTGATCAACACGGAGGGAGATCCGGACAGTCCCATCAACAAGGGCTCTCTTTGCAGCAAGGGTGGTTCGATTTACCAGATGGCCGTCAACGAAAACCGTCTGGGAAAGCCCCTTTACCGCGCGCCTTTCGCCACCGAATGGAAGGAAGTCGAGTGGGATTGGGCGTTTGAGAAAATCGCGGAAAATGTCAAAAAAAGCCGCGACGCAAGTTTTGTGCGCACCAACGCCAAAGGCCAGGTTGTCAACCGTGCGGAAGGCATCGCTTCCGTCGGTTCTGCAGCCATGGACCTGGAAGAATGCTTTACGTATCAAAAATTCTTAAGGGGGTTGGGTCTGGTTTATATTGAACATCAGGCCCGTATCTGACACAGTCCAACTGTAGCGGCTCTGGCAGAGTCGTTCGGACGTGGCGCAATGACCAATCACTGGGTCGATTTTAAAAACAGTGATGTGATTTTAATTATGGGAAGCAATCCCGCTTCCAATCATCCCGTTTCCTTTAAATGGATTATGGAGGCTGTTGAAAAGCGCGGCGCAAAGATTATCTGCGTTGATCCCCGCTTCACGCAGTCGGCAGCCAAGGCGCATTTATACGCTCCGCTTCGCTCGGGAACGGATATCGCTTTCCTGGGCGGCATGATCAAATATATTCTCGACAACAAGTTGTATTTCGAAGAGTATGTCGTCAATTACACCAATGCCAGCTTCCTCGTCAATCCGGCCCTGAAGATGCCCGGTCAGAATGAGGGTGTGTTTTCCGGCCTGACGGACGGCAAGTATGACAAGAGCACCTGGTCTTACCAAACCGGCGCGGATGGCGTGATCCTGAAAGACAAGAGCCTCAGAGATCCGCATTGCGTTTTCCAGCTTCTGAAAAAGCATTATTCTCGCTACACAACGGAAACCGTTTCAAAGATTACCGGCACCCCGGAGGATAAACTGGTTGAAGTTTATAAGCTCTACGGGTCCACCGGTAAACCGGATCGCGCCGGCGTTGAACTCTACGCGATGGGCTGGACGCAGCATACCGTCGGCGTGCAGAACATTCGCACCATGGCCATGATTCAGTTGCTTCTGGGCAATATGGGTGTTGCTGGTGGCGGTGTTGCGGCCATGCGTGGGGAATCCAATGTGCAGGGTTCTACCGATCACGCGCTTTTGTTCCACATTCTGCCTGGTTATCTGGGTACGCCTACGGCATCGCTTCCGACACTTGCGGCATACAATGAAGCAAAGACGCCGAAAACAAAAGAGACCAATTCTCTCAACTGGTGGAAAAACTTTCCGAAATATTCGGCCAGTTTGCTCACATCTATGTATGGTAAAAATGTGAGTATCGAAGAGGCTTATCAGTTGATGCCGAAAATCGATGACGGCGCCAACTATTCCTGGCTGATGCTCTTCGATCAGATGTACAAGGGAAAGTTTACCGGTTTCTTCGCCTGGGGCATGAACCCAGCCTGTTCCGGCGCTCATTCCAATAAAGTCCGCCAAGCCATGACTAAAGTGGACTGGATGGTCAATGTCAATTTGTTTGACAACGAAACAGGCTCGTTCTGGCGCGGTCCCGGCATGGATCCGACCAAGATCAAGACGGAAGTCTTTATGCTGCCCTGCGCTGCCTCTATCGAAAAAGAAGGCAGCATCGCCAACAGCGGACGGCTTCAGCAGTGGCGCTACAAGGCCGTCAATCCTCCGGGTGAGGCGCTGCCGGACGGCGACATCATGAGTGAAATTTTCCTCAAAGTGAAGGAACTCTACGAAAAGAAGGGCGGTCCGCACAAGGAAGCCATTATGCAGTTAACCTGGCCCTATGGCAAGATGGCTGGCAAGCATTTTCATTACGAACCCCGCAAGGTCGCTGCTGAAATCAACGGCTTTTTCCTTGAAGACAAAAAAGTGGAAAATCCGACCAAGAAGGGCGAATTCAAGGAGTTCAAAAAAGGCGATCTGGTGCCAACCTTTGCCTGGCTGCAGGATGACGGCTCCACCTCATCGGGATGCTGGATTTACTGCGGTTCGGTAACGCCGGACAAGGGCATTTTACCCATGCGCCGCGGACAGGCCGATGCGACAGGCCTGGGTCTCTACCCTGAATGGGCCTGGTCGTGGCCGGTTAACCGCCGCATCATTTACAACGGCGCCTCTGTTGATACCAACGGTAATCCCTGGGATCCGTCCCGGGCCGTCATTAAATGGAACGGCGAAAAATGGACAGGTGATGTTCCTGACGGCGTTGGTAATCCCGGTTCGGGACGCCCGCCTTTCATCATGAAGCCCGACGGCGTGGCAAGTCTCTACGGACCCGGTCTGGCGGACGGCCCGTTCCCTGAGCATTACGAGCCGCTGGAGTGTCCGGTGGAGAAGAACCTGCTGTCTCCCCAAAAGAACAATCCGGCGATCAAACGTTTTGACAAAAAAGGTGTCGGATCGGATATGGATCTATACTCTGGTGTGGAAAGTTGCGATCCGCGCTTCCCGTTTGTCTGTTCGACGTATCGTGTCAGTGAACACTGGCAGACAGGGGTGCTCACCCGATGGTGCCCGTGGCTGGCCGAAATGCAGCCAGGCATGTTTGTTGAAATGGGTGAAGAACTGGCCAAGGATAAAGGAATTAAAAACGGGGACAGATGTATCGTCAGCACGGCGCGCGGTGAAGTCGAATGTTCAGCGATCGTTACACCGCGCTTCAAACCGTTCAATATTGGTGGCAACACGGTTCATCAAATCGGCATTCCCTGGCATTTCGGTTGGATCACAACAAAAGACCGCAGCTACAATCCCGGCGACAAAAAAGCCGAGGTTTTTACGCACGGTGATTCAGCAAACCTGCTGACGCCAACGGTGGGTGACGCCAACACCATGATTCCCGAGAGTAAGGCTTTCATGGCGAACGTTGTGAAGAAGGGGGTGAAGTAAGATGACCGAGAAAATTAAATTATACGACGATTCGAAATGCACCGCCTGCCGCGGCTGCCAGCTCGCCTGCAAACAGTGGAACGCGCTGAAAGCCACGCAGACGGAAAATCAGGGCACTTACCAAAACCCGCCTGCGCTGAACCCCAGCACCTATATGCTCATTCACTTCCAGGACTATGTCACGAAGGAAGGGGACGTGAAATGGCTCTTCCGCAAGGAAGCCTGCATGCACTGCACCGAAGCCGCCTGCGTTACCGTTTGCCCCAGCGGCGCCCTGCATTACAACAAGGCCACCGGTACCGTGGGCCTCGACCATGACAAATGCATCGGCTGCAAAGAGTGTGTGGCCGCCTGCCCGTTTGAGATTCCGAAATACGATTCCAGGACGGACAAAGTTTATAAATGCGACATGTGCGAAAGCCGGATTACCAACAATATGGAACCGGCCTGCGTGAAGGCCTGTCCCACAGGCGCCTTATCGTGGGGCGTGAAGGACAAAATGCTGCAAGTCGCGGCCAAACGCGCTGAACAATTGGGTGGAGAAGCGACCACCTATGGCGACAAATACGTCAAAGGCACGCATTTTATGTACGTGCTCAAGGAAAAACCGGAAGTCTATGCCGACATCCACAAAGACCCGAGCGTGCCACTTTCCGTCACCCTGTGGAAGGGCTGGCTCAAACCGCTGAGCCTTTTGGCCGCAGGCGGTGTGATGGCCGGAGCGTTTTTGCACTACATCACGCATGGGCCCAAGACGCCGCATGACGATGGTCAGGAATCGAAGGGAGGAGAATAATCATATGAAAAAGGGATACGTACAGGTCACCGACAGCTATGAGCGAATCATCCACTGGACGATGGCCATCTCCTGTTTGCTTCTGTGCCTGACAGGGCTGGGGATGATGTTCCAGTCGTTTAACTTCATCGGCTATCTGTTTGGCGGATTGAAGAATTTGAAACTGGTTCACAACTTTACCGGATTGATCTTTGCCATTTCACTGATTCTGGCCATCCGGATGTGGTGGAAAGAAGCGGGCGTGTTTGTGTTCCCGGAAGATGTGGACTGGATCAAAGCCGCAGGCGGTTACCTGTGGCATGTGGATAACGTGCCCGAGACCGGCAAATACAACCCCGGCCAGAAGGCGTTTTTTCTGGTCGTGGCGGGCTTCGGCGTCATCATGATTCTGACGGGACTCATCATGTGGTTCCCGACAGCTCTGCCGACGGGCCTGGTTCGCTGGATGTACCCGCTGCATGCGTTGGGTTTTGTGGCGATCTTCGCCTTCTTCTTCGTCCACCTGTATTTGGGCACCATCGGGAACCCCGGTTCCGTTCAGGCGATGCTCAGTGGCTGGATGGACAAGAAAGTTCTCACCATGCTGCATCCGAAGTGGGTCAAAGAGATGGAGCATGAAGGCAAGCTGGTGGCCTGGGGCGAAGAGAAGAAAGATGATGCTCACGGACATTCTGCGTAAGCTAACGATTTAATCATTACCAATCGTAGGGAACGGTCGCGACCGTTCCCTACATATAAAAACCAAAGCCCGGAAGAGTCATCTTCCGGGCTTTTTCAGGTCTATTCGGTTGATCAGCAAACCCTGCATATTTTCATGTTAAAAACTAATGTCCGCAGGATGAACAGTTGCCTGACGTACAAGACGCACAGCCGGAGCTGGACGAGGACGATGGGGCTGAGCTTGAGGACCCGGACAGAAGTGCTGCATATTTGCCCTTTCCTACTTGAGAAATCAGTTTATGGGCTTTTTTCGATTTGCATTTCGGGCACACAGGTTTTGGTTCTTCACGCAGGCTGAGCGTCACCACTTCAAATTGTTTCTTGCACTTGTCGCACTGATATTCGTAAATTGGCATATGGTTTACATCCTTTTTGAACGAATTTAGAGATAAAGACTTCAAAAGTCAATACCTTTCCCCAAAAGACGCGGGTAGGGGAGGGCATAATAGATGAATTTGATTGACATCCAAAGGATTGCTTTTTGTGCGTTTTGACACGACATGAGGTGAGCATGCAAAATCAAATTGTTTGGAAATTCGGAGGGTCATTTGTGGCCAATGGCGATCAGATCAGCTTTCGTTTCGGCTTTCAGAATGATTACGCCGACAGCGCCTTAAAGTCGATGTGTGCGCGCCTGCTCAAGTAAGAAATCCGTCCAGTCCTTTTCAAGACGGGCTGATGTCAGGCCTGGGCGACCGGTCGGCGCCATTGAAGGCCGTCAGGGCGATCTTCTTGTCCACTGGCGCTCTTCCCGCGATGGCACAAGGGTCAACCCCTGCCGTTTCATTTTTTCAATGGCCATAAGCGTCGCTTGCGCATCGGAGTAAGGCCCCGCCATCACGCGATGCCATGTTTCGCCAGACGATATCTTGTGGGGAACAGTCACTGCATTTTCCGCCCATGACGCGGCAAATTTCTGAAAGCGTTGAGCATAGACTTGATTGTCAAAGGTTCTCAGATGCACGAAATAGCGCCCTTTCGGCGATTGGATGACCAGCAGCGGCTCGGTCACTTCGGGAATCCGAATGTTCTGGCCTATCTGGATCAAATGGGGATTTGTGATGTCCGGATTGGTTTTAAGGATATGATCGATCAAGGTTTTATCCGTAAATCTGTAATAGCGTAAAGCCAGGGATGACAGGTTTGTGCCTTTGACGGCTCGAACTGTCTCCCGAATGCGAATCTCCGGCAAACGGATCTCCGGCAAACGGATCTCCAGCTGCGGCGCTTCAGACGCAGGGGCGGCCGGGGACGTTTTAAGCTCAGGCGCGGTGGCGGGAGCCTGAGGGGCGGCATTTTCTGCCGGCACGGCGGCGTCTTTCGTATCGGCGGGGTTTTCAGTTAAGGGTTCGACGAGCAATGTGACCGTCTGCGGCGTCTGTCGTGTCATCAAGAGGGGCGGCAAAAGTGTTTTACCCCCCCAGACAGCTGCGGCCAGAAACACCACCAGCACGAGGGCCGTCAGCATTTTACGCGGCAGGCGAGCCGTTACAGAGGTGGCGATGCGCCCGGCTTTTTCCGGCGGTAGAATGTTTTTGAACCGCCGGACCTTGTTGATCGTGGCGGCGGAAATCTGTTTTTCCGAAAGACGGCATCCCACGGACAGAGCATTGCTGCACAGGGTGTTGATCTTCAGAGGGTTGCCTTTGCTCGATGACGCGATTAAAGACAGGGCCTCATCGGTAAAGGTGCGGGCGGATGAATTCCCGGCGATTTTCAGGCGATGTTTGATGTATCGCTTTGATTCGTCCAGGGTCATGGCGGTGAGGCGGCCGCGCACCGAGATGCGCTGTTTGAGTTGCCGGACTCGGTTGGAACTAATTTTGCGTTTGAGCTCGGGACGCCCGACGAGGACGATCTGGAGCAATTTCGTGGTTCCTGTTTCCAAATTGGCCAAAAGCCGGATTTCCTCGAGCAACTCCAGTTGGATCTCTTCGGCTGAATCCACGACAATCGCCACGTTTTCATCGAGCTTGGCGATTGCGATCAGATAATGGTAAAGGCTGTGAATCATCGTGCCTTTGGTTTCTGTTTCGATGGGAATGTCCAGTTGCCTCAGGATTTCCCGAAGCATTTCAGGAAAGGGAAGGCGGCTGTTGGAAAAATAAATCACGCGGGTTTTCAGGGGCGGTGTTTCTTGAAGGTATTGCATCAGCGCGGTTTTGCCCACACCCGCTTCGCCCAGAAGCAGGATAAAGCCTTTACGGTAGCTGATGCCGTATTGCAGCGTGGCCAGCGCTTCCCCGTGCGTTTCAGAAGAGAAGAAAAATTGCGCATCCGGGTCCGGCCCAAAAGGGTCGGCTGAAAAACCATAAAATGTCTTGTTGTCCGTCATGATGGAGTTTCTGACATGTCTTGAAGCAATACGCAATATATTTTTATTTGTTAAAAAAGGCATGGGCCGGATTGCCGGCGCCATGCCTTTTTGTGGATGGATGGTCTATCGGTTATTGAATGCCTGACCGGATCGCGCTGATCATGCCTGCGGGATTCGAAACAAACATGGAGTGAACCGCATCGTCTGCGACCACCGGGCGATAACCGCTCATTCTGCTGCTGCTGGAAGTGCCCGTTAAGTAAGTATAGAGCGTTCCCTGGTCCACAATCGGCGTCAGGACATCCTGGCTGAAGCCCAGAACCGTCAGCTTGGTGCCGTTGCGGCGGGTGAACGCGTTGGCGCGGACGAAGGGACGGCACACGCCGGCGCTGGTGGCGCCGTCAGCGGTGGGCATGCAGTATTCGCCGCCCAGCTGGGTGAGCGCCGCAATGGGTTCAATGCCCATCCAGGCATTGATCGCGCAGGTGGTGAAATCCGGCGCGGAGGCCACCGGCGTTCCCGCCAGAGTGGTAAATCCGCCGCTCATGCCGCAAATCGCGGCCGGCAACTGCAAATAGGTTCCGAGTTCTTCACTGGTCATCACGTAGGACGGATCAATGGGCGCGCTGGGATAACGTGTCCAGGTGGTTCCGCGCGCCGGCACGGACGCGATCAGGATTGCCCGGTTGACGCCGTATCTGGCAAGGCTTGAACGTTTTGAAAGAAGGATTTCCTGCGCGGTCTGAACGGCAATGCCTCCCATGCTGTGACCCATGACGACGGAGGGGCCTTTGCGGACGGAGCGCAGATAGGCAATGGCCTGAATGACGACGCCGGCATTGTCTTCAATGGCCAGATCGCCGAACTTGGTCGGCGTCGGCAGGGTGGGCAAGCCGCTTTGGCCATGGCCCGGAAGATCGATGGCGATAACGCGTTTGACTCTGTATTTTAAAATCGGATCGGCAAAGATCGCTCTGGCCAGCGGTTCGTACATCGATCCGACTTCCGTCAGGCCATGCACGGCTAAAACGGTGGCGCCGCCTCGCATGGCACCCGGGTTATTGTAAACATTTGCATGAATTTTCACACTGCCTGTGTTCCGCAGGGCGGCATTGAAGAAAAGATGCTCATCCGCGGCGGCAAACGCTGAGGTTGCCCAGGTGGCGCAAATCAGCGCGGCTACAAGTAAAAGTCTCCAAAATCCCATACGGTTCGTCATTAATCTATCCTCCAATTTTTTTTGTGCTTTACTGCAAGACACATACCATTGATTGCTGCATTGCACCATCGCCGATTCCAAAGGGGTTGATGCTCCTCGCTTGATTGTAGATTTATTTACTCGGACATATCTGTTTCGCATTGGGACATAATGGGACAAAGGTGAAACATCCATCGAAATGATTTAAGCGTGGAGCGCGGAAATCCTTCTTCCCTCGCGCATTTCCGGTCTGCCCGCGGGTCCTTGGTTTTTTCTGGAACGGGCCGGTTTGCGAAAATGGGCTTATCGGTTTTCTGCTATGTATTTTAATGGTTTAACCATCTGCTCCGGAAGAATCTTTAAAAATTTCTTTCGCACGGGGGGCAGTCTCAGAAGAGGAACCATCAAAGCATTCATGCGACGCGCCTTGAAGTCACTCTGCGGAAAATTGTATAATCCGTGTTTCTTGTAATAGCGATGATCCGACTGAAATACAAATCGCAGCATGCCGTAAACTTCATCTCGAAAAATTTTGCGGCCGGCAATCCCCAGAAAAGTCATGGGCGGGGCGTAGCCCTGTGCCTCGGGAGACACCAGCGAAGAAGCCAGCTCCGACAAAAGCGCGTCGATCTGGTTGGAATCGCCCGATTCATCCGTGACGATGCCGGCGAGGTTAGACTCCTGGAATTCACCGTAGGCCATGAATATTTCTCGTAAATTGGGAAGCTGCCCCAGCGGGCCGGAAACCAGGAAGGCAATCTGCTTGCCGGTGAGCGTGGGCATGTGCGTATTGAAGAAGGAGCGGTCGAAATACAGTTTCCATCTCGACGAGAGGTACCGGTCGAACACGGCGCCGGCAAAAACGATGATATCCGCCTTTTTGACCTTTTCATTGAAAAAATCGATATAGCCGTCTTTACCCGAATACCGGCAGGTGTTGTTCAGGCCGCAATGGCAGCAGCCCAGGCAGCCGCCCTGAATGTCGATGTCCATCAGATTGACGAGGTCAACCGGCCCGCGAAAATTTGCGGCCAGCGTTTCCGTCATCGCGTTGATATTGCCCGAGGGTTCCTGGCCGTCCTTCAGGATCAGGACGCTTTTTCCTGCGGGATCCGCCTTCGCCTCTGCGGCTTGTGGCCGGTAGATAAAGTCCTGTCGGATCAGGGGGGGATAAACCGGGGCATAAGGCTTTTGCCGGGAGACGGCATCGAGCGTCTGGCGGACAAAGGACAACCAGCGCGCGCGTTCCGGTTTTTTCATCAGGTCATACATGGCCGGCGAGTAGGCGCCCAGATAGTTCATGCCCAGATCGTCGCAGAGGCCGTGGATGTAATTGTGGGCCGTATGATCAAAAAAGTGGATCGAGGTCGAAAGCGACGCGGTGTATTTTCCCGCAAAGGCCGCCTGATGCCCCCTTTCAAAAATCAATTCGATAAACCGTTTGTATTGCGCGCAAACCAGCAGAAAATATAAAGGAAATGACCACAGCACCAGATCGGCCCGTTTGACGGTCTCAAGGAGGTCCGCCAGGGCCGCCGGATCCTTTTCGAGTTTGCGGATATGCTGGGCGACGTGATGAATTTCAAAGGTGGCATCCGGGAATTTGCGCGCCGCATACCGGACATACTGAAGTGTGACGCTCAGATCGCCCTTGGGGCTGCCGTTTAAAACCACAATCGTCATGATGGCCTTCCTTTCTTTTTTCTGGCGGTGGGTTCTTCGTAAAAGCAATACCGCGCCCGCCCCATATTTTTGGCAAGATACATCGCCTTGTCCGCTTTTTGATACAGCGTGTCGAAATCGGATCCATGGGCGGGATAAAGCGCCGCACCCACACTGGCGGTGATGGTGGTGTCTTGTGTGTCGAGATGGAAGGGGCGCTGGAAGATTTCGATAATTTTCTCGCAAATCCGGACAATGTCGGCCTGCGAATTCAAAGACGGCAGGGCAACGCAAAACTCATCGCCGCCCGGACGCGCGACCGTGTCCGTGTCGCGGACAATACTCAAAAGCCTTTCGGCCACTTCCTGCAAAAGCAGGTCGCCTGCCGCATGTCCCCACTGGTCATTGACATTTTTAAAATAATCCAGGTCGATCATCAAAACGCCGACCAGTTTGTGTGAACGTGCGGCCCGTTTGATGGCCATGTTCAGGCGGTCATAAAACAGGATGCGGTTGGCCAGCCCCGTGAGCGGATCGTGAAATGCATGGAGGCGCATGATTTCTTCCTGCTGGCGCCGCATGGTGACATCGCTGATAATGCCCCGGAATCCTGCCGGTTTTCCCTGCGCGTCGCTGACCCGCGTCACGGATAACTCCACTTGCTTGGTCAAGCCGTCCTTGGTGAGAATTTCCCAATCCAGCTTGTTCAGCGGCGCGCCCTTTTTATAGACCTGCGAGAAAGCGCGCCGGGCGATTTCCGCATGTTTCTTATCCACATAGCGCTTGTAATTGAGCCCCAGCATTTCCGCGCGCCGGTAGCCGAACAACTGGAGATAGGCGTCGTTGAAAATCAGGAGATTGCCCCGCAGATCGACTTCGTAATAGGCGTCGGCGATATTGTCCACAATCGATCGCGAGCGCTCTTCGCTTTGTTTGAGAGCGTCTTCCGCGCGCTTCTGAAGGGAAATGTCCATCTGGGAGCCCAGCGTGGCTCTTCGAAATTTGTATTCAAAGGGGGTCACGGTTCCCACGTACCACAGGATGTCGCCCTGTTTCGTGACCACGCGGTATTCATAAGGCGCGACGGATTCGCCGCGCATCATGGCCCGTGCGCTCTGCCTGACGTGTTCCCTGTCGTCGCGGTGAACCATGAAAAGCGAGTCGGCGCCCAGGATATCTTTGGCGGTATAGCCGGTATTGGACTGAAACCGGCGATTGAACCACACAAAGCGCTGATCCTGAACGATAAAAAGGCCGATGGGCGATTTTTCCGCAAGCGTCTGATAAAGATGCTCGGCCAGTTTCCATTCGGTCACATTGCGTGAAAAGACCGAAACCGCCACGACCACGTTTTTTCCCGCTTTTTCGCCCTTTACAGGAGAGAGGGTTTGCAGAAAATCATGTCCGTCGCGGTCGCTGTGATGCAGCCGCTGCAGCGGTTCGCCCGTTTTAAAAACCTCCGCCAGATCGCGGGCGAATTTTTCTGCTTCCTTTCGGGCGTGATAGTCTGCATAAGACTTGCGCTTGATGTCGTCTGCTGAAACCCCGAGCCTCTCGAGGTAATGGGGGTTGGCGTAAAGATAGCGTCCCTGTTGATCCAGAACATAAATGGCGTCCGGGATGGTTTCGACCAGAGACCGGCAGACCTCGGCTATGCGCCTGGCTTCAGAGGCTGTCGCCGGGCTCTTTTCCTTTTTTTCTCCCGCCATAATGCCGCTCTCCGCTGGCTTCAGGTTCCGAAGCATTTCAATAATGATGAATGTGGTCAAAACGCTGCGGTTTGCATATGTTTCGGCGAACTATATTGAAAGCGACGCCAGCCTGTCAAGGTAATTTACCAATGTTGGCTAAAAATTAAAAGTGAACTCTTTAAGAATTAAAAGTGAACACTTTC
>CAZSQS010000048.1:0-29217 GCA_964608995.1 uncultured Smithella sp. | reverse complement strand
TCAACCGCTGGATACACCACCTATCTTCCTAAACACAACTTTTGTTTATAGCTCTCATCTCGGAGGCATTGCAGAAGTCAGAAAAAAATGGGGAGACAGGGCAGCTAAAGCTGCTGAAATCCATATAAGACAAGATTTAGAAGGCGAAGGTTGGCCTTCTGCTTCACCAATACCAGAAGACAGTCAAGCATACAGAAAGGCTGGATTATGGTGATGACAATTTGTGTTGATGAAAATGATGTTCTGCTATCTCATGTAAGAGATTCCAGAAATAAGATTAATCCCTGACTCAATTACAACCATATTTAGATGAAATATCACTCAAAACGTACATTTCTGTGCTTTAAAACTGCTGCGTTCTTTTTTATCGTTATTGAAATACACAAAATAATCAATTTTATGATACATTTGTTGTGACCATATAATTATCACGAAACAGAGGAAATACCATGCCTATCGATGATTTGTCGCACTTGGGAACATTATTTTTCAATGAGGGAATATTAGGCTTCAAACTCAGAAAGAAAGGTGGTGAATATCGCATTGGCGACAGTCTGTTGTTCTATCCATGTATTGATATTGATAAATACTCGGTTAGTGACGTGAATGGACATTGCATGAAACATATTGTCTATGATATTTATGAGGTTACATTCACAGTGATTGATAAATTTGAACATGATGGCGAAGGAGAGAATATTCACCATTACTTGCTTGAACTTTTCTCCGGATTTAAGGCGTTTCATTTCAACTGGAACAAGGTCCACAAAGATTATTTGCAGATAGGCACGCTTTATAGTGGTTATGGCCGCTTGAGCACTTGCGATAATCCAGCCCGCTACAATCCCAAAATCGATCCCAAAGTCATGAATAGCATCCGTTTCAAAGGGATACTGGAGAGGCTTCAAGTCAACCAGCTATGGCGGGATTGCATTAAGAATTTTCCCCAAAAAGCAGACAAGCTTGATTGCACAGTTTCTTATGAGGATATATTGGAAGGTATCGGTTATCCGGATGACATGTCAAAATTCCGGTCAAAGATATCCAAATATCACAATGATCAATCAAGCCTTGAGTCAACAGCTCAAAACAAAGCTTCTGAGAGCCTTGTATATGGCATCAGGATGGCTTGAAATGGCATAAATCCGGAAGTTTTTAAATCTTCTTAAGTTGAGATGAGAAAAGCAAAGTTCATGGATAGGTAAAAGTGACCTGCGTTCTTTGCGATTTTTCTTTACCTTCATTATGAAGTAACAATCGAAAATTTTGACGGTAAGAGGTGATACTGTCGTTGGCTGAAGGGCATGTTCATCTCATAATAGAGTAAAAATCCTTGCCGCCTTAGGCACAGTTCTGGCTAGGGATTGGCTCCAGGATGGCAGGGATTGACCCTCTAAAATGAGGTTCTGTGGTAAGGTAAGGAAAGTTAAAATTTACAGTATAACTGTGTGTGGATCTGTGTGAGAAAAATATTTTAAAATGAGCAAAATCCGGATAATATTTGCCAAAATCAAACAGAATATAAAAGTTAATTATTTTGTATAATCAATATATTAACCATAACATTGAGGAGTTATGAAGCCCGGAGGTTATTTTCTCTTAATCAGTAGGTTGTCGGTTCGATCCCGACAGGGCTCACCAAATAAATCAAGGGGTTAGGTGGTTTCACCTAGCCCCTTATTTTTTGGATTGCTAACCTATTGCTAACTTTGCCGATAATTATTCGTGATGAATTGCTCATTGTGGTTAGCAAAAAAGTTAGCATAAAGCGTTTTTACCCGGTTGTGATCCGTGTCCAGCGCCGCCGGTGATCCGTGGCTTTCGTTTTGTTCGGTGGTTTCTTACGATGAAAACGGCCTTCATATTTGCCCTTGGTGCAACGTTCAGGCGTCGGCCTGTGCGTTTACCTGGCAGGATCATGGCGTGACCACGTGGCCACGGCGGTGATCGTTCCCGATCTGGTTTGTGTGGTGCCCCGGATGAACCGTGGCCGATGGTTGTGATCCGTGTCCAGCGCCGCTGTTGATCCGTGGCTTTCGTTTTGTTCGGTGGTTTCTTACGATGAAAACGGCCTTCATATTTGCCCGTGGTGCAACGTTCAGGCGTCGGCCTGTGTGTTCGCTTGGCAGGATAGTGGCATGAGCATGTGCCCCAGGTGGTGATGGTTCTCGGTCTGGTTTGTGGTGGTGCCCCGGATGATCCGTTGCCGGTGATCGTGATCCGTGTCCAGCGCCGCCGGTGATCCGTGGCTTTCGTTTTGTTCTGTGGTTTCTTACGATAAAGACGGCCTTCATATTTGCCCGTGGTGAAACGTTCAGGCGTCGGCCTGTGTGTTCGCCTGGCAGGATAGTGGCATGAGCATGTGCCCCAGGTGGTGATCGTGCCCGGTCTGGTTCGTGTGGTGCGCCGGATGAACCGTGGCCGATGGTTGTGATCCATGCCCAGCGCCGCCGGTGATCCGTGGCTTTCATTCTGGCCGGTGGTTTCTTTCCGGTGAAGACGGCTTTCATATTTGCCCGTGGTGAAACGTTCAGGCGTCGGCCTGTGTGTTCGCCTGGTAGGATAGTGGCATGAGCATGTGCCCCGGCGGTGATCGTTCCCGGTCTGGTTTGTGGTGGTGCGCCGGATGATCCGCCGGTGATCCGTGGCTTTCATTCTGGCCGGTGGTTTCTTACGATGAAGACGGCTTTCATATTTGGCCGTGGTGAAACGTTCAGGCGTCGGCCTGTGCGTTTGCCTGGCAGGATAGTGGCGTGACTATGCGGCCCGGCGGTGATGATTCCCGATCTGGTTTGTGTGGTGCGCCGGATGATCCGTGGCCGATGGTTGTGATCCGTGTCCAGCGCCGCCGGTGATCCGTGGCTTTCGTTTTGTTCTGTGGTTTCTTCCGATGAAGACAGCCTTCATATTTGGCCGTGGTGCAACGTTCAAGCGTCGGCCTGTGCATTTGCCCTGGCAGGCTCATGGCGTGACCACGTGGCCCCGGCGGTGATCGTTCCCGGTCTGTTTCGTGGTGGTGTCCCGGATGATCCGCCGCCGATGGTTGTGATCCATGCCCAGCGCCGCCGGTGATCCTTTATTTTTTAAATAATGGAGCGATAATCAGCACCATATTGTCCGCCAATTATAACGTGATCGATAAGTTTTATGCCTATAATGTTGCCCGCTTTTTTTAATCTTTTGGTTGCTATGATATCGCCTGGGCTCGGGCCTGTCCCTCCGGAAGGATGATTATGGCAAACAATTATTTTTTTGCAGGCGCGCATAATGGCAAGGCGAAAAACCTCGCGCGGTTCAGCGTAACAACAATCAAGTGTGCCAAGGGAAACCAGTTCGATATAATTTGTCATGTTTTTTGAATTGAGACCGAGAACCCAAAAATGTTCTTTGTCGCGGTCTATCTCGCTTTCATTTTTTAAAAAATAGCACATCGTAAAAGCAACGTCTTCAGCCGAAACTGCTCTATGAGGGATCTCTGAAATAATCATAACTATCACCGCCATATAGTATTTATATATTGATAATGTATAAATAAATATTATAACAATGTCAATAAATATTTTCTTGATTTAAATTGTTATTTGTTTTAAAGAATTCATCATGGAAAAGAAAATGTTCACAACACAAGTTAATAACGAATTACTTAAGGAATTTAAGAAGCGCGCTATTGACCTTGAGCGGCCCATAAATGACCTTCTTGAAGAGGCCATGTCTGACTTTCTAAAAAAAACCGATAAGCAAACCAAAAAACAAAAATAATACCCACACCACATTATGGTGGGGCAGGGAAGACTGCTGTTAAAATAGGAGTTCAACAATGCCGACACCGATCATGACGCTTGCAGGGGTAAAAAAAAGACGTTACAAATGTCTTTCTGACCGCTGTTACGAAATGGCGTTTCATTTTGTTAGTGACAATAAAGACTGGCGGCTTATTCACGGAATCCTTAATGTTGCTGACACGCTGGGCAGGCCTAATAATGAAAAATATCTTCATTACGAGCACGCATGGGCAGAAAAGGGGGATTACGTTTATGACCCTTCGCATAATTATTTCTATTTAAAGCAGGAGTTTGAAGCTGATTTTAATGCTAGAGCAATCATAAGTTATTCGTTTCAAGAGGCGTGTAGGGTGATGATGTCTTTTAAAAAACCATATTACGGACTATGGCATGCGTGGGGCGAATGGTTATGAACCGCGTCCAGCGCCGCCGGTGATCCGTGGTTTTCGTTTTGTTCTGTGGTTTCTTCCCGATGACAGCGGCCTTCATATTTGCCCGTGGTGAAACGTTCAGGCGTCGGCCTGTGTGTTCGCTTGGCAGGCTCATGGCGTAACCACGTGGCCCCGGTGGTGATCGTTCCCGGTCTGGTTTGTGTGGTGCGCCGGATGATCCGCTGCCGGTGATTGTGTTCGTGCCCAGCGCCGCCGGTGATCCGTGGCCTTCATTCTGTTTAGTGGTTTCTTCCGATGAAGACAGCCTTCATATTTGGCCGTGGTGCAACGTTCAGGCGTCGGCCTGTGTGTTCGCCTGGCAGGATAGTGGCATGAGCATGTGCCCCAGGTGGTGATGGTTCTCGGTCTGGTTTGTGGTGGTGCCCGGATGATCCGCCGCCGGTGGTTGTGATCCGCCGCCAGTCTTAAGGCACAACAAGCCAGACCTTTACTTCCGGTGGAATGTCTTCATTTGTTCTTATTTGCTCGTTGTATTGTCTCAAATCAATAAATGTTTCCCTGATACGTGCGGCCAGCCGTTCAAGTGGTTCGTGCTGAAGGCTATCGGCAAAGGTTTGCCGGAAGTTGTCCGCCGCCTGATATTCCCAGCCTATCGGCGCTATTGACTTAAGATTCATCAATCCCCCAAACCCCCATTAAAAAACCGGCATGGCAAAAATATGGCCACTTTCGAAAGACAAACATCGAACCCACTTGTAAAATTCACGGGTCCTTCCAGAGGGTTCATCGATTACGGGTAATTCGAACCACGGTGTTTGGCTGCGGAAAATTATAAAATAAGACAAGACAATAAGACATTGACGGATTTTCCCATTATGCTCAATAATATGAAAAAGTAAAACAATCATGCGCCCGGCTCGCTCATTGTCGCGCCTGTCACGTCCGAAGCACTTTCAAGCGCTTGTGGGGCTTCGTCTCCAGCTTCGATAATCACTTCAAATTCTCTGCTTGTTGCGTAAGAATTGATGTGTTCTTCAAGGTTGTTCGTCATCATATTGCCTAGCTCACCCGCTTTTTTATGGTCTCCGCCGGTTACGGCAATCCAATGCGCCGCGTTTGATATGATCCAGTGCCGAAGCCCTGCAATAAGAATTCCGGCGCGTCCGGCAAGCTCAATATCCATCTGATTTTTCGGCACATATAAACCCCGGTCTTTTTCGTAATTGAATTTGTCCCGCTCGTTTTTTAATCGAAGGTTTTTCAGTTCCTCTTCTAATTTTTGCCGCTGAAGATTATCCGATGTTTGCTGAATGCGCTTCCCCGTTGCGGCCAGCTTCAAAAAGGTTTGTGCATAACGATCAACCGCTTTTTGCTTATATGCCCCGCCCGTTCCTGCAAGCAGCTTTCCTTCTTTGCCGTGCCGATATAAACTTGGCCGTGTAATGCGCCAGCCCTGGCCCTCAAGATACCGCAAAACATCGGCCAGATTATCAAAGTTCAGTTCCCCGCCTGTTTGATTGTTTTCAGCCTGAAGCGGTTTTTCTGTGCTGATCTCGCCTTCATTTGTGTTCATCGGATTCCCCTTGCTCATGCGCATGTTGAAGTTTGAAGTATTTTCGGCTTTCATCGGTTAGGAATGTTTTCAGTTCTTCCGCTTTGGCCGTGTCGCCGGATAGGAAAGAAGTTATTTCCCCGGCCTTGTCCCGGAAAAACTTTTCAATAGCAGTCTGGAAAAGACGCGCCATGTCATCGGAAGACGCATTTTTGACGTCTAGGCATTTCAGGTTTTTCCGGGCATATTTTTCAATGGATATGATCTCGAAACGTCCCTTAGAATTCCGCTTCAATTTTCTGGCAGCAATGTGCCGGTAAAGGGTTTGCCGTGGCGCAAACCAGCCCCGTGATAACAGGTAAGCACGCACGACTTGAACATCTGTAAACGTGCCGTCTTCGTCGGCCATGCCCTCGGGGTGTAGGTCTTTTGCTTCACAAGCCAGATCATCCGTGTACGGTTCAAAGAGGCCCTGCAAGTGTCGCTTGGCGTATAGATTGACCGCGCGCACCTCAAACACACCTTCCGCGTTCCGGCACAATTTCCCCTCTCTCATGTGACGGTAAACAGAATTCCGTGAAGCCTTCCGGCCTTGTGCGTTCAAGTAAGCCAGCACCTTCTTAACGTCCTTGAAAAATTCAATCGTTTTTTCTTCACTCATCGAAACACCTCCACAATTATTTTATAGACTCCGAAAGCCCCGCCTCGATCCATGCCCGAATATTCAAACCGCGTTGCCAGGCGTCCGATGGATCTTTGCCGACGGGCACGGGCCAGCGGATGACCTTCTTCCCGTATGTTTCCGGCCAGAATTTCCAGGCGTAACGAGCGCCCGCCGGGTCATAATCCAGTCCGTTTAGAATCAGCGCCGCCCCCGACAAAAGCATGTGCGCGTTTTGATCCGGCTTCGAACCCGCCGAACCCATCGCCATAACGCCGGCCAAGTCCCCGGCTTCCTGCCAGCAAAGCCAGGCGTCAAGCTCGCTCTCCACAATGACAAAAACAGTTCTTTGGGGTTCCAGAATCATCGGCGCAAGGCTCGAACCGACAACATTCACATAGCGCGGGCCTTCGCCCGGATCGCTTCGCCGAACCCTTAAACGCGCCAGCCCTTCATCATAGCGAAGAGGGATAACCAGCCCCGCCGGAATCCATAACCGCTTCGGCCTGCCGTCGCTGCGGACTTCATGGGCCAGCCCCCAGCCTTGCCGATCCCGGTAAAACTCCGCCGGATTGAACCCGATCCCCGCCCGGCGGATCGTGTCTTCAGTAAGCCCCTTGCCGAAGAGAACGTCACGCGCCGCCTGGCCTTCCGGTGTCCAAAGGTTGACTTGTGCGGCCTTCAGGAACGTTTCCGCTTTTTGCACCCATAGTTCCGGCGGATGATCGTGTTTCTTTGGCTGAAAGACTGGCTTTTCCGATATCGGCTTTGACCGCTTCCGCCGATAACCGTCTTTTGAGATTCCCAGCGCCTGGCAAGCATCGGCGAAGGAAAGCCCCCGGGCGTCCCGCGTGTATTGGATCGCGTCGCCGGTTTTCTCGCATCCCCGGCACCAATAGCGCCCGCCCTTATGTTCCGGCCAGATAAGGAACCGATCGTTCCCGCCACAAAACGGACACGGCCCTGCATATTCGCCGCCATGTGTTGTGGCCACTCGCTTGAACGTGAATCCGTCGCCGCTGATCAATTCCAGGATATTCATTTTTTTAAACCCTCAAAAAGTGACGCCATGACCGGCGGCGCCGGTGGCTTTCTGGCCACTTCAACCCATCGGGTGCAAGCGGCCCGAAGCCCGGCGAAGTCCAGCCCGCCTTCTAATATGGCCTTGTATGCTTGATTGACTTCCACTTCCGCCGCCTGTGTTTCCCGCGTGAAATAGAAAACCCCGCCCTTGATGACCTCATCGCGGGCACCAAAAAGAATCTTGTCTGCTTCCAGTTCGCCCGGCAAAGGATAGTCAGCGCAACGGATGACCGGGTTCCCCGTTTCTGGGGTGTCGGATGTTTCTGTGTCATCATCCGATATTCTCGTAAGTGCCTGATTAAGAAATGGTTTTACTTTCATGGCGTTGTCATTCCTGCAAAAATAAAATATTTATTGTCTATTTTCGTGAAAATGGTGGAACAGGTGGAACCATGCGCACAAGTAGCCATTATAAATAAGAAATTGACGATATTTATGGTTCCACCTATGGTGGAACAGTTCCACCTGAAGGTGGAACCATGTGGAAATGGATACTTTAAAGAAGTGGAACAGGTGGAACAGTGGTGGAACCAATAGTGGAACCATGATATATATATTTATGTATTTGTTATTATTATATATTATATTATTCATTTTCTGTGGTTCCACCTGTTCCACCTCTTTTCAGGTAATGCTCAAACATTTTTCGACATAATCAGGATCAATGACCTTCAAAATACGAAGATTTCTTTTCCCGGCTATGTTTGCCTTGAGTGTGGTTTTGCCGTCCGTGCCAAGCTGAATAATGTGCCTGGTCTTCATCATGGAATAAAATGTTGCGTATGACGATATTGGAAAGTGCGCGTTCGCTTTTTTATAGTAGCTCTGAACCATGCCCCATGCCGCCGCCGGAAGCAGATAAAGCGCGTGCGCATCGAACCAGCCGATTTGTTCCCCATTGCCGATTCTGTCGCCCGTGTGGTGTGGATGTGGTTCAAGACGTGCCTGGCCCTGAATCAAAAGCGTCACGAGAATATCGAAAAAAAGATCCACGGGGTCATCGTCAGACACATGCGCCTCTTGCCTTTTGGCCAGGCAAAGGAAAACGTCCCATGCTTCCTTGATGATCCCTTCGGCGGCCTCGTCATTCAAAACACTTTTATGATGAAAAAAAGTCAGTGCTGTTTGTAAGGCAAATATTTGAAACGCCGTATGCTCTGCAATACGCGGGTCACAACCCTTATCGATAGATTGTTGTCGCAGTGGAACAAATTGTTCACGGAAAGAATTCTGAACATCGCTCATGTTATCTCGCACCCAAAGAAGATAGCTGTGCATTGCATAAGGCAGTAGGTGGCCGTCGGCTTGCAGACGTGAAAGCTTGCTCAGGTCAATCGTTTCCCGAGTGAATTCGACGGTGACAAGGCGCGTGATGATCGATTCGACGGTGGGAAGCAGCTCTGCTGAAATAAAGAGCAAACCCCGTGGCGGCATGGATTCCCTCAATGTGATGTCCGGGTTCCCTCTGGCCCTGGAAGAACGGTTCGCAAACGAGCGGACAATGGTTTGCATCAATTTTTCTTTTTGTTCTGCAATGCGTTTCGATGTGCTCGGGCTGAGATCGTCCAAGACAAAGGGAACATCTGCGGCCCGGAAGGCGGCCAGCTCAATGGCCACTTCCGTGTTGGTGAAGTTGGCTAATTTTTGCGCTTTGAAGAATTTTCCAAAAAATGACAGGATTAACACAAGAACCGACGTTTTATAGGTTCGCGCTGGTCCCTGTACGTAGTACGAAAAATTAACCAGAACACCCAGAATCGAAATCAACGGTGCAAGCCAGATTGATGCAAACAACGGAAAGGTGACTTCGTGTTTGCCGATGTCCAGAAAAGTCATACTGGTTTCCAGGCCCCGGCGTTCGAGCTCCAAAAATTCCGCCGCCTCTGCTTGTTTGTCAGGTGGGGGCGGGACCGGCAAGCTGTAGCGCTGAATCTCCGCATCCAATTTGACGGATATGTCCATGCCCGGTTCAGCGCCGACGGCACCCGCACCATGTAAAAAATACGGTTTACCTTTGATGAACTTCCAGCCTGTCTGGGCAAAGATAGTTTTTACTTTATGATTGTGAGAGTTTTTCTGCATGAAGAAACGCACATGGTCTTTGGTTGTGCTGCCAGGTGATAAATTCGCAGCGGGAAGCCAGGGTGCAAGCCAATTCATGTTTGAAAATTTGTCGGCCTGAACTTCCAGAGGGGATAAATCAGTGCCGTCGGACAATTTACCCGCGATAACTAAAACAGGATTGCGCTTTCGCTCTTCCGATCCATCATCGATAACAATTTTTTCAATGATAGATGGAACGAAGTTTGCCAGCACAATGGGTATGGCTCCATCATTGGAATGTTTGATCCGCTTAAGGAAGCCATTCTCCGTCGAGTAGTCATCTTTTTTGTGGCCTTGCTGTGAAATGCTTTTTTTCTCCGCTTCAGCCCTAGCTTTGACCTGTTTTTTAATATCGTCCTTGTCTGTATTGTTCATTCTGTCCTTTATCGATTTTCGTCTATACAAAGACTTGAGTGACGTGCCGCTCACTTAACCTGGCCGATTCTCGCAAGCCGCTTTTCAGGCGTCATTTAAAACAAACCCACAATGGACTTTCTCCGGCGATAGGTGCCGCCCGTCCATTACTGGTTCAGGAATCCATTGTGAGTTTGTAAAAAATAAAGACATTTACGCTGAACCTATCTCTGAGAAATTTAAGTGCCGCCGGGTGCGCCTGGCACGAACCCGGCGGCTTTAACCGCCCAGCCGGAGGAGGGCAGGCGGATAAACTATTTTTACAAAGCTTTTGTAAACCGGCGCGACGTGTCATCATCTGACGCGGTGACTAAGTCCAGACCGCTGACAAAAAGGGTGCGCTGAAGATGCAATTTATCGCGCTCTAAATCTTGCGCCTTGCGCCAAAGTCCTTCCCGTGCTTGCAACTGACGTCGATAATCGGCGTCACGCCCGGTTCTCTTTGCCGCGCTTATTTCGCGCGTGATTGCTTCAGAGACAACGGCAATCTCGCGCATTAGAATGTCAATGGTTTTTAGCTTTTCAGCGGGTGTTTTTGCGTCGTTCATAGCGCCTCCATCAAGTCCAACTGGTTTTTTCGGTCATTGTCAGGTGATTAGGGACATCGGCCTTCAAGTGTTCAAGCCACGATGGGTCAAGGTCTGTCATTGTCGTTTTGATTTCTGCCAGCCGGGTGATAGCGTCACGGCAATATTCAATTGCTCTTGCGATTGCCGGACTGTTTGAACGCGAAATAATTTCCTTACGGCCAGACAGTTTTTTGCCGCCAGTGTTGGAATCGCGGTAAGGTTGGAGAATTCGGAGTTCACTTATTTTCTGATGGAAGAACTCAAGCGCCTCTGTGATTGCCGGATCGCAATTTGCCCGAAGAAAAGCGTTGTGCTCCGTGATTTGCTGTTCAAGCGAATTTTGCCGTTCCCGCAGTGGTGACAGGCGCTTCAGTGCCTCATCTTCAGCTTTCAGCATTTGGTTTCGCAAGCTCGCTAAATTATCGGCAAGGTCTTTTTTTAGCCCGTTGATTTGTGTCGCAACTTTTAAGCTTTCCGATTCGAGTACGCCCATAGCCTCAATCTTTTCCGCACGAGCAGAGACAAGCTCGCGCCGCTGCTTATCGCGGAATTGTTGCGCCAGATCGCTTTGTTTTAGAAATTCTATAAACCCATCATCGTTTTTTTTAGCGGTGTTCATTTTAACCTCCAAAAGTGAAGTTAGTCCCGGCCTAAACCCGCGCCAGTTAAGTGCAAGAAAAAAGGCCGGGAAGTTATTAAGCACGTGTCGCCAAAGCGACAAAAGGTGAAACCTTCGCGCCAGCTTCGGCCTTGTAGGGTGTGACCGCCGTGGCGAAACGCGGTTGTCCATCAAAGAAATAAACAAACCTATACGCGTTCTGTCCGTAAATGAATTGAACGTGGATGGACATGACCTCATTAACAGGGCCTTTATTCGCTGTGATGTATTGGCCGAAGTCAGTAAGGATAATATCGCCGACTGTGCCCAGGGTTGCGCACTGTTCGATTTCGACCACCGGCACGCCTTTGATAAACATGCCGCCAGGGGCGTATTGAACAATACCCGGCACGCCGCCGCCCGTTCCGGCCATAACAATGAGTTCATCAAGCTGTGGTGTTACGTTGCGATTGATTAACCATAGGGCGTCCTTCGTGCTGCCATGATATGCGGCCCACATAGACGAAATGTTTTTCGTCAAGAGCGTTTTCGCCGCCTGGCCGGTTTCTTTGGTTGTAAAAATTGTGCAATCCGCGTTAATAATGCCAAGTGCTTCACCAGCGCCACTACCGTTGATAACCTGATCCTGGCAAACAAAAGCGTATTCTTCACCGAATGCTTTGCGAAGTTCCGCTCCAAGAAAAGCGGCGTCGTTTAGTTCTTCGGATGCATAGAAAAACCCCGTGAGCTTTTTGGGTTCGAGTGATGCTGATCTAAGATCGGGCTTTGATTGCGTCGCCTCTTCGAGTTCCGCCGTGGTATAAACGCGAACGCCGCCATGCCGCGAACCTGTTTCCCGGCTTTTTTCATCGGTCTGTATGATGCTTGCGGATTGAATCCCCGCGCCAAGCGTGCGCGAATCGCAGCGCGGCAAAATTTCAGAATTTCCAAATCCCGCCGCTGTTAAATCGACGGATGTTTCAGTCTGTAAAAAGAAACCGCCGTCCGACGGCACGCCAACGGTAAAACCGCCCGTTCCCGCTGCGCGGTTTTCTATGTTGGCCTGGGCTTCCAGAATTTCGCGGTTGCGGTTTTGGGTCTGCTCCAGGCGTGACCGTGCGGCGCTAGCTGCCGCCGATGCCGAAATGCTTTGCCCGTTTGAGACAAGCAGACGAATGTCAATAAGCTGCTGGCCCAAAGCTGTTAAATTGTCGCCACGGTAAACGGGCGCGTCTGTTGATGTTGCCGGATGGTAAGTGTTTTGCGGTCTGTTCATTTTTTTAATTCTCCTTTTTTTAGTGGTAAAAATTTGTTTGTTGTTTATATCCAACGGCCTGAAGTGCCGCCTGAATATCTGCGTCAAGCGCCGCTTGTGTCATGTCGAGTAATTCACAAAGCTGTGCTTTTTCTTTTGACGGCGGATCGGAAAAAAGAACACGTTCGGCTTCGGCTTTTAACGCCTGGCAACCCGTCATCGTCACCGTGCCCAAAAGCCCGAACAATGCGAGTTCACCCACGGCCCGCCGGATCATTTTTTCATGTTCGACTCTTGCGTCGCTCATGCGTGTTGATCCGAAGTCAAAACAGGGTTTGCCGTTGCGTATTCGTCTAGGTGATCGTCACGGTAAATCCGCCTGCCATTCATGAGAAAAAACATAGGCCCTCTTTTTTGATAGGCCATGTTATTCAAAGTCCCTGGGCTTAGCCGAAGCTTTTCCGCTGCTTCACGTGTTGTAAAATATCGATGTTCTTTTGTGTTCATGTTTCTAACCTCCGTTATTGTTTTTCAGCACTAATTATAATTCATGTTTTTTTCAAATAATGGCTGTCACGCGAATTCGTGGCCAGTTTTGGGTCAATTTTGGGTCAGTTTTATGTGAGATTTATATGAACTTTTTCTTGACAGGGGTGAAAATCGATATTTCTGGATGACCATTTTCAAATCCTTCATGATTTATTTTCGCCATGAGAGTACATCATGAGGATGTCGGATATAGATTCACAAACCCGAAAATATTTTACAGTGCAACGATCCGGCGTGTTCTGTGTTTGTCTCGGCCAAAATCGTGATGCAGAGGGTGGATGTGTGCCGGCGGTGATCCGTGGCCGTTTTCCTGTTTTGATATTTTATGATTACTTGTGCTGGTGATCCTCTGCCAAATCATTCGGGTCATGCGCATGCCGAAGGTTTGAAGATGAGATCGTCTTTTATATTTGGCCGTGGTGAAATGTTTAGGTGTCGGCCTATAGGTTTACCCTGGCTAGGATCGTGAATCCAATGGGTGGATATGTGACGCCGTTTTCCAGCCCATTGCTTGGGATATTTAGGCCCGGCGGCAAGAGGGAACCGCTGCCGTGTGTTGTGATGATAAAAGTGGAATATATGTTGATTATTTGGCTTGTTTTAACAATTGAAAATAGCGCTCGCGGCTCATTCCCGCTGTTCGCATATTTGAATGAATAATATCATCATCCACTTCATCATAAGTGGGAATGACAATTGGCCGGATTACGCCCGCCTTTTCGTAAACCCGATGATCGCCTTTGGTGCGCTTATAGACAAACCCGTCCAATAAGAATATTTTTTCTAGAATCTTCCAATGTACGGGTGTTATGCGTGGTGACATTGTGAATATTTGGATTGATTGATCATGAAGGGTAGGGGCACGTCAATAAAATTATCTGGCGTATAATTTGCGGAATCATGGATTTCATCATTCATACTGGCCGGATAAAATCCGCAGCTTCTTAGAACCGCATCCAGTGTGCCGCGTTCATAGCAAGACATAAAAAATAGGATCAAAGCATCCGCTAAATTCCGCCTGGCCTGTTCATCCGTTGCACCCTGTGTGCAAACATCAACAATGGGGCAATTGGCAATAAACCATTTCCCCTTTTTCTTGATTTCCATCGGCAAGTGTAAATTGAACGTAACGCGGATTTCTTTCATATTTCTTACCTCGTAAATATCAGCTAAAATACCTTCCGCCATAAGTCAAGACGATTCTGGTTTTGACCGGCGGCATTAAGCCTATATTATGGTTATCGGTTATTCCATGAAAAGTGATGAATATGCTTGAAAATGAAAAGAAATATCATATCTTTACAGCGCAAACCATTCCTGATTTTCATTTTGCATTGTGTTTATTCGATTTCTTGCCACCTCGGAAATATTCGGTTCGGTAGGTATCGAAAGCAATACCCTTATTGCTTTTTCTCTTTTCCGTGTTTTTGATTTGATAAAGCCTGGCCTTATGTAAATCGTCGGGTTCAACCTTATCCACAATCATGTAAATGTGATAGGTGTCACCTGCCGCATCTGAAACTTCATAAAATGATTTTTCAACGTCTTCCCCATCACACAAGCGTCGAACCAGCGATTCATCAACACGGTATTTATTAAAGAAGATTTTGTAAATTTGTTCGGCATTTTTCAGTTTTTTGAACTTTTGTTCAAGTTCCGCCGTGGCAACCATAATGCCTTTATTTTTTTCTCTCATTTTTCTTACTTCATTAAGTACGGCAACTTTGCCACTTTTTTGTTTTTTAAACAGTGAACTATCCCGCTCAAGCAAAGCTTTTTCAAGTTCATCCCCAGCCTTATTAACGAGCTTGTCAATATATCCCGCGTAACCCAAGACAGCCTCTCCGTCTTTCTGTGAGTATGTCTTGTTGAGTAGGTTAATGATTAAATGCCATGATTCATAAATTGCGCAGAGTGAATAAAGTTCATCAAGCTGCAATTTGTAATTTGTGGCAATATTATGGTCATCGATAAATTCTTGCGCGTCATGTAATAAACCGTCAGGCGTTCTTTCTAAAATATCAGTCTTGGGCCATGACATGCGCGTTGAATTAAACATTTTAATTTTTATATCTGGACAACAATGTCCCCATGCTATTTCAGGTAGGAAGGTAAAAAGGGCGCGTGCGACTTTGCACGTCTGTCCTAATAGATCATATTCGTAAGGCGTTCCATTTTTATCCGTTATACGCGGAAATGTTGTAATGTCTGGTATGGGATTGTATTTGAAAATATTAAATAGCGTCCGCTTGACGCTCCAATACTCTCGGGCTTCTTTTATGTAATCATGGCAGTCGAGTGCTACTTCAAACGCTGTAATCGTATTGCTATCCAAACTATGGTCAACCATAACAGGAACCCCGGCTATAGAAAGCGCTGTTTTTTGCAGATGTGTGCTTAATATATCAGGCACGTAACCAAACAGAGGACACCAATTCAAGGGATTTTTAAAGACTTGTTTTGTGAAGTTGCGTTCTAATGTCGTTGTATCTTGTGCTTTTATCATTCGCTTTTCCTCTCGCAGCGTCCCTGATTAAAACCGGGAAAGCTTAGGGAAGGGATGCTCCCGCGTGTCGGCCCGTCGGCCTATTCCCGGCATATATTTATTTCTTTTCTCCCTCTATACTGACAACATTCGCCTTCCGCTTGAATCCGGCTTCCAGGTTTTTAACGGCAAGGCGTTTGTGGTCAGGCGTTAAATGGCTGTATCGTTCTGTCATGGCCATTGATTTATGGCCCAGCAATTCCTTGATAGTCAAAAGGCTTTCACCTTGAAGGGCAAGCCAGCTTGCGAAGGTGTGTCTTAAAGTATGAAAAGAAACCTCTTGCCGTGGATCGGTCACACCTTCATTGAACCCCAATTTTTGAATGATCAACCTGAAGCGTTGCGATATCGCCGAAACTTTAAGTTCCTCATTTTGATTTGATGTCTTGATAGGTTTTCGCCGATAACGCGCCGGAAAGAGAAGCCCTTCCGGTTTGTCCGGCTTGCGGGCGTTCAGCATTTTCTTGATAGTGATGGTCATGTAGGCATGACGTGTGTTTTTATTTTTGGGGTCAGTAATTCGGATGATATGGTTTTCAAAGTCAAGATCGTTGCTCTTCAGGTTGAATATTTCCCCGGCTCTCATGCCGGTATGAAGGCTTAACAATGCCATGTCATGAAGTGATTTTTCCCTCATTTCGGCCAGTGCGGATAAAAGCCTGTCTGCTTCGTCATGGCTCAGGAATCTGACGCGTTGATTTTGGAGTGTTGGTATTTTTACACCCTGAACAGGATTGAGGCCCTTATATAAACCCCATGCGATTGATTTATTAAATATCTGACGGATTAGAACCAATGTGTGCTTTACGGTTGCAGGCGCATAATCTTTTTTAAGAAGCGCTGTTTTAAGGCGTTCCAGGTCAAACGATGATATTTCGTTCAATCGTTTATTGGCCAGGGCGTCTTCAATACAATTTGAGTAAAGCGAAACGTCATCACGTCCGCCGCGTGCCTTATTGGTTTCGGCCCACGTTTTATATTTTTCCCAAACCTCGCCGAATATGGGGATCTTCTTCTTTTGATTTGGGAGTTCATTCCCGTGGCGCATGTCATATTGACGGTTTGCCCGTATATCGGCGGCCAGCTTTGATGAATATCCTTCAGACGCCCAGCCGACTTTTTCCCATATTAATTTTCTATCCAATTTGTAGGCAATATCAAAACAAACGTCAGGTTTTCCACCGTGCATCCGGCTTTCAGATTCTCGCTGATAAACCCCTTGGTGCTTCGTGCGCTCTCTTTTCATAACGCCTCTCAATTTTACAACCAAAATTACTAGTTTATTCAATGTTCTGTAAGTTATCCGTTGCTAACCTATTGCTAACCTGTGCCGTTATTTCGCGTGATTTCCGATGAAATCAATCTGAAGGTTAAAGCACGTAATTCTTTTAAATTAAACATAAAATGATGTCAAGTGAAAAAGAATGATAACCCATGAAAACCATATTTTTCTGACTCTTAATCAGTAGGTTGTCGGTTCGATCCCGACAGGGCTCACCAAAATATTAAGCCGTTTCGAGTAGTTAGCGAAGCGGCTTTTTGTTGCCTCTAGTAAAATACGTCAAAAAGTGACCACCTATTTCCAGCATCGATTAACCGCCGCCATATGTGCCAGATTAACCTTGTGTATATTTGTGACGTACCTGTATCCTCATGACCCATGGCGCTCTTGTATGAACGGCTGCGATCAAGTCCCTGTCTGGAAATAGTCATGGAAAACCGAAATCGATCATGTTAGTAGAACGTATAAGTATCGGTCATTTATCACAAAGAGGTTTTGGTTTGTTGCCTGAGACGCCTTATCTTGATGCGGAGAGTTTTCCGAAAGTCCCTTTTATGATGGAGACGCTTTCGGTGCGGTTTCTGCGTGAGAATAAAATCATACCGCTGGAATTCAAACAGGACACGCTCAAAATCGTCATGGCCGATCCATCCAATCAGGCGGCCATTGAGGCGATTAAAATCGCCGTGCCGCATACGCTGGAAATCTATACGGGTGACCACCGGGCCATCGACGAACATCTGGATAAATTCTACAGCCAGGACACGCAGGACATCAACAAGATCATCGAAAACATCGAAGACCAGACCATCCACTACATCCGCGAGGAAGACGAAGATGTCGGGCACCTCAAAGACCTGGCTTCCGAAGCGCCGATCATCAAACTGGTCAATATCATCATCACGCGCGCAGTGGAAAGCCGCGCCAGCGACATTCATATCGAGCCGTATGACGACGAAGTCAAGGTACGATACCGGATCGACGGCGTCCTTCACGACATCGAGATCATTCCCAAAAAATTGCAGGCCGCCATTTTTTCGCGCATCAAGATCATGGCAAAGCTCAACATCGCCGAGCGGCGTCTGCCGCAGGACGGACGCATCAAACTCAAAGTTGGCGGAAGTGAAATTGACGTGCGCGTCTCCAGTATTCCGGTGCTCTATGGCGAATCTCTGGTTATGCGCCTGCTGGGCCAAAAAGGCATCAAGATTGATATGGAAGAGCTCGGCTTTCCAACCGACACGCTGGCTACCTTCAACCATATCATTAAAAACCCCAACGGGATCATTCTGGTGACAGGCCCGACTGGCAGCGGCAAGACCACCACGCTCTACGGCGCGCTCGACAAGATCAATTCACCCGACAAGAAAATCATCACGGTGGAAGACCCGATTGAATATCATCTCAAGGGCATCAATCAAATTCAGGTTATGCCGCAGATCAATCTGGATTTTCCCAATATTCTGCGCCACATTGTCCGGCAGGACCCGGACATCATCATGATCGGCGAAATCCGCGATCTGGAAACGGCGGAAATTGCCATCCAGTCGGCTCTCACGGGGCATCTGGTGTTTTCCACGCTGCACACCAACGACGCGCCGACGGCGATCACGCGCCTGCTTGATATAGGCGTTCCGAATTTTTTGCTCGCGGCGACCATTCGCGGTGTGCTGGCGCAACGCCTGGTCCGCGTAATCTGTCCAAACTGCCGGCAAGTGGATGAAGCGGCCATTTTAGATGAGAAGGCCAGAAACACATTTGGCGCCGGGGAATTTCAACTTTACAAAGGCGCCGGGTGCGAAAAGTGCGCGCAGACGGGTTTTTTCGGCCGTTCCGGCATTTTCGAGCTCTTCACCAGTGACAGCGCCATTCATCAGTTGATTATCCGCAACGCCGATGCTCTGCAGATTCGCGAAGCGGCCCGCAAAAACGGCATGCGCACGTTGCTTGAGGACGGGCTTTTAAAAGCCAGGGCGGGCGTCACCACCATCAATGAAATCTTCCGCGCCACGCAGGAGCTCTGATGCCCAGCTATTCTCATCGGTCCATCAATCCCGACGGCAGCGTGTCCCAGGGTGTGATTGAAGCCCGCAATGAGCGCGAAGCCGAATTGATCCTGAAAAATGCCAATGTCATCGCGCTCAGTATCGAAGAGGTGAAATCCGGCTTCGGCAAGGAGGCCTTTTCATTTAAAACGGCCAAAAGTGATTTGCAGGTTTTTACAACCGAGCTTTATACGCTGCTCAATGCAGGTCTGCCGCTGGATCGCAGTCTGAATATCCTTCACGGCGTCACGCAGAATAAAAAAATGAAGGAAGTTATTTTTAACATCCTCAAATTCATCCGCGAAGGCGGCTCGTTTTCTGACGCGGTGCAGAGGCACCCAAAAGTGTTTTCGCCGCTCTACGTCAATATGATCCGGGCCGGAGAGGTTTCCGGCGCGATGGAGACCGTGTTGGCGCAGCTGATCGATTTTCTGGAATCGTCGGAGGAACTGAAAAATCATGTTTTTTCCGCGATGATCTATCCCGTGATTCTCGTGATCACTGGCATTTTGTCCATCGTGGTGCTGGTGACATTTGTCCTGCCCAAATTCACGCATATTTTTGCCGATATGGGAACAACGCTGCCCTTTTCCACGCAGGTGCTCATTGCCATCAGCAATTTTCTGGTGGCGTCGTGGTGGATCATTTTGCTGGTCCTTGTCGTCGGATGGTTTGTGCTGCGCAATTATCTGAAAACCGATGCGGGCCGCTACAACTGGGATCGTCTTAAGCTCAAGGCGCTGGGCGACGTCATCCTGAAACTGGAAACCGCAAGGTTTTGCCGGACGCTGGGCGCCCTTCTTAAAAGTGGCGTGCCGCTTTTGCAAGCGGTTAAAAATTCGCGCGACATCATCGGGAATTTTGTCGTTTCCTCGTCGCTGGAGCGCGTCAGCCGGGAGATCAAGGAAGGCAAAGGCATCGCTAAGCCCCTGTCCGACGCCAACATCTTTCCGGAACTGGCCATGTCCATGATTCAGGTTGGCGAGGAAACCGGTCAGCTCGATGATATGCTCATCAAAATCGCCAACACCTATGAGAAGAGCCTGAAAAATTCCATCAAGCGCTTTATCAGCATTCTGGAACCCGCGTTGATCATGGCGATGGGATTGATCGTGGGGTTTATCGTCATCTCGCTCTTGATGGCCATTTTCACCATCACGGATATTCCTTTTTAAAGACGGGAAGATTCAGACGATGGACCAGACAAAAACATTTCAGCAGTCTCAAAGCCGTGGATTCACCCTGATTGAAATCCTGGTGGTGCTCATGCTGATGTCACTGATTTTGGGAATCAGCACGGTGTTTCTGGCAGGCGCGCTGCCCAAAGCCGCGCATCGGGCCGCCGTGCGAGACCTTGTCGCCACTCTCAAATACGCCCGCAATCTGGCCGCCGCGAAAAATGAAAGGCAGGTCATCACATTTGATCTCGATGCCGGTGCATACGGCATTCACGGGCGGGCGGGCAAAACGCTTCCGCAAGAGACAAAACTTGTCATTTTTGATCAGGATATGAATGTCGATCCGGTCATCCAGGGGCAATACAAAATCTATTTTGAAGCCACCGGCACAGGCGGCTGGGAAAAAATGCACCTGATCCGGGGCGATAAAATCATCCGCATTAAAGCCGATCCCATTTTAACGGCGCTCATCGTTGATGACGATGAAGAGGAGCCCCGCCATGCAAAATAACATACGATGGGCTGCCTCTGAACGCGGTTTTACGCTTCTGGAAATCATGATTTCCCTGGTGTTGATCAGCCTGGCGGTTGTTTCCCTCATTGAGTTGTCATCGGCCAATTTGCGCAATCTCGCCGTATCCGATACCCAGGTTGAGATGCTGGCGCGCGCCAATGAAAAACTGCGTGAAGTGCTGGATATGGAAAGCTTTGAAGAGAAGTCCTGGACGGACAGGGATGATGACGGGTATGTTCATGACATTGCCATTGAAGAAATCGAAAAGGAACGCTCCGAGGCACTGACGGTGCGGCTTTTGCAAATTACACTAACCACCGGCAAAAGCGATGAAAAAAATGGGAAAAAAGTAACACTGAAAACGGCCAGACTGGCCCCGAAAGCCGACGCCTTGTCGGGTGCGGATAAAACAAGGGAGAGTTTTTCGCCATGAAGAAGGCACAGAAGAACATCCCAGTGACACGGCGATGCGAACACAACCCGGATGGGGCTGATGTCCTGACGCCCCGTTTAGCCACCACCGGCAGTCGGGGCAGGGCAGGCGACGCCGGTTTTACGCTGATTGAACTGATGATTGCCATCACGATGCTGGCCGTCATTGTCGGCATTCTGGGCGGCGCTTTGTCGATGGCCTATTCGACAGCCGAAAAAGGTGAAAAGAAAATCGGGGATCTGGAGCGAAGAAGAATTATCGATGCACTTTTCGAATCGCAGATTCAGTCCGCTTTTGTCAGTTACGTTCTGGACGAGGGAGAAAAGAAAAACCGCTTTGCCGGAAAAAAAGATGCGCTGACCTTTGCCAGTCATTATTCGGCCTGGCGCGGGACAAGCGGCAACTGCCTGGTTACCTACCGGGTTGAAACCGACGGGCGGCAAAAGGCCCTGGTGACGCTTGAAGAGCAGGTGTTGGGGACGGATGTCACAAAGCAAACGTCCGTGCGCACAAATTATGATTCCATATCCTTTTCGTACTATCTTCAAAACGCCCTCGAAGAAGGCAGTTGGGTTGATGAATGGCCGACGGAAGAACAGACCATGCCACAAAAAATCCGGATTCATTTTACCACCGGCGACAAAACCAGAACCCTCACGGCGGCGGTATTTACCGCGCTTTCGTCAGCGCCGACCGCTTTGCGCCCAAATCCCGTCATAACCCGGTAAGGAGACGGCATTGCTTCAATTAAACGAAAAAGGTATAGCGCTTATTCTCGTCTTGTGGATCATGATGCTCCTGATCGTCGTGACGTTTGCCTTTTCCGTCATGGTCAGAACCGAAGTCTTTTCAACCATCACCTTCAAAGAGCAACTGGAAAATAAATATCTCGCGGAAGCAGGGCTGCAAAAAGCCATGTTGGAGATTCTCTACCGCAACGCCAACAAGCATCTTGCGCCCAATAACGACGAAGCGGACGTGTGCAAAACGGACGGCTCTTTTCGCCCCAGTCAGATGGATGACGGCCACTTCCTTTTTGCCATTACGGATGAATCGGGCAAAATCAACCTCAATCTAATGACGGACGCCTCCGGTGTTGTATTGAATAATCTACTGCTCCATCTGGGCGTAGAGAAAGAACAGGCCGATACTATCGTCGATTCCATACTGGATTGGAAAGACGCCGATGACCTGCACAGGCTTTCCGGCGCGGAAAACGATTACTATCGCAGCCTGCCTGCGCCCTATTCGGCCAAAGACGCCCCTTTTGATACGCTCGAAGAGCTCTTGCTCGTTAAGGGGATGACCCGGACAGTCCTTTACGGAACGGATGAAAAACCGGGGCTTCTTCAATACCTGACGCTTTACAGCCCATCAGACAAGATCAACATCCATGTGGCCAAAGCCGAACTGCTCAGAGCCATTCCCGCCATGGCCGAAGATATGATCTCTCTGATTATGGAATACCGCAACGCCGACAACACAAAAAAAGATGGTTCCGGCCTGCAATCCATGCTATCAACCGCGCAAACGACCATTGCCCCGTATATCACCACCGCCGATTCCAATGTGTATAGCGTGGAAGTCATCGGCTGCAAAAACGAACAAGCGGGTCGTTATCCGCTGCGGGCCGTTGTGGTTGCCGAAGGAACAAACCGGGTCCGGATACTGGCCTATCAAAGTCCGGCCCATGTAGAGATGCCGCATGATGATGCAGATCAAGACAGCCATCCATAAAGCGTATCCTCCCCTTCAAAAAGCGGGAAAAGCGATCTGGAAAGGATTGACCTTCAGCCTGGCCGATCCATTCTTTTCATTTGCCCGCGTTGTGAGTGTGTCGCTGGAGTCCGACGGTATTTATCTGGTTCATGCCGAGAAAACCCCGTGGCGCATGACGATCCGGCAGGTCAAACATGACGCCCTTCCGGAAAGCGGCCCCTTGGGCCCCGATTATGTCGCCACATCCGTTGCCGCGTTCGTAAAAGAGTGCAACATCACTTCCGCGGTGTTTGTGCTGGGCCTGCCTCGTGGCTGGGCGATTGTGCGGACGGTGGACTTGCCTTTGGCCGCCAAAGAAAATCTTGACCGCGTCATTGCCTTTGAACTTGACCGGCTGACGCCACTATCCAAAGACAGCGCCTGGTATGACTGGACCTTGCTCGACGAAACCGCCGAGCACGTAAAGGTATTGCTCGTGGTCGTGAAGTCCGATTCGATCAAAAATTATCTGGATGCCCTCAAGGCCAGAGGCATTGACATAAAAAAAATCACTCTCAACGTTTTCATGATGCGCCGGCTGATTGCCGCAACCTGGCCCAATACCCATGCGGTATTCCTTTGCTTCAAAGAAGATGGAACCTACGAAGGCGACAGCCTGGGCCGGGGAAAGATCACAGGCCCATTTGCTGGTACAGCGGATGTGCAAACGCCCGGAGGCATGGACGCGATGATTCGGCACGTCCGGGCGTTGACGGAAGAGCTGGTTAAAGGCGGCAGCCCGCCCAGGCTGATCGTCCATGCCGACGAAAACCTTTACAGCGCGGTGGGAAAACACTTTTCAACCTTAAACGTTTCTCATCTCAATCGCGATATCAAGAACACTCGTATCAAACCGGGCGCGGATTTTTCCGCCTCCGCTCTGGGCGGAGCGCTCGATGCCTTTGGCCGGACGCCCGATCAAATGAACCTGATGGCCGGCGCAAAGCGTCAAAACGGCCGAACACCGTGGCTTTTGACCCTGGTGCTCGGCATCATTCTCGCGTTGATCTTCGCGTTTGCCGTTGCCGCCCCCGTTTATTACGAAGAGCAAAAGCTCGATCTGCTCAATGAACGCTTGCAGGCGATGAAGCCGGAGGTTAAAAAAGTAGAGGCGCTGCAGGACGACATTGAAAAGCTTCAAAAAGAAATCTCAGCCATCCATTCTTTTAAGCATTCAAATGATCCGACTCTGAACATCATCAAAGACATGACCGACATCCTGCCGCCCAAAACGTGGCTGACACGTCTGAAAATCACCGATGCCACCGCAGAAATCGAAGGCTATTCTTCATCCGCCACCGATATAATATTAAAGCTGGAAAACACAAAATATTTTCAGAAAGTGGAATTTGCCTCGCCCACCTTTCGCGATCCCCGGCAGGGAAACGAACGCTTTGTCATCAAAATGGAACTCAAAAAGGATGTCGTGAACCCAAAGCGGGAAACGGAGGTAAACCATGAAACCAAAAAGTAAACTCCTGACCTGGGCCATTCCCGTAATGATCCTGCTTTCTGCCTACGCGCTTTATGAATACGGCATTGCCGATCTCTACCGGCGCGCCTCAGACACCCGCGAGCAGTACGCACTCGAAATGAAAATGGTTGAAAAGTATTCAAGGATGATCGCGCGCAAGCCCGCGCTGGAAAAGCAATATGACGCATTAAAGCAACGAAGAAAAGACGAAGAATCAAAAATGTTTGCCGCCCAGACCGTGGCCATTGCGTCGGCCAATCTGCAAAATGCCGTCAAAAGCCTCATTGCCGAGCGTGGCGGTGTGATCAACAGCGAGCGGATGGAAAAAACGCAAGAAGATGGGAAATTTAAAATACTCAGCGTCTCTGTTGACGCCGTGTTTCCGGATGTTCGCACGCTTGCGGAAACGCTTGCCGCCATTGAATCACAAGCCCCTTATCTGGTTTTAAAAGAAGTGGATGTGCGCGTGCGCAACTACACCGATCCGAAAGATTTAATGGTCAAGCTCAAAGTGGCGGCCTTGACCGGTTCTTAGGGATACACATGAACGCATTATTAAAAAATATCAATGTCCTCAATATCGCGCTTGCCGTTTTGGCGGGAGTCTCATTTTTTATATGGATTTATCCGCTATTGAACACGAACATCCGGATAGAAATTCCCGAAGCGCCTGAAAAAGCGGCCCAAAGCGACGAAGAAGCCAAAAACGTTTCCGAAGTGTCGCCGATGACCGTCGATTATGCAATCGTGGCCGACAAAAATTTATTTCATCCTGAAAGAAGGTACGCAACCTCAAACATCGCCAAAGAAGACTCGCCCGTTGAGCGCCCGGACATTCTCTATTTCGGATCAGTGATTACACAGGAGAAAAAAATCGCCTATATCGAAGACAAAAAAAATCCCTACTCCACCCCCGGCAGGGGCAAGCGTCAGACGCAGTTGGCCGAAGGCGCGATCATCGGCGGCTATACCCTCAAGGAAGTGAATCCTGAAAACATCGTTTTGGTTCGAGGCGACGATAAATTTGTCATCAACCTGCGCGATGAGAAAGACAGGAACCCGGGAGAGACCACATTAAAACCTCACGTCGCTTCCGGCAAGACCCGCACCCCATCATCGCACACCGTGCCGCCCATGCCGCCTGAGGGGAAAGTCAGTTCCGGTCCGGCTATGCCACAACCGGGCGTCGGCCCAGGCCCCCTTCCGCCCACAGCTCCGCCAAGACCGAGCATTAAAAAATAGATTTTCGCGAGGACATCATGTCCAATACCTTCTCTGCGTCATTTGCCGGATGTGGACGCGAAATGGCGCAGCTGAAGCTACGCACTACATTCGTTTAAAAATGTAGTGCGGGCCTTTAGGCTCGCGTGGCATCAGGATGAGCTTTGTTGTTTCGCAAATACAGGCAGTAATCTCTTCTGTCGGATTATTTTACATAAACGGTATAAATATACATCTTATCAATATCTTGTGACTTTTGGACAACAACCTCCCAACATGCTTGAAAAACAAGGCCAAGTAGCGGTTTTTATTGTCGGATAAGTTTACAACATCCAAAAGCGCAAAAAAATAATCACATGTAATATCAATGTATTACAAACAGGTATATTTTATGCTTATAAAATAACTTCGATACAAAAAAGTTTCAAAAAAACATAGCAGCAATAAAGAATCGTAAAGTGAAGACAAACCCAGGGAATAACGGATTATTAAAGATGCAGGATGCGGAATGGGAAGGGGCTTCGTCTGTGCTTTTTGAAGATGCGGGATGATAAATGGTTGATGGTGAATAGCGAATGGTCGCAGCTCGTAGCTCATGGCTCGTAGTAAAAGCAATGTCCGGTGGGCGCGTTAGTCCGGCAACTTGCCCGGTGCAATACTGGGGATGCCGGAGGGGATTAAGGGGGGTGGATTCTTTTACGTTTAGGGACCAAAGGCGGAAGGTGATGAGCCGATAGGCTCAATGAACAGGAACATAGTAATCTGTGTTTAAATATGAGGAAAATTTATTGCTTTTACAATCAAGAATGATCACTCGCAAGAGTAAAACAAATATGAATTTATTAGAGTCCCAAGACCAAAGGAATCACTTTTTCAAAAGAGTAAAATCGCGGAACTTCCCAAGAAGAGAGAGGAGATATTTATTCATGAAAGGAAAAATTAAGAAAATTCATATCAATATCGTCTTTTCAATAACTATGAAACCTGTACCCTTAATGTGCGGTTTGGCTTTTTTAATAATTTTATTCACGGTGATACTTGCGCCACTGTATGCCGAAGCCAAAGTTAGTTTTCAACCTTTATCAGTACAAATGAGTTTGCCGCAAAAGTCAGTTTTTGGCGATTTCAATAAAGACGGGAAAATGGATTACGCAATTCCGGGAAGTATTTATCTTGGCGTCGGTGACGGCAGTTTATTACAGATTTCGACTTATAATGTTGGTGTTATTCTCGGTGCTGTCGATGTTGATCGTGACGGCAACCCTGATCTTGTGACGGAAACGCATTTCCTTAAGGGGCGCGGGGATGGTACATTTGATAATCCTGTGTCATATAACAAGACTTGGATTGGCGATCAACTGCAAACTGCAAACTTTAATGGGAAGAAAGATGAGATTATCTACTACAGCAGCGATGGCTGTGGCTCAATATTCAATGTGTCAAAATACAATAATGGTCAGATTAGCATTCACGAATCATACAGATTACCTTCATTGCGCCTTATAAATGCTGCCGCAGATTTTGACAATGATGGGAAAGATGAATTTGTATTTGATCGCGGAAACGGTTTCTTTATTGTGAAGAGCAATGCTCAAGAATTCTTTTCATTGCCACGCACACGCTTTCTGTCTGTGACACCGGGGGCCATCAACGCTGGTGATTTTAATGCCGATGGAAGAGCTGATATTTCTGTAGGTGCGCCACATTTTAGCAATCTATTAGCTATTGATCATGCCGGTAATTATCAATCAACCGAAACATATGATATTCCTTATTTATTAAACGAATATAATTACACTGAAGGCACGACTGATTATAAAAAGGCAATGCCTGTGATTTCTGATTATAATTCAGATAATCACTTGGATGTTGCAATTGGCGCATCATTGTTAACTGGAAATGGGCTGGGCGGGGCCAGTTATATTGAAAACAACATCAGCAATGGTACGGCTTATAAAAAAGGTGATTTTAATGGTGACGGGAAAGATGATTTATTGCAAATCGATTGGCGGTTCAATAATTTCTGGACCAGTTTGAACAACGGCAATGGCAAATTTACTCTGTCACCATCCAAGTATCAAAGTTTGAATGTAGGGCCAGATCCTGAGCACGTAATGAAAAGTGATTTTAATGGAGATGGATTTGAGGATATAGCTGTACAGGGTGATAATATTTCTATTTTAATTAACGATTCGCAAGGCGGCTTTCGGCCTTACCTTACCGTTAATGTCTCTGATCCGTTTATGATGTTGTCGGAAGATTTTAATAACGACGGTTGTCGGGATTTAGCCGTGTTGCATGGTTGGAATCAAAATCAGCTTTCGATTTATTTATGGGATAAGGATCAAAATACTTTCGTGAAAGCTGTTGATTATAATTTGCCAAATGAGTCCCGTTATATGGAAACGGGCGATTTTAATAAAGATGGGAAGGTTGATATTGTATATGCAAGTGCTTACGCTAATACGATTTCTGTTTTGCTAGGTCACGGAGACGGGTTCTTCGAACAAAAAAGCAGTTATACGGTTGTATAAGCCCCGCAGTCCGTTTACATTACAGATTTAAACAATGATCAGGTGAACGATATGGTTGTTGTTGGAGATGCAGCAACGCTCATATCTGTTTTACTTGGGAATGGCGATGGATCATTCAAGAACAGCACACAGGATATCTCTCAGAGTACATTTGAGCCTCTCTTAATCAAAGACTTTACGGGTGATTCAATAAATGACATCGTCATTTATTCTGGCGACGACATAATTACTTTCTTACCCGGCAAAGGTGATGGGACATTTCACGCGCCCATCACCTTGGATATTGGTGACTATGTGTATCAACTATATGCTGCAAATGTCGATGGTGATGCATTGACTGATTTAATTGTTTCTGACGGGTATTCAACCCATGTGTGGCATAATAATGGGAATGGTACCTTTAATAAACTGAATTCGTACAGCGGGGGGTGTATAGCCACGAAAGATATCAATGGCGATGGCAGGGATGATCTAATCGTAATGGAACAAAACTCGCTAAAGATATTGATGAATAACGGTTCCGGAGCCTTCACGGCAGGGCGTAATCATTTCGCGGGGAAAATCGATTCTGCCTACGGAAATGACTATTTGAATATGCATCTCATCATAACCGGTGATTTCAATAATGATAATAAGATCGATATTGCTTACACATACTCAGCCACTAAGGAGAGTCCAACGGTTTCAATTGTCATGGGTAATAGTGAAGGGTTTGCAACGCCGCTTGTTAATCCCTTGAATACTAAACCGGCTGATTTTGCGGTTGGTGATTTAAATGGCGACAACATAATAGACGTCGTTACCATCGAAGATACGGGCGTGGCTGTCTATCTGGGGGCTGGCGATGGGACTTTTAATCAAGGGGCCAAGTATCAAATAGGATCATCTTTGCGAAGCTGTTTGTTAGGAGACTTCAATGAAGATGGTCGTCCTGACCTCATCATCTTTCAGGTACAGTCTGGTAACTACTATAATAACTACTACCTTGAGGGTAAAGGCGATGGCACTTTCAAGTCGCCTGTCAACTTTTTTAGTTACTATTATACTACAAATAATTATTTAAACGGTGATAGTGCTGTTGGTGACTTTAATGGAGATGGCCATTTAGACATTACCGTTGTGCAATCTTTCGGGATGAGAACATTCTCCGGCAATGGTGATGGCACTTTTCGAGAAGCGGGATTCTATGAAGTATCGGGTTCAAGCATCACAGCCCTGGATTCAGGGTGATTTTATTCTCGCCTAAAAGACGAGAAGGATTAATTTGTTATAGAA
>CAZSQS010000047.1:8042-29303 GCA_964608995.1 uncultured Smithella sp. | reverse complement strand
CTCTACCGACTGAGCTACTGGGGAATATCTATTTATCCAAAGAACTCTTCAAAAACCCATTCGGGCCAAAAATCAGCGGCTACATAATACAAGTCTGAACACTTGTCAACTATTTCAATTGAACTTGAATGAATATTTCCGATTCTCATGTTGCCAAAACAAAAAAGTTATGCAATATTAACGATCTAATTGACAGATGCATGATATTAACCCTTGGAACGACCCATCAAACATAGATTTCGGGAGGAAACACCTATGAGAATAGCTGTTTTAACAGGCGGCGGTGATTGTCCGGGGCTCAACGGCGCCATAAAATGGGTCACCAAATCGGCGCTGGACCCGCTTCTGGAGAAGGAGCGATCCATCCGTTTTGACGTGATTGGTATCCGTGAAGGCTGGAGGGGGTTGGTGGAAATCAATCCGGACGATCCGGAAAGCGTTGCTCAGCATACCATGAAACTCGATGAGGAAATCGTTCGCACGTGGGATCGCTATGGCGGAACGAATCTCGGAACGTCGCGAACCAACCCGTTTAACCCCAAAAAGGACACATCGGCCAAAGTGATTGAAAACATCGATCGGCTTGGCATCGATGTCATTGTCGCCATCGGCGGCGAAGACACTCTGGGGGTTGCCGCGAAGCTCCATCGTCGGGGCATCAAGACGGTCGGCATTCCCAAAACGATTGACGGAGACCTCGTCGGCACGGATTATTCCCTGGGATTTGATTCAGCGGTCAACATCATCATGGAAGAAATCGACAGGCTCCGGACAACCGCGGGATCGCACAGTCGAATTTTCGTGGTGGAAACCATGGGACGCCATGCGGGATGGCTTGCGCTCCACGGCGGCGAGTGCAGCGGCGCCTATATTATTCTGGTTCCCGAAGTCCCCTTTGAAATGGACAAAATCTGCGCCCTGCTGGATCAGCGGCGCGGCCGTGAGATCCAGTACAGCATTATCGTGGTCTCCGAAGGGGCAACCATGAAGGCCAGCATGGAATTTTGCCGGGACGACAAAGTGGATGAGTTTGGACACAGATCGCTGGGGGGCGTTGCCGCCTATATTGCCGAGCAAATTGAACAGCGCACAGGATTTGCCACACGTTATGTCACCCTGAGCCATCTGCAGCGCGGCGGCTCACCTTCCGCCCGCGACCGCCTGATGGCCAGATGGTTTGGCATCGCCGCCGTTGACATGATTGTCAATGAAGATTTCGGCAGAATGGTCAGTTACCGCCAGGGGGAAATTACCTCGGTGCCCATGAAAGATGTCACGGATCGTCTGCATCTGATCGACGTCAACAAGTATTATGATACCGAACGCTACAACGGCAAACGATCGATTTTATAAAATAATCAGCAACCTCTGGAAGCGTTCCTCCGATATATTTCGGCCGCATCAAATGTTCAACAAGGAGACCCACATTGAATCTGATCCATAAGACGGCATCTGACACACTATCCATATTGAAAAAAAAGCTTCCGAAAATAAAAGGCTTTCGAAGAAAGGATATCTCCCCTGAAACGCCTCTGCGCTCCGAGCTTTTCAGCTCCGAGCAGATGAAACAGCACGGAATCAATCTTGCAGCCACCCATCAGTTGATCCACAAGAAAAAAGCGTCTGAAAAGCTTCTGGAGCGTCTCAACGAAAATGAAGGCATCCTGATAGAAACCATCCGTCAACTGACAGCCGTTGTTCGGGACAACCATCCGACCGCCCCGGCCGAAGACTGGCTTTTGGATAATTTTTATCTGATCGAAGAAAATGTCCACATTGCCAAGCGGCACCTCTCCCGCGGATACAGCCGCGGGCTGCCATGGCTTGCCGCAGGAGAGTCGGCGGGACTTCCGCGCGTCTATGACATCGCCCAGGAAATTATCGCCCACGGCGACGGACGCGTGGACCTGGAAAATCTGGTCAGCTTCATTACGGCCTACCAGTCCGCCTCTTATCTGAAACTCGGCGAACTGTGGGCCATTCCGATTATGCTTCGCCTGGCGCTTATCGAGAACCTTCGGCGCATCGGAACACACATCATGGCGGACATTGCCGACCGGACACGCGCCAATGTCTGGGCGGATCAGATGGTGGATATCGCCAAGAACGATCCCAAAAATCTGGTGCTGCTCATCGCCGACATGGCCCGTTCCGAACCACCGCTCACCGCGGCCTTCGTCGCGGAATTCGCGCGCCGCCTTCAGGGGAAAAACCCCTCGCTTGCACTGCCGCTTTCCTGGGTGGAACAGAGGCTTTCCGAATCCCATCTGAGCATTGAGCAGCTCATCAGCACCTGCAATCAGCAGATGGCCGCCGAGCAGGCCACCGCCAGCAACAGCATCAGCTCACTCCGTTTTCTGACCACGATGGACTGGCGCGAATTTGTCGAAACGATGAGCGTAGTGGAAGAGGTGCTTCGCGAAGACCCCGCCGATGTCTATATCCGGATGGATTTTGACACGCGCGATCAATACCGTCACGTCGTGGAGCAAACGGCCAAACACTCGCTGCTTTTCGAGCGGGACATCGCCCGCATCGCGGTTGATCTGGCCCTGAAGGCCCAGGAGGACGCACAAGGCGACGAGCGGGAAACCCACGTGGGGTATTACCTGATTGACAAGGGGCTTAAGCAACTTGAAGGCATTGCGCAGATGCATATGCCCCTGTACGATCGCATTAAAAGAACATTATCCTGTGCGCCACTGTTTTTATATCTGGGCGGCGTGATGGGAATTACCCTGGTTCTCTCAGGGGTCTTGCTGTCGCAGCTTTCCGCAGATGGCGCCCCCTGGTGGATGCTGCCGCCTCTGGCGCTGATCCTTCTGCTTTGCGCAAGTTCCCTGGGCGTTTCGCTGACCCATTTTTTTTCCACCCTGCTGGTTTCTCCAAAACATCTGCCGCGGCTGGACTTTTCGCGGGAAATTCCGCCGGAATACTGCACGCTGGTGGTCATCCCCACCATGCTCAGCAGCATCCAGGGCGTGGAGGATCTTCTCGAATCGCTTGAAATCCGGTATCTCACCAATCGCCATGACCATCTGCATTTTGGGCTCCTGACGGATTTTACCGACGCCCCGCATGAGACCATGCCCGACGATAAGCGGCTATTACAGATTGCCGAACAGGGCGTCAAGGATCTCCACGAAAAATACCGCGGCGGCAAAGGCGGCATGTTTTTTCTTTTTCACCGTCCCCGACTCTGGAATCCGCAGGAAAAGGTCTGGATGGGATACGAACGCAAACGCGGGAAGCTGGCCGATCTCAACGCCTTCTTGAGAGGCCATGCAAAGGATCGCTTCTCAAGAGTCGTCGGCGCCACGGAAATGCTGGGCAATGTGAAATACGTCATCACCCTGGACACGGACACACAGCTTCCCCGCGACACGGCGCAACTCTTTATCGGAACGATGGCTCATCCGCTCAACCGGCCGCACTTTTCCGAATCTGGAAATATCGTGACACAGGGCTACGCCATCCTGCAGCCGCGCGTCACCGAAAGCCTCTCCGCCAACCGGCAAACACCGTATTCACGCCTGTGGGGGGGGCAGACCGGCATTGATCCTTACACGCGCCTGGTATCTGACATTTATCAGGATGTTTTTTCTGCAGGGTCGTTTATCGGCAAGGGCATCTACGACATCGACGCTTTTGAAAAGACCATGGACCGGCGATTTCCTGAAAACCGCATTCTCAGCCACGACCTCATCGAAGGCTGCCATGCCCGCTGTGGCCTGATATCCGACGCGGAGCTCTACGAAGAATATCCCGCCCGGTATTCAACGGATGTCGGTCGCCGCCACCGCTGGATTCGCGGAGACTGGCAGATCGCCGGCTGGCTGCGTTCAACCGTGCCCAATTTTGAAGGCAACCGCATCCGCAATGAAATCTCCATGCTTTCGCAATGGAAGATATTCGACAACCTCCGCCGCAGCCTTGTGCCCGCCGCGCTGACCCTTGTGCTTGCCGTCGGCTGGGTTTTTCTTTCCCCCCCGTGGTTGTGGACACTTCTGGTCGCGGGCATTTTGCTTTTGCCTTCCGCCAGCGCCGTGACGGTTGACATTTTTCGCAAATCCGGGGACGTCCTGTGGCGCGATCATGCAAGCTACATGCTGAGGCAGGCCCAAAGACACATCCAGCAAATTTTATTTACGCTGGTGTGTCTTCCCTATGAAACCTTTTATTCGCTGGATGCCATCGGGCGAACGCTGGGGCGAATGTTTTTCACGCACAAGCGGCTGCTCGAATGGAATCCTTTCTCCAACGCCAGCCATCCGAACCAAAATGATCTTTTCACCTCATTTCGGACGATGTGGTTTGCCCCGGCGCTGGCGCTTTCCATCGCAGTCTATCTGGCGTTTTTCCGGCCGGAGGGGCTTTGGGCCGCCCTGCCCGTCCTTATCGGCTGGCTCATCTCACCTGCAATCGTCTGGCGATTGAACCGTATCCCGGTCAAAGATGGAGTCAAGCTCAAAGATGACCAGATCACCTTTTTAGGAAAAATTGCCCGCAGAACCTGGGCGTTTTTTGAAACGTTCGTAGGCGCCGAAGATCACTGGCTTGCTCCCGACAATTATCAGGAACATCCGGGACCGGTCGTGGCGCACCGCACGTCCCCGACCAATATCGGGTTATCGCTTCTGGCGAATCTGGCAGCCTATGATTTCGGTTACATCACGCAGGACCACCTGATCCGGCGCACGGCCAGTACATTCGAAACGCTGGATAAGCTTGACCGGCACCGGGGCCACTTCTTCAACTGGTATGATACGCAAACCTTAAAAACATTGCCGCCGCATTATATCTCAACGGTGGACAGCGGAAATCTCTGTGGTCATCTTCTAACCCTGAAATGGGGGCTCTTGGAACTGGCTGACCGCAAAATTCTGGGTGGCCGGGCCTTACAGGGCATCGGCGACACCTACAATATCGTCAAGGATCTGGCGCCGGAGGCTTCAAAAAAATCGCTTGTGGCCTTTGAAAAATATCGTGACTCCCTGGCTGATCTTCGCAAAACGAAAGCCAAGGGCCTCTGGAAGCATGTCGAATACCTAAATATCACATCCGCCGATATTGAATTCTGGAAACATTTTGATCATATGGCGGCCCTGGCTTCGGATATTGCGGACACCTTCTTCGGCGAGGCCGCCACCCCTGGAAAATGGTGGGCAAATGCCCTGGTTCGCCAGTGCAGGGCGGCGGCGGAAGAACTTTTGTCCATCTGTCCGTGGATGAAGCTTGATCCGCCGTCACACAGGGTCAGAATCTACCTCGACGGAATGCCGATGCCCTCTTTGCGCCAGGCGGTGGATCTTTCTGATCAATGCCTTCCCGTCATCGAAGAGCTTTTAGCCGAGGCGCCGACGGAGAGTGAAATCATCTGGCTTAGCGCCTTTAAAAAACTCCTGGCCGAGGGGAACCGGACCGTCCGTGAGCGGATGGGCGTGCTGGGCTACCTCATTGAAAAAGTCGAGGAACTGGCCCGGATGGATTTCAGCTTCCTTTACGACAAAGGACGGCAACTTCTGACCATCGGCTATAATGTTGTCGATCGGCGCCGGGACGATAGTTTTTATGATCTTTTAGCCTCCGAGGCCAGACTGTGCAGTTTTGTCGCCGTCGCACAGGGACAGGTGCCTCAGGATAACTGGTTTGCACTGGGACGCATGCTGACGAATCCGTCTGGAGACCCTGTCCTGATGGCCTGGGACGGCTCGATGTTTGAATATCTGATGCCGCTTCTGGTCATGCCCAACTACGACAACACGCTTTTAGATCAAACGTATAAAGCCGCCGTCAAAATCCAGATGGACTATGGCAAAAAGCGCGGCGTGCCCTGGGGCATCTCTGAATCCGGCTACAATACGACCGATGTTCATTTGAATTATCAATATCGCGCCTTTGGCGTTCCGGGTCTGGGACTCAAGCGCGGGCTGGCTGATGACGTAGTGGTGGCGCCTTACGCCACGGCGCTGGCCTTGATGGTCGCCCCGGAAGAGGCCTGCCAGAATCTGATGCGCCTTGCCCAGGAAGGCATGCTGGGCGATTATGGATTTTATGAAGCCATGGATTTTACGCCGGTTCGCGTTCCGAGCGGCAAAACCCACGCGATTGTCCGTTCGCACATGGCGCACCATCAGGGCATGACCCTGCTGTCGCTTACGCATCTGCTTCTGGATAATCCCATGCACCGGCGCTTTGAATCCGAACCGATATTCCAGTCCGCCGAACTGCTTCTTCAGGAACGGATTCCCAAAGCCGTATCCTATTATCGACAGGTGGCTGATGATGTCAATCTCCTCAAAGTCGCCGCCCCTAAGATTATTCCGCCGCGTGTTTTTACAACGCCTCACACCCCCTCCCCTGAAGTCCAGCTTCTGTCCAACGGCCGCTACCATGTCATGGTCAGTCAGGCCGGAAGCGGTTACAGCCGCTGGAAGGATCTGGCCGTCACACGCTGGCACGAGGATACCACCTGTGATGACTGGGGACAGTTCTGTTACATTCGCGACCTGGCCACAGGCCAGTTCTGGTCAAACGCCTACCAGCCCTGCCGAACGCATCCCGATAAATATGAAGCCATTTTTTCCGACGCTAAAGTTGAATTCCGCAGGCTCGACGATGAAATCGGAACTTACACCCAAATTGCCGTTTCACCGGAGGATGACATTGAAATCCGGCGCGTTCAGATCACGAACCGGTCGAGAAAACGCCGCGAGCTCGACATCACCAGTTACGCTGAAGTGGTGATCCTGCAACCGCCTGCCGACGAGATTCATCCGGCCTTCGCCAATCTTTTCGTCCAGACGGAAATTCTTCCCGATAAGCAGGCGATTCTCTGCACGCGCCGTCCCCGTTCCAAAGAAGAGTCCACCTACTGGGTTTTTCATACGATGGCGCTCCACGGTGCGCAAAGCCGCAACGTCTCCTACGAAACAGACCGCTTGAAGTTCATCGGCCGCTGCAATACCCTGGCTCATCCACAGGCGATGAACCTGCAAGCGCAGGGTGAGCAAACCCTGTCTAACTCGGAAGGATCGGTGCTCGATCCGATTGTCGCGATCCGCCATCTGATCAAACTGTCGCCTGGCGAATCCGTCACCATCGACATCGTCACCGGCATTGCCGATACACGGGAAAAAGCGCAGGATTGGGCGGCAAAATATTGCGACTACCGGCTGGCCGACCGCGTCTTTAATCTGGCCTGGACGCACAGCCAGGTGGCGCTTCGGCAAATCAACGCAACGGAAACCGAAGCGCAGCTTTTCGCCCGGATGGCCAGCGCCATTGTTTACGCCAATCCCGCCATGCGGGCCGACGCAAAAGTCATTTTGAGAAACCGTCGCGGTCAGTCCGGCCTGTGGGGCTACGCCATTTCCGGCGATTTGCCGATTGTCCTTTTACAGATTGCCGATCACGCCAACATTGAGCTCGTCGCGCAAATCCAGAAAGCACACGCCTACTGGCGACTCAGAGGCCTGGCCGTGGATCTGGTCATCTGGAATGAAGACAACGCCACTTACCGCCAAACGCTTCATGATCAGATATTGGGCATGATCGCCACCAGCATGGAAAACAGAATCATCGATCGGCCAGGCGGCATCTTTGTCCGTTCCGGCGATCAGATTCCGTTTGAAGACCGCACGCTCATGCAGGCCATCGCGCGGATTAACATCAAAGACACGCTGGGGAGCCTCGAAGAACAACTGAAACGTCGTAAGAAGCCAGGCGTGGTTGTCCCGCCACTGATACCGACCAGCCCCCGCAGCACAAAAGGCAAAGATAACCAAACGCTCGCCTATCCCAATCTGATCTTTCGAAACGGCTTCGGCGGCTTTCGGCCTGACGGGAACGAATATGTCGTTTATACCGATCCGTTAAAGAAAACCCCCATGCCCTGGATCAATGTCATTGCCAACCCGCACTTTGGCACCATCATTTCCGAAAGTGGCGCCTGTGCGACTTGGAGTGAAAACGCTCATGAATACCGTCTGACCCCCTGGCATAACGACCCGGTGCGCGACCCCACCGGTGAAGCCTTTTACATCCGCGATGAAGAGACCGGCCATGTCTGGTCGCCCGCGCCACAGCCCTGCCCGGGCGAAACGCCCTACCTGTGCCGTCACGGTTTTGGTTACAGCGTCTTTGAGCATATCGAAGACGGAATCAAATCGGAGCTCCTGATGTTTGTTTCCATCAACAAACCCGTTAAATTCGTGGTTTTAAAACTGGCAAATGTATCAGGCCGCCGCCGTGAACTCTCCGTCACCGGCTATGTGGAATGGGTGCTGGGCGATCTGCGTTCGAAAACAGCCATGCACGTCACGACGGAAATTGACGAACAAAGCAAAGCCATCTTTGCCAGAAATCAATATAATACGGATTTTGCCGACCGCGTAGCCTTCTTCGATACGGATGACCCGCTTCGGAGCGCCACCGGCAACCGGACGGAATTTATCGGCCGAAACAGCGATTTGTCCTCACCGGAGGCTTTGGGCCGGACGCATCTGTCGGGAAACGTTGGCGCGGGTATCGATCCGGCAGCCGCGCTGCAGGTGAAAGTCGTGTTGAATGAGGCGGTCCAGCAGGAAGTGATTTTCCGCCTGGGCGTCACCGGCCGTCGAGGCGCGGACGACGCGGCCAGCAACGTCCGCAGCCTTCGGGGCGCAGCTCTCTGGCAGGTAGAATTCGATGAAGTTCGAAAATACTGGCAAAAGACGCTCGGCGCCGTGCACATTGAAACCCCGGATGCGTCGGTCAATGCCCTGGCCAACGGCTGGCTCCTGTACCAGACGATCTCGTGCAGGCTTTGGGCAAGAAATGGCTATTATCAATCCGGCGGCGCCTTCGGATTCCGCGATCAGCTTCAGGATGTTCTGTCACTGGTTCACACCAAACCGGAGCTGATCCGCGAGCACCTGCTTTTATGCGCCAGCCGTCAATTTATCGAAGGCGATGTTCAGCACTGGTGGCATCCGCCCACGGGCCGGGGCGTGCGCACGCAATGTGCCGACGATTATCTATGGCTGCCGCTGGGTGTCAGCCGTTATATCGCCTGCACGGGTGATACGGACATCTTGCATGAAAAAATCGGATTTCTGGAGGGGCGTCCAGTCCACCCGGACGAAGATTCCTACTACGACCTGCCCGGCCTGAGCGATGAAACCGCAAGCCTCTATGAGCACGCAGTACGGGCCATCCGCCGGGGTCTGCGCTTCAGCAGTCACGGCCTGCCGCTGATGGGTGGCGGCGACTGGAATGACGGCATGAATAAAGTCGGTGAAAAAGGCATTGGCGAGAGCATCTGGATGGGATTTTTCCTCTATGACGTGCTTACGCAATTCGCCGGTGTCGCGCGTCTCCATCTAGACAACGCATTTGCCAATTTCTGCGAAAGCCAGGCCGTTACGCTTAGAAATAATATCGAGCAAAGCGGTTGGGACGGCCAGTGGTATCTTCGCGCCTACTGTGATGACGGATCGCTTCTGGGAACGCAGGCAAACACCGAATGCCGGATCGATTCCATCGCGCAGAGCTGGTCGGTGCTATCAGGCGCCGCAGACCCCGCGCGGGCGCTCAAGGCCATAGATGCCGTGGATCAATATCTCGTTCGCCGAGACAAAAAACTCGTCCAGCTTCTGGATCCGCCGTTTGACACCTCAGACCTCGATCCGGGATACATCAAAGGCTACGTGCCGGGCGTTCGGGAAAATGGCGGACAATACACGCACGCGGCCGTCTGGGCTGGCATGGCCTTTGCCGCGCTGGGCCAGTGCGGCCGGGCCTGGGACATTCAAAACATTGTAAACCCGATCAACCACACCCGCTCGCCCGAAGAGGTGGACATATACAAAGTCGAGCCGTATGTCGTTTGTTCGGACATTTACGCCGTGCATCCCCACGTCGGACGCGGCGGCTGGTCGTGGTTTTCCGGCTCCGCCGCCTGGTTTTACCGCCTGATTGTGGAATCGCTGATGGGTCTTCAGTTGCAAAACGGCAAACTCAATATTTCGCCGTGTCTGCCATACGACTGGAAGGAAGTCCGGATAACGTATCGTTACAGGGAAACCCCCTATCATCTGGTTATCCATCAGTCACCCAGCCTCAAAGACAGCGCCGTGATCAAACTCGACGGAACTGTTTTGACAGATGGCCTCGTCCTCTTGACCGATGATCAGAGGGAGCACGCGATTGAAGTGTTTTTAAGCCGGGCCAATAAAGATTAATTTATTAAACAGAGGTTAACCGATGAACATCTCCGAACTTGCCGGAAAACCGGCGCCGGCGTCGATTCTGGCCAATATTCCGAGGCTCGTGAGCGCCTACTTTGCCAATACTCCCGATCCGGCATCGCCTGCCTGCCGCGTCGCTTTCGGCACATCGGGTCACCGCGGAACATCGCTTAAAAATAGTTTCAACGAGCTGCATATCGCGGCCATCTGCCAGGCCATCTGCGAGTACCGCAAGGCCGCAAAAATCAACGGCCCGCTGTTTATCGGCATGGACACGCATGCGCTCTCGGAAGCGGCGCTCGTCACTGCCATTGAAGTCTTTGCCGCGCAACGGGTCACGGTCAAATTTCAGCAAGGGATGCGCTACACACCGACGCCGGTGATTTCGCACGCTATTTTAACGTACAACCGGGGCAGAAAAAAGGGACTGGCCGACGGCGTGGTAATTACGCCTTCACACAACCCTCCTGAAGACGGCGGATTCAAATACAACCCGCCGCATGGCGGCCCGGCCGACACGGCTGTGACCAAAGTTATTGAAGACCGGGCCAATGCCGTTGCGGCAGGCGGCCTGCGAAAAATCAAAAGACTTTCCTTTGAAAAAGCCATGCAATCGCCCTGGATGTGTCTGTATGATTATGTTGCGCCCTACGTCAATGATCTTGGAAATGTGCTGGATATGAAAAGCATCGCGGGGGCAAACCTTAAAATCGGCGTTGATCCGATGGGCGGCGCGACAATTGACTTCTGGGACCCGATTGCGGATCGCTACGGACTTTCGCTCGACGTCGTCAACCGCCGCGTCGATCCGACATTTTCTTTCATGACCTGCGACAAAGACGGCAAAATTCGCATGGACTGCTCCTCCGCCTATGCCATGGCTGGCCTGATTGGATTGAAGGACCGCTTCGACATTGCCTTTGGCAACGACACGGACGGAGACCGGCATGGCATCGTCACGCAAGGCGGGCTGATGGACCCGAATGCTTTTCTCGCGGCGGCGGTTTCATATCTGTTCGGGCACAGACCCGGATGGAGAAAAGACGCTGCCGTCGGCAAGACGCTGGTGTCGACTTCAATGATCGACCGCGTGGCGGCTTCGCTTGAGCGTGGCCTTGCCGAAGTGCCGGTCGGATTCAAATGGTTTGTTCCGGGGCTTATCGACGGCTCCTGCGGTTTTGGCGGCGAGGAAAGCGCCGGGGCTTCTTTCCTTCGGCACGACGGCTCGGTCTGGACCACCGACAAAGACGGTATTTTGCTGGATCTTCTGGCCTGTGAGATGCTGGCCAAAACAGGCAAAGACCCGGCCCGGCTCTACGGCGAGCTTGTCGATCGATTCGGGAAGCCCTTCTATATCCGTCTGGACATGCCCGCCACGTCCGCGCAAAAGGCTGCCTTTAAAACCTTTCAGCCTCAGGCATTAACCGTGACACAACTTGCCTCCGAACCGATTACGGCTGTTTTAACACGCGCGCCCGCCAATGGCGCGGACATCGGCGGTGTAAAGGTGGTAACGGAAAACGGCTGGTTTGCCGCACGTCCCTCCGGCACGGAAGACATCTATAAAATTTATGCGGAAAGCTTTCGATCCAAAGAGCATTTATCGCAAATCATTCGCGAAGCGACCGGGATTGTGGAAGAAATTTTTCGTTCAGGAAAACCCTAAAACGGCTGACCCGCCGTAAAAAAGGAGAATTGCCATGGAAGAGGTTGTCATTGTTTCTGCGTGCCGAACCGCTATTGGATCCTTTGGCGGCTCACTTCAAGACCAACACGCGGCGTTCTTAGGCGCGGCCGTCATCCGGGAGACGATTTCAAAAACCGGCATCGATCCGGGACTCATTGATGACGTGCGTATGGGCTGCTGCTGTGATCCGGTTGATACGCTCAACGTCGCCCGCATCGCGGCTCTGCTGGCAGACGTTCCCGACAGCGTTCCCGCCGTCACGATCAACCGCGTCTGCATCTCCGGCATGGAGGCCGTCATCTCCGGGATGGCGATGATCCAAAGCAACATGGCGGACGTGATCCTCGCCGGGGGCACGGAACATATGTCCGGCATTCCCTATTCCCTCCCCTCCGCGCGCTGGGGCGGCCGATTTTTGGACCAGGTACTGGTGGACAACATCGTCCATATGCTGCACGCCGGTTCTTATCTTGTTCCCGGCGTTGAGAACGGCCCTTTGCAAAAAGGACCGTTTTTCGAACTGTATCGGGGAAAACCCTACATCATGGGCGTAACCGCCGAATTCATCGCGGATCTTTATAGCATTTCGCGCGAAGAAATGGACGAGGTGGCGCTCTTAAGCCATAACAACGTCGAGCGCGCCACGCTTGAGGGCGATTTTGCCGACGAGATCGTGCCTCTCGATCTTCCACAGAAAAAAGGCAAACCGCCCGTGCGGTTTGAAAAAGACGAGCACTTCCGGCCCGGACTCACGATGTCGGCGCTTGCGGCCCTGCCGCCTGCTTTTGCGCCTAAAATCGGCCGTGTCACAGCGGGCAACTCCTCCGGTGTCAATGACGGCGCCAGCGCCTTGCTGATCATGTCGGCCCGAAAAGCCAAAGAGCTGAACCTCCCCCCTCTGGCACGCATCAAGGCCATTGGCCGCGGCGGATGCCATCCTTCGGTCATGGGGCTCAGTGTGGTGCCAGCCGTGCGCAACCTCGAAGAGCGCTCCGGCCTGAAAGTTGCGGATTTTGAATTGATCGAGCTCAACGAAGCCTTTGCCGCGCAATACCTGGGCTGCGAAAAAGCGCTGGGCATCAATCGTGACATCACTAACGTCAACGGCTCCGGCATTGGATTGGGGCATCCGGTCGGTTCCACCGGCAGCCGCATTCTGGTGACGCTGATCCATGCCATGAAAAAGCGCCGCAAAACGCTTGGCCTGGCCACGCTCTGCGGCGGCGGCGGCGTGTCCATGGCTTGCGCGATTGAGATGATGGGATGAGGTAAGGGGTAAGGGGTGAGAGGTCAGGGGGTGGTGATGGTCCAGCTTTTTAAAAAACCGTCCCGCGTATAGAGGCCCGGCGCTGCGTGATCGCCTTCTTCAAAAATAAACAGCACAGCTTTCACACCCGCGTATTCCGTGAGTGTAAACGTCGCAGCGGCCAAATATTCCTGAGCGCCGGTGGATCCCATTTGTTGCGTCAGATATTCGTCGTTGATGACTTCAACCCGAATAATATCGCCTTCCATGCCCTTGAATTTCAGTTTCGGCTCGCCTGAAGGCGCGCGGTACGATTCCGGATCGCGATCCGTCCGGTTGACGGCACAAATCAGTCCCGTCAGGCTGTTTTTAACCTGATCCACGTTGGCGCCACGAATTAAAATATCATTTCCGCCGTCTTCACCGGCTCTGGCCTGCCAGGCAAAGCTTCCGTCTTCGTAATCAGGCGGCTGATGATAAAGCACCAGGGCGGCAATAATCAATGCACCAGCCAGCAAGGCCACGACGATACATAAAGTCTTTTTTTTTCCTGAAGCCATGATGCCCCATCCCCTAAGTGAAAGTAAATTATACCAGATATTGCGAACATTGCCCATATTCTTCCTGCCTGGAGAGGTTTTTTCTTGCAAAGGCGTTTCAAAAATGGTGGATAAGGCCTATTCGGACAACATCAACATTCAAGGCAGGCTTTGCAGCCTCTTGCCGGAAACACAACAGAAGAAAGGGGTTTGAGCTCATGAAAAAACTATGGATAGCCGCAGGTGCGCTGGTGGCGTTGATTGTGTTGGTTTTCCTCATCGCGGGAGTTATCCTGTATTTCATCGTGGACAAAAGCTTCCTTGAAACGCAGATCGCCCGAGCGCTTCACCGTCAGGTGAGCATCGAGAAAATTGACCTGAACCTTTTTTCGGTCATTTCCGGCATTGACGTTCATGGAATTGCCATTTCCAATTTCAAAACCCCGTCTGAGCTGACCGAACTTCAGGGAAAGCCGGTGGACCCCTCAGATCTTTTTGCAGGCATCGAAACGATTTCTTTCAAAGTTCAGCTCCTGCCGCTTTTAAAAAAGCAGGTCGTCCTTAAAGAACTGCTCCTGAATCGCCCGGTGATTTATCTTTCAAAAAACAAAGAGGGGATTTTGAACATCGACGATCTGATCCGCTCACCCGAGAAACCGGAGGATACGCAAACGAAAGAACCGTCCAAGCCGCTGTCAGCGGACACGCTTCCCGTTTCGCTGTCCGCAGGTAAAATCGGTCTCAAAGACGCTACGCTTCATTATTATGACGGTAAGCTCGATCAAAGTTTTCAGGTCTATCAGCTGACCGCGCTGGTTTACGACATTGCCGTCGATCCTGCCGATCTGGCAAACAAGGACGACATGAAACTGAAGCTCAGCATGGGCGTCAAAAGCGTCGGGCCGCTAAAAACCGGAAGCGTTGAGAGCTTTGACGTCACGATTAACGCAACCGGGCGGATCATTCCCTTCGACCGGCAAACGCGACTGCTCCATCCCGAAGCGATCCTTCACATTCACCTTCCCGACGGACAAATCAGCGGCCTGCAACTGTTTAACGCCGTCACCGCCCTCCCCATTCTTGGTGATTATCTGGGTCAATACCTCGTTTTTCTGAAGGACACACAGGAGTGGCACAACTCGCCAAACTCCGGTTTTGATCTCGGCTATCAAGCCCCTGAGGCCCGGCTGCAAAACGGCAAGCTTGAACTAAAGCAAGTGCTTATCGGATTTGCAGGCCTCATCAACCCCGACACCCGCGCGATGGACATGACACTGGAGATGACCCTGGCCAAAGACGCCAACGCCGCCATTAAAGCGGCGCTCGAAAAGAAAATCGATGCCGCTATAAAAAGTCCGGACATTCAAAAATATGTCTCTTCTGGCGATCTGGCTGATCTGGCCCTGAAACCGCTTCTCAATGACAACGGCGCTGTCTATCTGAAGATGAAAGCCGACGGCACGACGGACAAGGCCAGGATAACGCTCCTGGAACCCAGGCTTGGCTCGCTTGGCGATCTTGTTCAATCGCAGGCAGGCGCCGCGGCTTTTGAAACGGGGAAAAAAGCCGTTAAAGAACTGCTCGATGAAGATTCGAAAAAAGTTCTGGAAGGCGTTGAAGAGCTTTTTAAACGATGATTAGCCTCATCTAAAGAAGCGTCAGACGCGTGAGACTAGACGATGCTCATGCCCAGCAGTTTGATGGAATTTGAAAACAGAACTGACATGCTTTTGTCGGAGAGAATTTTTTCTACAAAGCCCAGGCCGAATGTCGGATGATTGATAATATCGCCGGTCTTATATGTCTCATAAATTGAATAGGCGTGAACGGGAGCATCCGCCTTGCGGTTGCGGATTTTGAGATCCCACGCCTGAGCGGCCTGAGCGTCGGAAAGCATCTGTTTTGACGCGCTTGCGCTTTTGGACGCCGCCGGCTTTTTGGCAACGACTCGCTCGCCTCGTTCCTTTTTAACGGTCGCTCCGCCGCCGGGGCGGTATTTGTGTTCCGCGCCGCAGGTTTTGCACTTGACGCGGCTGACCACGCCATCCACCTTAAACAAAATCACATGAGCCAGAAGCAATTTGCATTTCAAACAATACGCATCAATATTATCCCCAACAGATTTCACAAAATACTCCTCATTCATCAATAGGAGGGCTTCGCTTTATGTATGCTGCACTTGTCATTCCCGCCCCGCATGCGCGGGGTAAACATCCAGCGGGAATGACAAAAATAAGACCGTGCAAAGCTCTCAACAAGCGGCTGGCTATATCAGATTCGTGCGCGATGTTCTAATGAATATTGTTTTTAAGCGAAATTATTTTTTGATGCCCTGCAAGATCAGATAGTTGCGGCAAGCACCGCTGCGCCGATTGCGCCGTTTTGCTGCGCATACTCGGAGACGGCAATGGATACTTGCAACTTTTTCTCCAGCGCCGCCACCACACCTGCGTTTTTCGCGACCCCGCCCGTGATCATGACGGGCTCGGTCACACCGATGCGGGCCAGCATGGCCGTGACGCGCGCAGCTATGGATTCATGGATGCCAGCCACAATGTCGGGGCGGGACTCGCCCCGGGCGATAAGCGAGATGACTTCCGATTCGGCAAAGACCGTGCACAGGCTGCTGATTTTTGCGGGACTTGCCGCCGAAAGCGACATCGCGCCGAAGTCGTCGAGATTGATTTCGAGCGCGCGCGCCATCACTTCCAGAAAACGGCCGGTGCCGGCCGCGCATTTGTCATTCATGACAAAGTTTTTGACCTTGCCTTTGTCATCGAGCGCAATGGCTTTGGAATCCTGCCCGCCAATGTCAATAATGGTGCGAACAGCCGGGTTTTGCAAATAGGCGCCGGCGCCATGCGCCATGATCTCCGTGTAAGATTTATCGGCAAACTTCACCGCATTGCGCCCGTAGCCGGTGGAAACAATTTTAGAAACCGACGCTGCAGCAAGCCCCAACTCCGAAAGCAGCTCTTCATACACGCGAAGTCCCACCCTCTCGGCGTTATAGCCGGTAAAGCAAACTTTCGTCCCGACAATCTTCCCGCTATCCACAATGGCCGCCTTGGCCGTAATCGACCCGATATCAATACCTGCTGTGATCATTAAAAATCCCCATGGATCGCCCTAAAAAAAACATCACCTTGTCCCATAACCCCGAAGGGGTTAAACCTTTATAGATAACATTTAATGATTTTTGTTCGACCCCGACGGGGTCGAAGGTTGTTTGGAGATTCCTCAGCTACAAACCTGCTATCCCGTCGGGATAGAATGACGGCACCTTAACGCTTCCACACAGTTCCCGAATCGGGGCCAAAGAAATCACCAGCCACCAGCCACCATCAACCATCAACCATCAACCAGCCCCAGCCCTTGAACCGTCTTTCCTTTCTTTAATGATCTCCATAAACGCGTCGATGCGGGTGGATATCTGGCTTTCGGAAAAGCTGCGCTCATCGGTCATGTCCGATTCGATCATCAGGCAGGGGATGCCCCGCTCACGCTCGACGTTGCGCTGAATGTCGAGCTGACCGAATGAATAGGGCTTGCAGCTGCGGTTGGAATGGAGCACAAATCCGTCCGCCTGGTATTTATCGATCATGTCGATGACCATCTTCGCCATTTCATCCACGCCGATGTTCAGATAAATCCGCGTATAGGCCTCGGCCATCGAGTCCATAAACCGGTTTTCGTCGATGTATTTTGAGGTCGAGCACCAGGCGTTTGTATAGGTATCCGCGACGAGACACGCATGGTGCGACGCGAATTTATTGGACAGCCAGCGCGTGCGATGCCAGATGGGGATATTGTCCCACAGCAGACGGTATTGTTCATCCGGCACCGCCCCGATGCCGCGCGCCACGCGGTTTTTCATGTTCGCCAGAAGATTCGAGTAATACGCCACACAGGGCTTGGTTCCCCGCAGCGTGACGATGAGCGCCAGATGGTAAAACGCGTCAAACGCGCTCATCGGCGCGGGCCGCGCTGCAGCCGTGTCGAGCACGTCCTGCCAGAGCTTCTGGGCCTCAAACGACAAAAGACCAACCTCGGTCAGCCGGTCGAAATTATACTTTTTCCCGCAGGCCTCTTCGATAAATTTTATATATTCGTCAATCTGCGCACGCACATAACGCGCGGCATCTTCGGAATAGCCGGTGTGGCAAAACGGCGTATCCAGGATGAAGAGCGGCACGTTGAAGTAACGCGCCTGCACCTCGTACCACTTCAGCACCGTGCCGCAGATATTATTGCAGCACACCAGCATATCGGGGCGGGGAAGCCCGCCGATGGGCCCGCCGTTGACCGTCGCACAGGCGATGTCGGAGCGCGCATACGAACACAGATCATTGGAATAGCCCATCGCTTCGGCCTTTTCGCAAAGTCCGCCGCCCATCTTGGAAGCGCCGATCATCGCGCCGTGGTTTTCCGGATAGATGGGAATGACACCCATAGCGATAAGCGGCTCAACGGGCCCGCCGCTGGTGATCCAGGCCACCTTCTTTCCGGTGAGAGAAGCCGACTTGGCCTCGCTGTAATAGACCATCATCAGGTCTTTCATCGTCGGCGCTTTTTTAAACGCAAGCGATAATTTTTTAGCTTGACCAAAAAGATAGATGCCCAGCGTCTTGAAAAATTCGGGGTCGGATAACTTCATAAATTCACCTTTTTTGCAGGGAACGGTTTGAAACCGTTCCCTACGCCTGTGCATTACCTGTAGGGAACGGTTTCAAATCGTTCCCTACCTTGTCGAAACCGTTCGCTACAATATTTGAATGAACGTCTCGAGGCGGGTTTCGAGCTGACCACCCGTCTGCGACTGATCTTCCACTTCCAGAAGAAGCGATGGAATATTTTCGCGCTCAAGCATGGCCTTGATGTATGGGTAATCAAAGGCATGCGGATCGCAAAATTTTAAAAGCAGGAAAATGACGCCCTCGGCGCGGCTTTCCTTTACTTTCCGTAAAAGCGTCTCCCCGCGATCCGTCAGGCCCCTGTGCTTCGCCGGGCAGACACTGCGCTCCATGTAGCGTTTGGCCAGCGCCTCAACCGGCGGGAGTTTCTCATCAATCAGGCCTTCAAAATAACGCGAGCCCGTACACAGATCATCCCCCACAACTGTGCCGCCCGCGCTTTCAATCGCGCCGTAAATATCCGGCGTGCTGCACACACCACCGGTCAGCATCAGGCGCCTGGCCCGGGAAGGCGCCTGGCCTTGCGCTTTGGCGCTCAATTGCGTGACGATGTCCGTCAGTGCGTCAAGGTATTTTTCCCGATCCATGATCATCGCGGCGCGCACAAGCGTATGATAATCGGCCCCGCTCACCACCTCCGGATTTGCCTGACGCAGATCATAGAGCCGCTGCATCTGCACCCGGATGGCATTGAAGAGCTTCATCGCGCGGCCGAGATCGTCCGGGCTGATGATGCACCCAAGCGCCTTTTGCAGGGATTCGCTAAAACGGTTGAGCACATCGATATAATACTGCTTAGCAGAAGGAGAGGTCAGTTTCACCGGCAGAACAACATCCAGATGAAACATCTGCGGCAGGTTGATGCGCCAGATGTCGGAGAGGCGTTGAATCGTATCGCAGGTATGCGGAAAAATGATGCCGTCAAGAACGTCTAAACGCCCGTCCAGGCCGTCTGCCAGAATACCGCGCACAAGCGAACAGCAGTAAGCCTGCAAGTGCAGATCCGCGCGGGTGATGCCCGCATCCGATCCAAACAAACGCACGGGAGCAGCGCCTGCCGCCCAGATCAGCTCCTCCGGCGCAAGCGAACAGACGTAACCGACCATTTTCCGGCCGTCTTGTTCTTTCATTTTTCGCAGGCAGGTATAAGGATCTTCAACAACATTTCGAAGCTCAGCAATCTTGTCCATGGCGTATCCCGTCCCGGTTCCAAATTTCTTAATGACTTTCGTAACAAACTAACACAAAGCAGGGGCAAGGGGCAAGAAGCAAGGGCCAACCGGGATCAATCTTGCCGATTGAACCAGAGCATTTCGGATCAATCAAACTTTAGTTTGATTCGCTTTATTCATTGTCGGGTTTCTTTACACCTTCCCGTCTGTGTAAAAACTGCATGATTGATGAGGTTGCAGCAGACAGGCATGCTGTCATGACGAACTGTTATGACGGCGAAAATTGAAGCAACCTGAAGCGATATGCGCACCTAGAGGTACGAACTACGTGAAAAGTGTAGTACGGGTCTTTAGAACCGTAAAGAGCGGCACCGCCCTCCATCTTTTCATGCCTACATGGTGTCACAAAGCAATTGGAGGGTTTCGCGCACAAACAGCAAAGACTGGCGCATGCGGGTGGAGACCATAACCTGCTATGATCACTGGATTCCCGCCGGGTGTTTACCCGGCGCATGCCGGGCAAGGAATGACAAAAGAGGGGCAAAACCGACTTTGCCGTGACCACCCTGTTTTTTTTGGACTCATAAGCAAATCCCATTTTCGCCCCTTACTATCTGTCGGAATACTTTACAATTCAAGAAAACATATAATCATAATTCGATATTTTATTAATAATATCTAAACATTACAAACCGGCACGCATATTGCAAAACATTACAACATCTATTGTTGTGCTGATGCTGGCATTTCCGCTACACGAGATTCTGGATTTGATCATCGGTTTCGCGGGATTGGCGGGCGTGAGAAGAAAAATCAAGTAATTATTTCCATTCATTCCCATTTATTCATTTTTTACCGGAGCGGAGGGGCTTTTCCCCTCCGTTCTTTTTTATGAGGCCGAACCCTGCAAAGCATCTTGATGACAATCTTCATTCAGGCATCTATGTAGGGAACGGTTTTAAACCGTTCCCTACGCACGTTCACCGTATCGCCGGATAATGGGTAAAACAAACATTCATGATTTTTGTTCGACCCCGTCGGGGTCGCAGATAAACGGGAAATACCTTCGGCTACAAACCTGCCATCCCGTCGGGATAGCATAAAACATTCTACCGCCCACACTCGCCTTTAGCCTCTTACCTCTTACCTCTTACCTTTAACCTTTGGCCTTTAGCCTTTCGCCCCTTGCCCATCGCCTATGGCCTGGCCTATGGCCTCTCGCCTCTTTTTTTCTTGACATGATAAAGATAATCAGACAGAAATTTTACCATCAACTAAACAAGTCTTGAAAAAAAAGGGGGAGATTTTTTATGGAGAGAAAATCGGGTTACAAGCTTGTTGTCGTTTTTTTGATTTGCCTGCTATTTGCGGGTGCGAATGCGTTCACCGCTCATGCGCAACTTTCATCATCCAGTTCGTCAAGCTCGGGGTCGTGGTGGTGGACGACTTCTTCATCGTCATCTTCATCGTCTTCATCAAGTTCCGGGTCGTGGTGGTGGTCTTCGGCCACCGACAAGCAAAAACCGGTCATTGAATCTTTCACCGCCGCCCATTACACCATGACCACATCCGTTCCCATTACGTCCTTTACGGCAACGGATAACGTGGGCGTCACCGGTTATATCGTCAGCAGTTCACCCGACCCATTCGATCGGGCAGCGCCGAACTGGTCGGCGACGCCGCCAACCGTCTGC
>CAZSQS010000047.1:0-7942 GCA_964608995.1 uncultured Smithella sp. | reverse complement strand
CGACCCATTCGATCGGGCAGCGCCGAACTGGTCGGCGACGCCGCCAACCGTCTGCCATCTTCCCGCTGTAAACGGCGTGGTGACGATTTATGCCTGGGTCAAGGATGCTGCGGGAAACATCTCTGAACCCAAAACCACGTCGGTCTTGGTAGCCCTCGACCCCGACACGCAAAAACCGGTCATTACATCTTTTACCGCTGACAGTCACACCACCACCACGTCTGTGCCCGTCACGTCTTTTACGGCAACGGATAACGTGGGCGTCACCGGTTATGTCGTCAGAAGCGTACCCGACCCATTCGATCCGGCAGCTCCGAACTGGTCGGCGACGCCGCCAACCGTCTGCTATCTTCCCGCTGAAAACGGTCCGGTAACAATTTATGCCTGGGTCAAGGACGCGGCGGGAAACGTCTCTGAGCCTAAAACCACAATGGTAACGATAACCCTTCCAGTCGATACGCAAAAACCCGTCGTCACGTCTTTCAGCATCGAATCTTATGTGATGACCCCAGCCATCCCCATCTTATCTTTCACGGCGCAGGATAATCGAAACATCGCCGGTTATTTCGTGTCGTCCCAACCGGACACGCCAAGTCTGACAGACACGGGCTGGTCCATCACACCGCAGAAATCTTATCCGAGTCCCATCACCAAAGGAGATACCCGACTTTACGCCTGGGTCAAGGATGGCGCGGGAAACATTTCTGAACGCAGATACGCGGCCACAACGGTCAACATCAGCGAAAGTGGCGACGTAAAAAGGCCCGTGATCACGTCTTTCACTCTGCCCGCATATGTCGTGACGCGCACGATACCGATTCGATCCTTTACCGCAACAGACGATATGGGCGTCACGGGTTATTGTGTCTGGTCTTCCGGAGACACGTGCAAATGGACATCGACACCGCCAAAATCCTATAAACCTCTGGCGCGCCATAGCGGTGAAGTGCTCCTTATGGCTCGCGTCATTGATGCGGCTGGAAACATCTCTGACACGGCCAGCGCGACGGTCAAAGGCGTGCCTCAGGCTTATGCACCTGATCTTGTCATTACACAAGTCGTCCATCCCGCCCAGACGGTTACCCTGTCCGAGAGAACGTTTAAGGTTACGGACACAATCACCAATCAGGGCATGGCCACGGCGCCCGCGTCGAACACAAAATACAAGCTGTATTGGGTGTATAGAAGCACGCAGTCGAACGGAATGTGGACGGAATTTCGGGAGGAATATGATGTCACGGGAACGCGTTATGTGCCGTCGCTTCGACCCGGCCAGTCCTCCACAGGAACCGCAACGCTGACGGTTCCCGCTTCAGTAAAAGCCCGAACCTTCCAGATCAAGGTCTGGGCGGATCGGGATAATGTTGTCGATGAGCTCAATGAAAGCAACAACATGACAAGCTCTGGCACGCAAAATATCACCGTCCAGAACTAATCCATCGCCAGCTTTTAATCCTGCGGGCGGTCTGCTTTTTGTAAGGCAGCCGCCCGCGTTTTTTGTCTAATGTCTTGCGCTATTTACTCAGTGGAAATTGAGCCTGCCGGCAGCTGATTTTCGTGCGTTAACGGACATCTCCCGGCATAGAGACTGTGCCGCAATATCAAGAAAATCCATAAAAGGTGTCATACCGGCGAAAGCCGGTATCCAGACGTCGTCCCTGCGAAGGCGGGAAACTCGTTCAATTATTACTGGATTCCGGGTCGCGCTTCGCTTGCCCGGAATGACAAAAATTGGAACTGCGACAGGGTCTTCATTCATCCGGGAGCTTCGACCAGATGCCCCGGCGGGCTTTTTTTGCTTCTTCCTGAGCGGCAAGAAATTGAGCACGGTAGGGGGGCTTGAGCTTCGCGATGAGCGCTTCGGCAAAGCCTTCGCGCACCATTTCCAGATTGATGTTGCGAGTGCCCAGCCAGATGATTCCCACCTGCCGGTTTTGTTTATCCGTCTCGATAACGCCCACCTGCACCTGTTGCCACAGGATTTTATGGTTTAGCGCCTCCAGCGACGCATCCCCGAACGGTTGCGCCTTCTGCCGTTTTTCGCCATCCGGCGTATCGAGAAGACTTGCCTGGGGGGCATCAATTCCGTAAAGGCGAACACAAAACTTGTAGTTGACGGCCGTCTGCAAATAGATCGTGTCGCCGCTGACAACCTTGGAAACCTCCCCCTCAATCACATAGCCTACCGATTGCATGCACGAGGTGTACAGGCAAACAGCCAATCCAGCCAAAAGGATAAGCCCCCTCATAATTCTTCGGGAGAATCGTAATGGATTCATAGATTATCGTTTACCACCTCGCAGGTCATGGCGTCGGGTGGATAGGGTTTTAAAATAGCGTTAAGTTGCGAAGGGGCCTGAATGTCCGGATTGAGCCAGGGGGTGTGCAAATCCCCCGGAACGATCACCGGCATGCGCTCATGCACGTTCAAAACCAGTTCGTTGGCCCGAGTGGTGATGATGGCGCAACTCTGAACCGGCCTGGCATCCGGCCCGGCCCATGTCTCGTAAAGACCTGCAAAAAACATCGGACCGCCGGATTTCAGAACAAATAAGTAGGGGACTTTAGTCGTCCCCTCTTTTTTCCATTCGTAAAAACCGTCGGCGGGAATCAGACATCGTCTTTGGACAAACGCATTTTTAAAGCTGGGCTTTTCAGCCAGCGTCTCGGCGCGAGCGTTAATGAGCCTTTTGCCGATAGACGGATCTTTCGCCCAGAAGGGAATGAGCCCCCACACGTAGAGGCCCATTCGTGTTTTACCGTCTGTGTTCGTCATCGCCACAATCGACTGTCCGGGCGACACGTTGCGACTGGGCGAAAAGTTCACGGCTGCACCGGGAAGGTTAAACGCCCCGGCGATTACCGATAAATCCGTGATCAAAACAAATCGTCCGCACATCGTTATTTCATACTCAAATCTTAATCTTGCCTTCCTTCATGGTTTGCGTGGGTTTGAAAATGTCGAGCGGGAATTTTTTATAAATCTCTTCGAGCTTCGCCAGAAGCATCGGATAGCCTGCGCCCTGTGCCAGAAGGAATGGTCCGAAGGGCGACCCGCCGCCATTGGCCATCGCCAGGTCAATTTCTTTGGGATCATCCGCGACGCCTTCTTCCAGAAGTTTCGTCGCCTCATTGACCTGAAGCGCAATCAGGTGGTTGAGATCATATTCCTTGGTGGCCAGGGCCAGATCAATTTTAGGCCGCCCCTGCGACCAGTCGTAAATGCCTTTGCCGGTCTTCTTTCCTAAGTTCCCGGATTTCAGATATGACAGAAACGCCTCCGAGGGTTTGTAATCCTTCGAAAGGACCTGAGCGAAGTATTCCAGGCCATGCACGGCCACATCGATGCCGACATAATCAATCAGCTCAAAAGGCGGCATGGGCATGATGGGTTTAAGCGCCGCGTCAAATTCTTCCGGTGTGGGATGCCCCGCCTCCAGAATTTTCGAAAGCAACAGCAGCGTGGGCTCATTGACACGGTTGTAGATAAAACCGGGGGAATCCTTCTTCACGATCACGGGAACCTTTTTTATTTTTTTGGCAATGTCATAGCCAATCTGAACGGATTCATCGGAGGCGCCCTTCCCTTTGATGACTTCCACCAGCTTCATGAGGATCGCCGGATTGAAAAAATGATAGCCGATGACTTTATCCGGCCGGTTCGTGGCCGAGGCGATTTCGGAGATGCTGATGTTCGAGGTGTTGGACGCTAAAATGGCGTGTCTGGGGGCAAACTTGTCCAGATCCGCAAAGACGCTTTTCTTGAGTTCGATCTTTTCCGGAACCGCTTCAATGACGAAATCCGCGTCTTTGACGGCGGTCTGCAAATCGACCATCGGGGTCAAGCGCCCCAGCGCGTCGTCATACGCCTCGGGCGTCATTTTTCCTTTTTCTTTGAACTTGTCGAAGCTGGCCTTGATGCCCGCCATGCCTTTGTCCACGAATTTCTGTTCAATGTCGCGCAAAATAACTTTGTAGCCACCCATCAGACAGCAAGCCGCAATGCCATGCCCCATATCCCCCGCGCCAATCATGGCGATGGTTTTAATATCTTCTGCTTTCATCGTCTCCTCCTTGATTGTTTCGTAGGGAACGGTTTAAAACCGTTCCCTACTATAATTTATTTTTTTAATTTCCCGAGTTCTTCGTCGCGCAGGACTTTACGCAAAATCTTGCCCACCGGCGACTTGGGCACCGCCTCGCGAAACTCGATGAGCTTGGGCACTTTGTAGGACGTAAGCTTAACCTTGCAAAACGCGATGATCTCCTCTTCGGAGGCGACCTCGCCCGGATGCAGCACAACAAAGGCTTTCACGGTTTCGCCCCGGTAATCGTGGGGAATGCCAATGGCCACCGCCTCGGCGATTTTCGGATGTTCATAGAGCACTTCTTCGATCTCGCGCGGGTAAATATTGAAGCCACTCGCGATGATCATGTCCTTTTTTCGATCCACGATGTAGATGTATCCGTCGTCATCCGCCTGCGCGATGTCGCCAGTGTGCAACCAGCCGTTTTTAAGCTGGCTTTCCGTCTCGACGGGATTATTCCAGTAGCCCTGCATCACCGTCGGGCCCTTCACGATCAGCTCGCCGGAGGAGCCGGATTTGACGTCCTCCACGCCATTATCCACATCCACAATGCGGTAGTCATTGTCAGCCATCGGAATACCGATGGAGCCGACTTTGCTCATGGTGAAGGGATTGGCCGTCATGACTGAGCTGGTTTCGCTGAGGCCGTAGCCTTCGTTGAACGTCACGCCCATGTCGATGACGTTTTCAATCAACTCCAGCGGCATCGGCGCACCGCCGCTGCTTAAAAGCCCCACATGTTTCCCCAGGTCAACGCCCGCCGCCTTGGGAGAATTGAGCAAAGCGGTAATCATCGTCGGTACGGCGGGGAAATACCCGATGTGCCCCGCCTTGAGAATTGTGTCGAGGATTTCATCGACTTCAAAACGCGGCATCAGAATCATCGTGGCGCACCCGAAAAACGCCCAGTTCATCGCATAGATATTTCCATAGACATGAAACAGCGGCAACACCGCCAGCACGCTGCGCTCGGCCTGCGGCATGGCATGTGGCGTATAGACGCCGGGGGAGGCCCACGACCCCGCCTGGAGCGTGGCCGCCACCAGATTGCCGTGCGTCAAAAGCGCGCCTTTGGGAAAACCGGTTGTCCCGCCGGTGAACTGAATCATCGCCGGATCTTCCGGCACAATGACCACGCGGGGCGGCCGTTTGTCCTGGCAGTTATCAATCAGCTCGGAGAAATGCAGCCAGCCTTCCTCCAGGTTCATACTTTTGGCCGTGCTCACGCCCAGGCCATTGATATAATCCGTCACTTTGGTTACGACCACGCGCTTCAACCCGGCGGCCTTTACCGCGCTTCGCACGTTATCCAGAAACATGTCAAACGTGATGAGCATGCTCATGGAGGTGTTTTCGATGATGAACTGCAGCTCGGCCGCCGTGTAGAGCGGATTGATGTTGACGACGATGCCGCCCAGATTCATCACCGCCAGATAGGCCACAATGAACTGCGGACAATTGGGAAGCTGTATGCCAATCCGGTCGCCTTTTTTCACACCCTTTGCCGCCAGCGCGTTGGCCAGGCGCAGCGCCTGCTCGCGCACCTGCCAGTAGGTGAGCTCGCTTCCGTAAAATACCGTACAGACTTTATTGGGAAAGGTTCCGGCCGTCATTTGAAAAATCTTATGCACCGGGTGACGCGGATAGCGGATCGAAGTGGGAACGTAATAATCGTAATGTTTATGCCAGGGTTTTGTCATCACGCGCGAAAACCTCCTTTCGGAAATGCATATCCTTGACTATTTCTTGGTCGTATAGGTCTTGGCCAGCGCATCGCGGTCGCCATCGGTCATGCCGGCAATATATTTCACCAGTTTCTTGCGCGACTCAATGTCGTACTGCGTGGTAATGGCAATCTGCTCCATAATCGGTGATCCGCCGCCGTGATACCCGCCCACCTTGGCAATGCCGCCGGTGGCCGAGCACAGCCCATCACCCAGGTATCGCCAGAACTGCGCCTGGTCTTCCGATGACATTTTGGGATTGCGTTTATTGTATTTCAACAGAAGGTCTTTTGTTGCCGGATTGAGAAAATCTTTTTCATGCGGGAAGGTCGCCACGACACCGCCTGCCAGATCACAGAGGATTTCCGCCTCATGCCAGACGGCTTCGCCGGTCAGACAGCGGCCGACATTGCAGTAAATGGAATGGGGGATGTAGGAGCCGGGACCATAGGGGACAAATCCGACGCCGGGAATATAGACTTCGGGCTTACCCAGATCCGATGCGGTATAACCTGCGGCATAACCCAACTCGGTGATCATGATCAGCTCGGCCAGTTTCGCCCGGACATGCTCGGCCTTGTGAACATTATTGACCTCGGCGGCGAGCGCTGCCGCGCCCAAAATAACATCACCGATCGCCGGTTTGCAACCGGAGTAAGAATGCCGATGAAACAGCGCAAACAGAAGCGCCATCACGCCGCCGTGCTGATGCTCTCCGGCCAGAAAGACGCGCTCCCAGGGAACAAAACAGTTATCAAAGATCATGTAAGAATCCGTTGAGCCGGGAACGACGCCGCGCTTAAAATGATCGCGCGGACGCAGATTATGAATTGTGACAACCTGCTTGAGGCCGTCCCAGTCTCCGGGAACGGCAAAAGCCACGGCGTAATCCTTGTCATCCTTGCGCAACGCACGCGTGGGGACAACCAGCACCTCGTCAGCCACGGAGGCCTCTGAAATATGGACTTTACAGCCTTCGACGACAATGCCGTCCTTGAGCCGCTCCTTGATGTGGACGTACGCGCCGGGATTGGGTTGTTCGGCAGGGCGCAAGAGCCGGTCGCCTTTCACGTCCGTCTGGGCGCAGCAGCCAATTAAATCTTCATTTTGGAAACGCAGAAGCCACTTTTTGAAGTTTTCGTGGTAACAGGTCTCGCCCGGTTTTATTTTGTCGGCTTCGTAAGAAACATTATAAATGGCGTTGGTCGCATCAATGCCCATGCAGCGCTGAATACAGCCACCGACTTTCTGGCAGAGCATCCGCGTCATGTCCTGCTTCTTATGAAGGTCGTCCTTATTCTGGTGAATATGCGTAAAGCGGTTGATGCGCTCGCCGGTCAGGTGGGAAATGGCCGTCATCAAATCCTGGTTTTCGGGTTTTTCAGCTTCGTCGTAGGTCAGGCCGATGGTGTTAAGACAATTCATTTGCAGTTCGTCGGTCCGGTCAATCAACTGGCCGTCATAATACAGATTGCGCTTCATCTTCGAAAGACCATTGATATAGTCCTGCTTTGTTCTCATGCATCCTCCTGAAAAAACTGAGGTATTAAGTTTTAAGTGTTAAGTATTAAGTTTTAAGTTTTAAGTGTTAAGTGTTAGGTACTTAAAACTTAATACCTAACACTTAACACTATCTTTCACTTTACTCCTTCAACGCCCCCGTGAAGTTGTCCGCCTCGACCTTGAGCGCCGCGCCTTCATTGGTCTGAATGGCTGCAATGCGGCCGTAGAATTTCGGAAATTCTGCGCCGATATAAAACTGAGACGACAACACGCGGCCGCTGTAATAGGCGGCTTCCGCGTTTTCAGCGATAATTTTCGCGCGATCCGCCCCCTTGGCATCGCCCAGAAGCGCTTTCGCTTTGGGCGTGGTGATCGTGAGGCTCCACAGATGCAGCCAGGCCAGAATCAGGGGATACATGGCCTGCTGGAAGGGGGTGGCGTTATTGAGCAGCAGAAGAACCTTCATTTCGCCCAGCTGTTTCTTCATCATCTCGATCACGTCGTCGAATTTTGCCAGACCTTCGATAACCGGATTGATGTACTTATCATCCACAACACCCTTGGCCTTATCGATCGTGCCGTTCATCCATTCCCGAAGCTGAGAATAGTTGTACATCTCGGGGTTCA
>CAZSQS010000046.1:0-29686 GCA_964608995.1 uncultured Smithella sp. | reverse complement strand
TTCTATAACAAATTAATCCTTCTCGTCTTTTAGGCGAGAATAAAATCACCCTGCCCTTTTCCCCCTTCATCTTCGGGGGATATTTTTCTTGCAAACCAACAGGAAAGCCATTATGAATGCCCATCAAATTTAATATGAACTTTCAGGAGTCGTCCATGAAAAAAACAGGAATTTACGTCGCCATCGGCGCAGGAGTTTTAGTTGTTGCCGCCATAAGCTGGCTCTACCTCGCAAATTATCTTGATCGGGATAAACCCACCATCAAAATCAATCAGACCCTCGTCGCTATCGGCAAATCAAAAGATGTCAGCATTTCTTTTTCCGATACGGCAAGCGGGCTTTCTCACATTAAAGTAGAAATGATTCAGGATAACCAGACGCGCACTCTGGCCGATGAAACCCTGCCGTCTCGCTCCATTCGGGAAAAAACAATTCAAATACCCGTCAACACGACGGATTTAAAGATGGTTAACGGACCGGCCACCTTACACATCACCGCCACGGACGCTTCTCTTTTTAAAAATAAAAGTGTGCTGGCGCAACAGATCATGATTGATCGGACGCCGCCGAAAATTGAAATCTTAACGTCTTTGCACTATATTAATCAGGGTGGCACAGGATTTGTCGCTTACCGGCTATCGAAGCCTGCCGCATCGTCCGGAATCTACGTGAATGATCTTTTCTTCCCGGGAGCCACCATCCGGATTCAGAACCGGCCTGTCGGGGTGGCCTACTTTGCCGTGCCGCTCAATGCCGGCGCCAAAACCGGCATTGCCATCTATGCCCGCGACGATGCGGGTAATGAGGCAAAAACCTCTTTGCCCTGCGTGATCAAAGCCAAAAAGTTCCGCGCCGACACTCTGGCCTTGAGTGATGATTTCCTTCAGCGGAAAATGCCTGAATTTCAAACGATGATTCCAGAACTTCAGAGTCTGTCACTTGCCGATGTTTTTACACACATCAACACAACACTGCGCGAAGATAACAACAAGACCATTTTGCACCTTTGTTCAAAAAGCACCGACAAACAACTTTGGGAGGGCGCCTTTCTGCGCATGCGCAACGCTAAAACCATGGCTATGTTTGGCGATCAGCGCACCTACCTGATCAACGGCAAACCGTCCGGAGCCTCCACACACCTGGGCGTTGACCTGGCTTCTGTCGCCGGCACGCCCATTGAAGCCTCCAATTCAGGTCTTGTGGTCTTTGCTGACGCGCTGGGCATTTATGGCAATACCGTCATTATTGATCACGGGTTAGGGGTTTTCAGTTTATATGCGCATTTGTCAGCCATAGAAACGTCCGTAGCTCAACACGTCAAAAAAGGGACGGTGATTGGACGATCAGGCTTGACGGGGCTGGCCGGCGGCGATCATCTTCACTACAGCATTCTGGTTTCCGGACAATTCGTCAACCCCATTGAATGGTGGGATCCCAATTGGATTAAAGACAATATTGATTCGAAAATGGCCCTGTAGAAATTCAAGCGTCGGGAACGGCTTCAACCGTTCCCGACGCTTTTCAGCTTTTAGCGATATCGCGGTGCGAGGTGTGGACAACATATTTCATCATCTGAAAATGCAAGCCGAGCTGATTGGCCATAACAACCGACCGGTGTTTGCCTCCGGTGCACCCCACGGCCAGACTCAGACGCGCTTTACCCTCTTTTTCATACAGGGGAATCAGAAAATCCATCAACTCGGTGGTCCGTTTTAAAAATTCCTTGCTCTCCGGATTATTCAAAACATAAGCTTCTACATCAGGATGATGACCCGTTTCTTTTTTCAGGCGCTCCACATAAAAGGGATTGGGCAGAAACCGCACATCCAGCACCAGATCCGCATCCGACGGCAAACCATAACGATAACCGAACGACATCACGCTCACAATCATGCGCTTCTGCGTTTCTGATGTCATAAATTGGCGTTGCACGGCGTCTTTCAATTGATGAACGTTGGTGGAAGTTGTATCGAGAATTTTATCAGCCATTTTGCGCAGTGGCGCAAGCTTGCTGATTTCAAGTTGTATGCCTTCAGCAATGGATGCGCCCTCCGACAATGGATGATTGCGCCTCGTTTCGCTGAAACGCCGAAGCAGGGAATCCTCGGCAGCTTCCAGAAAAAGGATTTCGATGCGATATCCTTTTTCCCTCAGGCGGAAAAAGATGCGTTCGTATTTCTCAACAAAGCTCTTTTCCCGAAGATCCATCACCATCGCTACCCGCTTGATTTCCGGCGACGATTGAATCGTTATTGCGATGAATTTTGGCAACAGGACCACCGGCATATTGTCCACGCAAAAAAAGCCGATGTCTTCTAGCGCCCGAAGCGCAGTGCTTTTGCCCGATCCGGATAAGCCGGTAACGATGACAACATGGAGATGATTCATTTATCGAACCTCCTGAAGTTGGCTTATGGCTTCATGTAATAAATCATGATGGAAATATCCGTCAAGCGGGATGCTGATTTGCAGACAAGTCAGCCGCTTCGCCAGGATTTCCCGAACACTGTGTTCATAAACGACAACCTTCGTCTTCTTTCTGGTCACGTCGATGACGGCGTGGAGTCGGCTTTTTGCTTTGATTTGAGAATCTGAAAATAATGTGCTGACCGGAATAATACCCGTTTGTTCCGTGTGGAGATATTGTCGAATTTTTCTATGACCCGTCATCATCAATGCGTCGCTTTGATCCTTTCCGATCAGCGCCAGATCGTCGGCAATCCAGAAATACCCGTCCATCATCCCCTCCAGAGCAGCCGTGGTCTTTCCGATTCCGCTGGCTCCGGTAATCAAAATGCCCATGCCGCAGGCTTCCAAAGCCACGCCGTGAAGCGATACGCACGGCCTTCGGACTTGCTGCTTTTTCAGACAACTGGTTTTCCCCGGATCATCACAGACGGTTACATCCGGCCCGGACAACTTTTGGCTAAAGAGGACAGGTTTCATCCTGTTCAATAATGGCTTGATAGAGGTCGTAGGTTGTTTTCGCATCCATCAGTTTCTTGCGAAAATTGGGCGTTTTTAACATTTTTGAAATTTTGGCCAACGCTTTTAGATGCTGGCCCGTCGAATTATCCGGCGCCAGAAGCAGGAAGATCAGATTAACCGGTTTTCCATCAATCGCATCGAAAGCGATCCCGTTTTGGCTGCGCCCGAAAGCGACCACCAGGTCTTTGAGCTCGGGAATTTTCCCGTGAGGAATCGCCACACCGTCGCCGATGCCCGTCGATCCCAACTTTTCACGTTGCTGCAATACATCAATCGCCTTGATCGGGTCTATTTTCAATCCGCTTTTAATCAGAAGGTTAATCAACTCGGAAAGCACATCCGCCTTGGAGGCTGCTTCGAGATTGTCGCTGATAAATTCAAGTTTGAATATTTGATCGAGTCGCATGATTTACACCTAACCTTCAAAACAATAGACACCAAAAAAAACACATAGCGCTCTTAAGCCGCAGAGCGCTATGTGACCGGACAATTCGTTATCCCTAGCTTTTTGTTTCGATGTGGGCATAATTGCCGTCATCGAGACGATAGACCAAACTGACGTTTTCCGTAGCCGTATCGCGATACATCAGAAATCTGGCCTTATTGCCATCCAGCTCCAAAACAGCTTCCTCAAGCGACATCGGTTTTAAAACCACTTTTCGGGTTTCCACAACTTTGGCCTGCGCAAATTCTTCTTCTTCAGCACCTTCCGCCGGTGTAGCGCCTTCATGACGGATACTGCGCGGTTTATGCGTTCGCACTTTTTCTTTTTGTTTTTTCAGCTGCTTTTCAATTTTATCAATACAACTGTCCACAGCCAGATGGATGTCCTTGGCTTCCTCCTTGGCATTCATATTCCAGCCATTGGCGCTTAAATTCACTTCGACGACGTTTCGAAATTTTTCGGTTGAAAGGATAACATGGGCTTCGGCGGGCACATCCAGGTACTTTTTCAGTTTGACAATTCGCTCTTCAACATAGGTTTTCTGCCAGTTCTCACCTTCGCTGTTTCTGAAAGTCACCGAAATGTTCATCATTTGTCCTCCCTGATTGAATTTAGGTCGTCAGACGCCAAAAAGACAGCGCCTCCGCCTCCGGCCAACAAAGGTCAGTCATATAGTGGCGCCCCAACCAAAAGTCAACCGGAATTTCTATTAATCTAATCATTTAATCGCCATTTTGGAGCGTTGACTTTAAAAATATTTTTTTCTTTTCGACGATGGCAATATCCCAATCATTTCACGATACTTGGCCACCGTGCGCCGGGCAATGTCAATGCCTTTGCCCTTGAGCAGATCGACAATTTCACAGTCACTGTAAGGTTTTTTGGGGTCTTCCTTGCTGACGAGCTGTTTGATTTCTTCCTTAACACTTTTTGATGCGATATTATCGCCGGATGTCTTTTGAATAGAGCTGCCGAAAAAGTACTTCATTTCATAAATGCCGCGATGGCAATGCAGATATTTGTTGGTCACCACACGGCTGATGGTCGATTCATGCATTTCCACATCGTCGGCAATATTTCGTAAAACCAGCGGTTTTAAATGATCTATTCCATGGTCAAAAAAGTCCCGTTGATGCTTGACAATGCTCTCCGCAACACGGTAGATCGTCTTTTGCCGCTGCTGAATGCTTTTAATGAGCCATGTGGCGGACTGGACCTTGTCGCGGATGTATTTTTTCCCGTTTTCCTCTTCTGCCGAATCACGACCACCCACCCCCGCCATGATTTCACGGTAGAAATTGCTGATTCGCAAACGCGGCAGACCATCGTCATTGAGAATAATCTTGTAATCATCGCCGGATTTGACCACGTAAACATCCGGAATAATGGATTGCACCCGCTCTTCTGAAAACTGTGCGCCCGGTCTGGGATCCATCTTGCTGATCAGCAAAACAGCAATTTCCACTTCTTTAATGGGTATTTTCAGTTTTCTGGCAATATGAAGATAATTTTTAAGTTCCAGATCTTTGAGATGATCCTGGATAATGGTTTCCAGAAGCTTTCTTTCCTTCACAAATAAACGCGATTGAATCAGCAGACATTCCTGAAGATTTCGGGCGGCAATGCCCAGCGGGTCGAATTCCTGCACTTTTTTCAAAGCGGCCTCGACGGTTTGTTCATCCACATTTTCCAGCTGGGCGATTTCCGCAACCGTCGCGCACAAATATCCATTCTGGTCAAGATTTCCAACGATTTGCGATCCCACACGCATTTCTTGTTCCGTCAGTGGAGAGAGTTTCATCTGCCACATCAGGTGCTCGGTCAGCGAAGGGCTTTCCGTCAAGACGTTGTCCAGCGTCGGGGCATCTCCGTCCGGCTTGTCGTACGAAACCCCCACGGGCCCGTAATCTTCCAGATAATTATTCCAGTCGAACTCTTCCCGCCCGTCACCTTCCCCGGTCAGTTCGGTGGCCCGCTCAAGGGCTTTACTGTCCTCTTTTTCAATGGAATGAACATCTTCTTCGACATCGGCATGTACTTCATCAGCGCTTGCCTCATCGGGAGAAACTTCTTCCAGGAGCGGATTTTCTTCCATCTCCTGATTGATGGTGTCCACCAGCTCCAGCCGGGACAGTTGCAGGAGTTTGATGGCCTGCTGCAACTGCGGCGTCATAATTAACTGCTGAGAAAGCTTTAAATTTTGTTTTAACTCAAAAGCCATGTTCGACCACTAAAGTTCCTGATACGTACTATAAACAAAAATCTTCGCCGAAATAAATTTTTCTGGCCAGTTCGCTTTGCGCAATCACTTCAGGCTTCCCGGAAACCAGGATTTGCCCCTCATTAACAATGTACGCCCGATCGCAGCAGCAAAGCGTTTCACGGACGTTGTGATCGGAAATAATGATCCCGATCCCCTTGTTTTTCAGCTTTTCAATTATCTTCTGAATGTCGGCCACCGCCAGCGGATCAATGCCGGCAAAAGGTTCATCCAGCAAAATATATTTGGGCGAGGTCACCAATGCCCGTGTGATTTCGACACGCCTTCTTTCCCCGCCCGAAAGCGAGTAGGCGAAATTATTTGCCAGGGCGGTAAGATCAAGTTCGGCCAGAAGTTCGACCAGCCTTGATCGTCTTTCGTCTTCACTTATATCAAGTGTTTCCAGAATAGCCAATATATTTTCTTCAACCGTGAGCTTTCGGAAAACGGATGGCTCCTGCGGCAGGTAATTGAGTCCTTTTCTGGCTCTTTTATACATGGGCTGGCGGCTGATATCCTCACCATCGAGGAATATTTTTCCACCGTCGGGCTTGACCAGCCCCACAATCATATAAAAAGTGGTCGTCTTCCCCGCGCCGTTGGGCCCTAAAAGCCCCACGACTTCACCGGGGGAAATCGCCAGATCAATGGAATTGACCACTTTTCTCTTGCTGTAAATTTTTATCAGTCCCTTTGCCTCTAAATGACTCATGCACAATCCTAAGGCTAATAAAAGCCTATTTTTCTTTTTTGGGTTCTCCCTGCGGGTGAATAATGGCCGTGACCCGGCTATTTTCCTCCGTCTCGCATTTTTCAACTTTGCCGATATTTTCGTTGATATAAATGACCACCTGGCAACCCTTTATCATGTTTTTTCCATCCTGCAGCACCGGATTTCCCGTCATCACGATTTTTGCGTCTTTCTGATAATAGACCGCTTCGTCGCCTGTCGCGGAGATGTCCTTTTGGGAGATCACCACATGGCCTTTGGCCTCAATGCGATCGAGCTCTCCCTGCGCTTCGACATTATGTCTCCCCAACGGATCGATCTTTTTTTCCGAGGACCGATAGTAAAAGGACAGACGGTCCGTCTGGAGACGGATATCGCCCTGCGTGGCAATGGCGTTGCCGGAAAAAACCACCAGCCTTTTTTCCTGAAAGGCCTCCATCCGGTCGGACACGATTTCAATCGGTTCGTTGCGGCTAAGCGCGTCTTTGGACTCGATGGGCTTTTGCGCCCGTGCCGGATAAACGCCACTCAGCAACACTAAACCCACCAGCAATAAAACCATTCTTCGTTTCATGATATATCTCAATGATTGATTTTCGCCCTGACATTCGAAGCCAGTAAAACCTGTCCCTTGTTCACTAAAATGGAAAGGCCAACGCCTTCAATGTGCATGTTTTCGTTTTCCAGTCGCACCGGGGCGTCGGTATAAATTCTTTTTTCAGCATCGCTGTAGCGCAGATAATCCGTGGAAAACTTATCGCCCGCATCCGAGATCATCACCACATGACCGTTGAGCTCAACATCCTTCGTTTCCGTCTGCATTTTGCCTTCATCCCCGGTCAGAATAAATATTCTGCCATCAGGCGTCGTTAATTTTATCCGCACCTGATCCAATAACGCCAGATTAAGTTTTTTTTGATATTCGGCCGAGCGCGCTTTCACTTCCCAGCGCATATTTTCCTTCCCGACTTCGGTAAAGATAAAATCCGAAATGCGAATATCCGCTTCATCCGGCAATATTTTGAGAAGATTGGACCTGTTATCGCCACGACCGGCCATCAGTAAAATGACAACCACGGCGACGATACCTCCAACAAGTCCGCAGATCAGCGCGATTTTTTTCTTTTTGCTCCATCTCATGGTTTGTTATACCATTGGCCAAAGCCCATGTAAAGGATTACGGCCGTCTCTTGGCGTTCATCCGCATTTCGACAAACCCACTGAGCCTTTTAAGCGGTCATGCGCAGGCCGATAACGCCTGCAACGATCAGGAAAAAGGACAACATGCGCAGCATCGACAAGGCATCGGAAAAGAAGATCAGCCCGATCAAAAACGTCCCGGAAGCGCCGATACCCGTCCAGACGGCGTATGCCGTGCCAATGGGAATGTCTCGCTGAGCCAGCCACAAAAAAAACCCGCTCAACCCCATGCACACCGCCGCGACACCAATAAATAAAATCCGGTATGATGTCTGTTGCGACAGCTTAAAGCCGAGCGGCCAGCCAATCTCAAGAATTCCCGCCAGCAAAAGATACATCCACGCCTGTGTCATGCTTTTCTATCCTTAAACCAGGTCGGAAAAATCATAGCGATTGGCCACCTCTGGCCAGTATCCCTGAGCCTTCAGGAGCATCTCGCACACTTCGCGCACCGCACCTGCCCCGCCGCGATTGACGGTGATATAATCCACCGATCGTTTGACCAGATCCAGGGCATCGGCCACCGCCACGGAAAAACCGACTTTTCTTAAGACAGGAATATCGACAATGTCATCCCCCACAAAAGCCACTTGCTCGGGGATCAGTCGGTTTTTTTCAAGAATAATCTGAAAAGCTTCCTTTTTATTAAGCGCTCCCTGATACACTTCGGTGATTTTGAGTTCTCGCGCACGATGTTCAACGACGGTCGATGTCCGTCCGGTAAGAATTCCTGCGGCAATGCCGTGGCGATGAAGCATCACCAAACCGTGCCCATCACGCACATTAAAACTTTTCAGCTCCCGCCCATCGGAATCCATAATGATTTTCCCATCCGTCAGCACGCCATCCACATCCAGAAGCAGCAGCTTTATTTTCTTGAGTTTCGTCAAATATTTTTTTTCCGTCATGGTTTAACAATGGCCTCAATGTGTTTTAAAGTGGTTAACAGCGGATCCAGGTCTTTAAGATACAGTGAATTGGCGCCATCGCAAAGCGCCTGCTCCGGTTCGGGGTGAACTTCCATGAAAATACCGTCCACACCGGCGGCAACCGCCGCCCGCGCAAGATATGGCACCATATCTCGTTGCCCGCCGGATGACGTTCCCATCCCGCCGGGCAACTGCACGGAATGCGTGGCATCAAAAATTACGGGATATCCCATCGCACGCAGAATCGGCAGGGCGCGCACATCAAATACCAGATTGTTATACCCAAACGACGCGCCTCTTTCCGTGATCAAAATATTATCATTCCCGGCAGTTTGAATCTTTTCAATGATATTTTTCACATCCCAGGGCGCCAGGAATTGTCCTTTTTTGACATTAATAATTTTCGCCTTCCGGGCCACCTCTAAAACAAAATCCGTCTGACGGCACAAAAACGCTGGAACCTGGAGAATGTCGAGAACTTCCGCCGCCGCGTCAATTTCCTCAAAGCGATGCACATCGGAAATCACCGGCACGCCGATGGTTTCCTTCACTTTTTTCAGAATCGCAAGGCCCTTGTGAAGACCCGGCCCACGATAGGAAGAAATCGATGTGCGGTTGGCCTTATCGTAGGAGGCTTTGAAAATATAGGGGATATTCAGCCTGCCGGTCAGATCTTTCAGAAATGACGCGATCGCAAGCGCTGACGCTTCATCTTCAATCACACAGGGGCCGGCAATCAACACAAAACCCGCCGATGCGCCTATTGAAAAATTCTTCAGTTTAATCTGCTTCACGATAAACTCCTTATTTTATTTTTTCATCAATTGAATTCTCAGTCTTGGAATTCGGGGGGCCACACGGGTGTCGGGATTGATTTCGTAAGCGCTTCGATAGGCCTTGAGCGCCTCCTCATACCCCCCCTTCTTTTCGTATGCGTCTCCCAGGTTTGCGTAAATCTCATCATCCTCTTTCTCATATTTAAGCGCCGTCAGATACTGCTCAATGGCCTTGTCATACTGTTTGCCGGCGGCATAGGCATACCCCAGAGAGGCGTATGAAGAGGCCTTTTTCGGCTCCAGTTTAACGATTTGAGAATAGAACGAAACGGCCTTCGTGTATTTTTTTTCTTTTAAATAGTAGTTGGCCACCACGGCCAGCGTCTTTTTGGTTGGAGGCGTAATTTTTTCATAATAGCCAACCGACTCTTTTTCCTTGCCGAGCTTTTCATACGTCAGCGCCAGATTATGGTAGATGACCTGATCCTTGGCTCCCAATCCGACGGCTTTTTCGTAAGACGCTATGGAGGATTCATATTGTTTGAGCTCTCCATAGGCAAAGCCCAAATTGGCATGAACCGCCGCTTTATTCGGCGTCATTTCGGCCAGCCTCTCATAGTATCCGACCGCCGAATCGTATTTCTTGTTTTTCAACATCAGCGCCGCCAGACGCTCCAGCGCGTCCGTGTCATCGGGATGAATTTTAAGAACCTGTTGATAAGCCTTGATGGCCTCATCGGTCATCTTTCTTTTTTCATAAGCCGCGGCCAGATTGAATCGGATGATGGGATCCTTCGGCGCAAGCTCAACGGCTTTTTGCAGGCTGTCCATCTCATTGCGCGTCTTTCCGCTGCCGGCATAAGCCGTTGCCAGATTGGCGTGGGCGGCCGCGTCCTTTGGATTGCTTTTGATAATCTGGAGATAACTTTGAATCGCCGCGTCGTAATGCTTTTTCCGAAGGTGGATATCCCCCTGGGCGCGAAGCGCCGGCACAGGATCCTGGGCATTTGCCGCCAGATATTGATACTGCTTAAGCGCCTCGGTGGTTCTTTTCGTTTTTTCCAGCGCCTCGGCCAGAAAATATCTAACAGCGGGATTATCGGGATCGACTTTCACAGACTGTTGGTAATTTTCAACGGCTTTAGGCCACATCTGCTTCTGACCATAAGCCAGCCCCAGCATGGCATAAGCCTCGGCGTCCGTGGCATGGGTTTTAACTAAAGCGGACAGAATTTCTATCGCCTGGCTGATCTGGTTTGTCTGCAGACGAATGCGCGCCAGCTCCTTTTGCGTCGCCGTATCGTCGGGCCGGATTCGCAAAATGTCTTCGTAGAGCTTTGCCGCTTTTTCCCTGTCGTTTTTTTTCAGATAAATCCCTGCCAGAACCTTGCGCAATCCCGTATCGTTTGAGTTTTGGGCAATCGCTTTTTGGAGATACTGAATCTGGATATTGATATTGGATGAGTCCTTGGCAAATCGAAGCCAATCCTGTGGCGACACGATCACACGCACCGGTAAAACAGCAATGGGTGTCTTATGATAGGAGACCACGATTTTATAAGTTTCCGTATCGGTTCCGCCTTCGGCCATCTTCTCGCTTTGCATGATGCGGTTGACAAAATCGATCCCCCGAAACAGGATGCCGATATGATTTCCCTCATTGCCCGTGCCCTGGAGGCTGGCCGAGGTGTACCGGCTGCCGATATCGTCACTGACGACGGTTTTCATCACAACCTCATCCCGGTAAGTCATCTCCAGCGTATTGGCCGCACCCAATCGCAGCGTGTCGCCATTTTTTTCAATTTCCAGATAATAGAAGCAAGGCGGTTTTTTTAACGCATAATGGGCCGCCGTATTGACTGCCCGCTTGGGCCAATAAAAAATGCGCGACTGAAAATACCCGGGATGCAAATACATGAAAGCGCCAAAAGTCGCCAACACCGCCATTCCCAGGATCATCCCTGCCAGAATTATTGGAGCGACGGATTTCTTTTTTTCGACCCTCGTGTTGCTTTGCCGCATGCGTCAACCTCTGGGATGATATTTTTGATGAATCTTTTTTAATTTTTCTCTCGTCACGTGGGTGTAAATCTGAGTCGTCGAAATATCGGAATGCCCAAGCATCACCTGAACCGCCCGCAAATCCGCGCCACCTTCCAGCAAATGCGTCGCAAAGGAATGGCGAAAGGTATGCGGATGCACATTTTTTTGCAGACCCGCCTTTCTAGCATATTGAACAATGATTTTCCAGAGGCCCTGTCTTGTAAAAGCCCGGCCGAAACGGTTTAAAAACAGAGTATCCGTCATCTTGTTTTGAAGCAGTTTCGGACGGGCGTCATCCACATAATGCCGAAGGATATCATAAGCGGTTCGGCCAATGGGAACCACCCGTTCCTTACCGCCTTTCCCCATCACCATCAGAAAACCCACCTGCCAGTTAATGCTGTTCATCGAAAGCGAAATTAATTCCGACACGCGAAGCCCGGTGGCGTAAAGCAGCTCCAGCATGGCGCTGTCACGTAACTGGCGCGGCGTATCAACGCCGGGCTGGCAGATGAGACGGTTCATCTCTTCAGGGTTGAGCGTATCGGGCAGCTTCATCCAGACTTTGGCCAGTTCTATGTTCTCAAGGGGCGATTTCTCCAGAATTTTTTCCCGGATGAGATACTTGTAAAACGTTCGAAGCGCAGCGAGCGTTCGATTCATGGAACTGGCTGAAAGACCCTCCTGCCGCGTACGAACCAGAAAGTTCACCACATCCTGAGGCGTCACCGTTTTGATGCTGGCAAAGCCTTCCTTTTCCAGATCGGTCAGATAGCGATCGAGGTCGCGGCGATAGGCTTCGAGCGTGTTGCCGGCTGCGCCTTTTTCAATAAGCAAATAATTAAGAAATGCATCGACTAAGTTCCGCATAAAAAATTTTTACGCAAATATGGAGCATCTGTAAAGGTTTTTTGTTGACATCCCGAAAGGTTTCGGTAGATAGATCACCCGTCACAAAAAACGGAGACTAAAATGAAAAAAATTGTCATTGCCAGCGATCATGGCGCGGTTGCCCTGAAAGACGAGATCATTCTATTTCTGAAGAAAGAAGGCTACGGCGTCACCGATCTGGGGACCGAAGGGAATGCGGCGGTGGATTATCCGGATATGGCGGAGGCTGCCTGTAATGAATTTCAAAAAGGCGGGTATGATTTCGGCATCCTGCTTTGCGGCACAGGCATCGGCATCTCCATGGCCGCAAACAAAATCAAAGGCATCCGTTGTGCGCTTATCAGCGATTTGTTCAGCGCAGAAATGGCCAAAGCGCACAATAACGCCAATTTCATCGCTTTCGGCGGCCGCATCCCCTATGCCACACCGGTCACGGCCATGATTGGAAAATTCATCGCTACTGAATTTTCCGGTGAGCGGCATGAAAAAAGAATCGCTAAAATGATGGCCCTCGAAAACAGGCCGGATTGAACCGGCTCGCCCGGACAGACCGGTTGATCCTTTCGCCTACTTTGAACTCAGCAAAAGACGGTCCGATGGTTTGGAAGAACCATTCTCGTCGAACTGGTCAGTCACGTCATCGTCATCATACTGCTGTTCATCCACTTTGAAGATGGACATTGCCGTTGACAGATTTTCAGCATTGGTTGCATTTTGCTGTGTCGCCATGTTGATTTCCGCAATCGCGCTGTTGATCTGCTCAATGCCCTGCGACTGTTCGTGGGAGGCGGCGGATATTTCTTTCATGATCGAGACGACCTTGTCGGAACTGCTGGCTACATCGCTGAAGATCGTGTTGGTCATATTGACGAGCTCTTCGCCTCTTTTTACCTTATTCACAATATCCGTAATGAACGTGGAAGACCCCCGCGCGGCTTCCGTGGCGCGCATCGCCAAATTCCGAACTTCGTCGGCCACGACGGCAAATCCTGCGCCTGCTTCACCGGCGCGCGCCGCTTCAACCGAGGCGTTAAGCGCAAGCAAGTTGGTCTGAAACGCTATTTCATCAATACTTTTGACCACTTTTTGAGTCTGCTGGCTGGCTTGGGCGATATCCTTCATCGACTTGGTCAATTCCGTCATGGAGTCTCCAACCTTCTTGATGGCCTCCTTGGCCGCCGTCATCAATTTATCCGCCTCACCTGTATTTTCTGCATTGCGGCGGGTCATTGAAGAGATCTCGTCGAGGGATGCCGAGGTTTCTTCGATTGAGGCGACTTCTTCGGAAGTTGCGTCGGTCAGCGTTCCGGCAATGGTTAATGCCTGACCAACGGCGTGACCCATTTTTACGCGCATGGTATTGACCGACTCGACCAGCTCTCCGATTTCATCACGGGATTCCATGTCAATGTTGCGCGTCAGATCGCCCTCGGCCAATTCCCGCAACACCACGATGGTCTCATGAATCGGCTTCAGGATCAGGCGCGTCACAAAAATGCTGATCACGATCGTCAAAACAATTGCCAAAACAAAAACGATCAGAAACAGCGTGACGGTATATCTGAAGTTGGCCATCGATTGGTTGTAACTTTCCTGACTGAGCTTGTTTTCCAGCGCATGAAGTTCGGAAACGATTTTATTTAAAGCATCGTATTTTGTATCCGCGACATACACATAGACATTTCCCACGCCGTTGGGAGCCAGCTCCAAGACTTTGCCCGCAGCTTTCTGATACTCAAGCAGCCTTTCAAGCGCCGTTTTATACAGTTCTTTTTCCTTTTTTCCGATGTTTTTGCTCTTGAGCTTCTCCTGGGTAAGCCGGACGTCCTCCTCCATGGTTGCAAATTGCTTTTTGATTAAAGCGTTAACCTCCGTCATATCATGTCCAACGGCAATCCAGTTAATCACGCGGCCAATACTGCCCTGAACCGTTGACAGATCATTGAGGAGCGTTGCGCTCACCTGATACCCCTTGAATCTTACATTATAAATATCGTCGAGCGCTTCGTTCTGCATGGAAAGACTCAGATAGGTCCCTCCGCCCAGAATGCATAAAAACAGCAATACAACACCGGGCGCCAACAGTATCTTTTTGCCGAGTTTAAGATTATTAAAAAACCTGATCATTTAGAATGTTCCTCCTCATGATTTATTCATTTTCTTTCACTGCCTAAACTCGCAATAACTGTACCCGCATGATAACATTTCAATATACATAATATTTTATTTGATTTTTCACTTATCCGTATCCGATTACGCACCACGGTTTTCGTCCTATGGGTCAAATGATCGTCAATATTATGACTTTCGCCGCGTAACCGCCTGTTTAAAAACCGTTAACGCCCGTCGCCATTACTATCGACATTTATCCGTCAATACTTAAGATTTTTTACGACAGCCGTGTGTTTGAAAGATGTAATTTTTAAAAGAGGGTTGTTATTTTGACCACAGCGTATAGACCATAAACCAGGCAATTTTGATGTATTCTCGATAAACTTTTTTCCAGTCAGACAAGCTTAGCTTCCAAAAAAGTCTCGGCGCCGGTTCATAAGGTGTCGGCGCAAAGTAAAAATAATCCTGCCCGCCGAATTCCTTTTTTACCATGAGTTGAATCCGCCGCATGTGATAAGGCGAGCTGACAAATATCGCGGATATTTGCGTGTTTTGTTTCATCGCTTTTTTGGCCGCCAGCAATTCGATGTGCGTATCTTCAAAGTAAAACGGTTTGACGGTCTTGACGGGCTTTTCTTCGTGCAGGGTAAGCGCTTTATCACTCACGCCTTTGATGGTCGCCCCCTCCATCCAGTATGTTTTCTTGTATGCCGGAATAATCAGGCGCTCGGCCATGCCCTTCCTGAGCAGATCGTGCGCATGTTTTTGACGCGCCGTAAAATCCGGCCCCAACAGCAAAACGATAACGTCGGCTTTTTCATAATTCGTCGCATACAGCAGAAATCCCGGCGCCAACCATAAAACAGCGCCGCTAACCCCTGCAATCACCAAAACAATCGCCACAAGATATTTAAGGGCTTTCAAGAATATTTCCTTGACAATACAGGTAATTATGTATATCAAACATCTGAATTTGCAAACCGCGCGCCACTTTTTTCAGAGGTATCCGACCAGGCTGTAAACATACGAAAATGATTGCCGCATAAAAATGACTTTGGGTGGATATTTAGACAGCTTTCCTTCGTAAATTCAATAGAAATTATTTATTTTGTTTGCAAAGGCTCTATGACAACCACAGAAAACCCCATTCCGGACAGGCGTCGCCACCCTGGACAAGACAAAAGCCTCGACATCTCCCTCTACACCAGCATCATGGAGACCATTGACCTGGGCATTGTGATTCTGGGCGTCAAAAGACGGGATCTCATTTTTAAAAATCGCTTCGCCTCGGAAATATTTCAGCACAATCCCAATCTTCTGGAGTACCGAAACCTTCTGTCTTTACTTTTGACCGATTACGGCAGCAAGCCGGAATCGGAAATCTTCGGGAAAAACTACACCCTGCGGTTTAAAAACCGCCTGCTGGGTTATACGCCTTATCTGATTTCAGATAGTTTTATCATGATCATCATTCGCGACATTACAGAGCGCAGCCGTCTGGAATCCATCGCAGAAGCCGTCAATTCCATGGACAACATCAGCTACGTTTTTTCCGGCATCCGCCACGAACTGGGCAATCCCATCAATTCCATCAAGATGACGCTGAGCGTTCTGAAAAGGAATCTAAGCGAATACTCGCCGGAATCCGTGGAGAAATTCGTCGATCGGGCGATGACCGAAATATCCCGGGTCGAATATCTTCTTCAGGCGCTCAAAAGCTTCAGTATTTTTGAAAATCCTGAAATTCAAAATGTGGCCGTTGACGATTTCCTGCCCAGGTTAATCGCCCTGGTCACGAGCGATCTCAATGCCTCCGGCATTAAAATCAGCAAGACCGTCGAGTCCAATGTCAAATACATCAGCGCCGATCCCCGCCTGTTGCACCAGGTCATGATGAACCTGATCACCAACGCGTCAGACGCACTGGAGGGCAGAGAAAACCGCAAAATCAACATCCGCACCGTCTTGCATGAAGGACTGGTGGCCATTATTGTGGAAGACAACGGATGTGGCATGTCCAAAGAAGCGCAAAGCAATCTTTTCAAGCCTTTTTTCACAACCAAAAACCGTGGAACGGGCCTGGGATTGATGATTACGCTGAAAATGGTGACGCTCATGAAGGGAAGCATGGAAGTTAAAAGCATCAAGGACAAAGGAACGCGTGTCACCGTGGTTTTACCGGAGGGAACAGGGCCATATGCCGAAGATTAAAAGAAAGATCCTGATTATCGACGATAACGACATCTTTTGTGAAACCGTTTCGGACCTGCTCGCCGACGACCATACGGACGTTCTAGCCGCTCACACCGGCAAAGACGGTCTGGCGATCTGTGCGGAAAACAAAATTGATGTGGTGATCCTGGATCAGAAACTGCCGGACACGCAGGGTGTGACACTGTGCCCCGCCATCCTGAAGCAAAACGAACAGACCAAAATCATTTTTGTCACCGCCTTCCCCAGTTTTGCCAACGCCATCGACGCCATTAAAGTCGGCGCGCATGATTACCTGTCCAAACCATTTGAAATGGCGGAGTTGGAACTGACCATCAAACAGGCTTTCCGCACGCAGGAACTGGAGAAAGCCGAACTGATCCAGAATTATCAAAATACACGGGAATGCGAGGAAAACGATCTGATTGCCGGGAAAGGCGCCTTTGATGAAATTAAGCGCCTGATCGAGCTGGCTGCAGACAGTGAAGCGCCCGTGCTCATTACCGGAGAAACCGGAACGGGAAAAAACGTTGTCGCGCGGGCCATTCATTACCAAAGCCCTCTGCCGGCCAAACTGTTTCTGACGGTTAACTGCGCCGCATTTCCGGAAAATCTCATTGAGGCAGAGCTGTTCGGTTCGGAAAAAGGCGCTTTCACAGGCGCCAGCGCATCGCGCAAGGGTATCTTTGAACTGGCAGAAGGCGGCACGCTTTTGCTCGACGAGATCGGCTCCATGCCCATACATCTTCAATCCAAGCTCCTGGGTGTTTTAGAAGATAAACGCATCCGCCGCATTGGCGGTGAAACCATCAAGCCGGTTAATGTACGCATTATTGCCGCCGCCAATAACGATCTGGAGCAGGCAGTTAAGGAAAAAACCTTTCGCAACGACTTGTATTACCGTCTCAGCGTCATTCGCATCCACATTCCACCCCTTCGCGACCGCAGAGATGATATTCCCGGACTTTGTGAACATTTCATTCTCAAGATGTCCAGAGACCCGCAGATGCGTTTATCCGATGCGGAATTATCGCGCCTGATGGAATATGAATGGCCCGGAAACGTCCGGGAATTAAAAAATGTTATCGAACGCGCCCTGATTATTCAGCGCGGCCAGCCGCTTCGGCCATCGCTGCTTTTGAAAAGCTCGCTGAGTGCGACGTCAAGCGCTTCCACAACATCTCCGGAGGATGATGCGCTTGTTACTCTTGAAGACATGGAAAAAAGAGGCATCAGCCTTGCGCTTAAAAAGTTTAACGGCAACTATTCTCAATCCGCCAAAGCCCTGGGCATATCGCTGTCCACGCTGAAAAGAAAAATCAAAACCTACAAGCTCTGATTTAAAAAAAAGCACGACGCGCATCCGGTTCAAAATGAATGATCCAGCTTGACCTTCTTTGTCTTGAATCCATGCGCTAACATATATCCATATTATTGATATTATTAACATCATAACAATACATTTTTATGCAGGCATATCCTTTGCTTTGTAATATCGAGCATCTGATAAGGATAACACATGGCCAAAATGAGCTCGTTTAAGCAAAAGGACCAGAAAGAGGAAATCTCCGAAGCGCCCCAGGTTGAGGAACTTTTAAAAAACCTGGAATTTCATAATGCCATTCAGGATATCACCTCGCGAATTCTAAACGCTGAAACGCTTCGGGAAATTGTGGTCGATATTCGCAAAGATATCCAAAAGCTGTTCAATATTCATATCCTTACGATATACATCATTGATAAGGGCGCCCGCGAGATTTTCACGCTCCAGTCCGACGGCAGCGAAACGCGCTTTCCAATTGATAGCTCGACGTTTCCAGGCTGGGTTGCCCAGAAGAAAAAGCTCCTGCATGTCGCCGATGCCTATAATGATCGCGACATTCGAAGATTTTCCGACACGCTTTCCTTTGATCGCACGCTGGACAAAAAAACCGGCATTCTCACCGGTCAGATTATCGCCAGCCCCATATTACGCGACGGATTGATTATGGGCGTCATGGAGATCATGAACAAGAAGGGCGGCGATAAGATCGATGATTACAACCAGATTTTTCTTGATGAAATCTCCGTGGCGCTGGCCAGGGCGTTTTATCTGCATTTGAATTTTGCAGAAGCCAAAAAAAAGTATGGCGCAAAATTCGAGTCTTTGGTTCAAAAAGGCATCCTCACCTCAGATCAGATGGATGTCGCCATCCGGCAAACCAGTGATACCCGAAGTGATCTTGCCGGATTTTTAATGGAGCAGTATCGCGTTTCCAAAGAAGACATCGGCCAGGCGCTCGCGCACTATTATAAATGCCCGTTTACCGCCTACAATTCCGACCTGCCCATTCCCACCGATTTATTAACGGGCATCGGAAAAAACGCCCTGATCAGCGCGCTGTGGACGCCGCTGAAAGTCGTTAAGGGAAAAATCCATGTCATTACAGCCGACCCGTCGGATTATATCAGAAAAAAGAAAATTGAAGAAATCCTTGAAACCAGTTCCATTCAATATGAAGTGGCCATTCCTGACGACATTTTAAAATTTATTCATCGCTTCTACGATTCTGACAGCGAGCAGACAGAAGAGAATATACATCCCGTCCCTGCCGAGAAAAAGCAACCTCTCCTTGCTGAAAACCATATCGACCGATTCGACATATCCACCGATCTGCCTGAACCGGATCGTGAGGTAATCCTGGAGGGCCCTTTTTCTCCCCTGAATAATATTGTCACTCTCTCTGTGGCGGATGAATTCACGGACGAAAAAATTGTTTCCGTGCAACGCAAAATTGAACCTTCAGAGGTGATTGAATCACAAAAAGATTCCAAACGCGTTGAGACACCATTGAGCCCATCCGCAAGCGCTGACCTGTCTGACATTGAAGCGCTTGCCGCCATTAAGCCTCAGCGTCTTTCAAGACCCGCAACGCGGCAAACCCATCCTCATGATCTTTTGCCCGAACCGCTCACCAGCGTCATCTACCGGGCGATGGGCCGCCGTGCCACGGATATTCATTTTGAACCGGATCCCGTCATCGACTCCGTCAATGTCCGATTGCGTGTCGATGGCCAGATTATCGCAGGCGAACCCATCGCGGGCCGGGATTATGAAAAACTGCTCAGTCAGACCAAACAGTTGGCCCGCCTGGACGCATCCGCCCACATCCTGCAAAATGGAGATATGACGCTTACGCGGCCCTCCGGCAAGGATATACCCATGCACGTCACATGCATCCCCACCAGCGCCGGCCTCGAAGATCTTGTGATTCGCCTTTCAGGCTTACCCGGCAAACTGCCCCTGGAACTTCTGGGGCTATCTGAAGATCAGTACGCCCTATTGTGTAATATTCTTCAGCAGCCTCGCGGATTAATTTTAGTGGTCGGACCGCAGGCGTCAGGTATTACAACCACCCTTCATGCCTGCCTGAGTTTTCTCAGCACGCCGGAAGTCAAAGTCTGGGCGGCGGAAGACCCCATTGAAATCGTGAACAACGCCATCCGGCAGGTGCGCATCGATCCCGATCAAGGCTTGAGCTTTCCGGCGGTTTTAAAATCATTTCTAAGCGCGGATGCGGATGTGATCATGGCCAGCCGGATCGACAGCGCCCAGACGGCATCGATTTGTATGCAGGCCGCCGTCAAGGGACGGCTCGTGTTGAGCTCATTACTGGCCCCAACTATCCCCGATGCGATCGAAAAAAGCCTGAGCCTTGATCCGGATGGGCTTATGTTCGCCGACGCGGCTCTGGCCATTGTGGAACAGCGGCTGATCAAAACGTTGTGCCCGAAATGCAAAGAAAAATATCATCCCAGCCAGCCTGAATATGAAGAACTGGCCCAGGCCTACGGCAAAGAGGCATTTGACACGCTCAACATTCCCTATTCCAATTCGCTGAATTTCTTTCGCCCCAAGGGCTGCGAGGCCTGCGGGCAGACCGGTTACGCCGGCCGCGCGTGCGTGTCGGAAATTTTCGTCTTCGCCCCGCCGATCAAACGGATGATCCGGCGCAAGGATTCGCCCGAAGCCATTTATTCGGCGGGCGTATCCTCCGGCATGACCACGCTGATACAGGACGGCGTCCGTAAAGTGTTCGAGGGATACTCCGATGCCCGTCATGTCCGGCTGACCTGCCTGAAATAATACTCTGGGCCGCCTATAATTTATTTTTCCATTCGCTGATTTTATTGAGCGCCTCAAGCGGCGTCATGGTTGAAATATCAATCTGCCTGAGCTCCCGGCCAATTGCGTCTTCGCTTTCGACAAAAAGATTCAACTGCGGATTCACCTTTGGCGATGCTTTCTTTCCCCGCGCAATGCGCGGCATGCCGATCTCGTCAAACTCGCCTTTTTCCAGATTATGTAATATCTCCTTAGCGCGCGCAATCACTTCACCGGGCACGCCGGCGATACGCGCCACTTCAATGCCGTAGCTTCGGCTCGCGCCGCCTTCGACAATCTTGCGCAGAAAAATGATTTTTTCTCCCCACTCCTTCACGGCGATATTGTAATTTTTCGCGCCTTCCTTCGCGGCGGGTAGATCCGTCAGCTGATGATAATGCGTGGCAAAAAGACTCCGCACGCCTTTGCCCCCCAGGTCATGAAGATACTCCGCCACCGCCCAGGCGATGCTCAGGCCGTCATAGGTGGAAGTTCCCCGCCCCACTTCGTCGAGAATCACCAAAGAGCGGGACGTGGCTTCGGAGAGGATTTGGGCCGTCTCCGTCATTTCCACCATGAACGTGCTGAGCCCCTTCACCAGAGAGTCGGAGGCGCCGATGCGCGTGAAGATTTTATCCACCACGCCGATGCGCGCGTGAGCCGCGGGAACAAAACTGCCCATCTGCGCCATTAAGACAATTAACGCCACCTGTCGGATATAGGTGGATTTTCCCGCCATGTTCGGACCGGTGATGACCAGCAGGCGGTTGGAGCGCAAATCCAGAAGGCTATCGTTGGGCACGAAACTTTCATTTTTTAAAAATGCTTCAACGACCGGATGACGGCCATCCCGAATTTCGATGACATCGTCGTCGTCAATTTCGGGACAGGTGTACCCGTATTTTTCAGCCACTTCCGCAAGCGCGCCAATCGCATCGAGATCAGCGATCAGGAAGGCATTTTTCTGCAGATCGGGAATAAACGGCAGCATCGCGTTTAAGAGCGCGGCATACAGTTCATTTTCGCGCTCACGGATTTTTTCTTCAGCACCCAGCACCGTCTGCTCAAATTCCTTGAGCTCTTCATTGATGTAACGCTCCGCGTTCACCAGCGTCTGCTTTCGCACATACGAGGCAGGCACCAGCGATGCGTTGGCTTTGGTCACTTCAAGATAGTAGCCAAAAACATTATTGAACCCGATTTTAAGCGATGCAATCCCCGTGGCCTGCCGCTCTTTGGCTTCCAGCGCGGCAATCCATTTTTTGCCGTCACGGCTGATGGATTTAAGCCGGTCGAGTTCATCATCATAACCTGCGGCGATAAATCCGCCGTCAAGCGTGCGGGCGGGCGGATCCGCTGCAATGGCGCGGGAAAGCAAATCCACCAGGGGGGTCATTTCCCGAATGTCTTTTCCGATAGCGGCAAGCGCAGGCGCCGTGAACTCCCTCAGCATCGACTGAAACTCCGGCAAAATCCCCAGCGAAACTTTAACGGCCATGAGATCACGCGGCGAAGCCATTTTGAGCGCAATGCGTCCCGCGAGCCTCTCCAGATCATAAATGCGAGACAGAAGTTTGCGAAGTTCGGGTCGGACGAGGTGACTGTCTTTTATTTCTGCAACCGCCGCCAGCCGCGTGCGGATTGTTTCGGGTTTCACTAGCGGATAGGACAGCCACCAGCGCAAACGGCGTGCCCCCATGGGCGTCAGGGTTTCGTTGATCAGATTAAACACGGAACCTGCGCGGCTGCCGTCTGAAATCGTTGAGAAAAGCTCCAGGTTGCGCCTGGCGGCTTCGTCGAGATACAGACTGGCCTGAGGAGCATACCACTTAATTTCCGAAATATGCGACGCGCGTATCATCTGCGTGACGTTGACATAGTTTAAGATCACCGCCGCTGCCGTTTTAGCCGCGTCACAATTTTCGATTTTTGACTTTTGCAAAACCTCCTCTGATAACTCCCGCCTCAAGACATCCTCTGCCCCGTCTGGGTCGAAGGCCGCATCATCCAACGTATTGAGAGCGCCAACCGGCAGACTGGCTTGCAGCATCTTTAGCACAACCGGATCCGGAAAGGATTTTTTGACCAGCAATTCCTTCACGGAAAGATTCTGGAGAGCGGACAGAAGTGCATCGCGCGTTGAAAATTCACTGATCTGAAAATCGCCTGTGGAAATATCCAGAAACGCAAGCCCCAGCGCTTCCCGTGCGACGTGGAGACAGGCCAGATAATTATTTTCACTGGCCTGAAGATTTTCTTCCTCCGTCACCAGGCCGGGTGTGACCACACGGATCACATCGCGTTTGACGATCCCTTTGGCGTTTTTCGGATCTTCCACCTGCTCGCAAATGGCCACCTTGAAACCCTTTTGAACCAGTTTGGCAATATAACCGGCGGCGGCATGATAGGGGAAACCGCAAAGCGCCACAGCGTCTTTACTGGATTTGTTTCGTGAGGTCAGTGTGATTTCTAAAATGGGCGCGGCCGTGAGGGCATCTTCAAAAAACATCTCATAGAAGTCGCCCATGCGGTAAAACAAAATGCAGTCGGGATATTTTTCCTTGATGGCGACATACTGCTTCATCGCCGGCGTGAGATTACTCGAAGCCTCTATCGCCATTGGCCGTCGTCTCCTCGCTCCAGATCAATGACATCCTTTTTGCGCTTGCGTTCAGCTTGCCTGGGCCCCCGTATGAAGCGGTTGACAATCCAGCTGACGATGCTCACGATCAGCGCCCCCAGAAACGCCCAGAAAAATCCCTTCACCTCAAATCCCGGGACAAAAAACGCCACCAGCAACATCATCAGGGCATTGATGACGAAAGCAAATACCCCAAGCGTCAAAACGGTTAAAGGCAATGTGAGAATCAGGAGAACGGGACGCAGAAACGCGTTGATGATGCCCAGAACGGCAGCCGCGATGACCGCTGTTTTAAGGGAATCCACACCAATGCCGGGCAGGATCCAGGACGCCATTAAAATGGCGCATGTCATGATAAGCCATCGGGTAAGAATAACCAGCAGAAATCGTCCAGTGCTATCCATTGTTATCATGGTTTAATGCGGGCTCTCGTCGGGAACGGTCTTTTCTGATTTCATAAAAACCCAGGTCACAGTCATGCCGCCCATCAAAGACGTCTCTCTTTTCACCAGCGGGCTTTGTTCAAAAGCCGTCCCCTGTAAAAAATCGGCGCTGATAAATGCACCGAAGATCAACTGTTTGTAGTTTTTCCCCAGGCCGAGCGTTAGCGTCGTTCCGCTGTAACCCGCCGCAGGCGAATACGCCGGGCGTTTAAACGTGGCATAGACGGGCTCGACTTCATAAAAAAAATCGTGGTACCCGCTGTCGGCAAACATGGGGCCTGTGGACAGTCCCAGATAAAGGCCCGTGCCGGGGATAACATCGCCTTTGACGAAATTGAGCCGGGGCGAAAACACAAATCCCTCATGCCGTACAGTATAGAAATCCGTGGAGAAAACAGCTCGAAGCGGCAGTGTCAGACTCAGATCATAGCGGTGTTCGATGGAACGAAGCAGTTTGACGCGCAGCGCCGGCCCGAATTCAAAGGTGGCATCCAGATCCGGCATGCCTTCGCGCGCATCATTGTTTTTACTGCGCACCGGCACAGCGCCGTAGCCGCTGGCGTCAAGGGTAAAACGATCCGTCCGGAAAAGCCTGGCCGCAATGCGTTTATCTTCCAGTCGAAGCACGCCCCCGCGATAAACCAGGTAGGGAAACGGAAGGAAATAAGGCCGCACTTCATCCGAGCCCCGGTAATCCGGCATCATAATAAACCCGCTGCCGATGCCCAATTCCCATTGCGGCTTTTCCACACTTTCAGCGCTCTGAGGCGCGATCAACAGCACACACACGATAACGAGCAGCATCTTGCAGCGAACGGTCACAAAATCACCTCTTGGCCCCATGTCTCCGATTCGAGAAAAACCGGTTACTGATCAAACGTCGTAAACTGCTCTTTTTTCGCGCCGCAGACCGGGCATTCCTCCGGAAGCTCGCCGTCGGCGACATAGCCGCAGACCTTGCAGACGTGATACACCGTTTCACGCTCTTCCATGAAATGGTTCATCGCCTGTTTGTAGAGCTTGGCGTGCGTCTCTTCCACGTCGCGGCTCTGGCTGAAATGCAAAAGCGCGGGCTTGTCGCCTGCCGCTTCAGCCATCTTCACAAAACTGTCGTAGGCAATTTCGGCAACCGTTTTTTCCGACTCGAAGCTTGCCGCCAGATTCTCTTCCGTCGATTTGACCTCTTTTAAAACGCGCAGGGCGCGCTTACCGTGAATCTCTTCAGAAAAGGCGATCACACGGAAAAGCTTGCCAATCTGCTTGTAACCCTCCGAGTCCGCCTTGTCGGCAAACATCTGCAGCCTCAAAACGGCCTTGGCTTCGCCGACATACGCCTGCTCAAGCGCTTTGCGAATTTTGTCATCCATGTTGTCCCCTTTCGTTATTCGGGAGAAAATTCACTTTTATCTGCGCCGCACACCGGGCAGGTCCAGTCAGCTGGCAGTTTTTCAAAAGGCGTTCCGGCCTCCACGCCTGCGTCCTCATCACCCTGGTCGGGATCATAAATATAACCGCAAACACCGCATACGTACTTTTTCATATTGTCCTCCTGAAATGGGATTTTAAGCTGTTCTCTTTTTCAACTCGGCGGCAACCGTCTGCCCCAATTCATGGCATTGAAGCAAAATATCCGGGCCGGGCACATGCTTTGTGGAAACCGTCTCGGCGACGATCTCTACCTTCATCGAGTTGAGAATCGCTTCCAGATCCTTCATTGACTCGCCGCTCCAGCCGTAGGAGCCGAACACGGCGCCAACGAGATTGGCCGGTTTTAGCCCCTTGATATACGTCATCACATCCGCCATCTGCGGAAGGATATTATTGTTGAGCGTGGGGGATCCAACCACCAGCGCGCCCGCCTCCAAAAGTTCAAAGATCACTTCGCTGCGATGCGTTTCATTCATGGAAAGAATTTTCACCTTCACGCCCGCCTGCGCGAGCGACTCGGCAATCGCTCTGGCCATCATCTCGGTTGAATGCCACATCGTGGCATACACCACCACGGCCTTGTTAACGGGTTTCTGCTGGGCCCAAATCTTGTACCAATCAAGAATCAGCCCCAGATCCTTTCTCCAGAGCGGCCCGTGATCCGGCGCAAAGATTTTAATCGGCCAGCCGGTTTTGGCGACCTTTTCCAGAGCTTTGAGCACCACCGGCGAATAGGGAAGCACAATATTGGCGTAGTAGGTGGCCGCCTCATATCGAATCATGTCGAGAGGCAATTCATCACAGAAGCGCTCAAACGTCGCCAGATGCATGCCGAAGGCGTCCTGACAGAAGAGCACGCCCTCTTTTTCCAGAAATGAAAACATCGAATCCGGCCAGTGGATCATCCGGGTTTCCATAAATTTCAGATCCATGTTGCCAAGGCTTAGCGTTTCGCCATCTTTCACCGCGACGATGTTGGAGTCGTCATGAAATATTTCTTTCAGGGTTTTGACACCCATCGGAGAGGCAAAGACCTTCTCGGGCTTTATTTTATCGATAACCTGCATCAGACAGCCGGAATGGTCCTGCTCGGAGTGGTTGGAAACGATATAATCAATTTTTGACGGATCGACGACAGAGGCGATCCGGGCCAGCATCTCGTCCATAAACGGCGCTTTGACCGTGTCTATCAGCGTGATTTTATCGGCCAGGATGAGATAGGCGTTGTAGGTGCTGCCATGCGGCGTGGTGTAGCCGTGAAAGTCGCGAATAGACCAGTCAATGGCGCCGACCCAGTAAACGGAGTCACTGACTTTAATCGCGGAATAAATATCGGACATGAATGTATTCCCCCTCAAAGAATTTGAGTCAGTAATATAAGCTTCAATGGGGCGCCGTCAACCATTATTTCAGCAAGGCGGCCCCTGCGTCAAAAGCCTTCAGATTTACGGCGATTTTATCCGATGACAGCGTCCGGGCGATTTCTTTTTCAAACAGGTTGCGATTGATCGGTAATTGACCCGTTTGGGTAAGCGCCCCGAGCATGACGATGTTGCTTAAAACTGGATTACCCAGAGCCAGCGCCTCCGAGGTTGCATCGATCATCCAGGATAAGGCGGCCAGACGCCGAAACTCGGCTTCAATCACCTCTGTCGAGGGATAGGCCAGCTCGCCAGTAATGACGCCGATCGGATACACGGGCCGGTTGTTGGAAAGAATGCAAACATCGGGATTGCCGTAAACCGTCAAAACGCGCAGCGCCTCGACCGGTTCCAGCCCGACAATCACATCGGCCGCGCCGCGCGGAATCTGCGGGCTTTTGACCTCGTCAGATGAGATGCGCAGATGACTCATCACCGACCCGCCGCGCTGCGACATGCCAAAGGTTTCGCCAATGGTCACCACATAGCCCGCGTCAACCAGCATGCCCGCCAGCGCGCGTGACGCCAGCACATTGCCCTGCCCGCCCACGCCGGTCAGAATAACGTTTAAAGTTTTTTCCCCTTTTGCTTTTTTCATCGCCCACGTCCCTGCGATTTGATAATCGCCTTCTGCGGACAAATCGACGCGCACACGCCGCAGCCCGCACAGATGACCTCGTCAATGACCGCTTTCTTTTTGACCCGATCCCACGTGAGCCCCGGACAGCGGAAAATCCTTGTGCACAGGCGGTTGCAGCCGCAGGCCTCACCCACGCACAGCGTTTCATCCACGCGCACCTCAAAGGTCTTTTTGCCTTTCTTTTCCGGACTGAGCGCGCAGGCCTGCCGCAAAATGAGCGCCTTGACCGACCCTTTTTCCGCCAGAAACCGTGTCAGGATTTTGCTTGTGGCCGCAAGATCAAACGGATCAGCCACCGCCACCTTCGCGCCGATGGCCTTGCAAATGGCTTCAATATCCACAGCGGGCACCGTTTCTTTTACGGCGCTGATCGGCAGGCCCGGATGCGGCTGGAAACCCGTCATGGCCGTTCCCGCGTTATCGAGCACAATAAAGGTAATGTCCGCGCGGTTGTGCTGCGCGTTGATGAGCGCCGGAATTACGGCGTGATAAAACGTCGAATCCCCGCAGACCGTGAGAATCGGGGAATCGAGGCCAAACTGCGCCAGTTTGGCAAAGCCGCTCGCGAGTCCGGTGCCGGAGCCCATCGAATGCAGCGTCGGCATCGTGTGATAGCCGGTCGCAGGCGATAACGCCGCCATCGAATAGCAACCGATATCGCCGCAGACAAATCCCTTGCGACCATCGAGCGCAATGGCGGAATGGATATTCCAGAAAGACGCCCGATGCGGACACCCCGCGCAAAACGTCTGCTCGCGCGCGGGAATGAGCGCCGCCGCTCGTTTCTGTTCGTCAAGATAGGCGGCAGGCAGGCCTTTTCGTTTTATCTTCAGAATTTTGCCGACAGCATCCGCCACAATATCGGGGTTGAGCTCTCCGACAGACGGGAGCGTCTGGTCGTATTTTCCATAAAATTTCAGTTTGCCTGTTCCCGACGGCAAGCCGGCGGCCAGAACCTTCACATTTTCTTCCAGAAACGGCATCACCTCTTCGACAATCAGCACTTTTGCGACGCGGCTCAGATGCTTTTTGAGCAGTTTCGGCGGAAGCGGCCAGGTGGTCGCCAGTTTCAATATCCCCACCTTTGAAGAAACGCCCAGCATCTGCAAGGCCTCAAGGCAATACAGATAACAGGCGCTGCTGGTGATTAAAAGCAAGTCAGGCCGGGCGGGCCCGGAATAAGTATTAAAAGGGCTTGAATCAAAAAGCGCTTCGACGGCTTGAAGTTTTTTCTGATGGGCGAGATGCTTGGCTACCACCGGCGTACTGATCATCGGGCCGGTTTTTGAATCCATCACCGGGCCATCATATTGAAAGCGCGCCTTGCGCCTGGCCGTCGGAAGCGTCCCGCAGATCACGTTTCCGCTGGCGTGCGACATGCGCGTGACGGAGCGCAGCATCACCACGTTGCCGATGATTTCGGAAAGCTCGAAGGCCCATTTCGTGAGATCCTTGGCTTCCTGAAAATCGGATGGCTCCAGAAGCGGCATTTCCAGCATCCGCGCAAAATAGCGCGACTCGCCTTCATTGACGCTGGAGAGCGCGCCCGGATCTTCGGCCGACACCAGCAAAAGCCCCCCGCGCGTACCGGAAGCCGTCAGGTGCAAAAGAAAATCCGAGGCCACGTTCACGCCGTTTTGCTTCATGACCGCCATTGAGCGAAGCCCGGCAAACGACGCGGCCGCCGCCACTTCAAGCGCCACCTTCTCGTTAACTGACCACTCCACATACAGATTTTGCTCGCGTGCGACGGACGCCAGCGACTCGATTACTTCCGAAGACGGCGTTCCCGGATAGGCGGCAGCCACCGACACGCCTGCCTCGAGCGCTCCGCGCGCAATCGATTCATTCCCTAAAAACAATACTTTGGATTTCGTTGGTGATAACAACTTCTTCATATCTATTCCGTTCTTCGCCTTTGTCGTTGGCGTTCATAAGGTAACGCTTGCCCATCATGGGCCGCTTTTTCGACGGTTCCCTGTAAGAACTTTTTCCATGCCCTGTTTCTTTGCATTCGTCAACTGGAACCTCTGTCTTGGGTTAAGGCAGAAAACATCGTCAAGCATTAAGCCTGTAAATATCTTCTCTTTTATAGAAGTTTTAATCCAATTAAAAAGCATTGAAAGCACCCTCCAGAATAAAAAAACAGGGGGTTAGCTTTGTTAAGCTAACCCCCTGTAATGATTTGGTAGCGGGGATAGGATTTGAACCTATGACCTTTGGGTTATGAGCCCAACGAGCTACCAAGCTGCTCCACCCCGCGATATGTCACTTTCAAGAACGAGTGGCTTTAGACCATCATCTCCTTGCTTTGTCAAGAAGTAATTTGAAATTGTTAATTAAGAATTAAAAGTGAACCGTTTTTTACGGATTTAAAATTTAAA
>CAZSQS010000045.1:0-30022 GCA_964608995.1 uncultured Smithella sp. | reverse complement strand
TTTTAAATTTTAAATCCGTAAAAAACGGTTCACTTTTAATTCTTAATTAACAGCGCCTGCCTGAATAGTTGACAAACACGCTCAGGCTTGATAAGTACAAATCCACATTCGGGGTGGCAGGGCGCAAAACCTGTCTGAGATAATACCCATTGAACCTGATCCGGATAATGCCGGCGAAGGGAGAATAGAGACGATGCAATAAAACCCTTTCTCCCTTTTTTATGGCGGAAAGGGTTTTTTAACTTTAAACAGGAGAAAATCATCATGAACATCACCGCTGAAGACATTTACAAATCGATTTCAGACATTCGGGCCCAAAGCCCGCTCATTCACAACATCACCAATTATGTAGTGATGAACAACACGGCCAACGCACTTCTGGCCATCGGCGCCTCACCGGTGATGATTCACGCCGAAGAGGAAGTGGAGGACATGGCCGCCATCGCCTCCGCGCTGGTCATCAACATCGGAACCATCAGCCCCCCCTGGGTGCGCGGTATGTTCAAAGCCTTTGTCAAAGCCGGGGAAAAGGGCGTTCCTGTCGTCATCGATCCGGTCGGCGCGGGCGCCACCCCTTACCGGACAGCAACGATTCGCGAGCTCATCCGCGCTTCGGTTCCCGCGATCATCCGCGGCAACGCCTCTGAAATTCTGGCCCTCATTGACGCAACCCGACAAACCAAAGGCGTGGACAGCACGGCCGGCTCGTTTGAAGCCCTGGAGGCCGCACGCCAAATCAGCCGCGAAAGACGCTGCGCCGTATGCATCAGCGGCGAAACGGATTATATCGTTTGCGCTGAAAGCACCGTAAAGATTCAAGGCGGTCATCCAATGATGACCAAGGTCACGGGACTGGGTTGCACAGCCAGCGCCTTGTGCGGCGCCTTCGCCGCCGTGGAGAAAAATCCACTGGCCGCCGCAGCCAAAGCCATGGCGGCGATGAGCGTCGCCGGCGAAATCGCGGCGGGCCAATCCTCCGGCCCCGGATCGCTGCAGATGCATTTTCTGGATAGCCTCTACAATCTGTCGCTCGAGGATATCCGGCGTCACTTAAAAATCGGAGACTGAATCATGCGCGGGATTTATCTGGTCACAGACCGCGGCCTCTGCCTCGGTCGCTCCCTCGAAGAGGTGATCCTTGCAGCCGTGGCAGGCGGCGCGTCTTTTGTTCAACTGCGGGAAAAGGATTTATCCACGCGCGCGTTCGTGGAAGAGGCGATCGCCATAAAAAAGATTCTTGCGCCAAGGCGCGTGCCCCTGATCATTAACGACCGCGTGGATGTCGCGCTGGCCTCAGGCGCGGACGGCATTCACATCGGGCAAGAGGACATGCCCTACCCGATCGCCCGCAGGCTTCTGGGCGCACGCGCCATCATCGGCCTGTCCGTGGAAACCTGGGAAGACGTTGTGGCAAGCCAGGAACTGGACGTCGATTATATTGGCGTCAGCCCCGTCTTTGCCACCCCCACCAAAACCGACACGAAAGCCCCCTGGGGGCTCGACGGCCTTCGACGTATTAAAGCCTTCAGCCGCCACCCGATGGTGGCTATTGGCGGCATAAACGCCGCTTGCGCCCGTGACGTATTGAAGGCGGGCGCGGAAGGCCTGGCGGTCGTCTCCGCGATTTGTTCGGCGGTCAATCCGGCCGACGCAACGGCCGCGCTCAAACGCATGGTGGACGAAACCCCGTAGGCGCGTCGGATCGGGTTTTCTGGAAGGTCAGGCAGGCAGGTCAATCCTTGGATTTGTGTTTGACTTTACGAACATATCCTGTTAAAAATTCGCATCCCTGTTACAGCAAGGAGCGCTCATGGCAGTCGATAACTTGAAAAAGATCCACAAGCGGGTATTGGTTGTTGATGATGACGCGGCCATTCTGGACGTCCTCGGGCAATACATGAAGATCATCGGGCTCGACACGGTCTGCGCCACCAGCGGCGAAGAAGCGTTGGCACAATTTTCAAAAAATCATTTCGACATCGTCATCTCCGACATCAAAATGGCCAACATGGACGGCCTGACCCTTCTGGGTGAAATTCGGCGGATTGACCCGGAAGTCCTCTTTATCGTCATTACCGGCTATCCGTCCATTGAAACCGTGCTCGAAGCGATGAAAAAAGGCGCAACCGACTACCTGGTCAAACCGTTTCAATTTGACGAAATCAAAATCAAGATTGAACGGGCGCTGGTGGAAAAAGACATGAACCGGCAGCTCAAAAGCAATCAGGGCCTGATCTGGTCGCTGGTGATCTCCATTCCGGTGTGGCTGATCCTCGGTATCATTTTAGCCAAAATTCTCATCCGGTAATATTTTGTCTTGACAGGGACGAAAGGCTCCATTATAAACGTCGCCAATACAAGTGAAGTGAGATTTTTTATGAACAGACAGACTTTCGCGAATACAACCTATTTTGGCTTCTGGTTTTATTATTACGCGTCGGTCTGCCTGTCGCTGGGGAGGACTTGGTAAGGTAAATTCAACCAACACAGCCATGGACAGACCGAAAGGACGCTGACCATGGCTTTTTAGTTTCTGGGGGCCATGGCGGCAAAAGCCATGGCCTTTTTTATTTCAAGGGGGAAAGTATGATTGTCGTCATGAAAAATCAGGCAACGGAAAAACAAATTGAAAACGTGATCTCCTGGATCGAATCGGTCGGCTGCAAGGCGCACCCGTCGCGCGGCGTGGAGCGAACTATCATCGGCGCGGTGGGAAACAATCGCGACAAGACGATGCTCAAATACGCCGAGCAACTGCCGGGCGTGGAAAAAACCATGCCGATTTTGAAACCCTACAAGCTGGCCAGCCGTGAATCGCACGAGGGCGACACGGTCGTCCGTGTGGGCGACATTGACATCGGCGGCCCGGACTTCGTGGTCATGGCCGGGCCATGTGCCATTGAAAGCGACGCCCAACTGCTCGAGAGCGCCTATGTCGTCAAAAAGGGTGGCGGGCACATCCTGCGGGGCGGCGCGTTCAAACCGCGCACTTCGCCCTACAGCTTCCAGGGCATGGAGGAAGAAGGGCTCAAGGTCTTAAGTGAGGTGAGCCGGAAAACGGGCCTGCCAACGGTGACCGAAGTCGTCAATCCCGCCGATGTTGATCTGGTGGAATCTTATGCGGACATGCTCCAGATCGGCGCGCGCAATGTTCAGAACTTCGCCCTCCTGAAAAAAGTCGGTCAGGCACGAAAGCCGGTGCTGCTCAAGCGCGGGATGATGACAACGATCGAAGAGCTTTTGATGTCGGCGGAATACATTTTGTCATCCGGCAATCCCAACGTCATTTTATGCGAGCGCGGCATCCGCACCTTCGAGACGGCCACGCGCAATACGCTCGACATCAGCGCCGCGCCGGTGCTCAAGAGCCTCACGCATTTACCGGTGGTGGTGGATCCCAGCCATGCGGCGGGCAACTGGCAATACGTGACACCACTTGCGCGCGCGGCTGTGGCCGTCGGCGCCGATGGCATTATCGTGGAGGTGCATCCCGAACCGGACAAGGCGGTATCCGACGGAGCCCAGTCTTTGAAACCCGAAAAATTTTATGCGATGATGGACGACGTGCGGGCGCTGGCCGGCGTCATGCGCCACTAAGAGGAGAAAGCCCCTATGAGAGTCTTGAAAGTCAACCTGGACAAAAAAATCTCCGCCTCCTACGAAATCCGTATTGGCAGAAGCATTCTCGACCGGATCGTGTTGCTCGTCGCAAAAAATTTCAAAGCGGCCCGCCTGGTCGTTATCACCGACTCGAACGTCAATTCCCTCTATGGTTCAACGTTTCTGACCGCACTCACGGATGCGGGGTGTAACGCCTCCGTCCTTGAAATTCCCGCGGGGGAACCCTCCAAAAACATGGCCACGCTAATGGATCTGGCCGGACGCATGCTTGCGCTCGGCGCCGACCGCCAGAGCGTTCTTATCGCGCTGGGGGGCGGCGTGGTCGGGGACTTGACAGGATTTCTCGCATCTGTTTATATGCGCTCCGTTACTTGCATTCAGATCCCGACCACGCTCATTGGACAGGTGGATAGCGCCATCGGCGGGAAAACCGCCGTGGATCTTCCTCAGGGGAAAAATCTACTGGGAACGTTTTCTCAACCGGCGGCAGTCTTCGCCGATATTGATTTTCTGCAAACGCTTCCGGAAAAAGAGTTTGCCTGCGGTCTGGCCGAAATCATCAAATACGGCGTCATCGAAGATGACAAACTCTTCGGGCTTCTGGAAGATAAAATGGATGAGGTCAAACGCAGAGACCCGGTGCTTCTGGTCAAGCTGGTGGAGAGCTGCTGCCGCATCAAGAAATCCATCGTGGAAATCGACGAGCGGGAGCAGGGCTTAAGAAAGATTCTGAATTTCGGCCATACGCTGGGGCATGCCCTGGAAGCGATCTCGGGCTTTTCGCTTTCGCACGGCGAGGGCGTGGCGCTGGGGATGGTGGCCGCGACTCGACTTTCGGAAAAGATGGATTACCTGCCTGGGGCGGATGCCCGGCGCATTGAAGCCCTGATTGCCAGGGCGGGGCTTCCGGTAAAAATCCAGGCCCCCTTTGACACCCGCGGAGTAATTGAACGATTAAAGATGGATAAAAAGAAAAAGGACAACGTCATTCAGTTTGTTTTGATCAAAAAAATCGGCATGCCGTTTATCAGCAGCAGCGTCAACGAACGCCTGATAAAAAATGTTTTGGAGGAGATGCAAGATGACACCGTCTCTGGATGAACTAAGAGAAGACATTCGAAAACGAGACCGGGAGATTATCCGGCTCCTCAACGAACGCTCCCGGGTCTCCGTAAAAATCGTCCAGGTCAAGGGACAGACGGGGCTGGAGGTGTTCAACCCCGCACAGGAAGCGCGCGTCATGCGTTATCTTCAAGAACTCAACGGCGGCCCGCTGTCAGACCATCAGGTGACGGCGATCTACCGCGAAATCATCTCCGCATCGCGCGATCTGCAAAAGCCCATGAACATCGCGTTTCTGGGCCCGGAGGCCTCTTTCACCCATCAGGCGGCGCGCCTGCATTTCGGCGCCTCCAGCCGCTTCTGGCCGCAGCCCGGTATTGCCCGCGTGTTTGACGAGGTGGAAAAAGGCCAAGTGGAATGGGGCGTCGTCCCCGTGGAAAATTCACTGGAGGGCTCGGTGAATGTCACGCTCGATCGACTGGTGCTCACGGGGTTGAAAATTCAGGCGGAAATGTATCTGCGCATCAGCCAGTGCCTGCTGTCTTCGGCGAAAAGCCTCAAAGGCATCAAAAACGTGTATTCCCATCCGCAGGGACTGGCCCAGAGCCAAAGCTGGCTGCGCGCAAACCTGCCCAATGCGGCACTGGGCGAAATGGAAAGCACGGCGGCGGCGGCGCAGATGGTGCGGGGCAAGAAAAACGCCGCGGCCATCGGGAGCGCCCTGGCCGGCGCCACCTACGGGCTCAATATGCTGGCTGAAGGCATTGAAGATAATTCCTCCAACACCACCCGTTTTTTAGTCATCGGCCAGGGCGAAAACGAATCGACCGGCAACGACAAAACCTCGATTATTTTCGCCACACCGGATTCTCCCGGAGCGCTGCATCAGGCGCTTGCGTCGTTTGCCAAACGCAAGATCAATCTGGCTAAAATTGAATCTCATCCGGTCAAGGGGCGAATGTGGGAATACCTGTTTTTTGTGGACATAATCGGCCATCGTCAGGATCGCGCGGTCCGGAACTGTCTTGAGGAATTAAAGGACAAAACGGTTTTCCTGAAAATTCTGGGCTCCTACCCGAAAGCCAAGGAAGGCTTATGATTTGCGTGCCCATCACCGAGGCCACACAGGCTGAGGCCATCGGGGCCATTTTGCGCATCGCGCCCGTCGCTGACGCAATTGAATTGCGCATGGACCTGATTAGAGATGGCGATTTACCGCACTTGATTGACGCGGCCCGGCGCGCATCCGATCGTGTTCGGGTCATCGTCACCTGCCGCAGACCGGATGAGGCAATTCTGCCTGTAAATGCTGATCCTGCCCCACGGAAAAAGGCCATCCCGAAGGCGGCAAAAATGAAGCTGCTCAAAGAAACCATCCGGCTGGGCGCGGATTTTGCCGATATTGAACTGGCCGAAGGAGAAAAATCCATCCGGACGCTTCTTTCCTTTCGCAACCGACAAAAAAGTAAAACCCAAATCATTGTCTCCTGGCATGACATTGTTTCAACCCCCTCGCCCGCCCGATTAAAGGAAATCTTTCGCGCCTGCGAAAGTACCGAACCGGACGTTATCAAAATCGTGACAATGGCGAAGACCCCCCAAGACAATTTAAACATTCTGAGCCTGATTCCCTACGCGAAGGCCAGAGGCCGCAAGATCATCGCCATGGGCATGGGCGAAGCGGGAAAGCTCAGCCGCGCCATGGCGCCCCTTCTGGGAAGCGCTCTGGCGTTTGCCGTGCTGCCGGGCGGCAAGGCGTCCGCGCCGGGCCAGCTTTCGGTAGGTGTCATGCGCCGGATACAAAATCTTTTGGGAAATGATTTTCCCCGCACTCAGCATCCCCACCCCGGAGCAGAGGAAGCGCAAAACTTTGTGCTTTTGGGCAATCCCGTGCGCCACAGTCTCTCGCCGCTGATGCACAACACGGCACTTTCGGCCATGAATCTCAAGGGGCACTACAGCGCTTATTGCGTCACAGACGTGGAAGCGGCCATCGCTGGCATTCGCGGGCTCAATATCCGCGGCGCTTCCGTCACTATTCCGTTTAAAACAGAGGTCATGGAATATCTGGATGATATCGATCCGGATGCCCGCGCCCTGGGCGCGGTCAACACGATTGTCAACACCAACGGCATACTGACTGGTTACAACACGGACTGGCTGGGCCTGATGCAGGCGATTCAAGACGTTTTGACCCCTCGTGGCAAAACGTTTGCCATTCTCGGCGCGGGCGGCACGGCGCGCGCAGCGGCTTACGGCATCGCTAAAGCAGGCGGGCATCCTCTCATCGTCAACCGGACACAAGATAAGGGACGGGCGCTGGCCGCCCACTTTGGCTGTCCCTTTTACCCGCTCGACGGGGTCGGTAAAATAAAGGCGGATGTACTGATCAACACCACGTCTGTCGGTCTGTATCCGCAATTGTCCGTATCTCCGGTGGACGCCTCTATTTTATCGCATTTCGCGTATGTGCTCGACGTCATCTACAATCCGCTCAAAACAAAGCTGCTGCGGGATGCCGAAGCGAAAGGCTGTCAAACGATTTCCGGCCTGGAGATGTTTATTCATCAGGGCGCGGGACAATTAAAATTATGGACGGGTCAGGACGCGCCGGTGGCGCTGATGAGAAAAACCGTCCGGGAAAGGTTGGAAGCCATTGAATCCGGAAATTAGAAATAATCAAAAAACCGTGGAGGTGGAGGTTCCCGGCTCGAAGAGCCTGACGCAAAGAGCCTTGATTGCCGCCACGCTGGCTGAAGGCCCGTCGCTTATCCGCCGCCCCCTGATCGCGGATGACACGGAGCATCTCATAGGTGGCCTGAAACTTTTAGGCGCCCGCATTGAAAAGACGGATGACGGGTTTGCCGTTTCGGGCACGGGCGGGGCGATTGCCGGCAGCAACCGGGAAATTTTTCTGGGCTACAACGGAACGGCGCTGCGCTTTCTGACGGCGCTGGTGTGTCTGGGCCGGGGCAAATATGTCCTCACCGGCGAAAAGCGCCTCTGTGAGCGGCCCGTAGGTCCTTTGGTGGAAGCCCTTAAAGAAATGGGCGTTGATATCCGCTGCCAAAACAACTGCCCCCCCGTGGAAATTCTGGCCAACGGCCTTCGGGGCGGCGCCATCACGCTTTCGGATATTGAAAGCTCGCAGTATGTCTCCGCGCTACTTCTGTGCGCGCCCTACACGGCCAAAGGCATTGAGCTTCGGCTGGAGGGCAGCATCGTCTCGGCCCCGTACATTGATCTGACGATCAGCGTAATGAATGATTTCGGCGCGAAAATTCTGCGCACCGGCCAGCGCCATTATCTCGTGGACACGCAGCATATTTATTCCGGACGCGACTACGACGTCGAAGGCGACGCCTCGAGCGCCTCCTACTTTTTTCTGGCGGCCGCGCTCTTAAAGCGCTCCATCCGCGTCAACGGCATCAGCCGGCAAAGCGCTCAGGGCGACATCCGGCTTTTGACCATCCTCGAACAGATGGGCTGCATGGTGCAGAGCGGCCCGAACTGGGTGGAGGTGACCGGCTTGAATCTGCCCGAGGGCGAATGGACGCTCAATCTGGGTGATATGCCCGACATGGTGCCGACCGTCGCCATCCTTGCGGCGTTTCGCAAGGGACGCACCGCCATCACCAACGTCGCGCACCTGCGCATCAAGGAGAGCAACCGTCTGGCCGCGATGGTCTCCGAACTGAGCCGCATCGGCATTACGGCCTCGGAGCTTCCCGACGGTTTGCTGATCGAGGGCGGTATCCCGCATGGCGCAGCCATTGATACCTACAACGATCATCGCATTGCGATGAGCTTTGCCATTGCGGGGCTTTTGACCCCCGGCATTGAAATTGCCGACAAGAAATGTGTCGATAAATCTTTCCCCGACTTCTGGCGGGAGCTGGCCAAAATATGAACGTGATTTTGATCGGCTATCGCGCAACCGGAAAATCGACCATCGCGAGGCATCTGGCGAAAAAACTTAAAATGGCCTTTGTCGATACGGATGCGTTGATTGAAGAGGCTGCGGGAAAATCCATCAAAGACCTGATTGCCGAGAGAGGCTGGCCAGCATTTCGCGAAAAGGAAAAAGAGGCTGTCTTGTCGCTTTCGGATAGAAACCTTTGCATCATCGCCACAGGCGGCGGCGTGATTCTGGCTGAAGACAACCGGACACGTCTGCAAGAGGCAGGGATTGTGGTTTATCTGAAAACGCCGCTTTCCGATATTCTTGAGCGTCTGGAGCGAGATGGAGAGCGCGGAGAAAAAAGGCCGCGCTTTACCGATGCAAGTCTCGATGCTGAAACGGTTGCGGAAATGAACCGTCGGGCTCCCCTGTATGAAGCCTGCGCGCATTTTACGGTGGACACAGATGGAAAAAGTGTTGTACGCGTGACCGACGACATTTACGAGTATCTGCTGGAGACGGGCGCCGTCTCCGAAATCAACAAGTTGAAAAAGAAACGCAAATAACCGGCGGACACAGGAGCCATCATGTCAGGAAATACAACAGGCAGTGTATTTCGGGTCACCACCTGGGGCGAATCGCATGGGCCTGCGCTGGGCGCGGTGATTGACGGCTGCCCGCCGGGAATCCCTCTTGCAGAAGTTGACATTCAAGAGGCGCTGGATCGCCGCAAACCCTCGGGTGGCGCTGCGTCAACCCCGCGCGGTGAGAAAGATCAGGTTCAGATTTTATCGGGCGTTTTCGAAGGCCGGACGACCGGAACACCCATATCTTTAATGATCGCCAATGTGGATGCAAAATCGACGAGCTATGATCATCTTCAAGACGTATTTCGTCCCGGCCACGGAGATTTCACCTATTTTTCAAAATACGGGGTGCGCGACTGGCGGGGGGGCGGCCGCGCCTCGGGCCGCGAAACCACGGGCCGTGTCGCCGCAGGGGCTGTGGCCGCAAAAGTTCTTGCCGCGGGAGGTCTGGAGGTTTTAGCCTATACCCGATCGATCGGCGGCATTGACATTGGAGAAAAGCCTCCGGCATCTTTTGCGGATTTAAAAAGCGCCGTGCGCCAAAATCCCCTGCATTGCCCGGATACCGACGCCTCCCGAAACATGGAAGCGCTTTTGATGCGTGTGCGAGAAGAGGGCGACACCCTGGGCGGCGTGGTGGAAATCCTTGTGCGCGGGTGCCCGGCGGGCCTGGGCGAGCCGGTTTTTGACAAGCTTGATGCTGCGCTGGCCTCGGCACTCATGAGCATCGGAACCGTGAAGGCCGTGGAAATTGGCGACGGCTTTTGTGTCGCGAGCCAGAGAGGCTCTGAGGTCAACGACCCGATGGATGAAGCAGGATTTGTCAAAAACGCAGCCGGAGGCATTCTGGCCGGTATTTCAACGGGGCAGGATATTGTTTTGCGCGCGCACTGCAAACCGATTCCGTCGGTGAGCCTGCCTCAGCAAACGCGCGACACGTCCGGTCAGGTCCGTTCGATTTCGATTGCGGGCCGTCATGATATCTGCGTTCTTCCCCGCATTGTTCCCGTGTGCGAAGCGATGGTCTGCATCATTTTAGCTGATTTCCAGCTTCGGCAAAAAGCGGTGCGCCTATGAAAAAAATATCCGCGGGCATCATCGGCGGCACTCACGGCATGGGGCAATGGCTTGCCGAGGTGCTGGCCGCAGAGGGCTGCGACATCTGCGTAACGGGACGAAAAACCCCCCTGACGGCAGCGGATGTCGCGGCAAACTGCGACATCGTCGTGGTCTCCGTCCCGATTGCAGCCACAAACGAAGTCATCCGGCAGGTTGGACCTCTGATGAAAAAAGAGCAGCTGCTCATGGACCTGACATCGCTGAAAAAAGAACCGGTCGCGCTGATGCTGTCCTCATCGGCAAGCGAAGTGGTGGGCTGCCACCCGCTTTTTGGACCGTCCATTACGCAGGCGGCGGGAAACAACATCGTTTTATGTCCCGGCCGCGGGAAAACCTGGTATGACTGGATCAAAAACATCTTTTCGTCGGCAGGCTACACACTGCTGGAGCGCTCCGCGAGCGAGCATGACCGGATGGTGGCCATCGTCCAGGCGCTCAACCATCTCAACACCATTGCGCTGGGAAGCGTGATCGCGCACACAGGCCTTGCGCCCGATGAAATTAATCGATATGCCACGCCAATTTTCCGCGCAAAAATGGAAATAGTTCAAAAGGTTTTTATTGAAAGTCCGGACCTGTTTGCCCAGATTATCGCCGGGAATCCGGATACGGATGACCTGCTGGAAATCTATCAGCAGGTCATCACTGAAATCCGCCGCCTGCTCAAAACCGGCGGCAGCGCGGCCTTGAAAGACTACCTCACCGAAGCCGCCCGCAAATTATTTTAGGGATCCATCAGATCGGTTTCAAAATGCTCTCGATTTTTTCCGCAAGATCTTCCCTGCTGAAGGGCTTTTGAATAAACCCATTGCAGCCCCGACTCAATATTTCAGAGGCCCGCCCGTCAATACTGTAGCCGCTGGCCAGCAAAACAGTAACGCCGGGATCAATCTCGCGGAGACGGTCAAACACTTCCGCCCCGCCCAGATCCGGCATGACCATATCCAGAATAACCAGATCAATCCGGGACCGGTTGTGGCGATAAATCTCAATCCCACTGAGCCCATCCCCTGCGGCAAGCGTTTCAAACCCAATGGATTGAATCACTTCTTCAGCCACATCGAGCACGGGCTGTTCATCGTCAATGAGCAGAATCGTTCCCTTGCCCAAATACGTCTTCTTGCTTTTCTCGATCGTTTCGGCCGCAGGCTTATCGGACGCGGGCAGATAAATTGAAAATCGTGTTCCCGTACCCGCTTCGGATGAGACGTCAATCGCCCCGCCATGGCTTTGGAGAATCCCGTAAACAGACGCCAATCCCAAACCGGTTCCCTTATTCACCGCCTTGGTGGTAAAGAAGGGTTCAAAAATCCGGTCCATGACTTTGCGGTCCATGCCCACACCTGTATCTTCCACAACCAACAGAACATAATTGCCGGTTTTGTCTTTTCGAAGTTTGTCGGGAATGTCCGATGCCTTAATATTTTTTGTTAAAAGCGTCAAATCGCCGCCTGCCGGCATGGCATCGGAGGCGTTGATGAACAAGTTCATCAACACCTGCTCCATTTGATATGCATCGCCCTCTATCGTGCGCAGATCCTTTGCCAGAGCGTAATGAATCCGGATGTCCTTTCGGGTGCGGCGCAGTGTTTCAGCCGAATCGGTTATGACATCGTTTAACTGCATCGGGCGCACATCATATTTGCCTTTGCGGGCATAACCGAGCAGCTGACGCGTTAGACGGGCGCCACGGTTCACCTGCTTTTCAATATTGATCAAATACTTGTAGTTTCTGTCCGATTCCGGTATGGCGTCCATCAAAATCGAGACCGTCCCCTGAATGACCATGAGCAGATTATTGAAGTCGTGCGCAACGCCGCCGGCCAGCGTGGCAATCGCTTCCAGGCGATCCACCTGCTGGAGGTGCTCCTTGAGGCGTTTGGCTTCGGAAATATCCCGCAGGATGATCAGCGCCCCCGCCGGCCGGCCTTCGTGATCATTGTATCGCGACGCGCTGAGACTGACATCAATCGCGCGGCCGTCTTTGGTCATGAGGGTGGTTTCATATCCATGATAGGTTACGCCGTTTTCAATCACCTCGCGGATGGCCCCGGCCTCTGAGGACTGCGTTGGCGGGGTTGCCAGGGGAATCGTCCGCCCGGCGAGCTCACCCAGGCGCCAGCCGAAAATTCTCTCAAACGTCGGACTGACGTAGGTCACGCTTTCCTGCAAATCCATAATGACGATGGCATCGGCGGACGAACTGATCAGTGAGCGGTAAACCTCTTCGGCCCGGCGGGATTCCTCATAAAGCGTCCGGTAATGATCCTCACTGTCTTTGAGCGCGTCACGCGTTTGCCGGAGCTCCACGACACGCTGCTCCAGGCGGCCAAATGTTTCTTTGAGCTGCCCGGACATGCTCTGAAAAGAACGCGCCATGACGCCGATTTCATCTTCGCGCCCCAGAACATGATCGGGAACCTGCGCCTCCCAGTTGCCCTCGCCCAGATGTTGGGCCGCCTGCGCCAGTTTGGCCACCGGCACAATGAAACGCAGGCCCGCCCGGCGCGCCAGCACAAACGTCAAAAGAAAGGTGAACACAAGTACCAGCGCGCAAACAACACCGAAAACAATCATCATGCTGGACACATAGCGCTGGTAGTTTTGTGCTACCCGGTCCGCCTTCCGGCGCATCGCCACGATGGGTTTTGAAAACTCGTCAATGTAGGTCACGGCCGACACCATCATGGTGATGCCGTTTAGCGGAAATTGAACCGGTGTCACATATAGATATTTCGGTCGGCACGTGCCATCGGGCTCGCACCACTCGTAATAGCCGTCGGCCTCCACGCCATCGAGCCCCTTTTTGCAAATGGCCCACCAGGCTGTCATTTTTTCGCCCAGAAAACTCATGTCCCGATCATGGAGTTTGGGATTTTCATGCACCCGGAAGATCACCGGTTCCAAACCCTCTGTGGGCAAATCCCCCGGTTTTCTGGCCTCGGTCATGGCGGTATAGCCGGTTTGCCCGACGCGCTGCAGCGCCAGTTCCATAAAGAGCGGATCCTTGCGCATGTCCCGGATATCCACCTTCGGATGCATGCGGAAATACATTTCGATCTGACGGGCCACATCGCGGGATTTGGCCTGGATGATCTGTTCACCCAGATGCCTCAGGCCCTGCTCCGCGTCTTCATTTAAATCGTAGGTGGATTTGACGATGAGATCGGACATGTAATGCCAGGTTAAACCCGCGCCGATGGCCATTAAGGTCAAAAGGATCAGGCTGGGCACAATAGAGATGAATAAATAATGACGCGTGAACTGACTGGCAATGGAACGATTTGCCGGAGGTTTTTGCTCCATGAGGGCTCATTCCTTGATTCGAAGATGCTTAAACGGATTTAACACGTAAAGTATAGAAAAAACAAAATATTCTGTCAATCAAAGATTATAGAAACGCTGGCTTGAACCGTTGTTCCGACAAAAAAGCATGATGAAATAAACTGTTGAATAAACTTGACAGGCCATGCCCGATACGCATATAAAATGCCAAGATATTTTTTAGCATCCGATAGCGAAAGAACGTGCGACATTCTTAACTCAACAATAATCGACAGGGAAGCGATGCCCTATGAACTCCAAACCGGACAATACCAATCTTTCATCCCTGATCGAATCTCTGCAAAGCGCCTTGTCGGATCAGGCCTCTGCCCGGGTGGACTCCCCCGCGTTGCAGAATCAACTGGCGGGGCTTGCCGAAACGATCGGCGCTCTCCTGAAAAAAACACCTGCTGAACCGGCACATCCCCGTGTGCAAACCGACGAACATGCGGAACGCTATCGAAACATTCTGGAAAAGATGCAGGAGTCGTATTTCGAAACGGATCTTCAGGGCAATATCACCTTTTTTAACAAGCGCACGGCCAGCGCTCTGGACTACGCCGAAGAAGAATTACTCGGCGTGAACTTTCGCCGGTTCGTCACAGATGAATATTCTCAGATCATTGCCGAAACCTTCAAGCGCATTTATGAAACAGGCCAAGCCGTATCCAGAATCGTTTGGCAGATGATCCGGAAAAGCGGCGAGGCCATCGACGTTGAATCGTCCGCAGACCTGTTACGCGATCCGACAGGCAAACCCTGCGGCTTTTGCGGTATTTCCCGGGACGTCACCGAACGCATAAAAATTGAAGCGGCGCTTCGTGAAAACGAAAACCTTTTCCGCATGATTGTGGAAAACATGCACGACAGCATCAGTCTGCTGGATTTGAATTTAAATTACATCTATCAGAGCCCGTCGGAGATCCGGATTACCGGCTTTGCGCCGGAAGAAATCACCCAAACCCCCCTGTCCGATCAGATGACGCCCGCCTCCTATGAGCGCGCGCAACAAATCATTGCGAAAGAACTTGAAAGGGAACTTTCCGGCGATCCAGTGGATCCGCAAAGAAAACGAACCTTTGAGATCGAAGCCTATGCCAAGTCCGGCGGCACGGTTTGGGAAGAAATCACCGCCTCGTTCTATCGCGATGAAGTCGGCAAACCCATTGGCCTGCTGATCAACTCGCGGGATATCACCGATCGGAAAAAAATGGAGGAGGCGCTTCGGGAAAGCGAAAAGCGCTACCGCATGATCATCGAAAACATGCACGATTCCATTTCGACGCTGGACATGAACTTCAACCTGACCTATCAGAGCCCCTCGGAAATCCGCCTGTCCGGATACACACCGGAAGAAGCCATGCGCCTCACCCCGGAACAAACCTTGACCCCGTCCTCTCTGGCGTTGGTGAAAAAAGTCATCGCGGAAGAGTTTGAAAAGGAATTCTCGGGCCAACCGGCAGATCCGCATCGTTTTGTCACGCTGGAGCTGGAGGCCTATCACAAGGATGGGCACACAATCTGGACCGATGTCAAAGCCTCCTTTAACCGCGATGAAAACGGCAAACCGGTCGAAATCATGCTGGTGAGCCGGGACATCACGGAGCGTAAAAAGATGGAACTGGCGCTTCGCGACAGCGAAAAGCGCTACCGTATGATTGTCGAGAACATGCACGACACCATCTGGACAACAGACCTGAACCTCAATTACACCTATCAGAGTCCCTCGGAAATCCGAGTCACGGGTTACACGGCGGAAGAAGTCGTCAATATTCCCTTTGATAAATTGCTTAAACCGGAATCTTTCGCCAGAGTCAGCCAGATGTTTGATGAAGAATTTAAAAAGGAATTCAGCGGTGAACCGGTTGATCCCAACCGTTCACGAACCGTTGAACTGGAAGTCTTTCACAAAAACGGCGGCACCGTCTGGCAGGAAATCACCGCTTCCTTTGTTCGGGATGAGTGCGGCAAGCCATTGGAAATCCTGATGGTCGGACGCAATGTCACTGAACGCAAAAAAATGGAAGAGGCGCTGCGCGAAAGCGAAAAACGCTACCGGCTGATCGTGGAAAACATGCAGGATACCATCACCCTGCTCGACATGGACCTGAACTATGTTTATCAGAGTCCCTCCGAAATCCGCGTGACGGGCTACACGCCGGAAGAAATCATGAAAATCCCGATCGAACGGCAGATCACGCCCGATACCTATGAGCGCGGCTTGAAAATCCTGGCGGAAGAACTCGAAAGGGAATACAGCGACAACCCGCCGGATCCCCGCCGCAGGATTGTCTGGGATATTGAATCGTACCGGAAAGACGGCAGCACGGTATGGATTGAAGAAACCGTCAGCTTCTACCGCGATGAAGCGGGCAAACCCATCGGCATTCTCTTTTCCGGCCGGGACATCACCGAACGTAAAAAAGCGCAGGAGGAAAGAGACCGCCTGGCCGATCAGCTCCTCCAGGCGCAAAAGATGGAGACGGTGGGACGGCTTGCCGGCGGCGTGGCCCACGACTTCAACAATATGCTCAATGTCATCCTGGGCTACATCGACCTGGCGAAAATGCGGCTCAACATTGAAAATCCTCTCTATTTCGACCTGCTGGAAATTGAAAAAGCCGCGACACGCTCGCGCGATCTGACGGCGCAGCTTCTGGCTTTCTCCCGCAAGCAGGTCATCAGCCCGCGAATTGTCGATCTCAACGAACGGATTAACGAGGCGCAAAAAACGATTACCCGGCTCATCGGCGAAGATATCGACCTGAGATTTTACCCCGGCGAAAACCTGTGGAATGTCAAATTTGATCCTGTTCAGATCGAACAGGTGCTCATCAATCTGGCGGTCAATGCGCGTGACGCGATGCCGCAGGGCGGAAAACTGATCATTGAAACGGCCAACATTGTCGTCGATAAAACTTTCTGCGACGCGCATCTGGAGATCGCCCCCGGCGACTACGCCCTGCTTTCGATCAGCGACACGGGCACTGGTATCCCCAGGGAAGACATCCCCTTCGTCTTTGAACCTTTTTTTACCACCAAGGATGTCGGCCAGGGCACGGGGCTTGGCCTGGCCACGGTTTATGGCATCATCAAGCAAAATGAGGGATACATCAGTGTTTACAGCGAGCCGCAAAAAGGCAGCATCTTCAAAATTTACCTGCCCCGCACCACCGAAGCGGCAGATGTTCTGGAAAAGGCGCCCGAACCGCACACCTCGCTGGGATCCGGCACGATTCTGCTGGTTGAAGATGATGAAATGGTGCTTAAAATGGTCTCCGACATGCTCGAGGCCTTAGGCTACATGGTGATCGCTTCTGAAAACCCGCTCGACGCCCTGTCTTTTTGCGAACACGGAACCAACCCCATCGATCTGGTGGTCACCGATGTGATCATGCCGCAGATGAGCGGCAAGGAACTGCGCGACAAGCTGATTGCGATCCGTCCGGACATCAAAATTCTTTTCATGTCCGGCTATACCTCCAACATCATTGCCCAGCATGGCGTGTTGGAAGAAGGCATGCAGTTCATTCAGAAACCCTTCAGCATTCACCTGTTGGCCGAAAAGGTCAAACAAATGATCGCGGCAAATTAAGCGATTGGCCTGTGTCGGCCCACCCATTGAGGCCTGGAAAGCTTATGGGGTTTGAACCGTGTCACATCGGCGCATCTGCTCTAACCCGTGTCTTTAGCAGCGGCATCCGGACCATCCCCGGCAATCCGTTGTCCGGAATAACCATACAATTTCAACAGACCATCGAGGGAAACAATGACCATCAACCTGGATCAAGTTAAAACCATCGGCAGCGGGCTTTTGCGGCCCGAAGGCATCATGGCGCTTGACGACGGCAGCCTTTACGCAGCGGATGCGCACGGGCGCGTGGCGCACATCGCCCCCGACGGACACACCACCTTTTTCGGAAAGATCGGCGGCACACCCAACGGCGTTTGCGTCGATGAACACCAGCACTGCATTGTCGCCAATATTGGAAACGGCGAGGTTCAGTCGGTGGCGCCCAATGGCCGCCACACGGTGTTGATGAGAGAAGCCGAAGGTCATAAAATGCTGACGCCCAATTTCCCCTTTCTGGATTTTGCAGGCAGGCTCTGGGTGTCCAACTCCACGGATAATCCGGATATTGACGCCTCGCTGCAAGGCCCGGTTCCGGACGGCTCCCTGGTGATGATCGCACCGAAACAGGCGCCTCGAATTGTCGCCTCCGGCATCTGCTTTGCCAACGGCGTAGCCGTGGATAAAAAAGAAGACTATGTCTATGTCGCCGAAACCATGCTCAGGCGCGTCCTGCGCTACCGGATTGAGCCCGACTCAAGCCTCGGCCCGGCGGAAGTTTACGGACCGGCGATTCTGGGGCAGGCCGGTTTCCCCGACGGCATCGCCTTTGATGATGCGGAAAATCTCTGGGTCACCTTTCCCGTTGCCAACGCCGTAGGCTACATCGATCCGGCAGGACGGATCGAAATCTACGTTCAGGATCACCAGGGACGCCTGATCAACCGCCCGGCAAATATCTGCTTTGGAGGCAAAGGCCGCAAGACGGCCTACATCGGATCTCTGGGCGGGAAAAGCATCCCCAGCTTTCCCGTGCCGCACCCGGGCATGCGGCTTATCCATCAGAAAAAACGGGCGATAGACTGACAGACCTCAGGCTATCGGGTTTTCAGGCGAAAAAAAACTTCATAAGGAGACAGACAATGGAATACAAAAATATTATTGTCACAACGAAGGACTTTATCACCACCATCATATTAAACCGCCCGCCGATGAACGCCGTGAATCTGGGCATCCGGGAAGAATTTTTTGATGCGGTCAACACCCTTGAAAAAAGCAGAGATACGCGAGTGGTCATCATCACCGGCGCGGGTGACAAGGGATTTTCAGCCGGTATGGACGTCTCCGACATCGCCAACATCAACAAGGGGCCCAACGGCAACGAGATCATGAACACCATTTCCCGCTCCACCAAACCCTATATTGCCGCCATCAACGGGCATGCATTAGGCGGCGGCTGCGAAACGGCCATCGCCTGCCATTTCCGCATTATGGCGGATAACCCCAAAGCGTTGATCGGTCTGCCGGAAGTGAACCTGGGCATCACGCCCGGTTGGGGCGGCATCCAGCGGCTGCCCAGGCTCATTGGAAAATCCAAAGCCCTGGATATCATTTTGTTCAGCAAACGGCTGACAGCATCGGAAGCGCTGGCCAAGCGTCCGCCGCTGGCCATAGCCGCCGTACTCGACGGCATGAGCGTCGGCCTGGATAAAGGCTTTGACGAGGGTCTGAGCCTGGATAGGCAATGGTCCAAAAAACTGGGTGCCAGCAAGGACGCCCTCGAAGGCATGACCGCGTTTCTCCAGAAACGCGAACCGGTTTTCATCGGCGAATAGCCCCGTCGCCCGCGGGAATAAGAGGCCCTGCACCCGCTGGGCCTCTTCCCCCCTCCCCCCCCCAGATAAATATTGACAGCCTAAAGGGCTTTGCGTATATTTACGAATATTTTCAAGGGAAACGCGTATTTTTGGGTCGTTTGGGTGAATGTTATACGGCATGTTTTGAACATCCGGGGAGCGGGAAAAATGAACAGGCTGCACATTGTTCTTTCCGTAGTAGTCTTTGTACTTTTTTGCCTCTTTCTTCCGGCACAGGCAAAGGATATTGCAGATCCCCCTTCGAGAGCCAAAGACCAGTCCCTCGATGATGTTGTCGTCAAGGTGGGCTATGTTGAATTTCTCGGCCTCACGCATACGGATCCCGATGGAAAACCGGCAGGCCTGGTCAATGAAATTACCATGAAGACCCTCGAACATGCAGGCATCCGTTATACCATCGCCAGTTATCCGGCCGTTCGGCTTTTTGATGACCTCGCCCGGGGGAAAATTGATCTGTTCAATGGTCTGAGCACGATCCCCGCCTTTAGAAACGCAACGATTTCCCGGCCGCTGAAACTCTTTCCCCTGGAGATGCGCATCTATTTTATCGGAGATAAAAAACTTATTAATTTCATAGAAGACCTCGCCGGCAGCCGCGTGGTCATGACGCGGGGGTATTCCTATGATGCTTGGGGCGACTGGATCCGCAATCGCGCCAATGGCGTTCAGTATGATGAAACAGATACGCATGACGCGTCGTTTAACATGCTGCAAAAAGGCCGGGTGGACTACCTTTTGACTTACAAATATATCGACGACATCTGCCTCAAGAACCTGTCCATCCCGGATCTGCGCTTCCATGTCCCTTCCTCGGCGCGCGGATGGCATTGCACGTTTAATCTTTATAAACACAAACCCAAAGCCGATTTGATTCTTCAGAAAATGGAAGAAAGCTACTGGCAACTGATCAAGACCGGTCAACTCAAAAGATATCAATAAAATATGAGCCGTCAAACCGAAACCGCAAAACGCATGCCGTCGATTCGCACTGTCATCCTCATCACGCTGGTGACGTCGGCGGCCTTGATGATGCTGGTCTTTGGTGCGATCAGTCTCTACCACGAATATCAAAACACCCAAAAGACACTGCGAAACCATCTGGAAGCCCTTTCCGGCCAGATCGCCATGAGCGTCAGCCAGCCGCTGTGGACACTCAACATGGAGGGCACGACAAAAATTCTGGAAAGCTTCATGCAAAACAGGAATCTCTATGGCATCGTGATCCGGGAAAGCGATCAAATCGTCCTGGCCATGACCCGCAATGAAAGCTGGCAGGTCATTCCCTCCAAAACGGACATTTCGGCATCCGACCTTTTTTATCAACGAAGTTTGGTGAAGCACAACGGCCAGGACATCGCAACGCTCGACGTTTACATGTCCCGGCGTTTTATCCGGGAAGACCTGAAGCACCGCTTGGTCGTGGAAGGTATTTATATGCTCCTGTTTAACGTCATCCTGCTTTCCATCTTGTTTTTCGCTTTAATGAAAACCGTCATTGGTCCGCTCAAGCGGATTGAAAACTATGCGCTCACCCTCAGCAAAACAGATCACGCTGACCGGATCTATATGCCCGATATCCGTTCGACCCGGGAAATCGCCCATCTGAAAACCGCCATTGAAAAAATGGTCGCTCAGAACAAGGCGCGTTATCTGGAACTGCAAACCTCCCAGCTGGCCACGCGCGATGCGGAGGCCAAATACCGGGGCATCTTTGAAAACGCCACCGAAGGCATCTTTCAGGTCGCAAGCGACGGCCGCCCCCTGACGGTCAATCCGGCGATGGCGCAAATTCTGGGATACGATTCTCCCAAAGAACTTTTGGATAATTTTCAGGACACCACCCTGGAAATCTATTCCAATCCGGCACAACGCGACAAATTTGTGCAAATCATTAAAAAGCACGGCTACGTCAAAGACTTTGAATACTTGGCCCGCCGCAAGGACGGCTCCCCCGTCACAACGCTCATTGACGCGCATCTGATTCGCGATGCAGAGGGCAAGCCAATGTATTTTGAGGGCATCGTCCGCGATATCACGGAAAAGAAACGCATGGACGAGCTTAGCATCGCCAAGGAGGCGGCTGAAAAAACCGCCCAGTCCCGAAACGAATTTCTCGCCAACATCAGCCATGAAATCCGCACGCCGATGAACGCCATCATCGGGTTTACCAACCTGGCGATGAAGCAGGATCTCACGCCAAAACTCAGCAATTATTTAAACACCATTGGCCGCTCCGCCCGGAATCTGCTGCATCTGATCAACGACATTCTGGATTTTTCAAAAATTGAAGCGGACCGCCTTGAACTGGAGTCGGTGGACTTCAAGCTCAATGAGGTCATTCGGAACATCTCTGATCTTATTTTGCTCAAGGCCGAAGAAAAGGGAGTTCAGTTTTCCGTCTCCATTGACCCATACGTCCCCAACGACCTGGTGGGCGATCCCCATCGGCTCAATCAAATTCTGCTGAATCTGGCCAACAACGCCGTCAAGTTCACACTGGCCGGCCGCGTCATGCTGACTGTCCAGCCCATTGAAACTGGCGTACAGGATTGCTTATTGATGTTTTCCGTCAAAGATACGGGTATCGGCATGACCCCGGAGCACCTTGCGCGTATTTTCAAGCCCTTTTCCCAGGGAGATTCCTCCGTGACCCGGCGTTTCGGCGGAACGGGACTGGGGCTGGCCATCTCCAAACACCTGGTTGAACGCATGGGCGGAAGAATTCAGGTCGAAAGCCACCAAAATCGGGGAAGCACGTTTTCTTTTACCATTCGGCTGCTGAGGCAGCCTGATTCCGCCAGGCGCCAGGGTGCCGCGCTTTCCAGGCCGACGCTGGCCACGGACGCCCCGTCGCGGGAAGAAGCCCTCGCCGGCATCCGGGGAGCCAGTGTCCTTCTGGTGGAAGATAATGTGATCAACCAGGAGCTGACGTGTGAAATTCTCAAGGAATGCGGCTTGACGGTCGATATAGCAGGTAACGGCCGGGAGGCCCTTTCCAGCATTAAGGAGCGTCATTATGATCTTATCCTCATGGATGTGCAAATGCCGGTCATGAGCGGATTCGAAGCCACGGTGGCCATCAGACAAATGGAACACCTGCGTGCGATTCCCATTGTCGCCATGACGGCCCATAATACAGCGCGTGACAAGGAAGCCTGCCTTCAGGCGGGCATGAATGATTACTTATCCAAACCGCTGGATATTGATTTACTGACAGCCATTCTCATCCGCTGGATTCCTCCACGGACGCAAAAAATGGATGCGGCCCCACCTCATATGGATCATACCGCAGCCAAAGAAATATCCGCGCTTTCCCTTCCGCAGGCGCTTCCCGGAATCGACCTTCAGGAAGGACTGGCAAGATTGCAGGGCAACACGCATCTCTACCTCAAATTACTCAAGTCGTTTATGCAGCATTACGAGCACGCGTCCCGGGACATTGACCTGGCCCTGCAGGCCCGGGACTACGACCGGGTGGCCGGCGTGGCGCACGCCATCAAAGGCGCGGCGGGAAATCTATCCATCATCGGGCTTGCCGCCTCATCCAGCCAGTTGCACGTCGAGGCGAAGCGCGGTGGAGCTTCTTGCGATATGACCCCGACGCTGAATAAATTCAGCGAAACACTGGCTATCGCCTGTGCGTCCATCCATCGTCTCACAGAAACAACCGACGAGGTGTTCAACCGGGAAATGGCCGCAAGCCAAGATGATCCCGCTGTATTAACCGAAAGATTCAGGGAACTCAGCGGACTGCTTCAAAAGTCCGACCTGCGCGCCGGGGCCGCCTTTGGCTTATTGAAAGCGCAACTCATTGCCCGAAGCCTGGAGCCCGAAGCCATCCGTATGGAAAATCTGCTGATCAATCTCGAATTCAGCCAGGCCCTGGACATTCTCTCTGATTTAGCCGATAAATTAAATATACCCACAGGAGGAATCCATTGAAAACAGACACCTTGATGCAGACCATTTTAATCATTGATGACGAAGTCACCAACATTTCCGTCCTCAACGAGCTTCTTCAACCCCACTACAACGTTCTTTTTGCCAAAGACGGCGCCACGGGCATTAAGATTGCCGGCTCCCCCAACCGCCCGGATCTGATTCTGCTGGACATCATCATGCCGGATGTGGACGGCTATCAGGTCATCAAACTGCTGAAAAGCGATGAATACACCAACAAGATTCCCGTCATCTTCATCACAGCCAAGGGACACGAAGAGGACGAGGCAAAGGGCTTTGAGCTGGGCGCGGTGGACTATATCACCAAGCCGTTCAAGCCGGTCGTCGTCAAGGCCAGAATCAAATCACACCTGGAGCTCAAACGTCACCGCGAGTTCGTGGAGTGGATGCTCAAGGAGCGCACCAAAGAGCTTCAGCAGATGGAAAAAGAATATATTAATCTTTTTTATCATAAGGTCTGATCCGCTGCGGGCTTTGGAATGGCAGTTGAATAATCCGGGGAAATATGCCATAAATAAAGCATAATAGATAAAACCCGTTGTCCGGCGTCAAGCCTTAGGCAACGAAACCCAAACGTAAAAAAGAGCCGCACATGAAAAAAGACAAACCCAGTAATTTACCGAATGTTTTGTCGGATATTCCCTCTCTGCCAATTGTGGCCTCCCGCATCCTGCACATTGTCGCCGACGACAATTCATCGCTGGAAGATCTCAAACGCGTCATCTCTATGGACCAGTCCTTCAGCTCGCGTCTGCTGAAAGTTGCCAATTCCCCCTATTACCGGGCCAGCAACACCATTGCCGACATCACCGACGCGATCACGCGCATCGGATTTACCACCGTGCAGGCGCTGGTTTTCGCCATCTCACTGAAAGATTTGCGCCGTCCGCTCAATAAGGTGGACTTCCAGCTCTGGGAGCATTCCCTGGCCGTATCAGTCGCCTCCGGTCTGATCGCCCGCGATCTGGGCATGATGTCCACCGGCGAACCGTTCGTTTACGGCCTGCTGCATGATATCGGCAAAGTGGTTATTAATCTGTCTTTAAAAAATGACTTTGCGGAAGTCATCCGATTGGTTGAAGCACAAAACATTCCTTTCTGGGAAGCGGAAAAAACCGTCCTGGGCTTTGACCACGGCGACATGGGCCGATACGTGGCCGAACAGTGGCGACTGCCAGCCTCTCTGGCTTTCGTCATTGCCAACCATCACGAAGCGGACATTCTCGAAAGCGAAGAAACCAACGACCTGAAAAAGAAGACGCTCATCGTTAAAGCGGCCGACGCCCTGTGTTCTTCGCTGGAAATCGGACTGACCCACAGCGGAGAGCTCTCCGCCAAGGAATGGCAATTTTTAAAACTGTCCACAGCGAAAAAGCGAGAAGCGCTTCGCGTGAGAATCGCGGAAGAATATCAGAATTACCGGAATTTCGTCATGGGGGCAGGCAACCGCTGATCTTTTCAGCTTGTAAGGTCAATCTATGGATACACCGCAAAATCCCGACCGTCAGGAAATCCTGTACCGTTATATCGCGAAGAAAGCCCTTCAGGATTTGCGAAACCGCGACACCATCGATACATCTGTGTTGCAATTTTTAAATACCTACCCCCTGTTTAATTACTGCCGCCAGGAAACTGTTGAAAGCGACAAAGACATTCTGAAAGACACTGTGTCCATGGCGGCCACCCCCCTTCCCCTGAGGCGCTTTTGCATCAAGCTGCTGCGGAAATTTGAAGCGCATCCCGACATCAAGTTTTTTTTCTATGATTTATGGCTCCACTCGGACGATTACGAAATCAAGCTGGAAGTATTATGGAGCCTGCTGGGCTACAGTGATTTGTCGCAGGAGATCTTCGCCGAAATCAGTCATCACTTCAATGCCGCCAACTGGGATAAGTGGCTGCCGTTGATTGTGGAAAAGCTCGAGGGCAACGCGGACGAAAAAAGCCATGTCCGGGAACTGATGAAACGATATTTCAACGTATAAAGACAGATTGCCTGCCTCTTCCAGTCATACAGATCGTATCCAGGGCAAGGTCCATCATCCCATACCATGACAATACCCTTAACCGCTCAAACGCAGGCCGAAGCCCCCTGGAAGCTCCGTGTTCTTCATTGGGGAGTTCGACGTCTCACGCATCCGCGCCTGGCCCTTCATCTTTCACTGATCGCCGTAATGCTGACCCTGCCTGCCTTGTGGGTGGGATTTCAGTTTGACGATTTTTCACAGCGCCTGTCTCTGCTCGGCACAGGACGTGGAGCCCAGCGCGCCTGGCTGGGCGTTTTAGATGCTTTCTCGTTTCTGGACGGCAATCCTTCCATTGGCAACCTCGCCAAAGACATAGGGGTTATTCCCTGGTGGGCGCCGTCGGAGCTGCAACTGTCGTTTATGCGCTATCTCAGCGCCGCGTCCATGTGGATCGATTACCGGCTTTGGCCGCAAAGCCCTGCGCTCATGCATTTCCACAGCATGCTCTGGTATGCGGCTGTGGTCGGGGCCGCCACGGCGCTTTACCGGCGTTTGATGGGTGTCACCGCCGCTGCGGGACTGGCCGCTTTGTTTTTTGCTCTGGATTATTCCCACGGCCTGCCGGTGGGATGGCTGGCCAACCGCTACGCGCTCATTTGCGTGTTTTTCGGCATCCTCTGCCTTTACACCTATGACCAGTGGCGCCGCGAAGGCAGACCGCTGCAGGGCCTTTTGTGTCCGGTGTTTCTGGCGCTGGCGCTTCTGGGGGGCGAAATGGCTATCGCCACGGGCGCGTATCTTCTGGCCTATGCGCTTTTTCTGGACGGGGCAAAGACGGACGTCAAGGCAAACCGGCCATCGATTTTGAAACGCCTGTGGGCGCTATGGCCCTGCGCCTTGGTCTTTTTGTGCTGGCTTGTGGCCTATAAGCTTCTGGGCTACGGCGCCCAGGGCTCCGGACAATATATCGACCCTCTCCGGTCCCCCGGCCTCTATGGCCTGGCGCTTATCGAACGCGCGCCACTGCTTCTTGCCGGGCAATGGTCGCACCTTTCAACGGAAATTCTGGGCAATTTCATGACGCCCCGCCAAGCCATTTTTCTGGCCATATGCTTTCTGGCGGCACTGGCGTTTCTTGTGATCCCCCTTATACGCAAAGACGCGCTGTCGCGTTTCTGGTTCACGGGCATGATGCTGTCGGTCCTGCCGGTCGCCGCCACGCATCCCTCAAACCGGCTTCTCCTGTTCATCGGCATCGGCGCAATGGGACTTCTGGCGCAAGCGCTGCGGCATCTATGGAAAAATGACGGTGTCCTGCCGTCATGGCGATTCTGGCGAATGGGCGCTTTTGCGATCATCTCCTATTTGCTTTTCGTCCGCCTCGTCATCTCGCCTCCGTCTCTGGCCTTCTCGAGCTTTGCCATCACGTTCTACGGAAACCCCCTGATTGCGGCAACACAAAAAGTTCTGGCAGATCCGGACATCACCGCGCAGGATATCATTTTAGTCAATGCGCCCGACCCTCTCGCGAATCAGCTGCTGTGGTATTCAGGCGCAAACGAAGGCAGGCGCCCGCATCGGATACGGACGCTCTCCGGCGGTTCCATCCCCGTGCGCCTGGAGAGAATTGACGAAACCGGCATTCTCATCACGCTTACCGGCGGACTTTTTCAAAGCCACTTTGGACGGCTCTTTCGCTCAGACAAAGACGCCCCGATGTACATTGGCGACGAATTCGCGGTGGCCGGCATGAGCGCCCGCATCGTCTCCACAACCGAAAACAACGGCCCAAAAGAAATCCTCTACCGGTTTTCTAAACCGCTGGAGGCGTCATCCTACCGTTTTTTGCAATGGATCGATTGTGATTATGCGCCCTTTCCCCTGCCGAAAGCGGGTCAGGTCGTGGAGTTGCCGGGCTTCAATCCCTACGACTATCTCAAAAACGGCTGCGCTAAAAAAAGATTCCGGACGGCCGCCCCTTAGGCTTACTTTTTTCTAAACGCCTCGGCAAATGGATTGTTAAACGGCTTGGGCGCTTCCCTGCCTTTTTTTCTTTCCGGTTGCCCCCCGGAGATTTTGCGGTTGGGATCGGTCGGTCTCGCCTGCGGCGATGCGTCAGGTTGCTTTTTCTCCCCCGGATTTTTTTTCATTGAAAGCGAAATGCGCTTGCGATCTACATCGAGCGCCAGCACCGTCACCTCAACTTTCTGACCGACTTTCACCACCTCCGACGGCGTTTTTATAAACCGGTCCGCCATCTCGCTTAAGTGCGCCAGCCCGTCCTGATGAACACCGATATCCACAAACGCGCCAAACGCCGTGATGTTCGTAACGATGCCGGTCAGCTTCATCCCCAAAACCAGATCCGTGATCTTATCAATGCCGTCGGCAAAGACCACCGCTTCAAACTCGCGGCGCGGATCGCGCCCCGGTTTGTTAAGCTCGGCCATAATATCCTTCAATGTCGGCAAACCCACCGCCTGGGTCAGATAATCGGTCAAATGAATTTTTTGGCGTCTGGCCTCATCCGCCAGCAACTCGGCCACCGTGCATCCCTGATCCGCCGCCATTTTTTCGACAATCGGATAACTTTCGGGATGCACCGCACTGGCATCGAGCGGGTAAACGCCGTTTCGAATTCGCAAAAAGCCCGCCGCCTGTTCAAACGCCTTGGGGCCCAGACGCTTCACCTTTTTGAGCTCCTCGCGGGAGGCGAAGGGCCCGTTTTCATCGCGGTACTTTACAATATTTTCTGCAAGCGACGCCCCCAGACCCGACACATAGGATAAGAGCTGGACACTGGCGGTATTGAGCTCGACGCCCACGGCGTTGACACAACTGGTGACAACATCATCGAGCGCGCGCTGCAAGTCATGCTGATCCACGTCATGCTGATACTGGCCGACACCGATAGATTTGGGATCGATTTTAACCAGCTCCGCCAGTGGATCCATCAACCGCCGTCCGATGGACACCGCCCCGCGCACAGTGATGTCGTGCTCCGGAAATTCCGCACGCGCCACGTCGGAGGCCGAATAGATGGAGGCGCCGCTTTCATTGACCAGCACCACCGCAATCTCTTTTGGCAGACTCAAGGATCGAATGAAGCTTTCCGTTTCACGCCCGGCGGTGCCGTTGCCGACGGCGATGGCTTCAATCGCATATTGCCGGCAAAGCGTGCGCACCGTCTGGGCCGCCTTCTCGCGTCCGCCGTCGGAGAGAAGCGGAAAAATGGTTTCGGAATGCAGCAGCTTTCCCTGTCGATCCAGACACACGGTTTTGCAGCCAGTGCGAAACCCCGGATCAATGGCCAGCACGGCTTTTTGCCCGGCAGGCGGCGCCAACAGCAACTGACGCAGATTGTCGGCAAACACCCGGATGGCGGTTTCGTCCGCGCGTTTCTTGGTTTCCATGCGGGCTTCCGTCTCCATCGACAACGCGAGCAGACGCTTGTAGCCATCGGTGAGCGCCATCGAAACCTGGCGGGCTGCCTCATTGTCCGCCTTTACAAATTGCGCCTCCAGGATTTTGAGCGCCTCTTCTTCCGGCGGCGTCATGCGCAGGCTCAAAAATCCTTCGCGCTCGCCCCGGCGAAGCGCCAGAATCCGGTGAGACGGCGCTTGCGCCACCGGCTCTTCCCAATCGTAATAGTCTTTGTATTTGACGCCCGCCTCCATCTTGTCCGGCATGACCTTCGAGCGGACGATGCCTTGCGTCATGAATAATTCCCGCATTTTCGCCCGCGCATCCGCATGTTCACTGACCCATTCGGCGATAATATCCCGGGCGCCCGACAGCGCCTCCTCAGCCGAAGCCACGCCTTTTTCTTCGCTGACAAACAACGCCGCTTCCGCCTCGACGTCAAACGCCTCCTGCTCAAACAGCTTTTGCGCCAGCGCTTCGAGTCCCTTTTCTTTGGCAATCGTGGCGCGCGTGCGCCGTTTGGGGCGAAACGGCAGATAAATATCTTCCAGCACAGACAGGGTTTCGGCATCGGCAATTTTGGCGGAAAGCGCATCCGTGAGCAGATTGCGCTCGGTGAGGGATTTCAAAATCGCGTCGCGGCGAGACGCCAGCTCTTCGAGCTCGCCCAACCGGTCGCGAATGGCCGTGATCGCCACTTCGTCAAGGGCGCCGGTGACCTCCTTGCGGTAACGGGCAATAAACGGCACCGTGGCCCCCTCGGCAAACATCGCAACGGTGGCGGACACCTGTGAGGGGGTGATATTCAGCTCTGTCGCAACTTTGTCATATCGTAAAGAATTCATGGTCATCCTTTGTATCATGAGTTATTGGAGCGCGAGCCTTACCACAGTCGGGCAGGCGATGCAATCCGGGCGTTTATGTTTTGGCGCTTCCCGTCCGATATAGATAATGATTCAGGATTTTGCCTGACACCTATGATTTCGGGCATCTTAAAAAGGAAAATATTTAATGACAACAGACGAAAAGAACGACCTGCTTTTAAACCTGGAAGAAAAATATCAGAAAAAATTCAGTGCGATTCTCGAAAACGAAAGACGCCTTCGCCTGATTACCGACAACATGAACGACATCGTCTGGACGATGGATTTTGACCTGCGCTATACCTATATCAGCCCATCCGTTGAGCGCATCACGGGGTTTTCACCCAAAGAAATTCAAAATCTCCCGCTGAAAAAGCTGTTGCCGCCGGAAAAATACAAAAAATACGAGCACATGCTGGCCAAAGTCCTCGCTAATGACACGGGCGCCCCCCTGCCGCAGGCGGACAACAAAGTCAGGTTGGAAATGGAGCTCCTCCACAAAACCGGCAAAAAGATGTGGGTGGAGATCACTCTGACCCTCGGACGGGACGATCAAGGGAAACCCATTGAAATTGTTGGATTAACACGAGACATTGGCGAGCGCAAACAGGCCGAGGCCACCCTTCGGGAAAGCGAAAAGCGTTTTCGCGCCATCGTCGAGAATATGTATGAAAGCATCTCCATCATGGACTTGAATCTCCAGTTCATCTACCAGAGCCCCTCGGAATTTCGTCTGACCGGCTACAC
>CAZSQS010000044.1:0-31310 GCA_964608995.1 uncultured Smithella sp. | reverse complement strand
ACGCCATGAAGGAGTGGGCGCTGGAAAAAGGCGCGACGCATTTTGCGCACTGGTTCCAGCCGATGACCGGGATCACGGCGGAAAAGCACGACGCATTTGTCGATCCGATCGCGCCGGGCGAAGTGATTGAACGCTTCTCCGGCAAACAACTCGTTCAGGGTGAGCCCGACGCCTCGTCTTTCCCCTCGGGCGGTATCCGCGCCACCTTTGAAGCCCGCGGATACACGGCCTGGGACATGTCGTCGCCCGCCTTTATTAAAAGAAACGGCATTTCGACGACGCTGTGCATTCCGACGGCCTTCATCTCCTACACCGGCCAGGCCCTCGACAAAAAGACGCCGCTTTTGCGCTCCATCCGCGCCTTGAGCAAAAGCGCCGTGACGATGCTGAAGCTTCTGGGCGTCAAAAATGTCAAAAAGGTCATTTCCAATCTGGGCCCCGAGCAGGAATACTTCCTGATCGATATGGACTATTACTACAAACGCCAGGATCTGGTGCTGGGCGGCCGGACGGTCGTGGGCGCGCCTCCCCCCAAGGGACAGGAACTCGAAGATCAGTATTTCGGCTCGATCAAGGAGCGGATTTCCTCTTTCATGCATGATGTGGAAGAAGAGCTCTTCAAGCTCGGCATTCCGGCTAAAACCCGCCACAACGAGGTGGCGCCCAGCCAGTATGAAATCGCGCCCATGTATGAAGAAGCCAACCTCGCCATCGATCACAATCAGCTGGTCATGGAGACGTTGCGCGACGTGGCCAAAAAACATAAGCTCGCCGCGCTTTTGCACGAAAAACCCTTTGCCAAAATCAACGGCTCGGGCAAACATGTCAACTGGTCGATGGCCGATAATAATGACAACAACCTGCTTAACCCCGGCACCACGCCGCAGGACAACATTCAGTTTCTGGTATTCCTGATTGCGACGATCCGCGCCGTTTACAAGCACGCGGACATTTTGCGCGCCTCGGTCGCCTCCTACGGAAACGACCACCGCCTGGGCGCGAACGAAGCGCCGCCCGCAATCATCTCGGTGTTCCTGGGCGAGCAGCTCACGCAGATTCTGGACAACATCGAAAAGGGCACCGTGACCAAGGCGACCAACGCAGAGATTATCGATCTGGGCGTCTCCTCCTTGTATCAGGTCAGCAAGGATAACACCGACCGCAACCGGACGTCGCCTTTTGCCTTCACCGGCAACAAGTTTGAATTCCGCGCGGTCGGCTCCGCACAGTCGATTGCCACGCAGGTCATCGCGCTCAACACGATCGTGGCCGAAAGCATCGATGAGCTGACCGAGAAGATCAAGGCCAAATCCAAGGACGCCAAGAACATTAATCAGGCTGTTTTTGATGTGCTCAAAAGCGAAGTCAAGTACATCCGTCCGATCCTGTTCAACGGAGACAACTATACCAAAGAGTGGGAAGCCGAAGCCAAGCGCCGCGGTCTCCCGAATGAAAAGACCACCCCCACGGCGCTTCGCGCGCTGGTGACGGACAAGGCCTTGGATCTGTTTGAAAAATATGAAGTCCTCTCCAAGGTGGAGCTTAAAAGCCGCCAGCTGATCCACGTGGAGCGCTACATCAAGGATCTGGAAATTGAAGCAAAATGCCTCAACAGCATCTGCATGACGCAGATTATTCCGGCGGCGCTGGCCTACCAGAAGAAACTGGCCGAGGCGATCAATGCCGCGAAAGAGGCGGTTGGTTCCGGCGCGGTGGTTTCTGCTGAGACGGAGCTCCTCAAAAAGATCATGGATCTGATCAATAAGATCTACACAACAAATAAAGATGTTATGGCCAAGGTGGAAGCGGCCGAAGCCGTTCACGACGAGCAGAAAAAGGCGGAAACGCTCGCTGCCAAGGTTAAACCCAAGATGGATGAGCTGCGTGAATATACAGACGAACTCGAAGGCCTGGTCGATGACGAAACCTGGCCTCTGCCTAAGTTCTGGGAAATGCTGTTCATCTGTTAATGGTTTTCCTGTTGGGAACGGTCGCTTGCCCGGCGGATGCCGGGCGACCATTCCCAACATGTAAATTTATGTAGGGAACCGCTCGCGAGCGGTTCCCTACGGAATCCATTGACGAAGGATCAAAAACACGTTAGAAGCGCCTGCCCTCCGGGGAAAACGAACGCTGGAGTTAAAAATTAAATGTCCCTTTTTAAAAAAGATCGCAAGGCCTTGCTTGCCCTTGAAGACGGAAGCGTCTTTGAGGGTTTTGCGTTCGCGGGCGACGGCGAAAGCCTGGGAGAGGTCGTCTTTAACACGGCCATGACCGGCTATCAGGAAGTGCTCACCGACCCGTCCTACAAAGGCCAGATTGTCGCCATGACGTATCCGCTTATCGGGAACTACGGCATCAACGATGAGGATATGGAATCAGCAGGCCTTCATCTGGAAGGCTTTATTGTCAAGGAATACCAGCCGAATCCCAGCAATTGGCGGATGACGAAAACGCTAAAAAGGTTTCTGGAAGACGCGGGCAAAATCGGCCTCGACGGTATTGACACCCGGGCGCTGACCCGACGGCTTAGATTATCCGGCTCGATGAAGGGGATAATATCCACCAATAACTCCGATCCCGCCGAGCTCCTCGAAAAAGTGCGCGCCTATCCGGGCCTTATCGGCCGGGATCTGGTGCGCGAAGTCTCTTGCGACAACCCCTATCTATGGAAAAACGGCGCGCCGCAGATAAGTGGAATTCCGGCGCAGAAATCCGACACAAAACCGCGGGTTGTAGTGCTCGACTGCGGTGTGAAATACAATATTTTAAGGCTTCTGGAACAACACGGCTGCGAAGTGGTAGTGGTTCCGGCCATTTCCACCGGCGCGCAGATCCTTGCGCATTCCCCGGACGGCGTGCTTTTATCCAACGGCCCGGGCGATCCTTCGGCGCTGCCCTATATCGTCGATGCCACCCGTGAGGTGATCGGCAAAATGCCGGTCTTCGGCATCTGTCTGGGACACCAGATGATCGGGCAGGCCGTGGGCGGTACTACAGAAAAATTGAAATTCGGCCACCACGGCATCAATCAGCCGGTGAAGAATCTGAAAACCAGCCGCGTGGAGATTACGTCCCAGAATCACGGCTTTGTGGTTGTGCCGGCATCCGTGGAAGGCAAGGCTCAGACCTCCTTTACAAACCTCAACGACCAAACCTCGGAAGGCATGCAACTGCCCTCCGCCATGAGCGTCCAGTATCATCCCGAGGCGGCGCCGGGGCCCCGCGATACGGAATATCTTTTTGCCGACTTTGTCGCGATGATGAAAAATTCGAAGGAGAAAACCCTGTGATCCTGATTATCGATTTCGGTTCCCAGTACAACCAGCTCATCGCACGCCGCGTGCGTGAACATTCCGTGTATTGTGAAATCGAACCGCCAACGCTTAGTCTCGACGCCATCCGGGCGCTCAACCCCGAAGGCATTATTTTATCCGGCGGCCCGGCCAGCATCTACGCTAAAGGCTCGCCGCGCGTGGACCGGGGCATCTTTGAGCTGGGCATTCCGATTCTGGGCATCTGCTACGGCATGCAATACCTTGTCGATTCGCTGGGCGGTAAAGTTCTCGGGTCAAAAAAACGCGAGTACGGCTTTGCCGAGCTCAGCATAAAGACATCAAAGGGACTCTTTGCAGGCGTCGAGAAAAAGACGCAATGCTGGATGAGCCATGGCGATTCCATAGGCGAACTGCCTGCGGGGTTTACCATTACCGCCACCACGGCCAACACGCCGGTCGCGGCGGCCGAAGACGCGAAAAGGCGCTTCTACGGGTTGCAGTTTCATCCGGAAGTTGCGCATACCTCTGACGGCAAAAAGATGCTCGCCAACTTCCTGTTTGAGGTGTGCCGCTGCAAGAAAACCTGGTCGATGAAGTCGTTTGCCCAGCATGCCATTGACGACATCCGCACCCAGGTTGGGAAAGACAAAGTTCTCCTGGGACTTTCCGGCGGCGTGGATTCATCCGTGGCGGCGGTGCTGTTGCACGAGGCCATCGGCAAGCAGTTGACCTGCGTGTTTGTCGATAACGGCGTGTTGCGGGAAGGCGAGGCAAAGCGCGTCATCGACATGTTCAAGAAACATCTGCATATCAATTTGAAATTCGCCCGCTCAGGCGGCATCTTTTTAAAAAAGCTCAAAGGTGTTACCGATCCGGAAAAGAAGCGCAAAATAATCGGACGGACCTTCATTGAAGTCTTTGACGAAGAGGCTCTCAAAATCAAAGACGTGAAGTTTCTGGCGCAGGGCACGCTCTATCCCGACCTCATCGAGTCGCGCTCGGCCTTTGGTGGCCCGAGCGTCGTGATCAAGTCGCACCACAATGTCGGCGGTCTTCCCAAAAAAATGAAACTTAAGCTTCTCGAGCCGCTCAAGCATCTGTTCAAGGATGAAGTCCGGCTTTTGGGAAAAGAACTGGGGCTTTCCGACGATGTCGTGTGGCGACAACCGTTTCCCGGACCGGGACTGGCAGTGCGCATTCTGGGTGAAGTCAACGCGCAACGTCTGACGATTTTGCGAAAGGCCGATACCATCTTGATTGAAGAAATCCGCGCCGCGAACCTCTACTACAAGCTGTGGCAGACGTTTGTGGTGCTCCTGCCGATTAAAAGCGTGGGCATCATGGGCGATCAGCGCACCTACGAAAATATCGCGGCGATTCGCGCCGTCACCAGCGAAGATGCGATGACGGCGGACTGGGCAAGGCTCCCGCACGACCTGCTGGCGCGCGTCTCGACAAGAATCATCAATGAAGTAAAGGGCATCAACCGCGTGGTCTATGACGTGAGCTCCAAGCCGCCCAGCACGATTGAATGGGAGTAAAACACTACCCCTCCCCTAACCCCTCCCACAAGGGGAGGGGGAACATTAGAACGAACCTCTCTCGTTGTCTCTCCCATTAAGGGAGAGGGAATTCATACGCTTCCCCGCCCCCTGTGGGAGGGGATTGAGGGGAGGGGGAAAAAGGACATTGAAGTGCCGAAACGAACCGACATTAAAAAGATACTGCTGATCGGCTCCGGGCCGATTATCATCAGCCAGGCCTGCGAATTCGACTATTCGGGCACCCAGGCCTGCAAGGCCTTGCGCGAGGAAGGCTATGAAGTGGTGCTCATCAACTCCAATCCGGCCACCATCATGACCGATCCGGAAATGGCCGACCGCACCTATGTCGAGCCGATTACGCCCGAAGCAGTGGAAAAGATCATTGCCCGCGAGCGGCCCGATGCGCTCCTGCCGACGCTGGGCGGCCAGACGGGACTCAACACCGCCGTAGCGCTGGCCGAATCCGGCGTTTTGGAAAAATACGGCGTGGAGATGCTGGGCGCTACTCTCGAGGTCATTCACAAGGCGGAAGACCGAGAGAAGTTCCGCAACGCCATGGAAAAAATCGGCCTGAAAATGCCCAAAAGCGGCTTTGCCCGCAATCTCGACGAGGTCACAAAAATCGCCGAAGACATCGGTTTTCCCATCATCATCCGGGCGGCCTTTACCCTGGGCGGCACCGGAAGCGGCGTGGCCTACAACTGGGAGGAATTGACCGAAATCGCCAAAGCGGGCCTCGACGCCAGCATGATTTCCGAGGTCATGGTCGAGCAGTCCGTGCTGGGCTGGAAAGAGTATGAACTCGAGGTGATGCGCGACCGGGCGGACAACGTCGTCATCATCTGTTCCATTGAAAATTTCGATGCGATGGGTGTGCACACGGGTGAGTCGATTACCGTCGCGCCCGCGCAAACGCTCACCGACCGCGAGTATCAAAAAATGCGCGACGCCGCGATTGCCATTCTTCGGGAAATAGGCGTGGAGACCGGCGGCTCGAATGTGCAGTTCGCCATCTGTCCCACCACCGGGGAAATGATTGTGGTGGAGATGAATCCCCGCGTGTCGCGCTCGTCGGCGCTGGCATCCAAGGCAACCGGTTTTCCGATTGCGAAGATTGCCGCAAAACTCGCCTGCGGCTATACGCTCGACGAAATTCCCAACGACATCACACGTGAGACGATGGCTGCATTTGAGCCGACGATTGATTACGTGGTCACCAAAATTCCACGCTGGACGTTTGAAAAATTTCCTGAAACGGAAGATGTCTTGTCCACGTCCATGAAATCGGTGGGCGAAACGATGGCCATCGGCCGCACGTTCAAAGAATCGCTGCAAAAAGCCATCCGCTCGCTGGAAATCGGCCGCTTCGGCTTTGGCGAGACACTGCCGGATGACCCGCGGGAGCGCGCGTCGCTTTTGAAAAGCAAGCTGGCCAAACCCAACTCGCTTCGTCTGTTCTACATTGCCGAGGCGCTTCGGGGCGGCATGAGCGTGGAAGACGTTTATACCCTCACGGGGGTGGATCCCTGGTTTTTGCATCAGATCGCCGATATTCTCACCGCGGAAAGCGAGCTCACGCACAGCACACCCTCGGCCGCGCTTTTGCGCGCCGCTAAGGAGATGGGTTTTTCCGACCGAACGCTAGGCAGTCTGTGGAATTTAAGCGAGCAGGCCATCCGCGACTGGCGACAAAAAGAAAAGATCACGCCCGTCTATAAGCTGGTCGATACCTGCGCTGCGGAATTTGAGGCCTACACGCCATATTACTACTCCACCTATGAGCAGGAAAACGAAGCCCGTCCGTCGGACAAAAAGAAAATCGCCATTATCGGCGGCGGCCCCAACCGCATCGGCCAGGGCATTGAGTTTGACTACTGCTGCGTGCACGCCTCCTTTGCGCTTCGCGAAGAAGGCATCGAGAGCATCATGATCAACTCCAACCCCGAAACAGTCAGCACCGACTACGACACGTCCGACAAGCTGTTTTTCGAGCCGGTCACGCTTGAAGATGTGCTGCACATTCTGGATACCGAAAAGCCCGACGGCGTGATTGTCCAGTTCGGCGGCCAGACGCCGCTCAATCTCGCGCGCGGACTCGAAGCGGCGGGTGTGCCGATTATCGGAACGTCGCCTGACGCGATTGACCGCGCGGAAAACCGCGACCGGTTTCAGGAGATCGTTCATAAACTGAAGCTCAACCAGCCGGACAACGACACGGCCATGGATACGGACAAAGCCCTGATTGTCGCCGAACGGATCGGCTATCCGGTGTTGGTGCGCCCCTCCTATGTGCTGGGCGGGCGTTCCATGGAAATCGTCTATGATCCGGAAACGCTTAAAAGCTTTATGGCCAAAGCGCTTCTGGTATCGCCGGGTCATCCGATTCTGATCGACAAGTTCCTCGAAGACGCCATTGAAGTGGATGTGGATGCGCTTTCCGACGGGAAAACCACCGTGGTGGCGGGCATCATGGAGCACATTGAAGAAGCGGGCATTCATTCCGGCGATTCCGCCTGCATCCTGCCGCCCATCACCCTTTTGCCGCCGATGCTGGCGCAAATCGAGGAGCAAACGAAAATGCTCGCGGCGGAACTGGGCGTCGTGGGCCTCATGAATATTCAATACGCGATCAAGGACGGCACGCTTTACGTGCTGGAAGTCAATCCCCGCGCGTCGCGCACCGTGCCGTTCGTCAGCAAAGCGCTGGGCGTGCCGCTCGCGAAGCTCGCCACGAAGGTCATGCTGGGGAAAACCCTCTCTGAGCTAAACTTCACGCAAACGATCCGTCCCAAACATATCTGCGTCAAAGAGGCGGTCTTTCCTTTTAACCGGTTTCCCGGCGTGGACATCCTTCTGGGGCCGGAGATGAAATCCACCGGTGAAGTCATGGGCATTGATTCCTCGTTTGGCCTGGCGTTTGCCAAATCGCAGATGGCCACGGGCTTCAAGATGCCCAACTCCGGCAATGTCTTTATCAGTGTGCACGACCGCCACAAGGCGGGGATTGTGGAGGTGGCCCAGGCGCTGTCGAGCGTGGGTTTTAAACTGCTCGCGACGGCAGGAACGGCTGCTTATCTTAATAACCGGGGCATTGCCGCCACCGTGGTCAACAAGGTGAGCGAAGGCCGTCCCCATGTGCTGGATCACATCAAAAACGGCGAAATCCAAATGGTCATCAATACCAGCGTCGGACGCAAATCCTCTCAGGACGCGTATTGGATTCGCCACGGCGCTCTGACCTACAACATCATTTATACGACAACGCTTGCGGGCGCTCGGGCGCTGGCCGAAGCCTCCAGGGCGTTGGCAAAAGAGGACTGGGGCGTATGCCCCTTGCAGGAGTATTATAAATCGTAGGGAAAGGCCTGCTCCCCTCAGACTGGTCGCGAGCGGTTCCCTACAGGCGTTGACAACATTGGACAGGAAAATGACATTCTTTGACGAAAGTTCCGAAAATTCCGGCCGCCCCCGTGAGGAGTGCGGCGTATTTGCCATTTACGGTCATGAAGATGCGGCGCGCATCACCTACTTCGGGCTTTTCGCCTTGCAGCATCGCGGCCAGGAATCGGCGGGTATTGTCACCTCTAACGGCTGTCAGGTGTCTGAACATAAGGGTATGGGGCTTGCCTCGGCGGTATTTAAAGAGTCCATCCTGCAAAAGCTGCAAGGCTCACTCGCCATCGGCCATGTGCGCTACTCGACCACCGGTTCATCCACCCTCTCCAACGCCCAGCCCTTTTTAGTGCATGTCGGCGAGGAATACTACGCCCTGGGCCACAACGGCAATATCGTCAACGCCCAGTCGCTGCGTGCGGAGCTGGAAGGCCGGGGCTCCATTTTCCAATCGACCATGGACAGTGAAGTGATCATTCACCTGATGGCGCCGCATCTGAAGCGTGGGCTTGATAAGGCGCTTTCCATTGCGCTTTCACAGGTGGAAGGCGCCTACTCTCTGGTGATGCTTACCCGCGATAAAATCATTGCCGCACGCGACCCGCGAGGCTTTAGGCCCCTGGCGCTGGGAAAGCTCAACGGCGGCTGGGTCGTCGCCTCCGAGACCTGCGCGTTTGATCTGGTGGGTGCCGAATATATCCGCGACGTCGAGCCGGGGGAAATTCTGATTATCGACGCCTCGGGCTGCAAAAGCCTCAAACCCTTTCCGCTCATGAAGCACTGCCACTGCATCTTTGAACTGATTTACTTTGCCCGCCCCGACAGTCAGATTTTCGGACAAAACGTCTATCTGTGCCGAAAGCGGCTGGGGCATGAACTCGCGCGCGAGTACCGGCCGGATGTGGATCTGGTCATGCCCTTTCCGGATTCCGGAACCTATGCGGCCGTAGGCTACGCCGAAGAAAGCGGCATCCCCTTTGAAATGGGCATGATCCGCAATCATTACGTGGGCCGCACGTTTATCCAGCCCACGCAGCCCATGCGCGACTTTGCCGTACGCGTCAAACTCAATCCGGTAAAAGAGCTTCTGGCGGGGAAAAAAGTGTTGATTGTCGAGGACTCGATTATCCGCGGCACCACCAGCCGAAACCGCGTTCAACACCTCCACGGCATCGGCATTGAGGAGCTCCACATGGTCATCAGCTGCCCCCCGACGATGTTTCCGTGTCCTTACGGCATCGATTTTTCATCCAAGGGTGAACTCATTGCCACGAAGAAAGAAAACGAAAAAGCCATTGCCGAGTTCATCGGCCTGGATTCGCTCCACTATCTTACGGTGGACGGGATGGTGCGCGCCACGGGATTACCGAGGGAGTGTTTCTGCCTGGCCTGCTACACCGGCGACTACCCCATCGCCCCACCCGAAAAAATCGACAAATTCTGTATGGAATTAAAGTGACGGGAGCGCAGCTATTTTCGACTCGTCACTGATAGGCCTGCCGATTCAGGTTTGGGCAAATTCAAGGCGGTAGTGCCGCAGGAAATCAATGAACGTCTGATAGCAGGGCGGAAACTCAAACGGCTTGGAGTGGATCAGGTGAAATTCTCGCTCAATGAGGCCATTGGCGATGGCAATTTCAGAAAGCGTCTTTGAGGCCAGCTCTCGCCGAACGGCGTGAACCGACAACACGGATACCCCCAGTCCCGCCATCACCGCTTCCTTGATCGCCTCCGAGCTTCCCAGTTCGCCGGTGAGATGAAACTGCGAGAGGCTGATGCCGCAATGGGCCTTGAGATGCGCCTCAAACACATCGCGCGTCGCCGAGCCTTTTTCGCGCAGCAAAAACGGCTCGGCGAGAAGCTCGTCGAGGTCAACGGTTTTTTTGCGGATCCAGCGATGCCCTTTCGGAACCACCAGAATCAGGCGATCGTGCCACAGCGCCTCGGACAGCAGTTTGGGGTTTTGCGGTTTTTTCCCGATGATTCCGAGTGCCACCTCGCGATCCAGCACTCGGTTGATCACCTCTTCGCTGTCTTCCGTCTGAAGAAAAACACGGATGTCGGGGTGCGTTTTTTGAAGGGCGCTCATCACGTGCGGCAGGATGTAGGTTGCCGGGATGGTGCTGGCGCACAGATCAATGTCGCCGCCGAAATTTTCCTGAAGCCGCGCAATTTTATCGCCCGCTTCCCGGCGAAGGCGAAGAATGCGCCTCGCGTAGTCATAGAGAATTTTCCCGTTGGGCGTGAGCGTGACACCCGCCGTGGAGCGGTTGACGACCTTCGCGCCCAAGGCCTCTTCGATATTGCCGATATTTTTGGTGAGCGCGGGCTGGGTGAGAAACATCCGTTTGCCCGCGCGGCTGAAGCTGCGCTCTTCCACCAGACACACCAGCGCTTCGAGTTGCTGAAACGTCAGCCTTTGTAAGCGATCCGATTTCATGCGCAACCCCCCAACCGTCGGGGTCTCGACAGGCCTTTCATGCCGGCCGTCCCCGAAAAATGCTGTCTTAAAATTTAACCTGCGGTACAGCCTGCGCTTCTTTGGGCACTTCAAAAAACGTCGCTTCCTTAAAATCGAACAGGCCCGCAATGAAGTTGCCGGGGAACAGGCCGATGGCCTTATTGTAGGCCGCAACTTTTTCGTTGTAGCGCATGCGCTCGACGGCGATGCGGTTTTCCGTTCCCGCCAGTTCATCCTGAAGCTTTAAAAAACCCAAATTGGATTTCAAATCCGGATATTTTTCAACCACCAGAAGCAATCGGCTCAGTGCGCCGGAGAGCTCATTGTTGGTGGCAATTTTATCCGGCACCTGGGCGGCGCCTCCGACTCGGGCGCGCGCGTTGGTCACCTCCAGGAGCACTTCTTTTTCCTGCTTGGCGTAGCCTTTGACCGTTTCCACGAGATTGGGAATCAGATCAAAGCGGCGCTGCAATTGATTTTCCACCTGCGCCCAGGCCTTTTGCGTGTCGATGCGCATCTGGTAAAACGTATTGCGTTTGCCGGCGACGTAGCCAAATCCCGCAAGGACGATCACGACCACCACGACAATTCCGATCAGCAGACTTTTTTTCCCTGAACCCATGATACTTCCTCCTTAGGTTGATGATGGTTTAAAGTGAATCCACCCGGGAGCAGATCTTTTCGGCTTCCCGTAAATATTTTTTAAACACCGTGATGACTTCGCCGGAGGGCAGGGTGTCTGTGCCTTCTTTAATGGCCAGACACGCGTCCCACGCGCCCTCGTCGAGTTCAAACACCTTTTTCATTTCGCGCGCCGTCTCACGCCGGTCATGCGGGGCCGATCCGCTTTTCAAATACAAAAGCGCATTAAAGATGGCACTCAGCGCCGGAATCGACCGGGCAATCAACTGGCGAAGGGCGCTCGCCCGGCCCTCGGATTCCAGATACCCTTCCCGAAGGAGCAGAATTTTTGATTTCAGTTCGCGCTCGATTTGCAGGCGCAGATCATCCGGCTTGAAGCTCAGGTCCTCCAGCACATTTTTTCCGTATATCAAAATGGAGTTGTTCTTCATGTTGAGAAATTCAATGGGATAGGCATCCAGCGAAGCGTCGATAAACGCCTGCGTGATGACCAGGGGAACGGCAACGCGGCGCTTGCGCCATTTTTTTACCAGCGCCAGCGCGGCATCGAGGCGATCCATTCCCGCCTCCGTTAACACTACCAGTACGTTAATGTCGGACTTGCCCTTCACATACGCGCCTCCAGCGGCGCTGCCATAAAGCATCAGTGAGATCATTTCATTGCCGAAAATCTTCAGATAGTCCTGCATCAGCGAAACAAAAATATCCTGCGGTTGACTGGGTATTTGGGCCATAGCGTTCACCTGTATTATGATATTAAAAACTCCGGCCTGCGCCGCCGCCGCCGCTCATGCCGCCGCCGAATCCGCCAAACCCCCCGAATCCGCCGCCGCCTCCACTCCCGCCGCGTCCCCCGCTGCTAAGCACCATGAGCAAAATCCAGGGGAGCATCTGCCGTCCGGATTTGGTTCCTAAAAGCACGGCCGCGGCAATCAGAAAAAGGAGAATGCCGAATACATTAATGCCCTTGTTTTCCGGGCGGGCGCCGGCGCGGTAGGGGGCGGCCACACCCGTGAGCGACACCCCCGCGTCTTTGGCGAGATATGCCCCCACGGCCAGCATGGCGTTGTAGAGTCCCTTGCCGGTTTGGCCCGCCTTTAAATGAGGCAAGACATACGTGTCGAGGATTTCTCCGACGCGGCGGTCGGGCAAAATCCCCTCAACGCCATAGCCGGTTTCAATTTGGATTTTCCTGTCTTTGACCGCCAGAAAAATGAGGACGCCTTTGTCTTCGCCTTTTTTACCGATGCCCCAGGCCGTATATAATCCATTGACGTAGCTTTTGATTTCAGCTTGTGGCCCGAGTTCCGGCACGGTTGCCACCACCACGGCCACGCCGGTTTTTTGCAGAATTTCGCGCGCCAGCGCTTCCATTTTGGCCGCTTCTTCCGCCGGGATGACCCCGGCAAAATCATTGACGGCCGTTGACCTTCTTGCCGGATACGGCTCCACAGCAAAAAGCGTTTGGGCGCAGAGCGCGGCCAGAAGTACTGAGCCGAGAAAAATTGAAATGACGCGTCGTTGTGTCAGCGATTGCAGGTTTAAATTCCTCACAAAGCCCATCATGGATGATGTAAATTTTGTCGCGCGAACTATTGCGTAAAGTTTTTGCCCTGTCAAGCCGCAAATCGGATCCTGATACCCGTTACTCCTGACCTCTGATCTCTTACCTCTCACCCCGTACCTCTTACCCCTTACCTTCTACCAGATTATCCTTGCGCGCCGGTTTATTCAATATTAAGGTGCGCCCGGAAAAAGAAGACCGCCTATGAAACCGAGCATTATTTTAATCCACCCGCCCGTGGTCAAACCCTCCGAGCCCCCGGCCGGCATCGGTCGTCTGTCCGCGTGTCTCACCACCCACGGTATTGCCCATGACGTGATTGACGCCAATCTTGAAGGATTGGGCTTTCTGCTTTCCGCCACCGGCCAGGACGATCAGACCGGCAGCCGATGGGATCTTCGCGCCCGAAGGCACGTGCGCGCGAATCTGGCGGCGCTTGGGGATATGGCCACATATAAACATCCCGACCGTTATTCGCGTGCGGTTCGGGATGTCGGCCACGTTTTAACATTGGCCGGAGCGCCTTTTAACGCAAGCCTCACGCCGGCCGATTATACGTCCCAACGCCTCTCGCCGGTCAGGCTAAGCGATCTGCATCATGCCGCGCGGCATCCCGAAGAGAATCCCTTTTGCGCCTACTTCCGCTTTCGCATGGAAACGGCGCTGGGCGAGTCGCCGGAATGGATTGGGCTCTCAATCAATTTTTTAAGCCAGGCGCTTTGCGCCATGTCTTTAGCCGGTCTGATCCGCATTCTGAATCCGCGGCAAAAAATCGTTATCGGCGGATCGCTCGTTACCTCATGGCTTCGCCTCACGCGCAACCCGGATTTATTTGAAGGGCTTGTCGATCTGGCGGTGGAAGGGGCGGGGGAAGAAAAGCTTCTGGCGCTTCTGAAGGTTTCCGGTCGCCGGGAGGGCCCTTCAACGGATTACAGCCTGACCGCCCAGGGCCGCTACTGGTCACCGGGATTTGTGTTGCCATACAGCGCTGCAAGCGGCTGCTGGTGGCGTTCGTGCGCTTTCTGCCCGGAAAAAGCGGAAGGCCATCCCTACCTGCCCCAGCCCGTTTCCCAAGTCACGCCTGAATTGCAGAGGCTTGTCGCGCAAACCCGGCCGTCCTTGATCCATCTTCTCGACAGCGCCCTTTCGCCGGCCCTCCTGGCAGCGCTCATCCGCACGCCCCCCGGCGCGCCCTGGTATGGCTTTGCCCGCATCACGAAAGAATTGACGGATGAGGACTTCTGCCGGGCATTGAAAGCGTCGGGTTGCGTGATGCTCAAGCTCGGCATTGAATCCGGCAACCCCGCCGTGCTCAATGCCCTCAACAAAGGCATCGAGCTGTCCTGTGCCTCGGCGGCGCTTCAAACGCTGAAAAAAGCCGGCATTGCCACCTATGGCTATTTTCTCTTTGGAACACCGCCGGAAACCGAGGCTGCCGCACACGACACGCTGGCATTTGTCTGCCGTTACGCTGAATATATTGATTTTCTCAATCTGGCGATTTTTAATTTGCCGCTTGCAAGTCCCGAGGCACAAACCCTCTCGACACGCGCCTTTTATGAAGGCGACCTGTCTTTGTATTCCAACTTCCGGCACCCGCTGGGATGGCACAGACAAAACGTCAGAGCCTTTCTGCAAAAGACATTTCGGAAACATCCGGCGGTCGCGCCGATTGTGCAGCGCAATCCAGATTTTTTTACCTCCAACCATGCGCCTTTTTTTACTTTTTAAAAATCATCTCACCCTCCTATTGACAACGTCTAGATGTTGTGGTTAGAAGTATCTTACATACTACATGTAGTATTATTTTAACGTTATTAACCTCTTTCTCGCCGAATTCATAAGGAGTTTATCCGCCATGGAAAAAAAATCTTTTACGCCGCTTGTTCCGGAACTGACGAAAAATGCCATTACTGTTTTAGAAAGACGCTATCTCAAACGCAATCAGGAAGGAAAAGTTCTGGAAACGCCCGCCCAGTTGCTTCGTCGCGTGGCGGACACGATTGCCGAGGCGGATAAGAAATTCAGCAAGAAAAACGGCGTGGCCCATCTGGCGGATGAGTTCTATGCCATGATGGCTTCGCTGGAGTTCCTGCCCAATTCTCCCACGCTCATGAATGCCGGCCGGGAACTCGGACAGCTGTCCGCCTGCTTTGTGCTGCCGGTGGGCGATTCGATGGAGGAAATATTTGATGCCGTCAAATACACGGCGCTGATTCACAAGTCCGGGGGGGGGACCGGGTTTTCCTTTTCGAGGCTGCGTCCCGCCAATGACGTGGTTCTCACGACCACCGGCATTTCCAGCGGGCCGATTTCGTTTATGCGCGTCTTTGACGTGGCCACCGAAACCATCAAGCAGGGTGGAACGAGGCGCGGGGCGAATATGGGCATTTTGCGCGTGGATCATCCGGATATCACGGATTTCATCATGTGCAAGGCCGATAAGAAACAGCTCAACAATTTCAATATCTCTGTCGGACTTACCGAAGCCTTCATGAAGGCGGTGGAAAAGGACGAAAATTATGAGCTCTTTAATCCCCGCGACGGGAAGATGGCCGGGACGCTCAATGCGCGCAAGGTCTTCAACCGCATTGTCACGCAGGCCTGGGAAAACGGCGAGCCGGGCATTGTGTTTCTGGATCGTCTCAATCGCGACAACCCCACACCGCATGTAGGCGAAATCGAATCCACCAATCCCTGCGGCGAGCAGCCGCTTCTGCCTTACGAATCGTGCAACCTGGGCTCCATCAATCTTTCCCGAATGGTTAAAGACGGCAAGGTTGACTGGAAGCGGCTGACCGAAGTGATTTCCCTGGCGGTTCATTTTCTGGACAATGTGGTGGAAATCAACAAATACCCCCTGCCGCAAATCGCCGAGATGACGCTGGCTAACCGCAAAATCGGCCTGGGGGTGATGGGCTGGGCGGATATGCTGATTCTGCTGGGGATTCCCTACTCGAGCGAAGAGGCCATCGATCTGGCGCAAAAGGTCATGCGGTTTATCAACGAGCAGGGGCATGCCGCCTCGCAGGCGCTGGCGAAGACGCGCGGCCCCTTCCCGAATATCAAAGGATCGATCTATGACAAAAAGGGCGAGCCGCCCATGCGCAACGCCACGGTGACGACGATTGCGCCCACCGGAACCCTTTCCATTATTGCCGGTTCGTCCTCCGGCGTGGAGCCGCTGTTTGCCGTCTCTTACATTCGTCAGGTTATGGATAACGATATTCTGCTGGAGGTGCACCCGGTTTTTGAGGCCATGGCCCGCCAGCGCGGTTTTTATTCACCCGAGCTGATGCAGCGCATCGCTGAGCACGGCAGCGTGCAGGAGCTGCAGGAAATTCCCGAAGACGTCCGCGCCATATTTGTGACGGCGCACGACATTACGCCGGAGGTCCATGTGAAAATGCAGGCGGCCTTTCAGAAATACACGGATAACGCCGTCAGCAAAACCGTCAACTTCACCAACGGGGCCACCATTGGGGATGTTGCCCGGGTGTATGAGCTGGCCTATTCGCTCGACTGCAAGGGCGTTACGATCTATCGCGACGGCTCCCGCGATCAGCAGGTGCTCTCCACCGGCAAAACGGCGCCCCAAACGCCTGAGCCTGCCGAGCGGGATCGATCAACCCCGAAGCGCGAGCGTCCCAAGATTCTCAAGGGATGGACGTATCAGATGCAGACCGGCTGCGGGCCCTTGTATGTCACCATCAATGAGGACAGCACCGGCCTGTTCGAACTCTTTACCACCATGGGCAAGGCGGGCGGATGCGCCGCCTCCCAGAGCGAGGCTATCGGACGCCTGGTTTCGCTGGCCTGGCGCAGCGGTCTGCAGGCGCGCCAGGTTATCAAGCAGCTTTCGGGTATTTCCTGTCATTCCCCATCGGGTTTCGGCGAAAACAAGGTGCTCTCCTGCGCGGATGCGGTGGCCAAAGCCATTCAAGCGCACGTAGAAGCCAACGGCGGCAAGGTGCAACATGAAAAGCGCGCCTTTCAACGGGGCGCCTGCCCCGACTGCGGCGGCATCGTCGAGCATGAAGGCGGCTGCGCCGTGTGCCGGATTTGCGGCTACTCTGAATGCGCCTAAAGGTTCCGAGGCGGATAAAAAGCTTGAAGATTGCTTAACAAACACGTTATAGTGCGTTATGCAATCGTCGTTCCGATTATTCCAGGGTGCGCGCAAATTCGGCGGGGATTTTTATCGAAAGCACGCGCCGGCCTCGGTCAAAGACCCCACCTCTCCGGATCACTGGAGGGAAAAGGTTCTTTACGCCTTTGTGCTGATCACGCTGCCGGTGGGTCTGTTTGTCTTTATCGCCGGCATGCCGGTCAATATCGCCAAAGGATACTGGCTGGTGTCGAGCGCGGCGATCATTGGCTACCTGGCCTGTCTTCTCGTATTTTTCAATCCCCGGATCCCTTATCGCATCCGGGCCGTGACCGCCTGTCTGGTCATTTATCTGCTGGGAGTGGCGCTGATCCTGGATGTTGGCCCTTTTCTGGGGACGCGGGAATATCTTTTTGTCTTCAGTATTCTGGCCTCCCTGCTTCTGGGCTGGTCCGGCGCGGCGGTCGCCATCACGATCAATCTTCTGACGTGTCTGAGTATTTCCTGGATGGTGCATGTCGGATTTTGGCCGCAGGTGGCGGGCATTGTCAATCCCCTGCGGGAATGGCACATGATTGCCGTGGATCTGATTTTCATCAACATCAGCACGACCGTTTTGATCACCCTGTTTTTCAAGCGCATTGAACTGTCCGATTTTGAGACCAAAAAATATTCCCAGCTGCTTTTCAAGGAAAGAGAAACCCTGGCCGAGGCCAATAAAAAACTGGAGACGGAAATCGAAGAGCGGCAGATGATTGGCCTTGCGCTCATTGCCAGTGAAGAAAAGTATCGCACCATTCTGGAAACCATCAAAGACGCTTATTTTGAAGTGGATTTGAAGGGAACGCTCACTTTTTTCAACAATGCCCTGTGCCAGAAACTGGGATACCGTCGCGATGAATTGAAAGGGTTGAATTTTCGGGCGTTGTTGGCCGAACCGTATGCGGATGAAGTGGTGTCGGCTTTCAGAAAAATTCGGGCCGGCACGCTCACAGAGGATGCCATCGATATCCCGGTGGCCACCCGCCAAAACGGCGTGGTCACCCTGAGTATTCTCGCGCAGCTGATGACCAATAAAGTCGGCGAGCCGGTTGGATTTCAGGGGATTGCCCGGGACATCACTGAGCAAAGAGCGCTTGAAACCCGCCTTCGGCGCGCCGAAAAGATGGAAGCGGTCGGGGCGCTGGCCGGCGGTGTGGCCCACGACCTTAATAATACGCTCTTCGGCGTCGTCGGCTATCCGGAATTGATGTTGATGAACATGAAGGAGACAGACCCCCTGCGCAAGTCGCTTCTGGAAATTAAGAAATCCGGCGAAAAGGCGGTGGCCATTGTGCAGGATATGCTGACGCTCGCGAGACGCGGCATTCCCGTGCGCGAAGTGGTCAATCTCAATACCCTGATTGAAGAGTATCTGACCAGCAACGAATTTCACAAGATGAAATCCTATCATCCAGGGGTCAAAGTGACCAAAAACCTGGATGCGTCTTTGTTCAATGTGGTAGGCTCCCCGGTGCATCTGTCTAAAGCCATCATGAATCTGATCGCTAACGCCGCTGAAGCCATCGAAGCACAGGGCGAGATCTGTATCTCCACGCATAATCTGTATGTGGAGCCCTCCGTGGGTCAGGAAGAAGCCGTCGCGGAAGGCGATTACGCGGTGGTGACCATTCGTGACACGGGGGAAGGGATCGAACCGGAAGATCTGGATCGCATCTTTGAGCCTTTCTTTACGAAAAAGAAGATGGGGCACAGTGGCACCGGCCTGGGCATGGCGGTGGTGTGGGGAACGATTTCAGATCATGACGGACAGATCACCGTGAAAAGCATCCGGGGCCGGGGAACCACGTTTACGATCTACCTGCCCATTACGCGCGACGCCATTGCCCAACCGGCATCCGCCTTGCCGATGGCTCAGTACCTGGGGCAGGGTGAGACCATTTTGGTCGTCGATGACGTGGCCGTCCAAAGAGAGGTCGCCTGCGCCATGCTCGCCAAGCTTGGCTATCAGGTTGCGGCTGTGGAAAGCGGCGAGAAAGCCGTCGAATATCTGCAAAACCACGCCGCGGATTTGATCGTTCTGGACATGATTATGCGCCCGGGGATCGATGGCCTTGAAACGTATCGGCAAATCCTGGAAATTTCCCCGAAACAAAAGGCGATCATCGCCAGCGGTTTTTCAGAAACCGAGCAGGTTCGGGAAGCCCAAAAGCTGGGCGCCGGAGCCTATCTTCGTAAACCTTACTCCATAGAACGGCTCGGTTTGACGATTAAAGAAGAGATCCGTAAATCTTTCTAAACAAAAAAGGAGGGTTAGAAAAATGACAACCGTAAAATCCAAGTCATGTGCTTATGTTCGGTGGGGGGCGCTTTTGCTGATTCTGGCGCTGATGGTTTCTTTGTCTGCCTGCGCCGGCTCATCGAAATCCAACACCCAGCCGCCCCCCGAGGCCAGCCCATCCGTTCAATCGGCGCCGGCTCCCGCTGAGCCGTCCTCTTCGGCGCCTCCGGCCACTCAGGCGGTGGTGAAGGAAATCCCGAGGGAAGCATTTCGCGTCGTCTATAACGCCAGCCTGCGGGAATCGCCGCGCAGCAGCGCCAAAGTGATTACCCTGCTGGCCAAGGGTGAAAAAGTATTTCTGATTTCAACGGCGGGCAACTGGATTTCCATCGAATCGTCCGACGGTAAAACAGGCTGGCTTCTTCGCAAACAGGTCGCGCCGCTCAAATAGGTCGGGCGGGAATAATTGTTTTGACATATCGGTTTGTTTTTCCTATACTCCGCACCCTGTAAAAATTGACGAAGACAGGGGAAGGGAATTACATGGTTTATCTGCATGGGATCGGGCATTTTCACCCGGAAAATCTTATTAGTAACAAGTTTTTAGAGGAATTGAACATTGGGACGACGGTGGACTGGATTATGGAGCGCGTCGGCATCGAGACGCGCCGGACAGTTCTGCCGCTGGAATATCTTCGAGAAACAAAAAACGCTGATCCGCGTAAAACGGATGAAGCGCGCCTTTACACGGATGCGCAGATGGGCGGCCACGCCGCCCGGATGGCGCTTGCGCGCGCCGGTCTTAAGGCCGAAGACATCGGTATGGTCATTTCCGGCAGCTCGCTGCCGCAGTATCTGACGCCCTGCGAAGCCTCCACGGTGGCCAACGATCTGGGCATCGATGTGCCCTGTTTCGACATTAATTCAGCCTGCGGCACTTACGGCGTGCAGATGCGCTATCTCGACGCAACAAAACCCGAGCGGCTCCCCCCGTATATTCTGGTGACGAACATTGAAGCGGCCACGACGACGATTGACTATTCCGACCGCCGCACGGCCGTGCTTTTTGGCGATTGCGCCACTGCGTCGGTTCTGTCGGTGAGCGTGCCGTCCAATAAGGTGTTTTCCGACTGCGATATGGCCTCGAAACCCACGATGTGGGATAAGGCTGTCGTGCCGCGCTGGGGATATTTTTACCAGGACGGTAACGCCGTGCAGGGCTACGCCATCCGCAAGACCACCGATGGTCTGCGCAATATGCTCGCGCTCATTCCCGACGCGGACCCAAGCCGCGTCTTTTTCATCGGCCATCAGGCGAACTTTGGCGTTTTGCAGACCGCCGCCGAGCGCGCGGGTATCGCGCCGGAAAACCACTGGTACAACGTCAACCGCTTTGGCAATGTGGGCTGCGCCGGCGCGCCGTCCGTTTTAAGCCAGCACTGGGATGATTTGCGTCCGGGCGATTTTGTGGCGATGTCCATTGTCGGCGCGGGCCTGACCTGGACGCAGATGCTTTTAACCATCCGATAAAATCATAAATGCGGGGCCGTGTTCCAAGCGGTCTTGAAAACCCATGGTGCGATTGAAACCGGGGCCTGGAAAATCCAGACCCCGGTTGTTTTTTTTCGGATAATCTTGTCTGTTTATCCGGCTTGCCGGTGGCGCAGAATTACTCCGGAACGGTTATGCTGCGAAGGGGGAGCGGTGGAGGGAGAGTCATCGGTTGATAACGGATCTGGCGCATGTGTGTGAAATGAAAATACAGCAGAAAAAAAATCAAACCGTTCAGAAAATACGCTGCTTTCATGGAGGCGGGAACATGGAGACAGTCAATCAGCGGAAGCGACGCGTATTGAGACGCCAGGCGGATGTTGAGATAGTGGTAGGCTGAATATTCCAGAATAATCAGCATGACCAGATAGGTTCCATAGGAAAGGGTCATTTTTATCCACATCTTTTTGACCTTGAGAATCGAAAGCAGCATGTTGATATAATAGCTTAAAAGCGAAAGTCCTACCGGCCAGCCGACCAGCGGCAACAGTGGATAACCAAAAATCCATAAAGAAAAGGTGTTGTACTGGTAGAAATCTTTATAAAAAGTGAGATACGCAAAGGCCAGCACCAGGCCAATGACGACCTGCCTGCGGACGCTGAACTTCAGCACAAACACGAGGAAAAAAAGCGCGTAAACGCAGGTGAGAAGAAACATGACCTCAGGATGGGTCTGCCACAGGGAAAACAACACCATGAGGGAAATCAGGTAGATGACATCCGCGCTCGCCGCTATTTTTTCTTTTGCAATCTTCATGTAACTAAAGCTTTACTTTCGGCCTGCCCGCGTAACCAGGATGCCGGGTTGATCCGCGCGCCCTTACGGCATGGTTTTCATGGCGTCAACCAGCTCCCGCACCGCTGCGGCAGAGGAATGAAGCGCCTGTTTTTCTTCTGCCGTCAGGTTCAGCGCAAGAATGTCCTCAATGCCGTTTTGGCCCAGCTTGACCGGCACGCCGACAAAAAGGCCGTCAATGCCGTATTCGCCTTCCAGATACGCCGCGCAGGGCAAAATTTTCTTTTTATCTTTAAGGATGGACTCCGCCATTTCGACGGCGGCGGAGGCCGGCGCGTAATAGGCGCTCCCGGTTTTCAAAAGGCCGACAATTTCGGCGCCACCGTTTCGCGTGCGCTTCACCAGCGCCTCAATGCGCTCAGATGTCATTAATTCCGTAATCGGAATGCCTGCCACTGTGGAAAAGCGGGGCAGGGGCACCATCGTGTCGCCATGCCCGCCCAAAACCAGCGCAGAGATGTTTTCGACGGAGACCGACAGCTCTGTGCTGATAAACGCCCGGAAGCGCGCGGCATCGAGCACGCCGGCCATGCCGATCACGCGGTTTTTGGGAAATCCCGTCTCTTCCATCGCCACGTGGCACATGGCGTCGAGGGGATTGCTGACAATAATCAAAATCGCGCCGGGGGAATATTTGGCCGCCTGACCGGCGACGTTTTTCATAATCGCGCGGTTGGTCGCCAGAAGATCATCCCGGCTCATGCCCGGCTTGCGGGGGATGCCCGCCGTGATGATCACGATATCCGAACCGGCGGAGGCCTCGTAGGCGTTTGCGCCCGTGAGGTGCGCGTCATGTTTTTCAATCGGCGCCGCCTGAGCCAGATCCAGGGCTTTCCCCTGCGGCACCCCTTCGACAATATCAATCAGTACGACGTCGCAGAGTTCTTTTTCCGCAAGCCTTTGCGCGGCGGTTGCGCCGACATTTCCCGCTCCTATGACTGTAACTTTTTGTTTCATTTTTTATGTATTCCTGACCTTTCTGAATTTATAGGGGCATTGCCTACAATAAAACGTCATTTATCGCAATCGTGGATCACACGCAAACCCTGAGGGGGTGACCTGAAAAATTCCCGCCCGGGCGCTGAAGCCCTTTGTGTCAGGATGATTTTTTTGCGTCAGAAGTTTGTCTTTTGTCGGTTCGGTAGCAACTTCCCTTGAACTGTTTGGCGAATTTTTTCATCTCGGCGGCAATTTCCGTCATCTCTCCGTAATGCGTAAATTCGCGGCGGCGCGTTTCGGTCAGTCCGATGGAAATGCCCATGACGGGATATTTTGCCGCTTTGCCTTTGCGGTCGAAGGATTGGATATATCCCTGTTTCATGTCGTCCGGATCGTACATGCCCGGAATCAGGCTGTCAAAGGCTTTGATGATTTCCCCGGCCGCCTCTTCGGCGAGGGCAGAATCAATAATAAAAATAAAGTCATCCCCGCCGATGTGTCCGATAAAGCTCCCCTGCGGCTGTTTGCTTTTGACCACCCCCAGGATAATCCGGCCGGTCATCTTGATGACTTCGTCGCCCCGGCTGAATCCGTAACAGTCATTGAAGGGTTTGAAATAATCCAGATCAGCATAACCGAAGGCGAATTCCGCGCCGGCGTCGATGCGCTCCTGGATTTCCTTGTTGATGGAAATGTTGCCCGGGAGCCTCGTCAGCGGATTGATTTCGACAATCCGTTCAGAGCGCAAAATGGACAGATCGACGCGCGCCGTGAAATCCGTTTCGAGCTCACTTTGGCGGATGTAGTCCTCCACACTTAAATTTTGCCAGTCCCGGAGAGTGTAATCGGCCGGCAGCACGGCGAGAACGGGCAGCTGATGGAAGATCGGATCGGATTTCAAATCGTTTAACACCATCACGCCTGCCGGATCATCATCGGCCAGATGCAGCACGATGAGGTTGGGAATGGCGTTATAGATGTAATCGAGCGCGGAGGGCATGCTGTGAAAGGAAACGATCTGATAGGTATTTTTTAAGGCACGCGAGATGAAATTGTTTAAAATGACATCTTTACAGACGACCACCACGGTTTTCATAGGGTTTATGAGATATCCTCGGCGGATTCCATGTTGTCTTCCATTTCGCGCAACACGTCCCGGATATCCTGATCAGAGAGTTTCAGGAGTTCAAAGGCGATCGGATTGACTTCCGGAACGAAATCCTCTCCGGCAAAGCCAAAGCCGCGGGCGCGCACCAGCATGTCGGCGGTATGAACAATGGCCGTCTCCAGCGGTGCGTTTTTGGCCAGGGCCGGGCGGTGATGGAATTCAATGACTTCAATGAGATTGCGGGGGAAACGCCACTTTTCCGCCAGCCAGCCGCCGACATCCGCGTGCGTGGCGCCGAACTGATTTTTCTCCGCCTCGAAGATCGGCAGCCCCTTTTCCTGGGCCTCTTTCATGGCGGCTTCATACTCGCTGGCGAATTCCAGAACAAGAATGACTTTGCCGATGTCGTGCAGAAGTCCCGCGACGGACACTTCTTCAGGTTCCTTCACATTTTTCTTCTGGGCGATGATGCGCGACGCAATGGCGCATGCCAGAGAATGTTCATACAGGCCGTTCATGGTTTTCTGCATCAGCTCAAAGACCGAAACGCCCAGAAGCAGCCCCTTGATGACGTTTAGCCCCAGGAGCATCGTGGCGTGGGAGACGGAAGCAATTCTTCCGGGAAATCCGTAAATGGCGGAATTGACCATTTTCAGCACCTTGGTGGTGAGCGCCGGATCATTGGAAATAAACGCGCTGATTTCCACAATGGTGATGCGCGGCTTTTCAATCACGGCGGACAGACGTTTGAGCACGCCCGGAACGGTTGGCAGCGTATTGATGCTTTCCACTTTATGACGCAGGAGCTTGGGGTCCATTTTATTCATAGAGGCCCTCAATATGTTCCCGAACAATCTTTTTGACGGCGGACATGAAGGGTTTGTCTCCTGCGAGCGCGAAGCGTGCTTCAAGCCTTTCCAGAGCCTCCTCGCGGGGAATTGTCTGAATGGCCGGCCCGTCGATAAAGACGGACGGAATTTGCATATCCGAGATCCGCTCAATCCAGGTGTCGCTCAGCACCGTGCCTTCGCCGAGCATCACCATGCCGTTTGCCGCCATGACGGGCTTGGCCAGTATCATGCCCGGCTCAAGCTTGGATACGGGTATTTTGGGCATTTTCTAACTCCTGGAATCGACTCTATTCGGACAAGCCGGTAAAGGCCGGTTGCCCCAGTTCCTCTTCAATCTTATCGGAATCCGCAGCGTTATACTGTAAAATTTTTTTCAGATGATAAAAACTGTCTTCGTCCATTTCCATAAAAGCGACGATGGTTTCACTGTTTTGGGAGCGCAGAATTTTTCCTTCGATATTCAACTGAACATCCGCGTTGAGCTTGAGGTTGACCAGGCAACGCTTGCCGGGCTCAAAGGTGTGCGCTGAGGTGAAGCTCACACCGGTCAGACTGAGGTTGCGTGTTTTAACCTCGATGGGGTGGTCTTGCATGAGGATATTCAGATCAAACCCTACAGGAACTCTTGTTCGTTTCCTTCGTTCCGTCACCATCTCGGTTCCTTTCCGGGGATCATTTCGAAAAAATGGATCTAAATAATCGGCCTTATCGCTGAAGTCGTGTTTATATTTTCATATCTGAATATTTTGGTCAAGCCTGATTTTCTCCAGACCCGGGAAAACAATTCTCTCTTTTTCCAGGCCATAGGCCAAAGCCATGATACCGATGCGCTGAAGCGGCTGAACATACTGATTCATCTTGTCCTCTGGAAGCAGCATCACAGCCAAGGGGGCATGGATGTCGGCGGTGCGTTGCAACATCAGCCGCGTTGCCGTTGCATAAATGCTTGTTTCGGATGCGCCGTCGGAAACCGCGATCACATGGGTGACGGCGCGCGTTTGCGGATGCATGAGAAACAACTCGCAATCGGCGTTATTGCCGATTTTGTATTTCCAGCGCGAAAGCAGAAACGCCAACTGGCTGACCACCACATCGCGGTCGCAGGCGGCGGCCACATCAAAAGTAGGCGCCGATGGCGGCACCCCGATCAGATCTTCGCGGAAAGACACCTCTGAGAAATTAAGGGAGGTCTGAACGTCACATAAAACCGCTGATTTCAGACAGCCGATTTTTCGAATGAACAGGGAGGTCTGCATGGCAAAGCGCGGGTTTTGCAGTGCGCCGATCACGGCGACGCGCGCCAGCGTATCCCCGTCTTCCATCCAGGTCCACAGGCCCCGATAGGTTTCTTCAAAAAGGGACTTGCCGATGCCTTTTTTCCCGCCGCCGATTTTCCCCCGGTGAACGGCGAAAACCCGACCCCAGGCGTCCGTGGCGAAAGCGCCTCCCGTTTTGCGGTCAATGCCCGACCAGGGGAAATTGATTTCAGCGGTAATGGGAAGATCGCGGCCCGGTGCGGGCCTGTTTGTTCCGAAGGCATTGCCGTAACGCGCGCCTGACACCGTCTGGCAGAATGACCAGATTCTCAGCCGCTTTGACCACAGAACCTTCGCCCCAAAACTCGCGCCCTGATGCCCGAGCTTCACTTTGACTTTTTCATCCGTGAATGCTCTGAAGCTTTGGGCAAAGTGCCTCGCGTATCTGGCGATCAGCCTTTCGCTATCGACAACCTTGAGCATCGTTTCGTCCGTCTATCCCGTCCGCGACAGACGTTTATCGCTGCTTGTCCACGGCAATAAACGGTGTCGCGCCGCCGGTCACGTTGGGCAGCTTGCCGTCCCATTTTTCGATGGCCTTCATCTGGGCTTCAATGCGCCTCAGCTCAATGAGCTCCGGTGAAATGACCTGTCGCTGCAAGCGCAGAGATTCCGCTTCGGCTTTAGCGGAGGCGATTTTCTGCTCGGCTTCGACCTTGATGCGATCCAGATCCCGTTTGGCCCGAAGCGCATTTTGCTCCGCCGTCTGCTTGGCCTCGATCGCCCGGTTGAATTCGGCGGAAAACTCAAAATCCGTAATCGACAGCTCCACAACTTGGACGCCGTAAACCGTCAGCCGATCCCGCAGATAGTTGCGCACTTCCGTTTTCAGGGTTTCACGTTTGGTGATCAATTCTTCCGCCGTGTAACGTGCGGCTGCCGCCTTGAAGCTTTCCTTGACGGCCGGATCAATCACGCGCTCGTTGTAGTTGAGGCCGATATTGGCGTACATCTCCCCTGTCCTGAGCGGATCGATGTTGTAGTTGAGCACCATCGTGGTTTGAACGGTCTGCATGTCGCGGCTGGCGGCTTCCGTTTTCGTCGAGGTCTTCTGAACACGAACCGTCATGCGGACGACTTCTTCGGCCAGCGGTATTTTAAACCGGGCGCCCGGTTCCACCACGCGGTTGACATTGCCAAATCGCAACACCACCCCCCGGTCTCCTGCGTCTATCCCGAAATAGGTTGCCGAAAATAACACAATCAGCATGACGATGACCACAACCAGAAAAATCGCTTTTCCCGGTATTTTTTGTCCATTCATTGTTGAGTCCTCCTGTTAGTATTTCTTTATTCGACAGCCATGCCGTAATATTGCCTCAATGGCTAAAACACGCTTCACGAATGGCATCATACTTAGCAGAACTGAGAGTCCTGTCAATAATTATCATGAGATTTGCCGCTTGCCCGCAGTCAGTGGGCGGGTACGGGCTATTTTTTTTCAAATATGAATTCATGGGGGAATTCTTTGACGCATGTGCCAAGCCGTGTTAAGAGTTTAAATTATGAAGAGGGGACAGGTTATGCAAACAGTGAAAGAGGGGTTGACCGGCTGCCTTGCGTTGGGCTTGCTGATCGGAAATGTTATTTTCTGGGTATCGCTTTTATTCTTTTTTTCCCTGTTGAAGTTTATGTTGCCGGTGGCGCCGATTACCCGGGGGCTCGATAAGATCCTGCTATGGATTGCTGAAAACTGGATAGCCTGCAATGTGTTATGGATGACGCTGACGCAAAAAACGCGCTGGGATGTTCGCGGACTGGATGCGCTCAACGATTCGGGCTGGTATCTGGTCATCAGCAATCATCAATCCTGGGCGGATATCTTTGTTTTGCAGAAACTGCTTAACCGGCGCATCCCGCTGATGAAATTTTTTATCAAACGCGAATTGATCTGGGTGCCGCTGATGGGACTGGCCTGGTGGGCGCTGGACTTCCCCTTTTTGCGACGCCACAGCGCCGCGTATCTGAAAAAGCACCCCCAACAGCGGGGCAAGGACTTTGAAACCACGCGAAACGCCTGCCTGAAATTTACCCGTCAGCCCACCAGCGTCATGAACTTTCTTGAAGGAACGCGATTCACAAAAGAAAAGCACGACAGCCAGAAAAGCCCCTATCAACACCTTCTGAAACCCAAGGCGGGCGGCATTGCCCTGGCGCTGGGCGTTTTAGGCGATAAGTTCAGCTCGCTTCTGGATATTACGATTGTTTATCCGGAGGGGATTCCAACGTTTTGGGGGTTTCTGTGCGGCCGGGCCAAAGAAATTATCGTGCGGGGACACACCCGTGACATCCCGCCCCAGTTTCTTCAGGGCGATTATGAATCCGATCAGGCGTTTCAGGAAGCTTTTCAGCGGTGGGTGCAAACCCTGTGGTCCGACAAGGATGCTGAGATTGATCAGCTGCTGACGTCAGGCAGGGCAGTATCGGGCCCGGCCTGACGTCATTTTAACAATCATTCAGATGGAGGCTTATGCAGCCTGAGGGGCGCGGGCAATCCAGGGACGTCCCGGGGCGGCGCTGAAAGATCGCTGCCGGGGCCGTTCCGTCCTGCCTGCTTTAAAAGAAGATTCTCTTTTGTGTCCGTAAGGTGCGCTTTTACTGGCGAAAGACCCGGCAAACGACTCGCAAAGCGCAGGGCTCACTGTCAGCCCTTCAACCGCATCATACTGAAGCTTTTCCCCCAGCGACCGCTTGAGCAGACGCATCAGATCCCCGTCTTGCCCCGTGATAAAGGTGAGGGCGTCTCCGGTTTTCATGGCTCTGCCGGTTCTGCCTATGCGATGCGTATAGGCCTCCACGGTGTCGGGCATGTCATAGTTAATCACATGGGATATCCGGGTGACGTCTATGCCGCGTGCGGCAATGTCGGTGGCTACCATGACCGGATAATGACCGTCGCGAAACCCATCCAGCGATTTTTGCCGCTTGGGCTGCGTCAAATTACCGTGCAGCGACGTTGCTTTATAACCGGTTCGGTTCAGCTGTTCGGCCAGATTTTTGGCGCGCGATTTCGTGCGCGTGAAAATCAGAACGGATTCGGTGAGGGTTTTGGCCAGTATATCCTTGAGCAGCGCCGTCTTGTCCGCCATCTGCACCGGATAGAACCGGTGCGCCACGGTTAAAAGGGGCGCGGTGTGCGCCACTTCAACGCGCACGGGATCCTTGAGCAGATCGGAGGCGAGACGCCGGATTTCATCCGGCATGGTCGCGGAAAAAAGCAGCGTCTGACGACGGGTGGGCAGATGTCCGATGATTTTTCTCACATCCGGCAGAAACCCCATGTCAAACATATGATCCGCTTCATCCAAAACCAGCACCTCTACGTTCGACAAATCAATGGTGCCGCGTCCGATATGGTCCAGCAGGCGGCCCGGACAGGCGCAGACGATGTCCATGCCCTGACGCATCCGCGTAAGCTGAAGGTTCATGCTGACGCCGCCATAGACGGCGGCGCTCTTTAATGCTGTTTTCCGGCCCAGTTGCATAATGGCTGTATGCGTTTGTTCGGACAGCTCCCGTGTCGGCGCCAGAATCAGCGCGCGGACTGCTCCGCGTTTGCCGGCCATCAGGCGGTGCAAAATCGGGAGAGCAAACGCGGCGGTTTTACCTGTTCCGGTTTGTGCCAACCCCATGACGTCGCGTCCCTCCATAATGGGCATGATGGACTGATCCTGAATGGGGGTCGGTGTCGCGTATCCGGCGGCCTTTACCCCCGCTAAAACTTTTTCATTCAACTTAAACTTCTCAAAACTCATTTCTTTTCCTTATTTCTATGCTGCCAGCAACTGTTGATATGTTTCCCGTGATGAAAAACCGTTCTTCGACTGGCAAGGGCAAACCTTTTGCAGACACACTAAGGTGTCTCAAAGGCCTAACCCCAAAGACATACTGCCATCGACGGGCATGAATTGATTAGCGGATTTATCCTTAACAAATTTCCGATGAAGAAAAGGTGGGAAGGTCAATATCTTTCGCTATTCCGAAGTGCCTTTTACCGATAAAATCCACAAATAGCAAGATATATCTGCAAAAACGAAAAAATGGGCAGTTGACGCATCAACTACCCATTTTTGATTCTACCGGCCCAATTCGCCCATTTGAACGCATTGGGCGTGGCCGCCTGTCAATGTTTACTGAAGTTTACCGGGGTAACCGACATTTTGAATACACCCGCCGGCTCGTCCGTGAAAACGATCATGAACGGCACCTGGCCCTTGGAGGGTATTTTTTCGTTCGCGGCTTTCCCGCTTTGCAGGGCGGTCTGTATCGCCTTGGCATCTAGGTTTTCCAGCTTTTCATCGGTCAGGGTATTGCCACCCAGCGATTCGCTGGTGGTAAGCTTTGTTCCGTTGGAATCGTAAAGCACCGCTTCCATTTTGATTCTGGAGATTTCTTTTTTCGAGAGGTTTTCGGCCACCCCTTCGATGACGCGAATGCTTTTGCCGATTTTGATATTATGCACCAGGCGCTGACGGACATTGGTCAGATTCACGTCCGAAACGGAAGGTGAGAATAATCCCTTGCCTGCACCACCCAGTGCGCCGGACACGGTTGTTTGGATGGCGCTGCCCACCCTGCCCGGAGTATCCGGATAAAGCCACAACAACACGGCAAGTAATGCAATGATGAGGCCCAGCAAAAACCAAATCCATTTGCCTTTGCCCTTTTTGGCGGTTTCAGGCGCAAAGTCGAAAGTCTCTACGGATTCGGGTTTCTTTTCGGTCGCGATATCAAATGAAGGCTTTGTTGCCGCCATTTCGACGGTTGTGTCCATTTTGCTGGGCGGGGTGGCTGCTTTGAAGGCTTCCGGTGTTTTTATGGCGTGCAAAGGCTGTGTTGTCTGCTTGTCCTCGTCATCAACCGGTAAAAACGATGAGGTGATTTTTGGCTTTGAATCAAGCGGTTTGACGGGTGTCTTATCGAAAGAAATCTCCTCGAATTCAGTATCGGCAGGCTTTGCCGGCGTAGTCTTCTGATCATAGCGCTGATCCGCTTCGTCAAAATCAAATCCGGTTGGACGTGGCGTGGGCTTGGGGATGTCGAAAAAAGTGTCCTCTTTCGGAGGGGGTGAAGTCAACGTTTCTTCATCGGCAAGGGTTGACAGGAACTGGTCCAACTCCTGCTTCTCTTTTTTCAAATCAAACAATTCACTTTTAGTGTCCATTGAAAGCGTCCTTTGGCAACAGTTTGATCGGGGTTGATGTTCAATCCTCTAAAATAATTCAAACATTATTGGTCTGGTTGCTGACCTTGTCCGGGGCGGCGCCGTCAGCCTCTTTTCTCGCCGGAACGCGGATGATTTCATTACAGACGTTACAGATAAAAATCATAGCGGACCCTTTAATGTCTTCATCCTCGATAATGTATCTTTCGCCGCATTCTTCGCAAAATATGATCATTTCCGGAGCGCCTTCATTTTCATGTAACGAAAAGCTCACCGGGAGCGGCGCCGCAGGCGCTGCGATCCGGTGTAGCGAC